>NZ_JAUETB010000007.1:0-316877 GCF_032484495.1 Bradyrhizobium sp. SZCCHNS3052 | reverse complement strand
GATCGACTGGCGCGCCCATCTTCATCCCTCCGCCCGTCCGGCCGTTAGCACTAGTGCTAGGAACTCACAGCCCGAACGCCGCTTGACGGCTGCCGAAATCGGCGATCCGGCAGCGCCGCCGGCACCGGTTCGACGCTTTCTTCAGCGGCGAGGAAACGCTCGGGATCGCCAGGGAAACCGAGCTACCAGGCGCAAGGTCTCTGCCCTCGCGCGCAAGCACGGCATCGTCACCAGGCTGCTGTTCCGCTGGCGCGCGCAGTTCGGCATCGCGAATAAGAAACGCTCCAAGCTCGCCGTGTCGTGTTGCCCAATCATCAAACAGCTGCAGCGAATGCAGTTCGGACGCAGCTCCGAGCGCTTCGATCCCGACCAGCTTACGCTCGGTCTTGAGGACCTTGACAGCGACATCGGCCGCGTCGAGGAAGCGCAACCAAGGCTCGCTCCGGAAACCAAAGCACCACCGCGACGTCGCACGCTGCCAGATCACCTGCAGAGAAAAGATGTTCTCCTCGACGTCGACAGCAGACTCTGCAGCTGCTGTGGAGGTACTCTTCATATGATCGGCGAGAGTGTCAGTGAGATGCTGGATTGGGTCCCGGCGCAGCTTCGCGTCGTGCGCACTACCCCGTCCGAAGTACGCCTGCCGAGCCGGCAACAAGGTCGTGCAAGCCGGCGCGCCGGACTGGTTGATCGCTGGCGGCCTGGCGCCCCCCGCGCTGCTCGCGCACGTGTTGATCAGCAAATACTGCGATCACCTTCCGCTCTATCGGCAGTCGCAGATCTTCCACCGTCATGGTATCGATCTCCGCCGCTCGACGCTGACTGGCTGGGCTGGTGGTGCATGCTGGTGGCTCGAGGCTTTGCACGAGCGACTTTGCAAGAACGTGTTCGCCTCCAACCATCTGTTCGCCGATGACACGCCGATCCCAGTACTCGATCCTGGCCGCGGACGAACCAAGACGGGGGCGGCTCTGGATCTATGCCCGCGAGCAACGGCCGTGGAGCGGACCCGAACCTCCGGCAGCCATCTATCTGTTCGCGCCGGACCGCAAAGCCGAACGTCCAGCCGCACATCTTGCTGCCTTCAAGGGCATCCTGCATGTCGATGGATACGCTGGCTTCGAGCAGCGGGCCGATAAGGAGGGCATCACGCTCGCAGCGTGCTGGAGCCACACGCGACGCAGGTTCTACGACGTGATCTCCGCGGTCACGTCGACACTGTTCCCGGTATCGAGGGGCCGTCGAGCACAGTGAATTGCCGGAAGTCTCGATCGGCACGTTCATGAAGAAGTTCAGGTTGCAGACGACGTCGCGCTTGCTCAGGCCGTACCGCGAACCGGAGTGATCGAATGTCCGATGACGAGCCTCAACGTTGGTCGTTGCCAGCTATTCATAAATTTGTAATAGTGGGGTACGGAGGTCCGGAGCGAGGTCCGATGGAGTCCACCCAACTCTCAATTGTCCTGACCAAGCGCGATCGTTTCCTGAAGACGTTGCGCGACGAACTCGCTAAATTTGAAGCGCGAGAGAATGAATTCCTCCGGCAAGATCGCAAGCAGCGCGCCGCCGAGATGGGCCTTCCGCTGAGAGAGGCCGGGTCGGAATAAGCGAGCTAGACTGAAGCAGCTTCGCGCAGAGTGGAACCCAATTTTCGCGAAGACTCGACTCTGCAGCCCCCTGACGAGAGGCACTTGCGGCAGACATGTCGGGCGTGGAACGTCCGACGCCCGCTCAGCGTCGCCCCAAGCCCGAAGGAAACACCGCCGTAGGCCGATACGGCACGACCGAGCGTCCGAAATTGGCTCCATACTGCTGCCGTACCGCGGGAATGTTCACGGTGCCGACTTTGAGATCGGATGATCTCGCGTCGATCGGCGTCTGGTTTTCGGCGGGGTTCACGGCGTCCACCTTGCGCCTGAGGCTCTCGTTGATGCAGCCGAACGTGCGAGGCTGTGCCGATGCATTGCCCGTGCAGCGCTCGGGTTTGTCGCCAGACGTCGCCATGCGACCACCCAGCACTGGAGCCGCGGCCGCGTCCCCTGATCCCGGCAACAGCGGACTCGCTGGCGGGCGATCAGGCAGGTCCACCGTCACCGGCGGAAGAAGTTGCGGCTCGGCAGCGATGGAAGGCCCGCTGACGAGGAGCAACATCACGGCAGGAACGGTTGTCATTGCCGGGATGGGCCATCGGCTCAAGAACAGCATGGGTTGTCACCTGCCCGCGCGCGCCTGCACGACTAGCGTGCTGAGTCTCGCATTGAGGGATGCCAAATCGACACGGCCGACCGTCGCCGGTCCGATGAGACAGCGGCGGCCACAGGCGCCTGCAGCGCGCACAACGCTGCTCGAACCGGCGCTGCCGGGCGCTCCGAAGGTCGCCGTCGGAACCTCGCCGGTCACGGCGAAGCCGCGGGCGGCGAGCTTGGCCCGCACCGCCAGGCAGTAGTTGACCGACAGATAGGAGAACCGCGTCTCGCCATGACCGGCGCGATATTTCATCGTGGCAGTACAGAGATCGCCGCCGGCGAGACGCCAAGCCTGGGCCAGGTAAAGCACACCATAGTGAATGTTGGTCTCGGGCACCGCGAGCTCGGCATTGCTACCGATAAACCCCAGCATCCGCGCCGTCGACGGCATGATCTGCATCAGGCCGATCTCGCCGGAGCCGCCGATCGCGTCGGGGTTGTAGCCGCTCTCCACGGCCATGACCGCCTCGGCAATCTCCGGCGCAAGTGTTGAGTTCCGAGCCTCCTTGGTGATCAACGCCCGATAGGTGCCGAGTGCGTCTGACTGACCTGCATTCGAAGACGTGCCGAGGGAAGGAGACGAGGATGATCCTGGCTTTGCGAGTGCAGAAGCCACTGGCGGCCTGGCGACAACGTTCAGCGTTGCTCCAGAGCCAGCATCACTCTCGCGAGTGGCGCGATCCTCCGCAGCCGGCTCCGCGTGCAACGGGACGGCCGAGACGGCCCCCGCCAGTGCAATCGCGACGGCTGCGAGCACACCCCTGCGGCGGTCGCACGGTATGGCCGCGTTTGGCCTACCAGGATCGATGCTCACGCTGTCCCCCATGCGCGCGCTACTGCACTGGACGAGCCGGACCCGCATCAGCGATGTGGCCGTTTGCGGACGCGGTCGTCGTCGCCATCTGGGCATCGTCGGCCTGCTTCGGCTTGGCAAGGGCTGAGATCTCCTCACGGAGGAAAGACACCAGCTGCTGCACGAGCTGATCCCAGATCTCGATCTGTCCGCGTACATGGTCCGGCGAAACGCCGCCCGCCAGGGAGATGTCCAGCGACAAAGCCAGGAAGGGCGGGCTGAATTGCAGGCGCGCAAAGCGGCGCGTCGCGTTCCAGCGATTGACGAGATCGAGCGGCATCTCACCCTGCACATGCAGGACCGCAGTCAGCGCGACATCGACGAAGACCTGCTCGTCGCCGGGCACCATATTGCCGGGACGAATGTCGAATGCGATCCCGTTGGTCGCGGACCGCAGATAGGACACGTTCGCGGCGGGATCGGTCAGTGTTTCGACGCGGTAGCCCGCGTGCTGGAACTGCTCGCGCAGCTGATCGAGGGGCAGCCTGTCGATGATGGTGTCGGACATCAGAAGCTCCGGCGAAGAAACGAGAGGACGGCCGGCGTGCCGGCAGCGCGAGAAGACATAGCGGCGCTATCTCGCCGCCGAGACCTGCTCGCTGAGCAGATTGGACAGCGCGAGCTCGTTGATGACAGGCGGATGCTGCTTCACGAGTTCGGCGAGATAGGCGCGCCGCAGCGCGCTCGCGCGCTCGTTGCGGATCTGCTGCACGAGCGCATCACGGACCTCGGGCAAAGTCCGCGTGTAGGACGCCTTGGTGTCCACCAGCTTGAGGATGTGCCAGCCATCGTCGAGCTTGATCGGCTCCGACACGGCGCCCTTGGCGAGCTCCATCACGCTGGTGCGGATCTCCGGCCGGATCTGGCTCTCGACGATCCAGCCCAAATCGCCGCCATTCTTGACCTCGCTGGTGTCGTTGGCGAGGGCCGCGAAATCGGCGCCCGGCGCTTTCAGCTTACGCTGAATGTCCTCGATCGTCTTCTTGCTCTTGTCCTCGGCCGCCTTGTCGGAATCCTTTGTCAGCGGCACGAAGATCTGCGCCAGCTGGAACTGGCGCGGCATCAGCAGGGCGGCACGGTTGGCATCATAGACCTTCTGCAGCTCGTCCTCGCTGGGAAAGCCGGCGGGAGGTGTCGACACCGACTGCAGATACAGCTCCACCACGGCGTTCTCGCGCACGCGGTCAAGCTGTTCGGCGATGTTCGGCTGCTGATCCCACTTCTTGGCGACGACCTCCTGCAGCACAATCCGATTGGCCAGCATCATGCGAACGGCCTGGCTGAGCAGGCCCGGATCCTGTCCGAACGCAGCGCGTTCGCGCGGCCCGAGCGCGGCGACATAGCCGCGGATCTCGTCGGCGGAGACGTTGGTGCCACCCACGCGCGCGATGACGTCATCGCCTCCCGTGCCCTTGCCGGATGCGACGCTCTGCACCGGCGTCGAGGCCGGAGGTTGCGCGGCCGTGGCCGCCACCGGTGCTGACGGCTTCGGCTTGACGGCCGGCGCAGCAGGACGCGGTGGGGCGGTCTGCGCCGAAGCCACCAAGGGGGCGCAGGCCAGCGCCGCGGCGAGCATGGAAACCTGGAACGATCGCAGCCGGACTGTGCTGCCGAACGATGAAGAGCTCATGGTGCTGCCTTCTGGTCGAGGATCTTGTCTTGGAGATCTTGGATCGCGTTCTGGATTTCGACCCGCCGAAAGCGGAGGACGGGCTCACGCGCCACGATTGTGTCGCCGATGGTGACACTTTGATAACGCTGCAGCAGATCCTGGCCGTGCTTGATCAGTTGCGTGTTCTTGGCAACACAGCTGTCGGTCGATGCCTTGTACGCTTTGGCGTCAGCCTCGAACTTGGCGCGCGCCGCGTCGCGATCGCGGGCGACGCTGGCCGCCTCCTCATAGGCGGCCTTCCATTTGTCCAGGGTCTCGTCGCGCTCCGCGAGGCGGCGGTTGAACTCCTCCGTCATCTCGCGCTCGCGCTTCTCGACCCTGCGGGTCTCGGCCTTCGCAGCCTCGATCTGGACCTTGGCGGCGGCCTTCTCCTTGTCGGCGTCGGCAAGCTTCGCCTGCAGCGCGGCGCGCTGGTCCTCCAACTGGCGCGTCTGCATGGTGGCCGCGCGCAACGCCTCGCGCAGCTTGTCGGCGTCGCTGTCGGCGGCGTATGCGAGGCTCACCTGCATGCAGGCGATAGCTGCGATGCTGTGGACGATCCAACGTTTGCGCATGGGTCAGAACTTCGCGTTAAGGTCGACGAGCAGCACGTCGACCGCGTAGGGCGCGCCCCCGATGCTATTGGCACTCATCCAGCGCAGCGAGGCCCAGACATTCGGGCTGAGACCGTAGCTGCCGCCGAGGAAATAGCCCTTGAGATTGGTGCCACCGAGACCAAAATCGGAATCGACGAACGCATCGAGCGTGGCGTCGGACTCCAAATATTTGTAGCCGGCGTGGACATTCCAGTCGCCGAGCTGCTTGATCTCCTTGTTGCCGACCGTAACACGTGTCATCCATCCTTTATCACCGCCATTGAACGGGCCGATGGTCTGTCCGTTCGACGTGGCTGCGCGATTGTTTAGCGCCATGCCGGGCGCCGTGATGCCGGTGCTTGCGGCGAGGCCGGTGCCGGCGGCAGTGAGCGCCCGATTAAAGGCCGTATTCCAGACGAACTCGCCATCGATCACGATGTGATAGGGATGAAAGTCGCCGAGATCGACCGATGCGCTCACCGTCAGCGGCCGGTATTTCTGCAGCAGACCGAAATATTGATAGAGACCCGTCGTGCCGTAATTATTCCAGGAGCCCACCTGGAAGTTGCGCAGCAAAGTGTAGGTGTTTCCCTTTTGGGCGAACAATGGCCGCGTCTGGTCCGTGTTGCAGACATCCGAGCTCGACTGAACGTAGCAAGGCTCGGAAGGCTGGCCCTGCACGTTCTCGAAATCGTAGAATGCAGCGGCGACCCGGAATTCGTGCAGTGGATCAAAACGCGACGCAAAGCCGCCCTGCGCGCCGAACAGCCACTTGTCGTGACTTGCAAACTTGGAGTCCAGCTGCGTCAGATTGGTACCAGCGTTGAAGTCGGTGTTGAAGATCGGAAAGGCGCCGATCACGCCGAACGGCGTGAAGCTCTCGGACACGCGATATTTGCCCTGTAGCGCAAAGCCGTCGAAACCGAGATCGCGATGCCAGACGAGATCGGTCGGCGACCAGAACGGATTATCGAAACGTCCGACCGACGCAACCAGGTCCCGGTCCCATGCCTGATAGGTCAGGTAACCCCGATCGAGCCACAGCCCGAACTTGGAAAAATTCGAACCACCGCCGCCCATTGTCTGGTTCGTCGAAACCGGAGAATTCGACTCTCCCGTGGCAATGCGGAGTCCAGCATAGAAGCCGTTAGTGAGATCCGCCTCCATTCCGAGGCGCGCGCGAAGCTTGACCTGGTTGCGGTTCTTGGAGGCGTTGTAAGTCGGCAGATTGTAGGCACTCGCCATGTCGTACGGAGAGCCTGTGTTCACGGTGTTGAAGTTGAACGCATCGAGCTGATCATTCCCGGTCGGGAAGAAGCTGCCCTGGTAGCGGGCACGAATATCCCCGTAGAAGCGGATGCGCTGCGCCCATTCCGGGTATTTGCCCGGAGACGCCCAGTTCTCGTGCTCGGCCTTCGCCATCACCTCGCGCTTGATGTCCTCACGCAGCTGCCGCTTGACGACTTCCGGCACGTAGGTGACGTGCCGCGTCCCGTTCGGCTCGGTCGCCGCCGCCGCGGCATTGGCAGCCTTGGCGGCTTCCTCGGCTCTGGTCGACGCGTTCTTCGCCGCCTGGCGCGCGATGTAGGCTTCGTCGTCGGCCTGCTTGATCAGCCCCGCCGCCTGGTCCTCGGTGAGGACGCCCTGCTTGACCAGGAGATGGACGAGATTGATCGTGGCGTTCGGCGAGGTCGGACGGGCATCGGACAATCTCGGTTTGGTCGAGCCCGACTTCTTCTCGGATGCTGTGGCCTGATCGGAAGTCTGGCCAAATGCCGGAGCGGCACTACCGGCCACCGCGAGCGAGGCGGCAATCAGAAGCGCACATCGGCGTGCATTTGGAAAAGTCTCGAACATCGTCCCCAGTCCTTTTAGTTCGTCGTGTTTGACGGAAATCAGCTCGGCCGGCTCGCCGTGACGCGTGTCACGATCGGCATCGGCATGTCCTTCGGCGGCGGTTGGCGCAGCGTCAGACTGCCGAGAACGTCGTCGCGCAGCGCCTGATCCAACGCAGCGTCCCCCGTTGACGAGAGCAGCTGGACGCGGCTGACGCGTCCGGAGCTGTCGGCCCAAAGGCTGATCTGCACTCTGATGACCGCCTTCTTGGTCTTGTCGTTGGCGCGCAGTGCCGCCTCGATCTGCTGCTGAATGATCGAGGCGTACCATCCCCAGCGGCTCCCGCCGCCGCCTCCGCCGCCGCCATAGGGGCTGCCGCCGGGCTTGCCGCCGAGACCGAACAGATCGCCGGGGCCGGTCGCCTTGGCGTCGAGCGACAGCGGGCCCGGCGGCTGATCGTCCTTGGCGTCCTTGACCGGCTTGTCCTGCGGCTTGTCGAGCGGCTTGTCCTCTTTGAATTCCGGCTCCGCCATCTTCTGCTGCTCGATCATCCTCTGCTCGACCGGCGGTGCCACCTTCGGGGGCGGAGGCGGTGGAGGCGGCGGCGTGATGTTGAGCAGCGTGATCTCGTGAACCTGACGCGGCGGAGGCGGCTGATCGCGCTGGGCGAGAACCCAATAGGCGACACCGCCCAACGGCAATGCGATCGCCATGATCTTTGCGGTCAGACTCAGCGACGAGCGCAACCGGCTTGGTTGGGCACCGGCTCGCGCCGGCTCGGCCGCTGCTTGACAGCCGCTCTCGAGCTTGCTCACGACAAGCTCCCGCCCGGCCTGGGCTCACCATGACGCTCGGCCATGTACTGCAGCACGAACTTCACCAGCGTTGTGAAATCCGGCGTTTCGAACGTGATCTTCGAATCCGGCGCGGCGGCGATCTTCAGGAGGAACGCCTCGGGCTGGTGCCGAAGCTCGACATAGGCGTCGCGATCGATCGACAATCGCGGCCGCGGACCGTGCGACATGGTCATCAGAAACGGGTCGCTCTCATCCTCTCCACTGACGTAGAGGCCGCGCAGTGTCGGCACCAGGCTGGCGAGCAGCGCTTCGCTCCGGACCGGAAACGGCAGCACAGCAGCAGACTCGTCGCATTCACTCAGCGCCGTCTCCCCTTCAGGCCGCGCTGGCAGCAATTGCATCCGCCGCCGCAGGATGAGCTCACGCATGTGCACGAGCACGCCAGCTTCAGGGCGATGCGAACCAGGCGGATGATGCGGAGGCCGTTTGCGCATGATCTGGTCCACCTCGATCACTTCACCAACGGCTTGGTCGCAAGCCCGACCTGGGTCAGGCCGATGCGGCCCAGCAGGTCGAGCACGTCCATCACGCTCTGATATTGCGCTTGCGCATCACCGCGCAGCACCACCGGAAATTCCGGCGTCAATGCCTTCTGCTGGATCAGGCGCTGCTCGAGCTCCGGCAAGGTCACCGGAATGGTGTCGAGGAAGATCTTGCCGTCGTTGGCCACGGTGATCGCCTTGGTCGTCTGCGTCGCGAGGCTCGGCGCCGCCGACGCTTTCGGCAGATTGACCTTCTGCCCCTGCACCGTCGCCGTCGTCATGATAATGAAGATGACGAGCAGCACGTAGGCGAGGTCCAACATCGGCGTGATGTTGATGTCGTCATAGGGCTTGGAGTCGGTATTGATCTGCATGGCGCTACTCCGCCGCCATGCGGCGCTCGACCGGATCCGGCTGATCCGCGGAATGAAGCTCCGCGAGCCGCGTCACCAATTCGTCGACGAACACCTGGATGTCGCCGGTGAGATCCTTGATCCGTGAGATGAGGTAGTTGTAGCCGAACAAGGCCGGGATCGCGACGCCGAGCCCCGCGACGGTGGCGACCAGCGCCGCGGCAATGCCGGGCGCGATGGCGTTGACGTTGACGTCACCGCTCGCCGCAATCGCAGCGAAGGTGATCATGACACCAACGACCGTTCCGAGCAGACCGAGGAACGGTCCTCCCGAGATCGCGATCGTCAACATCACCATGAGCCGGTTCAGGCGCTGGATCTCCCTGACGACGCCGCCGTCGAGAGCAGCACGGATCGCGGCCATCGACGTGGCGGAAAGGTAAGGCTGGGCGTTTCGGGCCGAACGTCGCTGGATCTCGTCGGCTGCAATGCGATAGATACGATAGAGCGACGATGACCGCAGCACGATCGTATCGCGCTTGCCGATGCCGCCCGCGAGCGACGCGACGGCCTCGGCATCACCACTGCCGAAGATGGCGAGGTCGAACTTCGGATCGCGATAGACCTTCAGGAAGCGCGCATTGGCCTTCGCCTGATGCCTCAAGTAAGAGGCGCGATCGAACATAACCATCCAGCTGATCGCGGCCATGACCAGCAGGATTCCGATCACCACCCATCCGTCGAGCGTGACCGACTTCAGAATGACCGCGAAATAGCCGGACAGCCAGCTTGCCGTCTCCTCGTCGACGCTGAACGTGACGAGCTTGCCTTGATCCAGCCCCTGACCGATCGCAGCGATGCGGATGAAACCTGCCGGGCGCGCGACCTTGCTGATCTGGATCTCGTCGACGTCGCCGACGAATCCCGCAAACGTCGGGCTCGCCGCGACGGTAGCATCATTGGTACTTTCCGGCACACCATTCGCATCCGCCGAGGCCGCATCACCGGGTGCCGCAGCGGAAGCCGGTTGAGCGGCAGCCTGGCTGGCCGCCGCGGCATCGCCGCCACCGATCTGCGCGGTGGTGTCGAGCTCTGGCAGACTCGCATCAAGCGCTGCGTAGGCATTGCCGTCGAGATAGAGCGAGATCCTGCCGCCGGCTGCAACGACGGCCAGATGATGCCAGCTCGCCGGAGCGATCGCCGCACCTGCCGAAGTCCGCTGCGCGGAGCCGGCATTGGTCATCTCTACGAATGGCGCGCCATTGTCGAGGCCGATCACGATGCCGCTGCCGCCGTTGCGGCGGCTGAACAGCGCTGCATTGGGCTGCAGCGTCGCCGGCTTGATCCACAGCGAGAACGTCCAGCCGGCATCGGCGGCCGTCGCCAGCGACGATGATGACGGCAGCATGAGAGGCGTGCGCCCGTCCAGCCGAAGGCCCGTCCCGATCAGGGAGCCCTCCGCCGGTTGTCCGACGCTTTGCGCGTTGTTGCCCCAGACCGTGGAGTCCAACGCAGGCGTGCCCCGCTCCGCCAGATGGTACACGAGGGCAAAATCGGGATCGTAGCTGCCCTTGGCATCCGCAGCAGGCACAGCTTTTTTGTTGCCGTAGTAGAGCCAGATCTCCGTCTTGGCGCCCGACGGCAGGCTCGGCACCGAGACCCAGACCAGCGCTTCGCCCAGGAGCGCGTCATATTTTTCGATGTGGTGCTTCAGCGGGGTCTTGTCGTCGCCGGCGACGAAACGGAGATCGCTGCCGTCGTCCTTGGTAGCGCTGAACCGGAAGTTGCCGGGATGCAGCCTCACCAGGACAGGCGTCGTGCCGATCGGATCGGTGATGTTGGCGCCGGCAGCACTCGCATCGATGCCGATCTTCTTGCGCAGCTGCCACTCGTCGTTCCACCAGGCACTTGCCGGCGACGACAGAATCGCCAATGCGGCGACCACACCGAACAGCCTCGCGGCGACGCGCTTCGCAACTCTCCCACAGCAGCTCGCTCGCCTGTCCTCGCGTTCCATGATCATCAGAATTCGCCCCAGAGCCGGACATTGAGGCGCGGATTGCCCGCGCGGGTATAGGTTTGGTTGGTCATCGGGACCGACAGCGCGAACACACCATTGAATGCGTTGAACATCTTGAAGCGGGTGCCGACGCCATAGCTCCAGAGGTCCGTTTGCGACGTCTGATCCGGCAGCGTGCGCTGGGTGTGAACCAGACCGGCATCGGCAAACAGGAACAGCCGCGTCTCGTTGAAGGTGGTAAAGCGCGGCGCGCCCTGCCCGGTCTCGTCCTTCATCTGCTTCTGCAGCATCGCGCCGATGTCGGGGCTGCGCAGTTCGATATTGCCGATGATGCCGTCGTCGCCCAGTGCTTCCGATTCCAGATAGCCGCGCACGGTGTCGAGGCCGCCGGCGCTGATCTGCTCGCTCGAGACCAGTGGCCCATCCGCCTTCTGTCCCTGCAGCCTGCCCCAAAGCAGATAGCCTTCGGGCAGCTCCTGGGTGTGCGAAACGTCGACGTTCACATGCGTGAAGCTCGCGGACGCCGCATAGCGCTTGTTGTCGAACGCGACATGATCACTCGACAGCGGCCGCAGATTGGACGTCAGCGATGCGTTGAACTGCGTCGTAAACTTCTCGCCCTGGAAGGTTGCCGTATAGCTGGCCACGGCAGGGAAATACGTGACCGGGGACGCGAAACCGCCGCCGTTCAGGGAGACGAGCTGGAAGAAATGCTTGTAGTCGACGCCGGCCGACAGCGTCTGCGTGAACCCATCGCGGCCCGGCAGCGTCATGACCGCACGCGTACCCACGATCTGGCCGGGGCCAACGATGTTAGTGCCGCCGACCGTGGCGACGTCGCTGTTCGACTTCACGGCGTAAGCCAGCAACGCCAGCCAATCGACCGGCAGGCGCGCCAGATAGGAGGCGGAAAACACTTCCGTGTCCTTCGGACGCTGCGGCGCGACCTGATAGCTGAGCGTCAGGGAGTGCCCGAGCTGCCAGAGATTGTCGTAGTGAACCGTGGCGATCGCCCTGGTCGCGGTCGTATCGCCGGAACGACGGTTGTTGACTTCGAGGCTGCCGTGAATCGGCGCCTTATCCTCGACGGTGAGGTCAACATCGACAGTTCCAGGCGCAACGCCGGCGCGCAGTGCCGGCGTCACCCGGCGATCCGGCCATTGGTTGAGCGCGTAGATATCCTTGGTGAGGTCGTTGAAGTTCGGGACGGTGCCCTCCTTGAGCGAAGGCGCCCCGTCCTTGATCTTGTCAGTATCGAAGTAGCGCGAGTTCTTGACGCGGAGCCGGCCGACCTTGAGCTCTCTCACCTTGAGAATGACGACCTTATTCGACGGATTCTGGGGTGGGACCTCGACCGAGACGGTCTGAAACCCCTTGTCGTGATAGGCCTTCTCCAGCGCCGCGCGCGCCTTCTCGACATCGTCTGCCGTCTTGTTCGGACCAAGGAAAGGATAGATAGCCTCTTCGAGGTCGACCTGTGCCAGCTTCTCGGCGCCTTGGACGGCGAAATCATCGATATCGAAGCGCTGTAGCGGACCAGCCGCCGGCTTGGCCAGGGCTGCGCCAGTCGGCGGCTGCTGTGCTGCCGCAGCCTCGGCCCGAACCGGCGCGACGCTGCCGCCTGCAAAAGCTGCCACCGACAGGAGCATGGCCACCGAGCCGATCCATGCCGGCCGCGAAGGCGAGCGCCTGCCACGCTCGTAACCAATTCTGACCCGCACGGACTTCCGCTCACCTTCGGGCACGCCCATGACGCCACGGCAGGAAGCCGCGAGCATGGTGCCTCAGCAGGAAAGACGACCGGCCCCTCAAGAGACTGAATCGGAATTTTAACGAATGCCGAGTTCGACCGAGCCGATTCGCAGACTGTCAATCCGTTCGCAGAACGACCGCGATGAGCCGCCGGGCAAGCGCCTCCGGCGTAGTCCGTGCGCTACATTTGTAGTTCTGAAGCTACGGCGATCCAGCGCCGTCACGCTCCGTGAGGAGATATCAGCTCAGCAGAACGAGACCGCCCGGCAGCGAGCGTGCCTTGGCTCCGAACAGGTTCTCGGCCTGGCTGATGAAATCATCCAGGCGGTCGAGATGAAACGTCCCGGAAATCATGCGCCGCCCGAGTTGCTCGTCCAGGACCACGATCTTGCCTGGGCGATAGCGGTTGATCTCGGTGACCAGGCGACTGACCGGCCAATCGCGCACGATCAGAAGGCCATTCTGCCAGGCCTTGGCCGTGTCGAGATCCAGCCGCGAGGTCGAGCCAAGCCCTTTGTCGCCCGAGTAGGAAATCTGCTGAGCTTTGACGAGCTTGACGACACGGCTCTTGCACGCAACATCGACGCTGCCGTCGAGACACGAGACGGTCACGAGACCATCGAGGCACTTCAGGTTGAAGTCGGCCTGCGACGCCGTAATCTGACCGCCTGCAGCATCGATGACGACCGGGTCCCGTGCGGTCGATCCGCACTGCACCGCGGTCTCTCCCGAAATGAGTTCGAACCGCCGTGGCCCATCCGCGGGTCGCAAGGCGATGCTGGTCTGGGTGTTGAGCACCAGGGAGGCGTCACTCGCCAGCGCAACGCTGCGCCGCTCGCCCTTGGCCGTCCGCATGTCGGCGGACAGTTCCTGCAGCGACGGCCAGAGATCCAACGGCGGACGGAGCGCCAGATAGCCGCCGGCCACTGAAGCTGCAGCCGCAATCGCTCCGCCGATCAGCGCGCGGCGGCCGAGACCAGCACGAGGCATCGGCTCCGGGCGCGAAGCTGCTTTGACGAACGCAGCATCGCCAGCGAGCTTGCGGGTGGCGTCGCCAAAGCCGCGCCATAGCGTGACCGCCTGCCGAAACGCGGCTTCGTGCTCAGGGCTTCGCTGTCGCCACGACGTCAACGCAGTAGCATCGTCCGAGGTTGCCTCCCCGGAATGAAGACGGATCACCCATGCCAAAGCCTGACGAAGGGTCTGATCCATGTCCGACTGGCTGTCGTCGCCTGCGATCAAGATGAGGCTCGCTCGTTTCGGCGGCCGAAGGACGGTTCCCTCATGGCAACGCCCTGCGGTCATCTGATAGACGATTCGTATAGCGCTGGACCGAAAGGGAAAATCGAATACTTCGCACGCGTCAATCTCGATATCGGCGGAGCCGCAGTTCTATCCGGGCGCTGGTGCACCGCTGAATAGCGTACAAAGCCGGAATGCAGCAAGCTCCCTTCTCGCTCGATCGCGCCGCGCTAGCTGCGATTGCTGGATTGAGAGACGGCGCGAGGACCGAATCGGCGGACCACCTTGCGCCCGAGCCGGCGGCCGAGATGCTCCATGGCATGCTGCAGATCGAATTCGACGGTGCGTACGTTGATGCTGAAACGCTGGGCGATCTCACGATGCGGCATCAACTCGAGGTGAGCACAGATGAAGACGTCGCGCTTTCGCGGCGGCAACTCCGCAAGCGCCTTTTCGAATTGTTCGAGTTCGAAGCGAGCCTCGACCTCGGCTGCAGGTCCCGGCCGCTCGTCGGGCAGAGCCATGATCGCTTCGATTTCCGAGGCGTTCAGCAGCCGGCGCTCGCTCTTGCGGTGATCCTTTGCCAAATTGAGCGCCATCCGGAACAGATAGTCGACGGGACTGCGAACGGGGATGGCATCGGAGACGCGATCCGCCCGTACGAAGGCTTCGTGAAGCGCCTCGCGCGCGACATCCGGCGAGCCGAGGCAGCGCGTCAGGCGGCGGGCCAGACTTTCATAGTCCGCCGCGAGCACATCACGCAGCGATTTGCTGTTCGAGTAGGACACCAACGCAGCCCCGTGACGCCGCCCGCATTTGCAGGCGGTTCTCAACCCCACTGTTGTACCTATCGGCGGAGAATGACAGTGACGTGACGACCAGAGATGGCGACGCCGTTGACCAACTACTGTGGCAGATCGAACGCGATCGTGTAGTCCAGGCTGAGCTGCCCGGGCAATTCCACCGGAATGCTCGGCAGCGGCTGCGCCCTCTTCACCGTGTCGACGGCGGCAGCGTCGAGAGAGGCAAAACCGGAACTCGACGCGATGCGGACGTTGGTGACCGTGCCGTCACGTCGCAGCGTGAGCACAAGGCCGACCTGTCCCTGGATGCGATCGCGCTGGGCACGTTCAGGATAATATTGAAAGCGGGCGATGTGCGACTTGACCGTGCGAACGAAGGTCATCGTCTTTTGGTCAGGCTTGGTCTGCTGGGCGGCCAGCGGCGAGCCAGGAACAGGCGCGTCCCAGGCCGGCGCGGCCGGCAGATGCGACAACACCAGGCCCGAAGCTGTTGAATCCCGGGTCGTCACGCTCTCGGACCCCGCCACGACTGCAGCAGCGACGACTTTCGGATCCTGAGCCGGAGCGCTGGCCGGAGACAAGGCCGGCGCGGTCGGTGTAACGGCCGGCCGCGCGGCATCAGCCGCCGGCGACGCGACGAGCCGCACCTGCATCACGTTGTCACTCGAGTGCATTCCGGTGCCGGTCGGCGTGTGACGCAGCCAATACACGCCGACGGCCAGAAGGGCTGGCACGGTCATCGCAACGGCTGCGAGCGAGCGCAGACCGATTGCCGGGGCCGCCGCACGCCAGTCGTGATGCTGCGACTCCTCATCAAGGTGCTTGGACCACCACGCGCTCTGCGCCATCGAATTCAATCCATTCAAGCACGCATGCCGAAATCATGAACCGGCCGGCTGAGGGACGCCGAGCGCCACATGATCTTTCCCGCGGACATCTTCCCTGGCATAGCCAAGCTGGTATCGCGTTATTGATCCGATGTCGAGGCGCCGCGCGATCGTTTGGGCCGCTCGCGGAGCCTCGACGTCAGAGGCGTTCAGCAATTTGGAGTCTGCAACTACAAAACGAAACCGGGCGCCATGACGGCGCCCGGCTCAGGATCGTGACTGGGCGATCTGCACGGGACCCGCGTCGCCTGCAGCTGCCTTACTGAGCGCCGGCGCCAGCGGCGACGGTGCTGCAACCGTCGACCTGGGTCGAGCTGGCGGCGATGGCAGTGCCGCTGCCTGAGGCCAGGTACGACGAGCTGATCGCCGTCACAAAGGCGCTATTCAAAGCATTGAAGCCGTTGTTCTGCAGCACGCTGGCCGCATCCTGGCTCGAATAGAACCAATTCAGGAAGTTGGTGATGTCCGCCACGCGGGTCGGGGCCGACGCCGTGTTGTAGCAGCTATAGAGATAGGCGAAGGTCGTGCCCGTGACGGGATAGGCACCCGCGATGATCGGCAGACCGAGCTGCGACTTGCCGACAACGTTCACCCCGCTCACTTTCCCGTCGGCAGGAACAACCGTCACGCCATCGGCCAACGTTGCACCGGCCGCATACTGTTGGTTGTACAGATTCCAAGCCGTATAGGTTGTGCCAGTGGGGACCGCAACGCTCCTGAAAGCGTTATCGGCCGATGCCGGGGTCGGCGCAACGAAGCTCTCCCCAAGGTGACCCGGGTGATAGACGCCACGAGCACGCTGATCATCGTTCTGGACGCTGGCCGACAGCGGCGCGCTGGCGGCGGGGTTGTAGGGCTTGGCGAAGTCGTTGCTGACATAGCCGATGCGGCCGCCCAGATAGTTGCCGTTGGCATCCTGCGCGTTGCTGTTGACGGTGTCGGCGACTTCGCCGGTACCGTTGCCCGCGAGCCAGCCGCCGGCGCCGGTCGAGACGTCCACACCCTTCACGGCCTTGATGTTGGCGATCAGGTTGGCGAAGGTCGTCGACGGCAGGTTGGCGGCCGACGCGTTGGTCTTGGCGGCGATCGTGGTGGTCGTGGTCGTACCGGTCACCTGGTCGTTGAGCGTGACGACCGTGCTGGCGAAAGTGACGCCCACGCCGGTGAAGATCTTCGCGTAGTTGTGCGAACCAGCGGTGTCGTCGAGTTGCGGGCAGCTGTTGGCGAGGAAGTTGGTGAGGATGAAGCTGGTGCCGGAGCCGTCGGAACGGAACGCGATCTGGATCGGCAGCGAGTTCGACACATAGGCCTGAGCCGCGCCGCCGTTGCCGGTGTTGTCGTCCATGAAGGTCTGGACGCGGGCCTGACCGGCGTTGTCGAGCGCCGCGATGGCAGCGGTGGAGCTCCAGTCGCGCACCTCGCCCGAGAAGATGGCGCAGAGCTGAGCGGTCGAGAGCTGGATCGCCGAGCCGGGGGCGCCCGCGGTGCCGGCCGAGTTGATGGTCCACGTGGCCGTCGGGGTGGCGTTGGTGTTGACGACGATCGCGACCGGCGCCTCGATCATAGGCAGCTGGATCGCCGGACCGAATGCGGCAGCGTTGTAGGCCGTTGCCGAGGATGCGTTGCTGGCCGTGATGGTGGTCTGGTTCTGCCAGTTGCTGACCGAGGAGAAGTTGGTCAGGGCCGTCACGCTCGGCGTGTTCGTCGGCGAGCTCGGAAGCGGCGAGTCACCGGCGCCGAAGTCGACGCGCGCATAGGGATAGGTCGCGAGCGCCGGAACGCTGCTCTCGAGGAACACCGGCGGCACGGCCGGCAGCGACAGCGACGGCGCGCTGCCACGCAGCAGCTGCTTCGGATCGTTGGTGATGAAGGCGCGCTGGCCGGCACCGGAGCCGACCGCGGCGTAGAGACCGACCGTTCCGAGCGCACCGAGCTGGCTGCAATTGGCGCCGTCCGGCGTTGCGGGAAGCAATCCGGGAGTCGGGGTCGCCGCATTGAAGCCGGTCGAGAAGCTGTAGCCGTCGCTGGTCACGGTCTGCGCGTTATAGCAGTCCATCGCCTGACGCATGGCGAGCGATACCAGCGTGCTGCCGCCGCCGTAGACGGCGGTCTGGGCAGCGACGGGCTGCACCGCTGCGGCAAAGGTCGCGGCGGTCGACAGCACCAGCACCGAAGCGGTGCAGCGCAGGCGGCTGATCGAAGAACGAGTCGTCATCGGAAATCTCCGTGGGGTTGCAGTCGGATTGCGAGCCTTCGATGCACAATGATGCAGGTCATCATCGATGGGAGGAGGACCCATCGTGATGCAACGATCAGTCGGACGAGCGATCCACTCTCCGGCACGACCGGTGCGATCATTGGGGACGGATTGACGATCCCACAAAGCTCGCCCGCATCATTGCAATCGGTGGCTTGCATGGGAGAGACAATCGACACGGCGTCTCAGCGAATCTCTTTCTTCGAAAAATCTCGCGCTACCGTTCGGTGATCGAGCAGTGCGCCGGAACCTTGGTGGCTGCGAGCGAGCACAACTCTGTGTTTGAGACACGTGCTGCAACACATGTCATGGGTCAGTCATTGTGAGCCGGTACTTTGTTAGTGACGAGACCTTCGCGGCCGCGTGTTCCGAAAGGTCACCCAGGGGCGGGCGTTTCAGAAATGCGGGATCCGGGCCGAGCGGCGTTGCTGCGCGCGCTGATCGATGGCTATGACGAACTGAAGCGGCGGCTCGCCCGCCGATTAGGTTCGACCGAGCTGGCGGGCGAGGCGCTTCAGGATACGTTCCTGCGCCTGGAATGCGGCAACGACGTCGGCGTCATCCAGAGTCCGCGCGCCTATCTGTTCCGGACCGCGCTCAATCTCGCAACCAACCGCCGCGTGGCTGAGAGCCGCAGGCTCACGACATCGGAGATCGACGCGCTGCTCGAGATTCCGGACGATTCGCCTGATCCCGCCCGCATCGCAGAGTCCCGCTCCGAAATGGCGGCACTGAGCCGTGTGCTGGGGCAACTCTCCGCACGTCAGCGCGACATCGTCTTCGCGACCTTCGTCGATGAGCTATCGGTGCACGAGATCGCCCGACGGCACCGGATTTCCACCCGCCGGATTCAGGTCGAGTTGCGCGAGGCGCTGCTCCATTGCGCAGGCCAGCTCGATCGTTCGCTGGAGCGGCGGGCACCGTCACGGCCAGACGCCCGCCTGTTGCCTTGCCCTCCCGTGCGGGCCTGGACGCCGGCGCTGGAAGACACTGGTAGTTAGGACCGCGGCGATGACGGCCGTCCGCGCCATCGCCGCGGACCTTTCACAAGCTGGACTGTCTCGCGGGGGCCTTCCGACCCTGTCGTCGTCGAGTCGACGCAGCGCCAACAAAAGGCGACCTGCGGCGCTCGCCCTCGGTCTCATCGAAGCGCAGCTTACCCGCGCGACGAAAAGACATGACGTTACCGGCCTGCTCGCGCGGAGCCATATGACGCCGGCTCACGGCTGTGGACGGCACTCCGCCGCGCCATCCTTGCAGGCCTCGGGCTTGGATCCACCGCTCTGAGGCGCCATGGCGCCGCTGTTGTTGCCGCTCTGGCCTGCGCCGTTGCGCGCAGGCGTGTCGGTGCCGGAACTGCCCTGGCCGCTGCCACCATAGCCGAGCACTTCGACGATGATCACCGACGGCCGCGCATCAGTGGACGACTGCTGCGACGGCGCGAGCTTCTGCGGCGCGGCCGCCGTGTTGTTGCCGAGGGTCAAGGCCGCCACCGGCGGCGGCGCGACGGTCGGAAGGCCTGTCGTCGCACCCTGGACGTTGATGTTGAAGGCGTTGAGGATATGC
Organism: Bradyrhizobium sp. SZCCHNS3052; assembly: GCF_032484495.1. Classification (NCBI taxonomy): domain Bacteria; kingdom Pseudomonadati; phylum Pseudomonadota; class Alphaproteobacteria; order Hyphomicrobiales; family Nitrobacteraceae; genus Bradyrhizobium; species Bradyrhizobium sp. SZCCHNS3052. The sequence continues at coordinate 297,476 of NZ_JAUETB010000007.1, read as the reverse complement.
GCGGCACCGAGGCTGAGATTGCCGGCGACGCGAATTCCGGCCGCGCCGGCGTCGATGGTGCCGGTCGGCGCGTACAGGTTGACGTCGCTCTGGCTCGGGTCCTGCCCCATCCGCGTGACCAGCGCGGCGATGCCGGCGCCGGTCACCAATCCGGTCGGATTGAGGTAGCAATAGCCGTTGGCGTCGCAGATGGTCTGCTGCGGCGGACTGGCCGCATAGGTCTTGGAGCCCTGCCCGGCGTTGATGTCGCCATTGGCGGAGAACAGGTCGATGTCGCCGCCCTGCATGGTCATGACCCGGCTCTGCGCGAGCTGGATCGTGCCGTCGCTGTAGCCGCGAATCGTCCCGCCGGCGAGCGTGAAAATTCCTTCCTGAATGGGACTCAGCAGGTCACTTCCATTGCGGCCGACATTGATGTTGCCGCCGGGCACCAGGATGTTGATGTCGCTGCCCATCTGTGTCTCGAGCACCGAGCCGCCGAGCGAGATCGTGCCTGTCACGACGCGATTGGCTGCGCCGTTGACGCCGTTGACGGGGCGGTTGTCGGTATAGCCGAGCGCCGCCGGGAACAGGGTCGAGATCGCAGCATAGGCGCGGCCATACTCGCCGGCATACGCGCTGGCCGGATCGTTGCGATCCTTGCCGACCCGGATGAGGAAGTCGTTGAAACTGCTGACGATGGCGAGCTTCTCGCGCAAGCTGGGCGTATCCTGTCCGGCGGCGATGGTGGCGAACCTCGCACTCGCGGCGTCCTTCGTGATTCCAAGGACGCCGGCGATGTCGGCCAGGAAATCGAAGCCGACATCCGGCGCCGTCGGCGCGATATAGGTGTTGATGAAGGCGATATAGTTGGCGCGCGCGCCGGTGCCGAAATAGCCGCTCAGCGCCTGATCGACCAAGCCGTGCTGTTTGTCTACGGCAAGCGCATTGAAGTCGCTCCATGCCTTGGCGCGGGTGGCTGTGTCCCACGACTTGGACGGATCAATCCCGTCGTTGAGCCTGGCGGCGATGAGCCGCAACAGATCGATCCCGCTGGTGACCGACCGGGCCGGATCGACATATTCGGCGATCACTGCCGCGTAGTCGATGTGCTGCGGCCTGACGCCGGCCATCACATAGATGTCGGCGCTCTGGTTCGGCAGGTATTTGACCAGTTGTCCCGGAACATCCGTATTGGTGCCATAGTTGGTGCCATTGCCTGCCGCGACCAGGCCCGCGTAGCCGTTCTGGCTCTGGCGGAGCGGACCGATGTTGCGCCCGGCCTGGATCAGCCACGAGCCGGGACCGTAGAGAACATAGGAACCGCCGATGATGGAGTTTCCCGCCACCAGAGATGTGACGTCGCTGACATTGTTGTTCTGGAAGGTGATGGTCGCAAGTCCGGCATTGGTCTGCGGGACACCGTCGACAGCCGACCTGATCGCTAATTCAGACAGAATGTTGTTACCCGCGGTCATGGCGGCCGGCTTGATCAGCGCGATGGCGGCGGTGCTCGCTATAGTGATATCCTGTCCCGCGGCGATGATCACCGGCACCGGGTCATTGGCGTGCAGCGCCTGGGTCAGATCGGCAAAGGTTTGCCCGAGCGGATTGATGTAGCTTTGACCGGTGGCGGCGCTATGCACGTATCTGCTCGACGCTCCGGTCGCCAGATCCAGCATGGAGATCCCTGAGGCGGCACCGATATTGATCGACTGGGCCGCCATTAGCGACAGCGTTCCCGAAGCCGTCCCGGTGGAGCTCGGGATTGGGATGATATTGATGCTCTGCCCCACGGCACCGACGAGGATGGATCCGCTGAGGGCCGTGACGTCCAAGGTGGCGGGGTAAATCCCAGGAACGCTGGTTCCATAGACGTTGGTGCCCTTGGGCACCAATGTGCCCGCAGTCGCGGTTGCGAGAGTGATGTCGCTGGAGACGCTGGTTAGCGAGACGCCACTCTGGGCCCCGTAACTGGTGAAAGGCGTGCCCATCCAGGAGGACGTCGCCAGATTGGACGCTGCTGGCAGGGCGACGTTGGAAACGACGGGCAGTTGCGCCGGATCATAGACGGACAGGAGGTTGATGCTGCCGCCGGCCATCGCGCTGATGAATCCGTTCTGCGCGCCGAGGATCAGATCAAGCGGTTTACCGGTCGGCGAAGTCGTTCTCGCCTTGGCGGTCGCGTTCGAATTTCCGGTCCGGATCGTCGCCGAAAGCGCGGAGTTGGGGTCCGCACTGATCGAGCCGCCGACCTTGATCCGACCGCTGCCGAGCCCGACCAGGAAGTCGCCGCTGAGAAGGTTGCCGCCGGCCTGCACCGACAGGTTGCCGCCGCCATAGGTGACCATGTGCGCCGGATCGCTGGCGGTGAGGCCACCGGCGACGACCAGGGTTTCGGGAAGCGAGACCCCGATCTGCTTGATGTCGTTCCCCGCCACCAGGGTCGCGTTGCCGCCCCCGAGCGAACCGATGCCCTGGAAGAACGACGCGTAGTTGATCCAAGCTGTGGTTTGGCAGCTTGCCACGCCGGTGCAATTGGCGAATGGTGTCGACGTCCCATTGCCCCAGCCGCCATGGAAGTACCAATTGCTCCACAGCTGCATCATATACTGATAGGCCGTTCCGGTCTGTGATCCCGCAGCATTGTCGATCGGCGTCTCCACCCCGATGATCGACTGCCCGGCGCTGATGGACACCGAACCACCGCCTGCGGCCCAGGTCGGCACGTTCACGCTTCCATTGGAACAGCCGTAGCAATTGTAGTTGGACGGGAGCGTCAACGGCGTGAAATCGCTGGGCGTCGCTGTCGCCGCGCCCGCGGTATAGACTGCACCCGGAGCCAATTGATCGAGCAGCTGGAAATTGCCGGCCGCGGCAATCGAGATGTTGCCGGTTCCTGTGCGTACCAATGTCGGGATCATGAGCAGCTTCGTCGCCGACAAGAAATAGTTCCCGTGGCCGTCGATATTGACATTGCCGGTCAAGGCGCCGGTGAGCGCCCACACAGGTGTGACCGCGTATGGGTTCACCGTCGTGTCGCGATTGGAGGTGAAAGCCGCGCTCGCGACCAGGTTGATCGAGAACGAGCCATTGTTGACGCCTTGGACTCGCGACATCAGATCCGCTGCGGCCGTCGTATTGTAATCGGCCACTTTGCCCGACAGCGCCGGATTGTTGGCGATCAGGTCGGCCACGGCAACGGATCCACCGAAGTAGTCCCGTGTCTCGTAGAAGCCATCGCTGATGGTCGCCTTGACGGCGACGTCGTTGACCGCACGCACGGTCAGGACGCCGGGCTCCCCGGCAGCAGTTCGATAAGCCAGCGGCGTATTGGCCGTGGCGACGAGCTGCCCGGTGTAGTTCGTGTAGTTGGCGAGAAGCTTGCCGGCGACGTCGGTGATGACGGTATTCGCGGCGACCGACGTGCCGTTCACGGCCGTGAATGCTGTTGCGTTTGTCAGGCCCTTCACGCCGCCGAGGTTCCAGTTGCTGGCGACCGTGACGTTGCCGGCATTGATCGACGATGACGGGTTCGACAGCACGAGCTCGGGACGCACGTGCAGGATGGCACCGAGCCCGCTGGCGAAATCGAACGCGTCGCCGTCGCCCGCGCTGACGGAGCCCGCGAGCGCCTTCTGAACGAAGCCGGTCAGCGTGGTCTGATAGAAATTGACGTGATCGGCGTTCGCCGTGGTCGGCACGAAGATGCCGATGCCCTGCGCGACGTTGGTCGTCTGCGACAGCGAATAGGATTGCTGGACCGTATATTTGGCGGTGAGAGCCACACCGTTGGCCGTCACGGCCGGAGCAGTGGCGTAGGTCGTGTTCGGATTGGTGGGAACGAGGCCTGCGATGAGCAGGTTGGCTGTCACGGTTGCCGCCGTCGTGCCCCCGGTCACGGTCAACGTGACCGGGCTGGTATAGCCGATGGCGGCGGTGTTATCCACAGTGACCGTGCTGACGGCACCCGAAATGAAGGTCAGCGACTTCACGACCAGTCCGCTGCCGCTGCCGCCGCCCGTCAATGTCACGACGACCGGATTGAGCGTCATGGCAGCATCGGAATAACAGGTGAATGTCGCACCGCCGCCCCTGCAAGTTCGACTCGCTGTGCCGAAGCCCGATCCCTTGTTGGCTGTTGTCGGCGTAAGATTCCCCGCCTGGGTGGTCATGATCGCGGTGGCCACCCCGCTGGCGCCACCCACCAGAATCGTCGGCACCGCGGTGAAGGTCGAGGTCGAGCTGTAGCTGATGGTATCTCCGGCGATCACGGTGCCGGCGACCCGCGTGCCCGTGCCGTCGAACCAGCCGGCAGGATCGATGATGCCGTCGAAATGGCGGCCCGCCGTCGTGCCGTCCGTGGTGCTCCAGGTCGCATAGGCGTTCAGCGCCAGGCCGCCGCCGGACGTCGATCCGTTGGTGACGACGTTGCCCTTGAAGCGCACGTTCACCGTGGAGTCGCTGAGCAGTGGCGCGCGCACGATGACCTGGCCGGCTGGCGCCGTGGGCCCGCCGCTCACGTCGAGAACCGCGCCGGCATCGACCTTGATCCAGCCGGAATTGGCGCTCGCCACCTGCTCGAAGCCGTAGGTGGGATCATAGGCGTTCGGCGTCGGCGTTCCCGTCGTGGCGAGGGTGATGGTGCCGCCGTTGGGATTGGTGGCGCCGTTGTCGAGCGTGGAATAGCGGCTGAAGGCGGCATCATCCTGGGTGACGGCGCTAGCAAGCAGCCGCGCGGACGATTGGATCCACACGCCACAGGAGCTCGTGCAGCCGGATGACGACGGCAACGTTCCCGTTCCGAACAGCGAGATCTGGCCGCCGCTGAGACCGCGCGCATCGATGGTGCCGCCGACATTGACGCTGCCGCCATTGGCAGTGAGCTGGACGTTGCGCGACGTCAGTGTCGCGCCTGCCGGAAGCTCGATGTTGCCGCTCTGCAAGCTCACCGTGAAACTGCTCGAGAAGTTCGGCGTCGCGCCGTCGAGCGGCAGCGTGCCGTTCAGGTTGCCCGCTAGCAGGCTGAAAGTGCCGCCGAGATCGTTGAACCGCGCTGCGCCATTGAGCGTGCCCGCCAGCGTGGCGGTGCCGGTCGTGCCGTTGTTGCCGGTCTGGATTGCGAGCGACCCGGCATAGCCGGCATAGGGATTGGACACGTCGACGGTCGCGCCGACGATGCTGACATTGCCGAGGCTGGAGATCAGCTGCACGCTGCCGCCCGGCGCATCCATGAACTGATCGTTCACCGGCAGCCGCAAGCCCTGGGCGTTGATCGCGGCGCCGGACGTGAGCGCGACGTCCCCCGCCGCCGCAGTCAGGCTGACCTTGCCGCCGGCGGCATCGATATGCACGCCGTTCCGGGCCGTGACCGACGCCCCGGTCAGCGCCAGCTTGCCGCTGATGCTGTTGTCGGCGGCAAACACGCTGGCGCCATTTCCCTGCACCACGAGATTGCCGCGTGCGGTGACCGTCTGATTGGCGCCGGCTTTCACCACGACGTCAGGCGCCGACAGCGTGAGATCGGAGCCGCCCCAGATCGAGATGGTCGGCACGCTGGTGTAGCCGGTTCCGCCATTGGTCAGGGTCAGCCCGGAGATGCCCGTGCCGCCGAGCGTGGCCGTCGCCGCCGCACCGGCGCCGCCGCCTCCGGTGATGGTGACGAGCGGCGCGCTCGTGTAACCGGTGCCGCCATTGGCGACCGTCAGGGAACTAACCGTGGCGACCGCCTGCACGGAGGCACCGGAGCCGCCGCCGCCGGAAATCGTGACCGTCGGAATTCCGGTGTAGCCTGTGCCTCCTGTCACGTTCACGCCGACCACACCGAACTGCGGTTGAAGCCCCACGGTGGGTGAGGCTGTCGTGCCGATGGCCGCGCCGGAGCCCGAGCCGGCAGAGACCGTCAGCGTCAAGTTGGCGAGGACGCCGCTGAAGCCGGAACCGCCGGAGATGATGTTGACGCCGGTGATGGCGCCCGTGGAGCTGATGACGGCCGTTCCGGTGGCAACGGCTCCCGTGACCGAGTCCTTGATCGTGATCAGATCACCGTTGCGATAGCTCGATCCGCTGCCGGAGGTAGACACGTTGAACGATACGATGCCGAGCAGCGCGGTGCCGGTCGCCGTCGTTCCGCCGGCGCCGGAGATCGTCACCGTCGGCACGCTGGTATATCCCGTGCCAGCGTTGTTGATCTTGACCGAGCTGAGGTTGAACTTTGCCGTCGCGGTGGCGACAGCCGCATCGATGCTGCCTGCTCCGGTGAAGACGATGCCGTCGGAAGCGTTCCAGTTGACCTTACTGAACCCGCCGAAGCTCTTGGCGCCGGCATCTGCGGTGATCACCTTGGCAGCATTGAGGTTGAGCGTGCCGCCTGCGCCGGCGACGACGGTCGGGTCGGCGCTGACGCCGGACGCGCCGCGGCTGTTGATGAGAGTAATGTTGGTCGCCGCGATGGTGGCACAGTAGGCAGAGCAATCCGTGGCGCCAGCCCCGCTCGTGTTGCTGCCGATGCTGTAAAAGCCGGAGCCGTCGAAGGTCAGCGTGCCGATCGGATTGGCGGCGTCACCGAGCGTCAGGCCGGCCTGGTCGTAGAAGTCGAATCCGGTATTGCTGCGCAGGGTCACCGACGTGGCCCCGGCAAACAGGCTGTTGAACTGACCGGGCGTCAGATTGAGGCCGCTGGCCGCCAGGCCCTCGGGACCGAAATTGAACGTGTTCGCGGCGATCGACAGGTTGGGCGCCTTGAGCGTGACGCCGGTCGTGGACGCACCATTGCTGTTCGCCAAATCGGGCGCGAACGCACCCGAGCCGCTGGTATCGACCATGAGCGAATTGCCGGCCGTGATCACGACGCCGGCGCCGGCCACGAGCTGCGCCGTTCCAACAGCCGTGCCGATGGCGAAGCTCCCGGTGCCGGTGGCGCCGCTGCGGGTAACGGAAACCATGCGGCCGTTCGACACCCGCAGCAATGCGCCGTCCCCACTCAGCGTGATGTTCCGGCTGGTCCCGGATACGGTTCCCTTGGTGGTAACCACGCTGCCGGCATCGACGGTGAGTCCTCTGGCGCCGCCGGCCTGGGTGACCAGGATCAGCTCGGGACCACCGAGCTGATGCTGTGCATCGGACGCGACCTCGAGATTCGTGGCAATCGCCGTGATCGAGCCCGGCGAGGTGACGGACGCGGTGCCGCCGATCAGCACGCTGCCGGCGCCGAGATTGCTGATCTGGTCGGCATCCAGGAACAGATAATTGCTGAACGCCGCGCTTGCCGTGAAGCTGCCATCGGCGGCGACGGTGCCGAACTGGCCCAGCCGATCGCTGGCGACGATCGCGATGTTCGCGGCCGCGATGTCGATCTGCCCGGTCGCCCCCTGGACCGCCGGCGCCAGATCGCTGCTGCCGGCGGCAAAATTGTTGGTGCCGCCGAGGCTCAGCCGGCTGGTGGCACCGATCACGAGCAGTCCGCCATCGACCGGCAGAGCAGTCGGCGCGAGGCCGTTGTTTGCCGCGTAGCTCGAGAAATAGCTGGTGCCGCTGGTGATGTTGATCTTGGAGGACTGTCCCCAGACCGCCTGCGATTGCAGCTGGAACAGCACCGTTTGCGACGAGCGGGCACCCGTGATCGCATTGCCGAAAGAGCCGGTCACATAGACCGAGCCGTCGGCCCCGGTGAAGCTGCCGGTCGATGCTGCAGCACCGGCTGCGTATTGCACAACCCGGTAGGCGCCGGGCAAGGTCGCGTACATGCCGGGGAGCAGCACATAGGTGCCGGCCGCGATTCCGTTGCCACCGCTCAAGGTGACGGAGGTCCCCGGCGCGATCCCGGCGGCATTGTTCAAGGCCGAAGCGGGGAAGCTGGACAGCTTGCTCCCGCTTGCAACGAGACCGGCGGACGTCACGCTCTTCCCGGAATAAAAAGGATAGGTGGCGAAGGCCGGGTCGTAGGCGGCCACCTGGGCCTCGTAGGCCGGCACTAGCGCGTAGACCTGACGTCCATCGGCATATGTCGACGTGAAGCTGGTGGTCGTGCCGCTCGAGGTGACGGTTGAAACCGTCTGATAGTTGAGCAGGACGTTGCGGGTCCCGCCAGTGCCCGGGACATATTCGACCGCGTACACGTCGCCACCGCCGCTGGCATCGATGCTGCCGCCCAGCTTGACCGAGGAGCCGAAGACGCTGATCGATTTTGCCGGCGCTGCGGTTTGTTGGGGAACGGGACTAGAGCTATTGTTCAGATTGATGCCGTAGTACCAGGTCGCGCCATCGACCGTCGTTCCATAGGGGATGTCGAGACCGCCGGTCGAGACCGCGGTCAGACTGCCGGCGCCGAGAGTCACCGACTGGGTCTGCGCCAGTGCGCCCGAATAGGCCGTTGCCGATGTCGACACGATCGACTGGGTCACCGCCAGCGGCATGTCGGCGGCCGAGCGCAGCCCGATGACGATGTTGCCGAGCGGCGCCCACAGCGTGCCGTCCTGCTCGATGTTCTGCGCGTCGAGCACGAGCGTGCCGCCGGCCGACAGCGGCGCGGTCGGCGAGCTACCAGCATATTGCCTGATGGTCAGCGTCGGCGAGGAATCGCTGACGCTCATCGTCGACATCAGCAGGAAGGCGGTGCTCGTGGCTGGAAAGATCTCGGACGCCGTGATGGTGAGCCGACCGGGCGTGACGAAGTAGCCGCCGAGCGTGGTGCCGGTGGGCGCAACAGCTTCGCTGCCATAGCGGCCGGGCAGCAGCCGCACTGCGCCGGCCGTGGTCAGCGTGGCATTGCCGACATTCACCAGTGACAGGTCACCCTGGAGATCGATCCATTGCGTGACAAAGCGGCCATGGGATACGCCGTCCGAGCCGACATAGAGCGTGCCGTCCGCCAAGTTCTTCGCTGCGGGGGGAGAGGGGAATTGCTCATAGCTGCTCCCTGCCAGCCGGACGTAACCGGCGTCGAGCGTGACGGTCGCGCCACCGACGCTCGTCGGAGTATCATTGAGATTGGCCAATTTGGCGCCGGCCGCCAGGATGCTGATCAGGTTGCTTCCGCTGTGAAGCACCAGCGATCCTGGCACGCTGATCTCCGTCGACCCGGCAAACCCGATCGTGGCTTTATTTTGCACGCCCAAATATCCTCCGGCCGCGAGCGACACGGAGCTGAGTCCGCTATTGTTGATCGTGTCGGCGGTGAGCGTGACAGTCGTGGACGGCGTCGCCAGACCGCTCTGGGCGATCAGGATGCCGGACCTGATGCCAATGACAGATTGCGTATCGGCGTTGTAGATGTTGGAGATGATCGACCCATAGGACGCAAGCGTCCCCGGCAACGCGAAATCACCGAGTGACAGGGATCCACCCGTGGCCAGCGGCGCGCCTCCGGCCGCGGACAAGGTGCCACCGAGATAGACCGTGACGCCTCCAATCTGCAGCGTGCCGCCATTGCTCCACACCGCCTGGGTCTGGAGCTCGCGCCCGACGGGGACTTCGATCACCCCCGCCGCGCCGGCAATGTTGATCGTGGCACCCGGCTGCACCTCGACCGTGGCGTTGCTGAGCAGGGTGACCGTGCCGCCATCATAGACCGTTCCGGTCGTATAACGGCTCACTGTCGGATCGGGCACGAACACGCCGCTCACGTCGAGCATGCTGCCGGCGGCGATCGTGAGGTTGCCAGCGCTCGCGAGGTTGATAGCCCCGCCTTGCGCCTTGACGCTGCCGGCGACGGTCAAGGCGGCATTGTTCGAGACCATCGTGACCGTGGCGCCCGCCCCGGCGGCAATGCTGCCTTTAAAGCTCACGGCCTGATCGGCGACCAAGCTCACTGTTGCTCCGGCATCGGCGGTAATCGTCGTCCCCGCGCCGACATTGATACCGCCGGTCACGTTCGCAAAGCCGGACTGGGACAGATCGATGCCGGACTGCGTGAGCGACAGATTGAGCGGCTTGCGCAGGCCATCGATCACGGTCCCGGCCTGGGCAAGATCGCTCGCCTTTGCAGCGTTCGTCGCGGTCCCTGCCAGCGATCCGGGAGCCGGGGTCAGGAGATTCGACTGTTGCAGCGTCAGCGCGGTGTTTGCGGCTACATTGGCTTCCGCCAGCCCGATCAGCGCGTAGCTGCCGAACCCGCTTTTGCTGAAGAAGGAGGTCGGCAGGTTGATCTGGCCGACGCCGCCACTCTGGGTCTCACCCGGTGCATAGGAGACCGTGTCGGTCCCACCGACCTGGAGGTAGGGCGCCTTGAGTGTGAAAGTGCCTCCCCCGGCAAAACTCTGGGCGTAGATGCTCCCTTGCATATAGGTGTTGGCACGATAGCCACTCTGGATCGGCGTAAAGATGACGGTGCCGAGATCCAGCGTAGCCGACGCGTGATAGAAGGTGCCGCCCGCATTCACCAGGACTTTTCCTGAGCTGTCCAGGATCGCAGTCTTCGCAACGTCATAGGTCGGCAGCAGGAACGAACGAGACGAGACGTAGGTATTGAGGCTGAGACTTCCACCTCGTCCGAGCGGCACCCCGTCGGCACCTCTCTTAAGGACACCGCCGCGATCGAGATAGCCCCCGCTCGAGACGTCGATGACGCTTCCTTTCGCCAACGTGATGCTGCGCGTGAGGTCGTCGGTCGCACTGACGATGTTGTCGACCGTCTTGCTAAGGTCGGTTCCGGAGGTGGTCGTTCCCGATCCGATCAAAGCTCCGATCGTGGGGACGATGTCCGCCGTCGTGCTGATCGTCACCAAGCCGCCGTCGACATAGGCGGATCCGAGCAGCGAGCCGTTAGCGGCGCCGCTGTCGTTGATCCACAGTCCGCTGACATCGAGCCGACCCGTGACGAGGAGATCCTGCACCGCCACGGATCGGGCGAGCCCGGTGTCGATGGTCGATCCCGTCAGGACGATGCTGCCGCTGCGCGCCGTGATGGTCCCGTCGATCCGCTCGACGTTGCCGAGCGTCACGCTGCCACCGGGCAGCACGGTGAGCGCGGCATCTGCGGTCATCTGCAGCATGGCATTGCTGCCGGTGTTGATGCTGACACTGCGGAAGGCTGACGATGTGAGGAGGTCGCTGAACACCGGGAATGCCAGCGTGCCGTCGGCAAGCGCGACCAGCGTCGGAGACCAGGATGTTCCGAGCTTGAACGTCGACATGCCGAACGGATCCAGGCCGGCGTCGGCCCGCGGTTCGAGCAACACTGTGTAGGTCGTGCTGTTGGTGCCCGACAGGGTCACGCCGAGTCCTGCGCCATTCGGCATGCTTTCGAGGCCGGCGCGCTGGCGCTCACCGACAACGATCCCCGATACGAACGATCCTTCCAGAATTGGCGCGGCCGCGGTGAAGCCGGCGGAGCCGGCGCTTCGGCCGGAGACGTAGCCCGGATCATAATAGCCGGCCGCCAACATGCTGGCGTAGGTCTCGGTCACGCCCCAGCGTGCATGATCGACCGTGAAGCCGCTGAGAACGGTGTAGCTGAGATCGGACGGCGCGCTGCCAATGTTGTAGACGCGGCCGTTGGAGCCGACCACCCGTGTCGTGGCCACGAAGCCCGGGGCATATTGGACATAGCCGCCGGAGAGGTTGATCGAGGAACCAGGCAGCGTGATCGCGTTCTGTCCCGCAGTGATCGTGAGCTTGCCGCCCACGGTCAGCAACTCTTCGATCGTCTTCGGAATCAGGCCGGTAAAGCCCTGGGCATTGAGAAGCGGCGAACCGACCCACGAAAATCCGTCGGCCCGCGTTCCGCTGAGCCGTGCATCGATCGTGACGGTGCTGCCGATCAGCCCCCGCGCCAGCGGCGTATCCGCGACCTCGGCAGCAGTCACCTTAAAGCTCAATATGTAGTTGGAAGTCGGCAAGGTCACGCCGACGAGACCTGACAGGTCGATGCTGCTGCCCGTTTCCATCAGAACGGTGCCGCTCGTCCCACTTGACAGAACTCCGGCCGCCAGTTCGACCGCCGCTCCGGGCGCCCTGAGGAACGCCCCTCCAGCACCATCTGCAGTGCCTTGCAGGTCGACGTCACCGCTCGCCTTGATCGAGATCTGCGGCTGGATGTTGGCCGCGAAATAGGTCGACGTGGCCGTATTGGTGGGGATGGTGCTGCTGGTCTCGTCCGGCAGGATCGTCGTCAGGCTGCTCGGTCCGAGCACGATGCTCCCGATCGCTCCGTTGGCCGTCGGAGCCGTGTAGGATGTGCTCAGACCGATCGACCCAGGTCGGGTGACGCTCGTCGTAGCTTCGATCACTCCGAGTTGGCGGATGCTATCGGCGACCACGCTGACCGCACCGTCGTTGGAGACGATCAGGCCATCATTGGTAACGAGGCCGCCATTCGGCAAAACCGTGGTGAGAGATTTGGTCGCGATCGCCGCCGAGAGCGCGATCTGGTCCTGATTCGCCACGTTGACAAACACTGTGGTCGTGCCCGGCGTGAACGAGGTCGCCGTCAGCGCCTGCTTGACCCCGGTCGCCGACGAGAACGGCTCGGTGAGCACGATCCCGCTTCCAGCTGCGAGGACGATCTGGCCATTAATGGCGGTCAGCGTGCCGGAATTGGTGACCGTAGGTCCGATCAGCGCTACATAGCCGTTGCTGGTCGTCGAGCCACCGGGGTTGGCGGTGATGTTCGCACCCGGCTGCACCACGATGCCGCCGCCGCCGAGCGATCCCAGCGTCTGGTCGCCCATCACGAAGACGGCAGATTTGCCGCTGGCCACCGAGAGTCCGTTGGAGTTCGTTGCGGCCGTGACGAAAAGCCCGCTCTGCAGGAAGAAGTCGTTAGCGCCGCTCTCGTTGGCCGGTGCGGCAAACGAGTACGACGTACCGTTCGCGGTGACGCTCTGCAGGCTGTAGTTCGGGCTGGTACCCGAGAAGGCCGAGGCAGCAGCGGTCGAGGTTCCAGCGATATCGTGGGTGGTCGCAATCAGTGACCCGACATTCACCTGACTGGCGCCGCCGAAGATGATGCCGTTCGGATTGATCAGCAGAACCGTGCCATCGGCCTTGATGTTGCCGAGGATCTGGCTCGGCTTGCCGGTCGCATCCACGCGGTTGAGAGCAACCCAGCCGGGATTGCCCTTCTGATCGAAAACGAGTGTGGTGTTCTTGCCGACATTGAACTGGTACCAGGTCATGATCGCCTGAGAGGCGGTCTGCTTGATCGTGACCGTGGTCTGGCCATTGCTCGCGGACTGAACCGGCTGGTCGGCTCCGCTCCAGAGGTTGGTGGCCGTGCCGGCCTGGGAAGCGTTCACGACGCGTGGATCGACCACGAGGCCGCCGGGCGACAAACCGTCGGTCACAGCCGGAAGGCCGACGCCGAGGCTGTTCGACGTGCCGGTCGTCGCGACATTGCGGGCAGCAGCCTGCGCCGCTTGCATCGCCTTCAGCATGGCTGCAGCCTTGGTCATCGCATCCTGCGACTGCTTTGCGATCGTTGCTGCCTGTTGAGAGGCGGCCGAGGCTGCAGCGCTCGCCGCGGCGGCAGCCGACGCCGCCCCCGACGCACCGAGTGGTCGCGCCTGGACGGCAGCGCCATTCAAGAAGAGCGCGATTGCACTCACGCAACCGAGCCATACCAATCGCTTGAAGCGGGACGTATGCGCCCCGCACGCAGCGTGCCGGTACGCGACGGCGGGACCTGCAGCCGGCGCCTGTACCCCGATGTCCGGCGAGCGCCGGCCGCTGTCGCCCGCATGCACAGCACGTCGCTGGCACGTGATCGCCACTGCTGCCCGCCTCGCGTGCATCGACCTGCCCTGCGACATCGTTCGCTCCTGATTTCCGGCGCGCGCAACCTCACCTCCAAGCGCGCGTCCGGGACGCGCGCCGCTGTGGGTCGGTTCACTGGTAAACAGACGATTGATCGGGACCGGCACCGAAAGAGTTTCGGTCGCGATCGGCGGAATGTCGACGCCGCGTGCCGGCCGGATGCGCGATCCAGTCGAATAACGCAACCTGAGCGCATGACCGCCGCCAACGTCCACGGCGGGACGGTCGACCAAGCGAGAACCGAAACGTCAGTACGTCCGGACACTGACGCCGACACGGACCGGCTGCGCCGTTCCGGGCGGTTGTGGGCGACTCATGGTGAGCCCACGCAATGCCGCGATCAAGGATGTATCCCGCGCCGGATCGCCGGATGTGGCGGCCACCTCGACCTGCTCGATGGTGCGCTCGTTGTTGATCCACAGGTTCACGACCGCGCGATAGTTGCCGTCGCGCGTCCGGGGGTTGCTGCGCAGCGCGTTATGGACATCCCTCCGCACCGAGTCACTGAACTCCTGCGAGTGTGACGTGCTCGCCGCTTCGCCCCGGACGTGCAGCGTTCCGAGCGACAGATCCGCGCCAAATCGTGGCGTGACACCATCGGAACCGGTCGGAGCATCAAGCATCAGCGTCACCGCTCCAGGGCGGCTGTATTGGATTTTGAGATCGGTGCCCGCCAGGAGCCTGATCAAGGCCTCACGGGAGGTATAGAGTCCGTCGATCGCCGCGGACTGTCGTCCTTCAGCCGACCTGCTTTCATAGAGCAATTGAACTCCAGCCGTCTGGCCGAAGGCCTGTAGCGCCGCCGCAAGTGGCTGCGCTGGAATTGTAAAGAAGCGGGGCTGCTCGTCGCCTGGGCTGCCGGCTTCGACAGCCAAACTCGCCGCCGCATTGACGAGCATGAACGCCATGGCGACCAGCAGCGGCAAGACGGTACGATGCAGCACGCCGCTCCTGGCCGACACAGCCGCAATTTGATGGTGACGCTCCCTCCCCATCGAACGCTCTGGAACACCTGCAGGCTAATGTTAGACCATGACCGAGTTATGAGCTTAACACGGAGATATGACGGGCATTCGAGACCGTCCGCTTTTCCTTGTGCTCCGTCCGAAAGTTCTGCCGCAAAGGCTGCCGCCGATCAGGCAGCCGGTGCCGCCGCGACCACGTTCGCTCCGTCAAACTCGGAATCCTGCAAGCTGCGCCAGCTCGCCAGCTCCGCGAGTTCGGCTTCAGGCCGCCGCGCGACGATTTCGCAGCGACCGAGATAGATGCAGCCTGCATTGCCGTCGACGGTGATCCAATCACCTGCGGAAATGACCGCTTCACCAATGCGCGCCTGACGAGCTTCGCCATCAACCCGGATCGCGCCACACCCGACCACGCATGGTTTGCCCATCTGTCGGGCGACCAGCGACGCATGTGCGGTGCGAGCACCCACGGCGGTGACGATCCCGGCGGCGGCATCAAAACCGGCGACGTCAGCGGTGCTGGTGTCATGACGCATCAGGATGACTGGATCGCCCGATGCCGCGAGCCGCTCTGCGGAAGCGCTGTCGAATGCAACTCGTCCGGTTGCGACGCCGCTCGACGCCGGAATTCCGACGGCTGCGGGCTGCCCGGTTGCGACAAGCGAGGTCTCCGTGAGCGCGGTGAGGTCGATACCTTCGATCCTTCCGATCGCCTCCGCGCGCGTGGTCAGCCCTTCATGCACCAGATCGACCGCAATGCGGGTCGCAGCATACGGGGTGCGCTTCGCTGCTCGTGTCTGCAGGATCCACAGCCGGCCTTCCTCGATCGTGAACTCCACGTCCTGCACATCGCGAAATTCGCCCTCGAGCCGCTTGAGCGTGGCGCGCAATTGCTCCGCCACCGCCGGCAGCGCCCGCACGAGAGCCGCCTCCGTCTCCGGCGTCCGTCGGCCGGACACGACGTCCTCACCCTGCGAATCGAACAGCACGTCGATCACCGGCTCGCGCGCTCCTGTCGAGGGATCGCGCGAGAATGCGACACCCGCACCGGACGACGTGCCGCCATTACCGAAGACCATGGCTTGCACGGTGACGGCAGTGCCCTTCAGATGCTCCATCCCCTGCAGGCCGCGATAGGTCTGTGCCCGCTCGCTGGTCCAGGATCGATAGACGGCTCGTGCCGAACGTTCCAGCTGGAGCGCGGCATCCTCCAGCCAGCCGTCGTCGTCGAAATCTTCCAAGAGCTTGCGCTCATCGGAAGCCAGGCGCTCGAGCGCCTCGCTGTCCAGCTCGCGATCGTTGCTGACGCGTTCGGCAGCAATCATCTGGTTCAGACGCTCGGCCAGCGGAGCGGGATCGATCCCGAGGACCGTTTCGGCGTAGCTCTCGAGCAGGCGCCGCCTGCAGTCCCATGCCAGGCGGAGCCGTCCGGTCGCGCGAATGAGACCGCGCACGGCGCGGGACGTACAGCCGACGTTGAGAACAGTGTCCAGCATGCCGGGCATCGACCGCGCGGCGCCAGAGCGGACCGAGACGAGCAGCGGGTTGCGGGAGCAGCCGAACGATTTTCCGGTCGTCTGCTCGAGAAAGGCGATCCCCTCCTTCAGTCCTTCGACCAGTTGGCGCGTTGCGTGGCCCTTCCCGGCCACCACGTCCGCGCAAAGTTGCACGGGCAGCACGAAGGCAGGCGGAACCGGCAAGTCCAGCGCCGCCATTCTGGCGAGATTGGCCGCTTTTGCGCCGATGTCTTCCGCCGTGGGCAGCTCACGTCGGCCATCACCGATCCGTACGATCATCATCACATCATTCCTCAAGCCGAGAGGTCACTCATCGTGTAGCGTCGCAGCAGGTGGCCGAAGCCCGCCAGACAATCGGTTGCGCGCTCGATCGCTCGCGCGAGCTCCAGCGCAGCCAGCGATGCGGCGACGTCGAGCCCGCCGGAGAACACGCTCGCGGTGATCTCGCGCTCCCTGGCATCGGCCTCATGCTCCGCATCCATCAGCCGGGCAACGGCCGCAAGCGCATCCTCCGAATCCGCGCGGCGGCCTTCCTGGACCTCTGCGGCGGCAGCCAGTCCAGACGCCGCCTGCTCAGTTGCAGTGACGGTGATGGAGGCCAGACTTCCCAGCGCGGATCTGATCTCCGGCTTCATCGGCCCCGGCGCCAAAGACGCGATGAACGCGGCTTGTTCCAGCTCGTCGATCGTCTGCTCGATGCGATCAACGAGCTCGCCGATGACTGGCTTCGCATTGAGCCGTGCAATTTCAGCACGCGCTTCGATGGCGATCTTGTCGGCCTTGCGCTCGATCCGGCCAGCCCGTTCCGCTAGCTGTCTGACTGCGACCGGATCCGGATCAATCATGGACAAGGATTGCAGAACGAGCGCAGCGACATCGCGCGATAGGCCGATCTGTCGGAGTACCATGGCAAGCAGTGCGCTATCGACGCGATCGAGATGCCTGACGAGGTCGGCGCCGATCCGGTCACGCGCCAGCCGCGAGGACTGACCTCCAAGCAGAGCCTCGGTCGAAATCTGCAATGCCGTCTTGAGGAAGCTGACCGCGCCGTCCCGTCCCAGCACCTGATCGAGCCTCTCGCCGAAGCCGATGCGCGTGGGAGCCGCGCTACGAACGGCTGCACCGAGCAGTTCGTAGCCGCCGAGTTCCAGGAAGCCGCGGTGGCCGATCCGCTGGCGAGCCGCCCACTCCAGGATCCGTACCGCATCGTTCTTCGCGACCCAGCTGCGCAGCAGCTTGCGGGCTTTGTTCCAGTCGATCAAGAACACCAGCGACGCACCGATGACGGCGAGCAATTCGTCTCGATCATCAGGCCTGCCATACTCGTAGGATCCGGTGATGAGATAGAAGGTCCCGTCGTCCTCGAGTCCGGCGGCGGCATGCTTGTCCAACCCGCTCCATTTCAGCGGCCGACCATCGAACAGCGACACGAAGAATTTCGCGCGCGCAAGATGAATGTCGGTATAGGTGATCGTGACAGTACTTGCCGTTACGACGATGACGATCACATGGGCATCGGTGGTGCCGATGTCGTTCTGAATCACCAGGCGATCGCCCGCCCGTATCGCGGTCGCATCCAGCCCAGGATGGTTGAACTTGAGCGGTCGTGTCTCGTTGAGGCCACGCATGAAACTCGCGATCGGAGCGCGATCGGAGTCCTGGATGCCGAACACATGGGCCCCCGCGATGACCGCCTCTGACTGACTTGCGGCCAGACCGTTCAAAGCTTTGTGCAGATCCATCACCAGCCGATGGAGGCTGTCCGGCCCTTCATGGTCCACGCCCGTAAGACGACCAATGCGGGCGATCTCGATTTCCGGCGTCGCGTCGAGATGACCGGCGCTGCGGATCGAAGCCAGGCGCTTTTCGAAGTGTTGGCCTTCGGCCGGATCGCCAGCGGCCGCCGCGCTGATCATCGCGACGATATCGCCCTCGATGCTCTTCAGCAAAGGCGCCAGTCCCGGTGCAACGACCTTGTCGTCGCCGGCGAGATGAGCTCCGCTGATCAGCGTGACCAGCGCGGCAGGCGCAATTCCGGCGGCGCGACTCTCCATCGTGAGATCAGGCACGTTGCCGCGCGGTTGCTTTGCATGTTGTGCCGCCGCCTGCAGCGCACTGAGACGGAGCTTGATGCGATCGTTCGCCGCCAAGCCTTCCGCAACCAGTTGCGGCAACAGGATGTCGGGCTGTCCGAGCTCTTTGACGATGTCTGTCTTCATGGGCTGATGTCGCAGTCTGATGAAGCGCTTCGTAACAGCCATCGACCACAAAGGTCTTGCGCTGGATCATTCATGAAATTGTCACACTCGAAATCGAGCGCGCGGCATCCGCGGCTTGGCCATGAGGATGTATTGCCTGTTCAGAACGTCGTGGTCGTGCGCAGGCCGAATACGATCGCATCTGGAATTCGCCGAGTCTGCGTTGGATTGTTGGGATTGAGCCTTCCGCCACCTGGATGCATCACATATTCGATGATGCGCTCCATGGCTTCGGCGACGTTTTCGACGATCTGCTCGAACAGCACGGCTGCACTCTGAACCCGCTGACCGCCTTCGATCGCACGTCGCGTCACGTCGACCGCATGCGGTGCCTGATGACGTCCGCTGATGAGCAGACGCTCGGTCATCGCAAAGCGCAGCAATCCCGCCTCTTCGGTGGATCCGCCGATATCGCGCGCCAGGTCGGCGATCACGCCGTGCACGCATGCGTCGGATCCGTGCAACTGTTGATAGGTCTCCTTCGACAGCAGCAGCGCCCGGACAGCCGGCGACGGCTCAGCATTGGCCAGCCAGTGCAACGCCCGCGCATCGGCCAGATTGAAATGCAGCCAATACCACCCTTCATGGTCGAGATGCAGCGGGACGTCGTGGCCCAGCGCCTGGGGTGCGCCATCCGCCGTGAAGCGGAAGGCCCACACCAGTCCTTCGAGAGGCGGCACGGTCACAGCAGCGAGGGCCGCTCTGTCAGCGCACATCTTCAGAATATCCGGCTGAAGATCACGTAGAGCGATCCCGAGAGCAGGATCGCGGCGGGCAGCGTCAGCACCCAAGCCATCAACATGTTGCGCACGGTCGACATCTGAAGCCCGGAGCCGTTGGCCGCCATCGTGCCGGCCACGCCGGACGACAGCACGTGCGTGGTGGAGACCGGCAGACCGAACACGTCGGCAGCGCCGATCGTGGCAGCGGCGACCAGCTCGGCCGAGGCACCCTGCGCATAGGTCAGATGCGACTTACCGATCTTCTCGCCGACCGTGATCACGATGCGCTTCCAGCCGATCATGGTGCCGAGCCCCAGCGCGATCGCGACCGCGATCTTGACCCAGGTCGGGATGAACTTGGTGACGCTGTCGAGCGAGGCCTTGTACGCGTTGAGGGTCCCGATCTCGTCTTTGTTGAGATCGTTCTCCTTGTCCTTCATCAGGAAGCGGATCGCCTCGGAGGTCAGGTACATGTCGTTGCGGGTATTACCGACGGCGTCAGCAGGCACCTTGTTCAACGAGCCATAGGTCTGCACCTGGTCGCCGACATCCTTAACCAGCACGGCGAGCGAGGGATAGGTACCCTCATTGATCTTGCGCTGGGAGACGTAGAGCGTCACCGCGGGACGCGGATCACCGATCACGTTGTAACCGGCGCCTTCGCCGCGACCACCTTGGAGGCGGCCTGCGAGGTCTCCTGGAATTTGGCGATCTACGACTCCGGCAGCGTGCGGTTCAGCGCATAGGCTGTCGGAACCGTGCCGATCAGGATCAGCATGGTCAGGCCCATGCCCTTCTGACCGTCGTTTGAACCGTGAGCAAAGCTGACGCCCGTGCACGTCAGGATCAGCAGGCCGCGGATCCACAATGGCGGCGCCTTCGGGCCCTCCGGGGCGGCGTAGAGCGCCGGGTTATGAACGAGGAATTTGAGCAGATAGAGAAGCGCCGCGGCGCAGATGAAGCCGACCAGCGGCGACAGCAGCAGCGCATAACCGATTTCGATCGCCTTGCTCCAGTCCACCCCGGAGGTGCCGTCGCGGCCGCGCAGCAGCGCATTCGCGATGCCGACGCCGATGATCGATCCGATCAGCGTATGCGAGGACGAGGCCGGCAGGCCAAAATACCAGGTACCGAGATTCCACAGGATGGCTGCGATCAGCAACGCGAACACCATAGCGAAGCCGGCGCTCGACCCGACCTGGAGGATCAGCTCGACCGGCAGCAGCGAGACGATGCCGAACGCCACCGCGCCGATCGAGAGCAGCACGCCGAGGAAGTTGAAGAAGCCGGACCACGTCACGGCAAACTCGGCCGGCAGCGAATGAGTATAGATCACAGCGTCCACCGCCTTGGCAGTGTCATGGAAGCCATTGACGAATTCGAAGCCGAGCGCAATCAGCAGCGCGACGAACAGCAGCATATAAGGAAGGTATGTAGTCACCTTGACGCCCGTGGCGTCGACGTCGAGATAGATGCTGTAGGCCACGAACAGCAGTCCCGCGGCAAGAATGCCGAGGAAGAAAATCAGGGTCAGTGGGTTGAAGCCCTTGTCCAGGTTCGGCCGTCCGGCCGGCTCGATCGGCCGTTCGTCTCCGACGGCTTGGTTGAGGGTGATATCGGCCATGTCGCTCGCCTTTTACTTGAGAGCCCGATAGTGAAGCGCGGATTTAAAGCGCAGATGACACCCGGTCGCACCGGCGCAACACAGCCTCTTTTGAGCTGACGGGTAACCTCGCTGGAGAGTGAGTCGCGAAGCATCGGATCTAGGACCCGCTGATTAAGAATCAGCAGTCAAGAATGATCTGGCTTGCTTGGGCCTTCCCGGGCACCGCACCAGTTTCGCACCAGAAACAACGAGGACAAAACACAACGAACGCGATCCATCCGGCATGAAAACGCAGCAAGATCAACGGAGCCGATTGATCTTCTGCCGCTCATAACGATCTGGTTGCAAGTTCAATTCCCCGGGCTTCCCGTGTGTACAATCGGTTGCGGGTGAGTGGAGGCCCGGCGGATGGGGTGCGACACCAGGAACGCACCAATTTGCGGTAAGTCGGGTTGCTTCGAGATCGGACTGGTGCCGCGCCTCTTCGTGCATCGGATAGGTGTTCTGCTTCCCCTCTCGGGGCTCTTAGTCAGAATTGCCCGTCCTTTGCGCGCGAAAATCTGCGACAAGCTTCGACCTGGCAAGTTCGTCTCTGATTTGGGAAGTCTGGCGATGATAGATGTAGGTCGCTTGTGACCGGACAAGTCCCACGAACTGCGCTTGGAATCCATACGACTGCCGCGGCTGTCGAGATTGAGGCCCTTAATGTCGAAACGAGTCATGCAGCCTACGGCTGACACGATCGACCCATCTGCGCCGCTACGTCTAGATGTTGCCGCCAAAATAGCCTTCCCGGATGGATCTATGACCGCTTCTGGCCTGCGAAGAGAAGGCGCTAGAGGTCGACTGACTCTCGAACGGATCGCGAATAGAGACTATACTACCCTTGAAGCTATCAAGGCCATGAGGGAGTTATGTCGCGTCCAAGCAAAGGGATCAGACTCTACAAGAGAAAGGCCCGATACCGAGACGGAAAACTTGTTCACCAGGCGGTCTGGATTATCAAAGATGGAGATCGCCACATCGCCACGGGATGCGTTGCAAGCCCGACTGAAACGAAACCGCCTCGAGAGGCAGAGCAGGCCCTAGCGGATTACATCGCCGAAAAGTATCAACCCGAACGCCGCCGGCAGGATATCGAGGATATCGACTGTGCTGACGTACTGTCGATCTATCTGACCGATATTGGCGAACCGAGCGACCAGTTCGAGATCGGAGCTAGGATTGACCGCCTCAATGAATTCTGGGGCGGCAAGAGACTGTCCGCGGTCAATGCCCAGACCTGCGCCGCATATGTCAGGCATCGTGGCAACCGCGGTGGTGCACGCCGGGACCTGGAGACATTTCGTGCTGCCATCAACCATCATGCGAAAGAAGGCTTTCACCGGGGCTTAGTGCGCGTGTCACTTCCGCCGAAGGGAGTTCCGCGCGACCGATGGCTTACGCGACAGGAAGCTGCGGCGCTTATTTGGCATTGCTGGCGGCATCGAGAGAAGCAGACGATCCATTCAGGAGCGTCGAAAGGTGATCCGGTCAGCACGAACCGTCGGCCACTGAGACATGTGGCCAGATTTATTCTGATCGGCCTTTACACTGGCACTCGGGCTGGGGCTATTGCGTCAGCCTCGCCGTATACGGAGCGGGACCGCTCTTACGTCGACCTTGAGCACGGGATATTCTACCGAAAGCCGATCGGGAAGCGTGCAACCAAGAAGCGCCAGACTCCAGCGCCCATACCCCCGCGGCTGCTCGCCCACCTGCGGCGGTGGAAAGATCGCAAGCTGATCGCCACGTGCTTCGTCGAGTTCAACGGCAAGCCAGTCGCATCGGTAAAGAAGGGGTTCAGCAGAGCCGTCGGGCTGGCTGGCCTGCCCGGCAAAGTCACCCCGCATACCTTGCGCCATACCGCCGCGACCTGGCTGATGCAGCGGGGCGTATCAATCTGGGAAGCAGCCGGGTTCCTAGGAATGTCCCCGGAGATCTTGCAAGACACCTATGGCCACCATCACCCCGACTACCTGCAAGGTGCGGCGGTTGCGATCGGTCAAAAGGGCTTCAATGTTTCGGTGGCCAAAACGGTGGCCAGCCCCATCGAAGATCGTACGCAGGAGAGAAACTCTGGGAAAAAATGGTCGGAGCGGCAGGATTCGAACCTGCGACCCCTGCGTCCCGAACGCAGTGCTCTACCGGGCTGAGCCACGCTCCGACTTGGGAAGCCGGCTTATAGCGTCGGGTTTCCGTCTTCGCAAGGACACAAGGCAGGAAATCGCATCGAAATCGTCGATCGTCGACGGAGGGGTTAACTGCTTGAGGCCGTGGGGCTTTGTCCGGCGGCCATGGCGCGAGCGCAAGGCGACAGGCGATTTGCGCGCTTCATTCGGACGTCCGCGCCCGCTATAGCCGAGCGCGGAAGCCACCGCCGTCCCGTACCATCGATGCCCGCCCCAGACATGCAAGCGATCGAGACCAGGATCCTGCCCGCCGACGCGGCTGGAATCGCGCAAGCCGCGGCGACGTTCGCGCGCGGCGGACTGGTCGCGTTTCCGACCGAGACCGTCTACGGCCTCGGCGCCGATGCGGCCAATGCCGCGGCCATCGCACGCCTCTATCAGGCCAAGGGCCGGCCCGCCTTCAATCCGTTGATCGCCCATGTCGCCGATATCGCAGCGGCGCAGCGCATCGGCCGCTTCAATGCCACCGCCGAGCGTCTGGCCGCTGCGTTCTGGCCGGGACCGCTGACCCTCGTGGTGCCGCAGAGCGACGGCTGTCCCGTCGCCGACCTCGCCACCGCCGGCCTCGATACGGTGGCGATCCGCGTGCCGGCGCATCCGACCGCACAAGCTTTGCTCACGGCGTTCGGCGGCGCCGTCGTGGCGCCCTCCGCCAACATCTCCGGCCACGTGTCGCCGACCACGGCGGCGCATGTCGCGGCCGATCTCACCGGGCGAATCGACCTCATCGTGGACGGCGGGCCGGTCGAGGTCGGAGTCGAATCGACCATCGTCGGCTGCTTTGATGCGCCGACGCTGCTGCGCCCGGGCGGAGTTCCGAGCGAGGCGATCGAGGCCGTGCTCGGCCGTGTGCTGGCGCGGCCCGCCGCAGAGACCGAGACGTCCGAGCAGCCTCTGGCACCGGGTATGCTGGCCTCCCACTATGCCCCGCGCGCCCGCGTGCGCCTCGATGCCAGCGAGGTCGCGCCCGGCGAGGCGTTGCTCGCCTTCGGACCCACCACCCTGCCCGGAGCCCACGAGGCCGCCGCGATCCTGAACCTGTCGCCCTCTGGCGATCCGGCAGAGGCGGCGACGCATCTTTTCGGCTATCTTCGCAGCCTCGATGCCAAGGGAGCGCACAGCATCGCGGTGATGCCAATCCCGAACGACGGACTGGGCGAGGCCATCAACGACCGGCTGCGCCGCGCCGCCGCGCCGAGATAACACTGGAAGCGACCAACGATGAACATTAGCCCGCCTGCCCTGCCGCCGCTGCCGCCCGATTTGATCGCGCAATTCGCCGCCATCGTCGGCGAGCGCCAGGCGCTGACCGCGGAGACCGACGTCGCGCCTTACGTCACCGAGGAGCGCAACCTGTTCCACGGCCGCTCGCCGCTGGTGCTGCGCCCAGGCTCGACGGCCGAGGTCGCCGCAATCTGCAAGCTTGCCAGCCAGCATCGCATCGCGCTGGTGCCGCAGGGCGGCAACACCGGCCTCGTCGGCGGCCAGACGCCGCACAATGGCGAGGTGGTGGTGTCGCTCAGGCGCATGGACAAGATCCGCGACGTCGACACCGCTTCCAACACGATGATCGCCGAGGCCGGCGTCGTGCTGCAGGTGGCGCAGCAGAAGGCCGCCGAGGTCGACCGCCTGTTTCCGCTGTCGCTCGGCGCCGAGGGCACTTGCACCATCGGCGGCAATCTCTCGACCAACGCCGGCGGCACCGCCGCGCTCGCCTATGGCGTGGCGCGTGAGATGGCGTTGGGGGTCGAGGTGGTGCTGGCCGACGGGCGGGTGCTCAATGCGCTGTCCAAGCTCAAGAAAGACAACACCGGCTACGACCTGCGCAACCTGTTCATCGGCGCCGAGGGCACGCTCGGCATCATCACCGCGGCGAGCCTGAAGCTGTTCCCGAAACCGCGCGCGATCGAGACCGCCTTCGTCGGCCTCAAGTCGCCGGAGGACGCGCTCAAGCTGCTGGCGATCGCGCAGCGCGAGGCGGCCGGCAATCTCACGAGCTTCGAGCTGATCGCCGCGATCGCGCTCGATTTCTCGATCCGCCACGCCGCCGGCAACCGCGCGCCGCTCGCGGGCCAGCATCCCTGGTTCGTGCTGATGGAGCTGTCGTCGTCGCGCGACGATGCCCGCGCCACGCTCGAGACCATCCTGGAGCAGGGCCTCGAAGACGGCATCGTCGACGACGCCACGATCGCCGACAGCCTCGCCCAGCGCATGGCGTTCTGGAAACTGCGCGAGGACATCTCTGCGGCGCAGAAGCCGGAGGGCGGCTCGATCAAGCACGACATCTCGGTGCCGGTCGCCGCAGTGCCCGCCTTCATTGCCGAGGCCAATGCCGCCGTGGTGAAGCTGATGCCCGGCGCGCGTCCGGTGCCGTTCGGCCATCTCGGCGACGGCAACATCCACTACAACGTCAGCCAGCCGATCGGCGCCAACACCGCCGACTATCTCGCGCGCTGGCACGAGGTCAACGCGGTCGTGTTCGAGATCGTGCTGCGCATGGGCGGCTCGATCTCGGCCGAGCACGGCATCGGCGTGCTCAAGCGCGACGAGCTGCCTGACGTCAAGGATCCGACCGCCATCGCGCTGATGCGCGCGATCAAGGCACAATTCGATCCGCTCGGGATCATGAATCCCGGCAAGGTGCTCTAGGCTGTCGACGCTCCCATGGATTCTGCTCCCGCTCTCGCCATTTCCGACATCACCGATGCCGACGTGCCCGCGATCATTTCGCTGTGGCAGCGCTGCGGCCTGACGCGGCCCTGGAACGATCCGGCCGCCGACATCGCGCTCGCCCGCCGCGGCGACAGCTCCACCGTGCTGGTCGGCCGCAGCGGCGGCGCCATCGCAGCCTCCGTCATGGTGGGCCATGACGGCCATCGCGGCTGGGTCTACTATGTCAGCGTCGATCCGGAGCATCGCGGCCGCGACCATGGCCGCGGCATCATGGCCGCCGCCGAAGACTGGCTGCGAGCGCGCGGCATCGCCAAGCTGATGCTGATGGTGCGCGGCGACAACACCAAGGTGCAGGAATTCTACCACGCGCTCGACTATGCTGTGCAGGACAGCGTCGTGTTCTCGAAATGGCTCGACGGGCGCCCGCCGACGCCCGGCATGAAATAGAGGCGAGCGATGAGCATCTCCGACCGCATCCGCGTCCACGAGACGCGCGTGCTCTCCGACCATTACGGCACGCTGACCTCGACGAAGTTCGAGTGGCGGCGCGACGACGGCACGTGGCAGATGCAGAGCCGCGACGTGTTCGACCGCGGCAATGCGGCGGCGATCCTGCCCTACAACCTCGCCCAGCGCAGCGTCATCCTGGTCAAGCAGTTCCGCTATCCCGCGTTCGTCAACGGCCATGACGATCTGCTGATCGAGGCGGCGGCCGGCCTGCTCGACGACGCCTCGCCGGAGGAGCGCATCCGCCTCGAGGCCGAGGAGGAGACCGGCTTCCGGCTGCACGACGTCAAGTTCGTGTTCGAGGCGTTCATGAGCCCGGGCGTCGTCACCGAGAAGATCCATTTCTTCGTCGCCGAATACGAGCCTCACATGCGCGTCAGCGCCGGCGGCGGGCTCGCGCAAGAGGGCGAGGAGATCGAGGTGCTGGAACTCTCGATCGACGACGCGCTGGCGATGATCGCCGACGGCCGCATCCAGGACGCCAAGACCATCATGCTGCTGCAGCACGCCGCGCTGAGGATCTTTGCCTGAGCGCGGCCAACGCTCGGTCGCGGGTCTTGCTCCTCTGTCGTCCTCCGCGAAGGCGGGGGACCCAGTATTCCACCGGCAG
Organism: Bradyrhizobium sp. SZCCHNS3052; assembly: GCF_032484495.1. Classification (NCBI taxonomy): domain Bacteria; kingdom Pseudomonadati; phylum Pseudomonadota; class Alphaproteobacteria; order Hyphomicrobiales; family Nitrobacteraceae; genus Bradyrhizobium; species Bradyrhizobium sp. SZCCHNS3052. Next base: position 270,656 of record NZ_JAUETB010000007.1, on the reverse strand, counting down.
CCGTTTCGGCGCGAGAGGCCCCGGCGTACTGGATCCCCGCTTTCGCGGTACTGACGATCTTCTCTGTCGAGATATCCCGCCTCAGAACAAACTCCCCTGCCCGTCATCCGCAGGCGCGGGCGAAACTTTGCGGGATGCAACCTTCTTCGCCGGCTTGCGCTGCGCGTCCTCGGCGGCACGCAGCTCCGCGGTCATCGGCAGCAGCAGCTGCTCGTCGTCGTTGGCCACCGTGTTGACGCGCGTGGACACCTCGTACCACGCGAACTCGCCCTCGCGAGGCGCGACCAGCAGCCTCATGGCCTCGTCAGGATCATCGGAACGGCAGTCGAGCCACAGCGCGAAATCATCCGGCCTGATCGTCACGGGAACACGATGATGCAGCGTGGCGAGGTCGCGGCTCGCAGCCGCGGTGACGATCGCCACCGTATCGACCTCCTCGCCGTTCGGCCCGCACCAGGTCTCGGCGAGGGCCGCGAAGCCGAGCGGCGCGCCGTCACTGCGGTGGATGAAGAACGGCCGCTTGCGACCATCGATCACCTGCCACTCGTAATATCCATCAGCGGGCACCAGCACGCGGCGCCGCCGGATCGCATTCTTGAACGCCGGCTTCTCGCGTACGGTCTCCGAACGCGCATTGATCAGCAGCGTGAAATTACGGGGATCCTTGACCCAGGCCGGAATGAATCCCCAGCGCATGAGCCGAAAATGCCTGATGTCCTGATCCAGAAGAACTACGGGAATCGGCTGGGTCGGAGCAATATTGTGCCGCGGCGGAAAGTTCGGCTGTTCCTCGTAGCCGAAAATCTGCCTGAGAGCCGCGGGTGGTGAAGTGATCACGAAGCGTCCACACATAATCTCACTCAAATCGTCGTGTGTTCAGCACCTTTTAACTTGGGTTGCCAACACTGCAGCGGATGACCGCAGCGGCGACCCATTCCGTGCCTACCGATCGCACGACCCAACGACCGGCGGGCAGCGCCATTGACCCGGCGCGGGCCGCGATGCTGCGCGCCGCCAACATCAATCCGCGCACCGGGCTCGCCACCGACTATCTGAATCATTTCAACGAAGCCGTGATGCTGCTCGAAATGATTCCCGATATTCCGGAATGCGCCGAGGATTTTCTGGCGTGGTCGCCGCTGACCTATCCAGAACATTTCACGCACACCAATTTCAAGGCCCGCGATCTCGTCATCGAGGCCTATGAGCAGGCCGACCCGGCGATTCGCGACAAGTTCGATCATCTCACGAAGACCATGACCGACATCCTGCTCGCGGTCGGCAGCGCGATGCGCGCAGCCAAGCAGGACGCCACCAAGGCCAAGCTCGCCGAGCAGGCTGCGGCGTGGGTCAAGCCGCTGGTGACGCAGGCCGGCGGCATCATCAATGGCGACATCGAGGTCGACCCTGACCCGGTCGACGAGGTCGACACCGTCGATGCCATCATGGCAAGCTTCTGAGCAGCACGGGCTACCGGCCCGGTTGTCTTCACGCTACGGTGCAGACCACGCCTGGAGCCATTGGCATGACCGCCCCGACGCCGCCCCGCCACCCCCAGCTCGCCGTCAGCGCCGCCATCTTCCGCGACGGCAAGCTCCTGCTGGTGCGCCGGGCGCGTTCCCCCGCCAAGGGCGTCTACACGCTGCCCGGCGGCCGGGTGGAGCTCGGCGAGACCCTGCACGAGGCCGTCGCGCGCGAGGTCATGGAGGAAGCCGCACTCTCGATCGCAATTGTCGGGCTGGCCGGCTGGCGCGAGGTCCTGCCGGCCCAGGGCGGCGGCGGCCACTATGTGATCCTTCCCTTTGCGGCCCGCTGGCAGGCCGGAGAGCCCCGCCTCAACCCGGAACTGGACGACTTTCAGTGGCGCCTCCCCGATGCGCTCGAGGGCCTCACGCTGACTGACGGACTGCCGGAGATCATCGCCGCCGCACGGACCCTGGTGTAGGCGCCTTGCGTCCGCCGTCCGGCAAAGGCATATGACGTCGGTGTTCCCCATGATCCCCAAGCGCCTCCTGGCCGCCCTCATGCTCGTTTCCGCCTGCGCCATCGTGCCCGCGCGCGCGCAGGATGCGGCCGCGCCGTTCGATGGCGATCTGCAGCGGCTGGCCGAGATCCTCGGAACCCTGCATTACCTCCGCGGCATCTGCGGCAGCAATGAAGGCGCCAAATGGCGCAACCAGATGCAGGCTCTGATCGATGCCGAGACGCCGTCGGGCGAACGCCGCGCCCGGATGATCGCCGGCTTCAACCGCGGCTATAACGGCTTTCAGCAGACCTACCGGACCTGCACGCCGGCGGCGATGGTGGCGATCCGCCGCTACATCGACGAGGGCTCGAAGATCTCGCGCGACCTCACGGCGCGCTACGCCAACTGATGGCCCATGGTTGACGGCGCGCGGGCGTTATCCACGTTTGCGTTAACCTTGTTAACCTTTCCTAAAGAACTGGCCTAGGCGTCCGCCGCCTGCGTGGTAAACCTCACTGGTCCGGCGCGTCCGCGTTCGGAATTCAACGCGCCTCGCGGCCCCGCCAGACTGAATTCAATGAGCTTTCCCGTCACCTTCAGCGCCCTCCCCGCCGTCCTGCCCGACCACGAGCAGAAGCAGGCCGCGCTCAGCTACCTCAACGAAGCCTGGGCGGAAGCGCGCCATGACGGCGTCGACGGCGACTGCCTGGCGCAGGCCAGCCTGTTCGCGGCGCTGGCCGAACTCGTCACCACCTATGGCGAGGACGCGGTGGCGACCTTCGTCGAGGGCCTGCCGGAGCGCGTCCGCAACGGCGAGTTCTCGCTGTCGCGCGCGACGCAGTAGGGTCTCCCGCTCCTCGCGCGTAGCCCGGATGCGCGCAGCGACATCCGGGGTCCCATCCGCAGCCTCGTTGAACCCGGATATCGCTGCGCTCGTCCAGGCTACGACAACTACGTCGACAAACTCCGCGTCATTGCGAGCGCAATGACGGAGCCAAAACGGAGAGCGCCCATCGGGGCCGAGATCCGTCTCCACATCTCAAACAGCATCGAGACACGCCTCATCGTCCTCGCGGCGCGATGCGTCCGAGCGATGACCGACGTTCGGCCCTCGCGACAATCGAGGGCGCAGGGAAGGCTGGGCGTCGGCTGACGCCCATGGCCCCCGTGCGAACAAAAGTGCACGGGGCAGGAACCACAGGTGCAGCCGGATGAGCCCAGCCTTCCCTGCGCGATGGTTTTAACGCTTCTTTCGCGCTCTCCCTGGGGACCGGCTTGATTGCCCCCATCGCCTGCGCCGATGCTCTCGCATCACGCTCAGGCTTGACCTCGGCATCGGGAGGCCAGGACCACGCGACTTCACGTCCGCATCGGGATTGTTCGTCCGCGCAGCCAAAGCCACGCTGCAACCCGACACGTCCACCGCCTGCCCGCCTCGCGTCTCGTGACGACCGCGCGTACGCCCCTCTCGTTGAGGCGGGATGGGTGGAGGATAGACACGTATTCTGGAAAAACGAAAGTTAAATCTTTCGCCCGGAAGATGCTGCGGGCGCGATCACGTTGAGACAATGCGCAAAATTGCCGTTTCGGCACAGGCGTTTCGTGTAGTTGCGGCGAGCGCGAACGACGGCGTTGCAGACCAGATCGCGCGACTGATTCGCCCGACGGGCTTTTTTGCTTTGCGTTTCTTGCGGCGCTTCAGTCCCAATCTAGTCCGCCAATGACGCCAAGAAACCAGCCGCCGATAAAAGCGGCCGTAAGCGCCATGAGATGGATCGTCGCGGAGGGACCAAGTTCCTGGTTGTCTTGAACATGACTAAGTCCAATCAGCCCAAGCTCAAAAATTGCCGCGCAGAATACAGGCCAAAGCGCCCGCCGCCGCGCTGCCAGCCGCTGGGCCGGGCCAGCCCCCCGAGCGTTCCGTGATAGAGTCATGGATCGGCGAAGCGACACCACGGCAGTCAAGACGACCACGATCATAAACGCGATGAAGTACACCGGACATTATCCTTGGGGCCAACCGTACCGTCTTGAAGGTCACAGGCGAATAGCGCGAACCGGTTTCCTCAACCCTAAGAAGACAGCAAAATACAGCCGAATCGGAGCGCTGTTCCCGGGCCCCTGCTTCCGGTTGAGCATCAGAAGCAGACCTTCACGCGAAGCCGGCGACCAGATCCGTTATGGGCCGAAGCGGAAATTGACACTTCCAGCTACATACGACTATGCAGGCCGCACTGCCCGTGGAGCTTGCCGTGGCCGACCAATCATCCAACCTCCCAAACTACCGATTCTTTCTGGGACTATTCATTGTGCATCCAACTTTGACTCCGGAAGAAATCAGTAAAGCCCTTGGAATGGAGGCTGACGTCGCTCACTGCGTCGGTGCTCTTCGAAGAACACCAAAGGGCACGCCTCTTTCCGGGACTTATGCTGACACGCGATGGCGACATAGCACGGAACATGTCATTGAAGATCAATGGTTTGCGTCTGAAGTATCGAGGCTGATCGATAAGCTGCAGGCTCACAAAACCTTCTTTGGTGACGTCAAATCAGCCGGCGGAAAGGCAAGTATCGTCATCCAATTCATGGATGGTTTTCTCGCGGATGAATTACCTACCGGGACCCTCGCGCGGCTTGTGGACCTCGACTTGTCCCTGGGGCTGGAATGTTTCGCAGGTATTCGGCAGGAGCTACCGGGGCATCCGCAATGACCGCTTCGGGGCCATAAGCGGAAATGAAGAGGCGAGCTCGGACCTCCTTCTTGCTATATCGGCTCAATCTCGCCGGGACGCCAAGTTTTGTCGAACCACGGCTGAAGCGGGCCGTAGAGGCGCAGGAGCGTGTTCCATCCTTTGCCGGGGATGGTCTGCACCCAGTTGTTCTCCTTCCCAGCCGGCGCCTTGGGCCCGAAATAGATGTCCACTGACCCGTCCGCGTTCGGCAAGAGTTTCGGGTTCTGGCTGGTTGCGGCTGGCCAACGCTGGTCGGTCTGCAGCATGGAGCGGGTCTGATTGTCGTAGAGGATGACCGACCAAAATTGCTTGACCGGGATATTTGGTGGCAGGTGCAGCTTGTAGTTCTTTCCGCCATCGAGCGGCTTGTTTTGGCTATCTACGAACGCGGCCATATATTGCGATCCCTCGCCAACCGACTTGGAATCCATCGCCGGTGTCACGCCGGTCGCGTAGAAGAAGAATGCCGAGTAGGCATCGAGAATACGCGCGCCGTTTTCCTCGAACTTGTAGCCGCCGAAGAAACCCGTGCGCCATGCGCTGTTGGGATAATAGTAGCTCTCCTTGATCCGCAACCGGCCATTGATTGCACGCGCGGTGGCGTCACCTACCAAGGCGGCTTCGGTCAGAATTTTTTTCATCCGTGTATCGGGCGCGAAGGGCTTACCCTTGCGGATGCCGACCGATGCGTAGAGGCCGAGTGTGACCGGGTCGACTGTATCGGTCGGCTCCTCCTGCACAACCTGATTCAGATACTCCCAGAAGGGATAATCTCCCGGAGCCAGCGTGCTAAATGCTTTGCCGGAAACATGCACGAAATTGAGTTTCGGCGGATTCGCAGCATCTTTCAGGTGATAGATTTTCGTGTGCTCTTCGACCGCGTCGACGCCGGGCTTCGGATCGCCGTTGACCAAGAACGAGCGCCACGGAACCCAGACGCTGAACGTCGCCGGCTTCACGACAAAGTAGCCGGTCGGCACCTCGCCGTTGTAGCCGGGCGGCAAGATCAGGTACTTGCCGCCCTGACCCTTGTCCGGACCGACGAGTCCAACATCAGTGACAAAATTATACCACATGTCGTTGATGAGGCCGAGCACATTGGGTGGCACTTCGAGCACCAGAGGCCCGTCACGCAGGTCGAGCCAAAACCAAGTGTACGGCGTGTTGTTGTTCGGCGTGAGAAAAAGCGACTTCGAGTCCATCCTATCCTCGAAGATCGGCACCGTCAGATTGAATGGACCCAGCTCCGCCATTCCCTTTCGATTTGCCAATTGGTTCACTGGAGCTAAGGCCAACAGGTAAGCTTGGACGGCGTGTTGAAAGTCCAGATTGTCGTAGAGCCTTTCAACGGTCGCATCGTCGGGAAAGCCGTCGAAGAAGTTCAGCGTCCCAAGGCGGGTCTCTACCTTGTCCGGGATTGCAACGCCCGGCGGTATCGGCGTTTGCATTTTGTATTGCTGAGCGTTGAGCGGAATTGCCGAGAGCGCCACGAAAGACAGCGCAGAAATCACTGATGTCACTAATTTCATGATGCGGCCCGCCTTGAAAGATGTTGAGTTTACAACCAGCTCTGCGGAAATCCGATCTTGGGAAATCCGATCTTGGGCTTTCGGGCGAGGCTACAAATCTCGCAAATTGACGGGTCAACGTCTGCCAGCGCGATTGACCGGACCGCCGCGATTCACAGTGCCCACCCCCACCACCGCTTGTCGTGCAACGGGTCGCGGCCTCAGCACTACGCCCGGCCGTACGACGCAATTGGCTGGATAGCCAACGTATGTGCAGTACACCACAGCGCTGGCTTTCTCGGTGCTCGCGGCTACGAACCCAGTTATCAGCAACGTAATCGCTATTGCGAATGAGAGCTTCATTTTCGCCTCCTTCGTTTAAAACAATTAATTCCAATAAAATCGATCTTCGTGTTGACCCAGATCAACAGGTCAAAGCTCAATGTCCGAGGTCAAAAGCTGCCCTAAGCTGCTGCGGGCGCTTACTTCCGGTTGAGCCCCAGCAGCCAACGTCAGCCGGGGCCGATCGGAAGGTCCGAGATGGGCCAACAGGACATTCGAGGAGGGGACTGCTGGCCTATTGTATCGAAATTAGTACCAAAACTGCCGCAGCAAATATTGCGAAACAACTCAGGAAGAGCACAATGTTTGCTCCCTTCCAGGCATTGAAACGGGCTCTCGCACTGAAGGTCCAAACGCTATAGCCCGCTGCGCGTAGTTGCTGGCCGGCGCGAAAATTGCTCCACATTGCTCCGCACCAAGCGGACAAGGCCACGATCCAGCAAAACGTCTTCACCAAAATGCTCATGGCGATCACCTCGAAACCAGCCTTAGTGATGTCATAGCAGCGGTCGTTAACAAATCAGGACGCCCACCAATTCAAATTTTGGCGGCGGCCTTCGCTAAGGCAGTGTCGCCCCGGCGCACGGAAACAGACTAGCGATGCCAGAACGCTTCCTGAACTCGGCGGGTGTGAAGGAATGTCTGTCCGGTCGAGGCCGGGAAGCCGACATCGCGGATGCGGACCGGAAGGTCCGGACCGGGCCAGGACCTGACGTGCGGTCGCCTGGAAGGGCAAATCGTTCATGAACCTGTGGGGAGCATGTGCCGGTACGTTGGAAATACCGATACTGTACATACTCGTGCGCCTTTAATTTCTGGCGTCCGTGCGCATTGCTCCTCATCGCAGGTTATGATTAGGCGCAGGATGATGATCGCGCATAAGTTGCGCCATATCAAAGAGGCAATTTGACAATCTCTTTATAGTAACCAGACACGTGTAGGAGGGTAGTATGCGATTGATCCTGCGAATTGTGTTTTCGGTCGCCGCTCTTTCGATCGCCGCGGGTCTCGGCTCCTCGCCTGTCATGGCGGCCAAAAAGAAGGCCTGCCATATTGAATGTGTTGAGCGTGACAACAATGGACGGTGCATTCTCACCGAGTCAGTTTGTCCGCCGACTGGATCGTGCAACACCAACAACGGGGGCGTAGTTGGTTGCCCAGGGTCGACGAAAAAATGTTACCAGTGCATTAGGTGGTATCCGAACGGCGACTGTATGGCATCGAAAATAGTAGCATGCGATTGAAAGGCGACATCGACCGAGAGTTTTCACATCGGTCGAAGGGAAAGCCATTTCTCGCGCCAACATAGCGCCTGGTCTGCCTGCCCGGAATCAGCGCCTGTAAGACAGAATTGCGGGCAGAAATCCGAGAACCAAGATCCGCCGTCCAAGCGGATCGTGAAGAGCGTTCGGCGAGCCACGCGCAAGTCCGCCAGGGGTCACAGGCAGACATAGGCGGAGGGCGACGGCACCACGTTCGTCCGTCAGCCTCCGGGGCCGTCCTTCATGATGTAGCCCATCAGGTCGTCCACGTCGTGCTCCAGATCCCGGATGATGTTCTTGACGACGTCGCCGATCGAGATCACGCCTACGACCTTGCCCGCGTCCAGCACCGGCAGATGGCGAAAGCCGCGCTGCGACATCATCGCCATGCAGCTGTCCAGCTTGTGGTCCGGCTTGACCGTCACCGGGTTGGCCGTCATCACCTGGCTCACCGGCGTCTGCTTCGCATCGAGCCCGGGCAGCAGCACCTTGATGGCGCAGTCGCCCTGGGTGATGATGCCGACCAGCACGCCGCCGTCGATGACCAGCACCGAGCGCACCCGATTGTCGCGCATCTGCCGCAAGGCTTCGACGACCATGTCGCCGGAATGAACATGGATCACGGCGGCACTCTTCTGGGCCAGCGCGCTTCTGACTGTGCTCATCGACGTCCCCTCCTGGACCCTGTTCTGCCCCGCCTTGATGGTCCGCTGGGCAGGATAGTCGAAATATCCGGCTTCGTCAGCGGCGCGCCGGGGCCGTGCGCCTGACTGTGGACCGCCATTGCGGTCGGGTAGAGAGCCCGGGGGGGGTCAAGCAGCGGCGGACCGGGAACTGCCACACGGCAGCCGCGGCAGCGAGGTCCCGTCAGAAACCCTTCACCATTTGAGGGCCTTTGACGGGAATGAACATGCGCCCTTAACGAAAGCGGGCAAAAATGGGCAGCTATTCTTCATCTGGCTGACTACGGTACCTCTTCGAGCCGCGTTGCGAGCCGGCAACGGCCGAACCGAATCCGAAATGCCTTCACAGAAGAGCAGGCCGGGGGGTGCAACTGCCGCGTGAAGAGTTGGTAAGGAAACGCTAAAGAGAAGTCGGGGATTTCTGACGATCGCGCCGGAAGAAGAGAGATTGCTGAAGACGTACCTGGTCGAGATGTTCGGCCAGATCAGCAGCATGCGGCGCGAACTCGCCGCTCTTCAAGGCGACGGCAAGGGCAGTTTTGCGTCGATGACCGACACCCTCGACGCGATCGTGGAAAATACGGAAGTAGCCGGGAACGCGATCCTCGAAAGCATGGAGGCGATCAGCGCCAGCGTCGGGAAGCTGCAGGGCGTCAAGGACCCGAAGACCATAGCGGTCTGCGACGAGATCGTCGACAGCACGAACAAGGTGTTCGAGGCTTGCGCGTTCCAGGACCTCACCGGGCAGCGGATCACGCGGGTGGTCAAGTCGCTGAAGTTCATGGAGGACCACATCAACAAGCTCGTCCGCATCTGGGGAAAAGAGGAGCTGGCGCGGGTGGCCGCCGAGCTTGCTGCGCCCTCGAGCGTCCCGGACTTGCTGGAGGGTCCGAAACGGCCGGGCGTGGCGATTTCCCAGGACGACATCGACAAGCTGTTCACGTGAACGACGGCCAGGCCGTGATGTCCGCTCCGCGTCATTGCGAGGAGCAGAGCGACGAAGCAATCCAGGGCCGCGCTAAGGACTCTGGATTGCGTCGCTGCGCTCGCAATGACGGAGCAAACTAACGCGCAGCGCCGTTACGGACGCAGCGTCTCCATGAACCGCACCGGCTCGCCGGTCGCCGGCGTCAGCAGCTCGCCCTGCCACATCACGCGCCGGCCGCGGACGAAGGTGCCGACCGGCCAGCCGGTGACGCGCAGACCATCATAGGGCGTCCAGCCGGCTTTCGAGGCGACCCAATCGTGGGTGATGGTCTCGCTGCGCTTGAGATCGACCACCGTGAGATCGGCGTCGTAGCCGGCGGCGATGCGGCCCTTGCGGGCGATGTTGTAGATACGGGCGGGGCCGGCGCTGGTGAGGTCGACGAAACGTTGCAGCGACAGCCGGCCGGCATTGACGTGGTCGAGCATGATCGGCACCAAGGTCTGCACGCCAGTCATGCCGGAGGGCGAGGCCGGATAGGTCTTGGCCTTCTCCTCGGCGGTGTGCGGCGCGTGGTCGGAGCCTAAGATGTCGACGATGCCCTGGTGGACGCCCCACCAGATCACGTCGCGATGATCGGCTGATCGCACCGGCGGATTCATCTGCGCGTAGGTGCCGAGCCGCTCGTAGCACTCCGGCGCCGCCAAGGTGAGATGATGCGGCGTGGCCTCGACGGTGGCGACGTCCTTGTGGTCGCGCAGATACACGATCTCCTCCTTGGTGGAGATGTGCAGCACGTGGATGCGCTTGCCGGTCTCGTGCGCGAGGGTCACGAGACGTTGCGTGGCGCGCAGCGCCGCCTCCTCGTCGCGCCACACCGGGTGTGAGCGCGGATCGTTCTCGACGCGCAGGTCCTTGCGCTCGTTGAGGCGGTACTCGTCCTCGGCGTGGAACGCGGCACGGCGGCGGATCACCTGGAAGATGCGGCGCAGGCTGTCGTCGTCCTCGACCAGCAGCGAGCCGGTGGACGAGCCGACGAACACCTTGACGCCGGCGCAGCCCTCGGCGCGCTCCAGCACCGGGAGCTGCTCGACATTCTCGCGGGTGCCGCCGATGAAGAAGGCGAAATCGCAATGCATGCGATGGCGGCCGGCAGCGACCTTGGCGGTGAACGCCTCCTCGGTCACCGTCAGCGGATTGGTGTTGGGCATCTCGAACACGGCGGTGACGCCGCCCATCACGGCGCTGCGCGAGCCGGTTTCGAGGTCTTCCTTGTGAGTGAGACCAGGCTCGCGGAAATGCACCTGGGTGTCGATCACGCCGGGCAGCACGTGCAGGCCCTTGCAGTCGATGATCTCGGCGGCCGAGGCGGCGCCGAGATCGCCGATCTCGACGATGCGTCCATCTGACACGCCGATGTCGCGGACGCCCTCGCCGTCCTGATTGACCACGGTGCCGGATTTCAGAATGACGTCGAAGCGCTGGTACATGAAGCCCTCATAGGATTTCATTCTCCTGATCACCCCAAGACAGATCGATCATGCTGCGCGCCTGCCCATTTGCCGGCCTCCGGCGGCACGCGAGTCTCGATCTTTAGAATGAAGCCACCGCGCGGCGGCGTTTCAGCCTTGTGGTTTATGCCAGGGCGGCTTACGTTTCAGTGCGGCCTGTCGCAAGAGGTTTTTCGGATGAAGGCGACGTTTCTCGACGACCGGGGCGTGGTCCAGGTCAGCGGCGACGATGCACGCAAGTTCCTCAACGGTCTCTTCACCACCGACGTCACCAAGCTCACGCCCGGCGAGGCCCGGTTCGGCGCGCTGCTGACGCCGCAAGGCAAGATCATCGTTGATTTCCTGGTGGCGCAGGTGCCGGCGACGGATGCCGGCGAGCGCTTCCTGCTCGACTGTCCGCGCGCGCTGGCGCAGGCGCTCACCGACAAGCTCAACCTCTACAAGCTCAGGGCCAAGGTCGCGGTCAGCAATCGCTCCGGAGAGCTCGGCGTGATCGCGGTCTGGGATGGCGCCATCGGCGCCACGCCGGAGCCGAGCTTCGCCGATCCGCGTCATGAGCGCCTCGGTGCGCGCGTCATTGCGCCGCAGGAGGCGCTGGCGGAGATCGCCGCACGGCTCAGCGCCGAGATCGTCGATTCCGACGCCTATGAGGCGCATCGTATCGACTGCAGCGTGCCGCGCGGCGGGCTCGACTTCATGTATGGCGACGCCTTCCCGCACGAGACCAACATGGACCGGCTGCACGGCGTCGACGTCGGCAAGGGCTGCTATGTCGGCCAGGAGGTCGTGAGCCGCATGCATCATCGCGGCACCACGCGCACGCGCGCGGCGAAGGTGCTGCTCGACGGGCCGAGTCCCGAGCCGGGCACGCCGATTCTGGCCGGCGACAAGACGGTGGGCACCATGGGCTCGGCCGCCGCGCAGAAGGGCATGGCGCTGCTGCGCATCGACCGCGCCGCCGAGGCGTTGGAGGCGGGAACGCCGCTCACCGCCGGCGGCCTCGTTCTGCGCATCGCTGATCCCGACGCGCTGCAGGGCGCGCCGAAACAGACGGTCGCCTGAGCCGGTCTCATGGGTCGCGCTGCTGTCGTCCATCCCGATGGCCTGACGCGCTGCCCCTGGCCGGGCAGCGATCCGCTCTATGTCGCCTATCACGACACCGAGTGGGGCGTGCCGGAATACGACGACCGCGCGCTGTTCGAGAAGCTGATCCTCGACGGCTTCCAGGCCGGGCTGTCGTGGATCACGATCCTGCGCAAGCGTGACAATTTCCGCCGCGCCTTCGATGATTTCCAGCCGGAGAAGATCGCGCGCTACGGCGACAAGAAGATCCACGCGCTGATGAACGATGCCGGCATCGTGCGCAACCGCGCCAAGATCGAAGGGACGATTCTCAGCGCGAAATCCTGGCTCGACATCCAGGACAAGGGTCCCGGCTTCTCCAAGCTGCTGTGGGACTTCATGGACGGCGCGCCCAAGGTCAACCAGTTCAAGACCACCGCGAGCGTGCCGGCCTCGACGCCGCTGTCGATCAAGATCTCGAAAGAGCTGGCCTCGCGCGGCTTCAAGTTCGTCGGTCCCACGATCGTCTATGCCTTCATGCAGGCGACCGGCATGGTCAACGACCATCTCGTCACCTGCTTCTGCCACGAGACCTGCAGCGGCAAGCGCCGCGCCCCGCGCCTCAAGCCTCCCAAATGACGACTGACAAGGCCCCGAGCGGGCACGACCGCGTCTGGCAGCGCATGCTGTCCGGCCGGCGGCTCAACCTCATCGATCCCTCGCCGCTCGATGTCGAGATCGCCGACATCGCCCATGGGCTCGCGCGTGTCGCGCGCTGGAATGGCCAGACCACCGGCGCGCACATCTTCTCGGTCGCGCAGCACACGCTGCTGGTCGAGACGGTGATGCGCGCGCGCAAGCCGAACATCGATGCGAAGCTGCGGCTCGCCGCGCTGCTGCACGATGCACCGGAATACGTCATCGGCGACATGATCTCGCCGTTCAAGGCGGTGCTCGGCGACGGCTACAAATCAGTCGAGAAGCGGCTGCTCGGGGCGATCCACATCCGCTTCGGGCTGCCGGCGGAGATTGCTCCGGAGATCGAGCGCCAGATCAAGGCGGCCGACCGCGGCGCCGCCTTTCTGGAGGCGACCCGGCTGGCCGGCTTCTCGGAAAGCGAGGCGAAGAAGCTGTTCGGTCGCGACCCCGGCCTGCCGGACGCCACCGTGACGGATTATCTGACGCCCTGGAGCGCGGCCAAGGCCGAGAAGCAGTTCCTGACCCGCTTCAACGCGGTGCTGGGGGCGTGCTGAGATGCCGCTGACGCCGGACGAGCGCCGCAACGAACGGCTGAAGCTGGCCGCCAACTGGGTCAACACGCTGGCGACGGCCATCGTCACTGCCGGGACGTTCGTGCCGCTTGCCCAGTTCGTCTATGGGGTGCTGCCGCCCAGCACCCCCGCGGGCCTGATCTACGGGTCGGGGGTCGTTTGCATTATCACCGGAGTGCTCATACATTTGCTCGGTCAGTGGATCCTGGGAGGTCTTCGATGACCACGCACCAGTTCGTTGCCCTGAGCTTTCCGCTCCTGACCGCCTTGGCCGTCGCCATCGTGGCCCTGTTCGTGCGCCGTCCCTGGTCCGAGAAACCGGTCGAGATCGCCCCCCAGAACCGTGAGCGGGTGCTCGATCATCTCGAGCGGCTCAACGCGGAGATCGAGGGCAAGGCCCATCTGGTCCGCCAGGAGTTGCGGCAGCTCAAGAACACGCGCTGAGGGCCGTCGGCGCACACATGCGCCAGCCCGACGGCTGACATCCAAAACGCGCTTTTGCCCTTGTGCCCCCATTCGTATAATCGGGCGTTCAAAGGCTCGCCATGATCCACGTCTGCTCACTCGCCGCCCTGCCCGAGACCGTGCGCCTGACCGGCGCCAGCCACGTGCTGACCATCATGGCCAATGTCGAGCAGGTGCGGCGACCGGAGACGATCCGCCCCGAGAACCATCTGCGGGTCTCGGTCGACGACATCACCGAGCAGCTTCCTGGCTTCATGGCGCCGAGCGAGGATCACGTCGCCCAGGTGCTGCAGTTCGTGCGCGGCTGGGATCGTGCGGCGCCACTGGTGATCCACTGCTATGCCGGCATCAGCCGCTCCACCGCGAGCGCCTTCGCCGCGGCCTGCGCGCTCAACCCCAATCGCGACGAGCTCGATATCGCCTGGGCGATCCGCCAGGCCTCGCCGATCGCCTCGCCGAACCGGCTGATCGTCAGCCTGGCCGACAGGGCACTGGGCCGCCAGGGGCGCATGGTGCGCGCGCTGGACGCGATCGGGCCCGGCGCCATGATGGTCGACAGCGCGCCATTCCGGATTGATCTGGACTGAGTTGCGGCGCTGCGTAGCCGCGTACCGGTGCGCTTTGAACTTATGTTCCACGGTTTGACACAGAGGGAACGACGGCCATCGTGCGGCCCGCCGGAGCGGTTGGCCGATTCGCCGGGGTCCGCAAGGGCTCGCAGCTTCCCTCCACCCGTGACGCCTCCCGGCGGCATCGATTTCAGGATTCCCGCGTGATGTTCGATTGGCCCCTCGATTGGATCGCCCTGCTGGTGGCGTTCGCGGCGCTCGCCTTCGCGCGCCGGACCTCCGACCGATTGGCCGAGGTGCAGGCACGGCTGGCCAAGCTCGAGGGGGCCCGGCCGATCGCGGCCGCGCCGGTGGTCGCGCCGCCGCTCAGCCCGCTTCAGGAGCCCGCTGAAGCCCCGCCAATGCCGCCCCCATTGCCGGAGCCGACCGAGGCTACCCTGCAGCCGGCGGCGATGGCGAGCGATGCAGCGGCCGAACAGCCGCCGCTCGTGTCCCCGCCACCCGTGCCGCAACCCGCGGCCGGCTTCGAGGAGCGCATCGGCACCCGCTGGGTGGTGTGGATCGGCGGGCTGACCCTGGCGCTCGGCGGCTTCTTCATGGTGCGCTACTCGATCGAGGCCGGCCTCGTCGGCCCCGAGGTGCGCGTCGCGCTCGGCGCGCTGTTCGCCGCCGCGCTGCTCGCGGCCGGCGAATGGACACGGCGCAAGGAGAGCATCTCGCAGATCGCGGCGCTGCCGATCGCCAACATTCCGGCGATGCTCACCGCGGCCGGCACGGCGGTCGCCTTCGCCACCATCTATGCGGCCTACGCGCTGTACGACTTCCTGCCGCCCGCGATCGCCTTCGTGCTGCTCGGCGTGGTCGCGCTGGGCACGCTGGCGGCGGCGCTGCTGCATGGCCCGGCGCTCGCCGGGCTCGGCATCGTCGCGGCGTTCACGACGCCGGTGCTGGTGTCGACCGGCGAGCCGAACTACTGGGCGCTGTACATCTACCTCGCCATCGTCACCGCCGCCGCGTTCGCGCTGGCACGCGTGCGGCTGTGGCGCTGGCTCGCGATGACCACGATCGGGCTGTCGTTCCTGTGGACCTTGCCCGGACTCGACGCGGGCGTCGAGACGGTGGCGCCGCATGTTTTCCACGTCGCGGTTGGTTTCGCGCTGGCCGCGCTGATCGTGGTCTGCGGCTTCATGTTCGGACCCGCCGCCGAGAACGACGAGGTCGAGCCGATCTCATCCGTCGGCCTAGCGGTTTATCTGCTCGGCGCCATGCTGGTCGTGCTGGCGAGCTTCCATGACGGCCTGGCGCTGATCGGCTTCACGGTGCTGGTCGCGGCGACGCTGGCGGTCGCCTGGCGCGCGCCGAGCGCCGTCGGCGCGGTGGCCGCCGCCGCTGCGACCGTGTTCCTCGTGTTCGCCGAATGGGCGCTGCGCGACAATCCGGACCTGCTGGTGCTGCCCGGCGGCGCGCTGCCCGGGATGGGGCCGAACCCGCTCGGCGCGTCGGTCACGTCGCATCTGGTGACGGCCGCGATCTTCGCGCTGGGCTTCGGCGGCGCCGGCTTCCTGGCGCAGGGGCGCGCGCACAACGCCGTCGTGCCGGTGGTGTGGTCGGCGGCCGGCGTGTTCACGCCGCTGGCACTGCTGGTCGCGCTCTATGCGCGCATCGCCCATCTCGACCGCTCGATCCCGTTCGCGATCCTCGCCGTCGTGCTCGCCGCCGGCCTTGCCGTCGCCACCGAGGCGCTGACGCGGCGCGAGGAACGTCCCGGCCTCAGTGCCTCAATCGCGCTGTTCGCGACCGGCACGCTGGCCGCGCTGGCGCTGGCCCTGACCTTCGCGCTTGAGAAGGGCTGGCTGACGATCGCGCTGGCGCTGATGTCGCTCGGCACCGCCTGGATCTTCGAGAGCCGGCCGATCCCGTTCCTGCGCACGCTCGCGGCCGTCTTTGCCGGGCTCGTGGTGCTGCGCATCGGCCATGATCCGCGCATCGTCGGCGCCGATGTCGGCACCACGCCGATCTTCAACTGGCTGCTGTGGGGCTATGGCGTGCCGGCGGCGTCGTTCTGGGGCGCGAGCTATCTGATGCGCCGCCATGGCGACGACGCGCCGCTGCGCGCGGTGGAGGCCGCCGCGATCCTGTTCACGACCCTGCTCGCCTTCCTGGAGATCCGCCACGCCGTCAACGACGGCGACATGCTGGCGGTGCCGTCGCTCGCCGAAGTGGGACTCGACGTCTGCGTGGCCCTGGCGCTGGCGATCGGGCTGGAGCGGCTGCGGGAGCGCAGCGGCAGCATCGTGCACAACATCAGCGCCGTGATCCTCACCGGATTCGCCGGCGGCGCCACCGTGCTCGGCCTGCTGCTGTTCGAAAACCCGATGATCTCGGACGTCGCGATCAAGGGCGGCCTGCTCAACATCCTGATCCTGGCCTATGCGTTCCCGGCGGTACTGATGCTGCTGTTGTCCTACGCGGTCGCAGGCCGCCGTCCGCCAGCCTATGGCAATACGCTGGCCGCGGGCGCACTGATCCTGGCGCTGTCCTATGTCAGCCTCGAGATCCGCCGCATCTATCACGGCCCCGATCTGACGGCAGGACCGACCAGCGCCGCCGAGCAGTACACCTATTCGATCGCCTGGCTCGCCTTCGGCGTGATGCTGCTCGGGATCGGAATCATCGTGCAGTCGCAGCGCGCGCGTCTGGCATCCGCGATCGTGATCGCGCTGACGATCCTGAAGGCCTTCCTGATCGACATGTCGGCGCTGACCGGCGTGTGGCGCGCCCTGTCGTTCATCGGGCTCGGCCTGGTGCTGGTCGCGATCGGCTGGCTGTACCAGAAGGTGCTGTTCCGACGGCAGCAGCAGGCGCCGCCGGCTCAGCCGGCGGCATAGCGCCATGTCGGATTAGGCTGCGCGCACCGACTCCAGGAACGACGCCACCTCACGCTTCAGCCGGTCGCTGTCCGAGGCCAGCGACTGCGCCGCGGCCAGCACGTGCGTGGAAGCCGTACCAGTCTCGGTCGCGCCGCGCTGCACGTCGACGACGTTCACGGAAACCTGCTGCGTGCCCTCCGATGCCTGCTGGACGTTGCGCGAGATCTCCTGCGTGGCGGCGCCCTGCTCCTCCACGGCCGCCGCGATCGCCGACGAGATTTCCGACAGCCGCTCGATGGTCGTG
This sequence comes from Bradyrhizobium sp. SZCCHNS3052, assembly GCF_032484495.1. Lineage (NCBI taxonomy): Bacteria > Pseudomonadati > Pseudomonadota > Alphaproteobacteria > Hyphomicrobiales > Nitrobacteraceae > Bradyrhizobium > Bradyrhizobium sp. SZCCHNS3052. The sequence continues at coordinate 253,186 of NZ_JAUETB010000007.1, read as the reverse complement.
GAGATCGCCCGGATGGCGCCGACCGATTCCTGCGTCGCGGCCTGGATGCCGGACACCTGCTGGCCGATCTCGTCGGTCGCCTTGGCGGTCTGCTCGGCCAGCGCCTTCACCTCGGAGGCGACGACCGCGAAGCCGCGACCGGCTTCGCCGGCGCGCGCCGCCTCGATGGTCGCATTCAGCGCCAGCAGGTTGGTCTGGCCGGCGATCGTGTTGATCAGCTCGACCACGTCGCCGATGCGCGCCGCCGCCTTGCTCAGCTCGCTCACCCGATCATTGGTCATGCGCGCCTGGTCGACGGCCTCGGTGGCCATGCGGGCGGATTCCTGCACCTGGCGGCTGATCTCGGTGATCGACGACGATAGCTCCTCCGTCGCGGAAGCGACCGACTGTACGTTGGTCGAAGCCTCCTCCGAAGCAGCCGCAACCGCGGTCGAGATCTCCTGCGAGCGCGTCGCGGTGGATGACAGCGCGCCGGCGGAATGCTCGAGCTCGGTCGAGGCCGACGACACCGTCTGCACGATCTCGCCGATCGTCGCCTCGAACTGGCGGGTGATGTTGTCGACGCGCCGGCCGCGTTCGATCTTGGCCTCGGCATCGTGGGCCGCGAGCTCGTCGGCCTCCTTCTTGGCGATCAGCGCCTCCTTGAACACCTGCAGCGTATCGGCCATGGCGCCGATCTCGGTCGGCTCGCCGCGATGCGTCACCTCCGCGCCGAGATCGCCCTTGGCGAGCTCCTGCATCGGCTTGATGATCGACGCAATGCCGGACGAGACGTTCTGCACGAGATAGAAACCGACGGCGACGCCGGCAATGACGGCCGCGGCAATGATCGACATCACCAGCCAGATCGCACGCGTGAAGCTCTCCGCGGCCTGCCGCGTCGCGTTGTCGGCACCCTTGTTGTTGAACTCGATGTCCTGGATGAAATACTTGTCGGCGTCGCGCGCGATCGCCGCGGCCGATTTTTCCAGCATTTCGGTGGCTTCGCGCGGGATCTTTCCGACGCTCTTGTTGGATTCGTCCATCACCTGCTTGACCGCGACGACGTACTTCTCCCAGGACTGCACCCAGTTGTTGTAGATCGCCCGTTCCTCGGCCGAGGTGATCATCGGCTCGTAGGTCTTGCGGTCCTTGTTGATCGTCTCGAGGATTCCGTTGACGCGCTTCTCCGCGCCCTGCTTGGCCTCGGCCGTCTCCGACATCACATGCGCGCGCAAGGCGATGCGCAGCAGATTGATGTCGGCGCGCAGCTCGCCGATCGCGCGCACGCTCGGCAGCCAATTGGTGGCGATGTCGACCGTGTTGGCATTGATCGACTGCATGCTGGTGACGGCGAGCACGCCGAGCCCGCACATGGTGACGAGCATGAAGGCGATGACCGATATGATCTTCGTACGGATGGACATCTTTGACACGGAGGACCCCAGCTGACTGCGTGGTTCGGCCGCGTTCTGCCAGCGCCAAAGACGGCCCGAAGATCCAGGTCTACGCTGCGCTGCGCGGTCGAGGTCAGAGGATCAGAGGGCTCCGAAAATTCCGAACCCGCATGTCGTCTCTGCCGACCTCATTGGGCGCGAAACAGGCTTATCAGAGGTTAATGCTGGAACCGTAAGATTACTGACAATGCCCATAAAATGATGGCGCTCAGGGATGACGCGGTACCCTGAAACCGTCCGCCGCTACACCTGGTCTCCCGATACCGCTAAAGGATCGCGTCGAAGCAAGACCTTTGGAGCGCGCACGGGGCAAAGGACGATTGCCGCCACGACCTGCGCCGCAGCAACCGGAAGACGCTGATCACCGCGCGGATGAATCCGGAGATGAGGTGGCCGGGCCAGGACCGACGTCCGACAGCATCACAAGCGACTGAGCACGAGAGCGTGACGGAGATCGGCGGCGCCGGGGCACGACGCGGAGCCTAGGCCGAACTCCATCAATCCCGACTGACGCGCCCGAGGTGGACGCGGACTTCATCAAATGGCGCCTGCGCGCAGAAGATTGCCGCCACGGCAAACCGGACTCGAATCCGACGGCCAGCGGCGCAATCACCCCGGACAGCTAGACCTCAGCCGACCGCTTCGGACACCAGGCGAATCCGGAACACCGGCTGCTTGGCTTCGTCGAGCAGCTCCATCTGCCACTCGGCCCCCTGCTGCAACGACCTCGAGATCCCGCCGATCAGGTCGGAGCAGACAGCCGTCAGCTCGTTCCAGGCGGTTTCCCGGTTGGCGAATTCATAAGGCTGATCAGCCGCGCCAGAATAGCGGCCCTGGCTGATCCGGAAGAAATAAAGCGACATAACGACCCTTTCTCGTGGGCCACCCCCCTGGTTGCAAACTGCACACGAGTCGCTACCGAGGCATGAATTTGAGATTCCGTACGACTACGGCGCAATGACCACTAACGTGCGGTCAGCTTAAAAAATTACTCTATGATAATAGGGAACCGGTTTTTCAATGATCGGTGAACTAACAACTAATCGGTCGAGCGACGCAGCTCCGGCGCCGCATCCGACTTCGCGTTATCGGATTTGGTAATTTCAGTCTTCGCGTTTTCGGCCTTCATGTTCTCCGTCTTGGAACTTTCCGCCTTGGCGGCCTTCGCAGCATCTGCCTTCAAGGGTTCCACCTTGCTGCGTTCCACCCGCGGGGTCTCGACCCGTGCCGCTACTTCGGTGTGGGAGCCGTCAGCCGCGGGTCCAGCAGCGCGTGCGGCGCGCGGCCGCGCCACGGCGCGCGCCATCAGCATGGTGGCTCCGCCCTGGTGCTGGAAGTCGCAATAGGCGAAGGCGCCGAGCCCGGAGACCGAACCGCGGAAGCTGCGATCGTCCTTCTTGTCGAGGTTGAAGCACGGTTCGAACGGCATGCCCTTGATGGCAGCGCAGACATTCTGGCCGCGAATCTGCAGGGTATTGCCCGGCAGGCGGATGTGACGCACCGGCCCCGAGCCGGAGAACTGCACCGCACCGGCCGCGCCCATGTCGTCGAGGATGCGGCCCGCGCCACGGGTGCCGTCGACGCAGGTGAAGGCGAACACCTTTCCGGCGACGAATTTGCGGGCCTCGTCGGCTGTCATCGAACCCGCCATCGCAGGAGCAATCACGGCACCGGCAGTCACGGTCCCCAGCAATATACGCGCGAGCATGCATCAAACTCCCACTTAACCCCACGCAGCGGGTAAGGCGGTATCTTTACCCCATGCTTACCATACCAACCATGGCAACAATGGAGCAGCATGGTTTGAAAAGTCTGAACGTCCTCAGGATATTCTTACCACCGTACGGCCGCGGACCTGGCCCGCGAGGATCTGCGGCCCCAGCGACGCCACCTGGTCCAAGGCGATTTCGTGAGTGATTTCAGCTAGTTTTGCACGATCCAGATCGGTCGCGAGGCGCTGCCAGGCCGCCTTGCGCGCCGGCAGCGGGCACATCACCGAATCGACGCCGAGGAGGCACACGCCGCGCAAAATGAACGGCGCCACCGACGTTGGCAAATCCATGCCGGCAGCGAGGCCGCAGGCGGCGATGGCGCCGCCATATTTGGTCATCGCCAGCAGGTTGGCGAGCGTATTGGAGCCGACGCTGTCGATGCCGCCCGCCCAGCGCTCCTTCGCCAGCGGCTTGGCCGGTCCGGACAGCTCGTTGCGGTCGATGATCTCGGCGGCACCGAGCGACTTGAGATAGTCAGCCTCGGCCAAGCGGCCGGTCGAGGCGATCACATGGTAGCCGAGCTTGGCGAGCACAGCCGTCGCCACCGAGCCGACGCCGCCGGCCGCGCCCGTCACCACCACCGGCCCGCTCGCCGGCGTCAGCCCGTGCTTCTCCAGGGCGAGCACCGCAAGCATCGCGGTGAAGCCGGCGGTGCCGATCGCCATCGCGTCCCGAGCCGACAGCCCCTGCGGCAGGCCGACCAGCCAGTCGCCCTTGACCCGCGCCCTCTCGGCATAGGCGCCGAGATGGGTCTCGCCCATGCCCCAGCCGGTGCAGATCACGGCATCTCCCGGCTTCCAGTCGGGATGGCTGGACTGCTCGACCATGCCGGCGAAATCGATCCCCGCGATCATCGGGAAGCGGCGCACCACCGGCGCCTTGCCGGTCAGCGCCAGCCCATCCTTGTAATTCAGCGCCGACCACTCGACCTTCACGGTGACGTCGCCGTCCATCAGTTCGGCTTCATCGAACTGCGTCAGCGTCGCGGTCGTTCCCTTGTCCGCCTTGTCGATCCGGATCGCCTTGAACGTTCCCACAGCCGCACTCCCTGCACTTTCTTCGTCTCACGCCATGTTTAGCCGATCGGATCGGCCGCGCAACTCACGTCGCGGGAACGGCGCGCGCCACCGGCTTCTCGACGATCGGCAGGTTGATCAGCGCCGACAGCACGCCGAACAGGATGGAGAGCCACCAGATCGGCGTGTACGAGCCATAGCGCTCGAACACGAGGCCGCCGAGCCAGACGCCGAGGAAGCCACCCACCTGGTGGCTGACGAAGGCGAAGCCATAGAGCGTGGCGAGCCAGCGGGTGCCGAACATGATCGCGACCAGCGACGAGGTCGGCGGCACCGTGGAGAGCCAGGCGAGCCCGGAAACCGCGCCGAAGGCGATCGCGGAAGCCGCCGTGACCGGGAACGAGATGAAGGCGAGCGTCGCCAGCGCACGGGTGAAATAGATGAAGGACAGGATGTAGCGCTTCGGCAGCCGGCTCTGCAGCCAGCCGACACTGAGCGAGCCGATGATGTTGAACAGGCCGATCGCCGCGATCACCCAGCCGCCAACCTGCGCCGAAAGGCCGCGATCGACCAGGAACGCCGGCAGGTGCACGGTGATGAAGGCGAGCTGGAAGCCGCAGGTGAAGAATCCGAGCACCAGCAGCACGTAGGAGCGGTGGCCGAACGCCTCCATCAGCGCGGTCGTGAACGACTGCTGCTCGGCCTCCGACGGCTTGGCCTCGGCTGCCGGCGGCGTCGCCACGGCGAGCGACAACGGCACGATGAACAGCATCAGCGTTGCGAACACCATCAGCGCGCTCTGCCAGCCGAACTGGTCGATCAGCGCGACGCCGAACGGAGCGAACAGGAACTGGCCGAGCGAGCCGGCCGCGGTGCCGGCGCCGAGCGCGACGCCCCGGCGCTCCGGCGGCAGCAGCTTGCTGAAAGCCGACAGGATGAGATTGAACGAGCAGCCCGACAGGCCGAAGCCGACCAGCACGCCGGCGCCGATGTTCAGCGACAGCGGCGAGCTGGAATAGCGCATCATCAGCAGGCCGCCGGCATAGAGCAGCGCGCCGACACAGATGACGCGCATCACGCCGAAACGATCGGCGATCGCGCCGGCGAGCGGCTGACCGAGTCCCCACAACAGGTTCTGCACCGCCACCGCGAGGGCGAACACGTCGCGTCCCCAGGCGAATTCACGGCTCATCGGCTGCACGAAGAAGCCGAGGCTGGAGCGCGGACCGAAGCTCAGCAGCGCAATGGCGCAGCCGCACACGATGATGACCACCGGCGTGCGCCAGCCCTGGTTGCGGGACACCGTACCGAGATCGCCTGCCTGTACCGACATCAGTGTCCTCCCTGCCGCGGTCGCTGTCCGCCGCGCCTCTCCGGTTAATGCATTTGCATTGAACTCCCAAGCTCAAAAGCGGAACCCAGTCATGAAAAATTTCGATGCGGCGGCCAGCCATGAGCAGGTGTCATCCGAAGCGAGTTCCGGCACCGGAACTCGCTCATGCGTCTTTGTCCCCGCGCGAAAACGTCCTGATGCGCGAGTCGCAAACGACGATTCATCCTGTGCGGGAGCGACCTTCAGAACGGCCGCTATTTGTCGCCAAACACCGATAAACAGCGAAGGAAGTCTCTGAAGAAGAACTAACAGGTACCGCGGTACACATGCGCACGGAATGTGGAATTTGGACAGCACATGGACCACGATCAGATCGAGACATCCGGCCACGTCGTGATCGTCGGTGCCGGAGTTGCCGGACTGTTCTGCGCGCTGAAGCTCGCCCCGCAGCCGGTCACGTTGATCTCCGCGACCTCATTGGGTGAGGCCTCGTTCGGCACGACGATGCAGGCCGACATCGCGGCAGCGGTGTCATCCGGCGACAGCCCCGATACCCATGCCGCCGACATGATCGCCGCGGGTGGCGGCCTCGTCGACGCGACGGCGGCGCTGGCGCTCGCGCGCGATGCCTCGGCTGCAATCGAGGACCTGGTCCGTCTCGGCGTGGCATTCGATCGTGATCACGGCGGCAGGCTCGCGACGTCTCGTGCGGCTGCGCACGCCGCGCGACGGATTCTCAGCGTTCGCGGGGACTTCACCGGACAGGCGATCATCACCGCGCTGTCGCAAGCCGTGCGCGCGACGCCCTCGATCCGCATCATCGAGGGCCATGTCGCCGACGCGCTGCTGACGGAAGACGGCGCGGTGCGTGGCCTGCAACTGCGGCCGACCGATGACGACGCGGCCGCGCCGATGCTGATCGCCGCGCCGGCAATCGTGCTGGCCACCGGCGGCATCGGCCGGCTGTTCGCGGCGACCACGAATCCGCCGCACGCCACCGGCATCGGCCTCGCCATCGCCGCCCGCGCTGGCGCGGTGATTGCCGATCCGGAGTTCGTGCAGTTTCATCCGACCGCGATGATGGCCGGTCACGATCCGGCGCCGGTTGTGAGCGAGAGTCTGCGAGGCGCCGGCGCGATCCTGATCAACCGGCGCGGCCAGCGTTTCATGCTGCCGCGCCATCCGCTGGTCGATCTTGCCCCGCGCGACACGGTGGCCCGCGGCGTCATGGCCGAGATCATCGCTGGACGCGGCGCCTTTCTCGATGCGCGCGACGTGCTCGATGACGACGTCGCCGAGCGCTATCCGATGCTGCACCGGGCCTGCGTCGCCGCGGGGCTCGATCCGACCCGCCAGCCGATTCCAGTGGCACCGGCGGCGCATTTCCACATGGGCGGGATCGCGGTCGACGCGCAGGGCCGCAGCTCGATCGAGGGGCTCTGGGCGGCAGGTGAAGTCGCCGCGACGGCAACGGATGGCGCCAACCACATCGCCGGCAACGCGCTGCTCGCGGCGCTGGTGTTCGCCCGGCGGATTGCCGACGACATCTCCGGCCGGACGTTGACCGCGTCCTCGACCCTGCAGCACGTTGCATTCGCCGATCCGGCCGGATCCTGCGCGGGCGCAGCGCAGGTGTCGCTGCGCGAGATGATGACGAGCCAGCTCGGTGTCATCCGCGACGAGGAGCGGCTCGCCGAGGCCATCGCCGCGATTGCCAGGATGGAGCGCGACGCCGGCAGCCCGAGGCTGCGCAACATGGCGAGCGCCGCGCTGCTGATCGCCACCGCGGCCTGGAGCCGGCGCGAGAGCCGCGGTGCGCATTGCCGCGCCGACTGCCCCGCGGAGAATCCGAGTTTCGCGCAGCGGACGATGACCACATTGGCCGCTGCCCGCGAGATCGCCGACGAGCTCGCGGCACGGCCGACGGCGCGGCAGTCGCGGCCATTGAGCGCGTAGCAAGAGCTGATCCGACTGCGTCACGACGGAGCTCGGCAGTCGCGTTTTCACCGTCATTCGTGATCACCGTCATTCCGGGTTCAGGGCCTGCGGCCTTGTCCCGGAATGACGGTGCTCATGACGAAGCAGCCATCGTCGCCCAATACAGATATTACGACTCGTTGTTATTTGCTGCCTCGCCGGTATTTGGGGGCAGGCACGATGTAATTAGTGCGTGCCGTGTCGGCCGCGTGCATCCATTGATCCGCGGGCGCTGGACGAACAAGTCGGCCGTACCGTTGCGCTGGTGCTCGTAGTCATCACGCGCACGATCTGAGCGGCCCTCGCCAATGAGTTGGACGAGGCCTTTCGTCGAAGCAGCTGCAAATCGCCGCACGGATCGAGCACATCCTCTACGCGCGCGACTAATTCGCATCGATCTGTGGGGATACGCCACATGCCCCTTCGCCATGGCTTCAGATCGTTCTCGGCCAGACGCCGCCGCACTATCTCGTGCGCCCCGGCGCCGCCGGCATTTACCAGCACCAACTAAATGGCTGGACAGGTTCGCCATGATTTCGGCAAAAGAACCGCGGAACCTGTACAAATAAGAAAAAGAGATGGTCGAAATTTAGCGGTGCTCAAGTAGTAGCGCGCGTTTTGTCCGTCCTGCTGACGAGGAAATGGGAATTCACGGCTGCCAGATCGCCGATTCACCGCTTGGCATGGCCATAGATTCGGTCATCGGTCTCGCCGCCGGTTTGGAAGCTGAGTCGCCGAGCAGAAAGGCGCCAAACGGTCCAGGGAGTGTTGCGGGGCGACGCGATGGCGCGTGTCCGCAGGAGTAGTTGAGGATGAGTTCCTTATTGCGGAGTAGCGGATCGCGGATCACCGTGGGTGATGCGCAGAGCGAACGTTGGCGCCCGGCAAAGCCTGCCGCTTTGTCCAACAGCCTCGCGCATGCGACGTCTGAGCCTGATGAGGATGCGGCCACCGATCTCTCCCGGCCGTGGTGGCAAACCGCTTCAGCGGTTGACGATGCGCCGATGCCAATGGCGCCAGCAGAAGCGGACCGATCCTGGCAGATCCCTTCACTCGATCCCGTCGTGATGCCTCCACCTCCGCCCGAACGGCTCGAATTCGATTCTGTTTTCCGGTTCGGTGCCGCAGCGGCCGCGCTTGCGTGCCTCGCGTTCTTTGCGGTGCGCATCATGCAGGCTCCGGACATTGAAACAGTTACGAAGTCTGAAGCGACCGCTTCATCGTCTCCCCGAAACTTCGGGACAGCGGGGAAATCGAAATCCGATGACGGCCAAGCATCGCTGGACGCCGCGGCGCACACGATCGGACGGGCCGATTCGATCGTGGCGTCGGTCCCGATCGTCAAGCCGGCTCCGGGCGGAGGCGAGACCCCGCAGTCAATTCCGCCGAAAGCATCTCGGACCACCGCGACCAGGAGCCCTGCACCGGCGGCCGCGTCTGCGCTGACCAAGAACGAGATCAGCGAAATGCTGAAGCGCGGACGCGATCTCATCGGCGCGGGCGACGTTGCGAGTGCCCGCCTGATCCTGGCGCATGTCGCGGAAGCGGACGCCGAAGCATCACTGACGCTGGCCGGGACCTATGACCCCGCGATCTTGTCCAACCTGAAAGCCGTTGGCGTCGCGCCCGATCCGGCCAAGGCCCGCGCCTGGTACGCGAGAGCCGCCGAACTCGGGTCACTCGAGGCTCGACGGCGGCTCGAGTGACCCGAGCTTCGAAACCGGGTGATCCAGCGCGGTCTCACGCCGGTCGCTGCGCAGGAATTGCGGCGGGGCGCGGACCGCCGGATCCTGGTCGATGGTGTCGTGCGGGCGACGCGCGTCCCCGCAAAGTGTTGTGTTGCGTGATGAGGTCCATGATGGGAATGTTTGATCGTCTGTTGCAGCCGGCCTTGTCGTCGGCGCCCCGTGGTCCTCGGCTGCTTGGCGCGCCGGGTTCTCCGACCGTGGCGTTGCTCCTCGTGCTTGCCGCCGTGCCAGGCCTGGCGCGTGCTGCCGAGGGCGAGATCCGGATCGGCAATACGACGCCCTACAGCGGGCCGGCGGCCGCCTACGGCAGCGTGAGCAAGGTCATCTCCGCCTATTTCCAGAAGGTGAATGACGAGGGCGGGATCAGGGGCCGCAAGATCACCTACATCTCCTATGACGACGGCTATAATCCGCAGAAGACGGTGGAGCTGACACGACGGCTGGTGGAGGAAGACAAGGTCGACGTCATCTTTGCGAGCGTTGGAACAGCGACCAGCGCGGCGGTGCGGCCTTATCTCAACGCGAACAGGATACCGCAATTGTTCGTCGGCTCCGGCGCCTCGATCTGGGATCAGCCTCGCGACTATCCTTGGACCATGGGAGCGCAACCTAGCTACCAGATTGAAGCTCATATTCACGCGCAATATCTGCTCGAGCAACATGCCGGTGGCGCGCGCATCGGTGTGCTTTATCAAGACGACGAGTTCGGCAAGGACTATCTGAAGGGTTTGAAGGACGGGCTCGGCGGCAAGCTGCCGATCGTCGCGGAAGCGGCTTACGCGGTCACCGATGCCGACATCAATCAGCAGATCGCGAAGCTGAAGACCGCCGGAGCCAACATCCTGGTCGACGTCAGCACCCCGAAATTCACGGTGCTCGCGATCCGCCGCCTCGCCGAGCTCGGCTGGAGACCCGAGCACATCATCCCCACGGTTTCGGATTCGGTTGCCACCGTGCTGCAGCCTGCAGGCCTGCAGAACGCGGAAGGACTGCTTTCCGCCACCATCCTGTACGAGGGCGGTGTGCAGGGCGGCGATCCCGGCTTCGCCGAGTGGTCCGCGTTCATGGATCGCTACGCGCCTGCAATCAGCAAGAACAACAGCTTGGGAATCGTGGGCTACGCGCTTGCCAACCTGATGGTTGCGGTCCTGCGCAATTGCGGCGACGACTTCTCCCGCGACAACATCATGAGGCAGGCGCGTTCCTTGAAGGGGACGCCAATTCCCATGTTGATTCCCGGGATCGTCGCCAATACCAGCGCCAGCGACCACGCGCCGATCGAGCAGATGCAGATGAAGCGTTTCGTCGATGGCCATTGGGAACGGTTCGGGCCGGTGCGCAGCGGAATCGACCCGGGTGCGGTCAGCGATTCCTTCAAGGCGATCTTCCGCTATGCGTCGGCCAAGCGGGACCTCGCGAGCCAGCTCAACGCCAATACGGTGAGCCTGATGACGGGCTCGTATGGCAGCACCTATTCCCAGATGGGCGCCGACGTCGCCTCGGTCCTCAATGACGGCATCAACCTGCGGGTCATGCCGGTCCTCGGCAGCGGCTCGGTTCAGGCGGTGGCCGACATCCTCATGCTCAAGGGCGTTGACGTGGGAATCGTGCGCAAGGACACGCTGTCCTATCTCGAACGCAAGGACTTCGCGAGCAACATCCGCAATCAGCTCGTCTACGTCACCAAGATGTTCAACGAGGAAATGCATGTTCTGGCACCGCGATCGATCCGCACCATGCGGGAGCTCGACGGCAAGACCGTTGCGGTCGACCTGCCGGACGGCAGCACCTTCGTGACCGCGATCAACGTGTTCGAGCGGCTCGCGATCAAGCCGCATCTGCTCTATATCGAGCCGCGCATCGCGCTCGAAATGTTGCGCAAGGGGGAGATCGACGCGATGATTGCGGTCGACGGCAAGCCGGTGCCCTGGCTCAGCCAGATCACGGATGCCAATCTGCATCTCGTCCCGGTCGGCTACGACAAGACCTTGCGCGAGGATTACCTTCCATCCAAGCTCACCGCGGACGACTACCCCAACCTGATCTCCAATTCCGAGTCGGTGGAAACGATCGCAGCAGAGGCAATCCTGGCGTCGTATAATTGGCAGCCGGGAAGCGACCGCGATCGCCGGCTGTCGCTGCTGGTCGAGTCGCTGTTCTCGCGCATGTCGCAGCTGCAGCGGCCTCCCTTCCATCCGAAATGGCAGGAGATGGCGCCGCGCGCGCCGGTCGCCGGCTGGACCAGGTTCCGGGCCGCGCAGGAATGGCTCGATGGAACGACACGGATTCCGGCGGCCACTACGGCCACCGTTAAACCGTCGAAGCCGGTCGCGGCCGCCGCACCGTCCCCGCGCATTCCTGTCACGGCAAAGCCGGCGGCCGCAACGCCGCCGGACCAGGCGCGCCAGACCGAGTTGTATCGCCGCTTTCTCGAGTGGAATGCGACGCGTCGCTAGATGATTAGCGCCGCGTCCAGTTCGGATTGCTCTCGGCCTCGCTCTTGGCGGCCTCGGTGAGCTCGGCCGAAATGGCCGCGGTCTGCTGCGGCGTGCCCCAGCTCGGCGCGTCGCTGCCGTCGCCCCACTTCTTCGGCCGATAGAAGGTGTGAACGCCGAACTTGTACATGCGCTTCATCTCGGCGACCCAGGACGGCCGCACCCAATAGGCATGATAGTGGGTCGACTTGCCCACCTCCGGCAGCCAGATCAGCCCGTCCAGCATGGCCTTCGCGATCTTCCTGGCGCGATCCCACATCTCGGGCTCGCGGATCACATCCGGATTGTTGTCGCAGGCGAAGGTGAACTGGCAGGCGAAGTGGCGGTATTTGTTCTGGTAGACGACGCCGCACACCGTCGTCGGATAATAGCCGGAGAACGCTCGGTTCAGCACGACCTGCGCCACGGCCATCTGGCCGCGCACCGCCTCGCCGCGGGATTCGAAATAGACTGCTTCGGCAAGACACTTCTCGGACTTGAAGCGCGCCTTCTCGTCCGTGAGCCCCAACCGTTCGGCCGGAGTCCTGTCGCGCTGATTGTCGGCATTGACCTCGCCCTTCGGCGCGATGCTCTCGCCGCCATCACCGGCCTTGGCAGCATCGTCGGCCGGATGTGACAGCACCGCCATCGGCTTGAGGTCCGGATCCGGCATCACGATCAACGGCGCCTCGCCCGGCAGCCATGTCTCCATGGTGCCGGCAGCACCGCCCAGCGACGACGTGCCGAAATAGAGGTTGGACGTCTTGATGTTGAGGCCGTCATAGCTGACGGCGCCGTCCACCCGGATTTGATCGGCTGCAGGCTTCAGTTCGCCCGATGGCTGGATCTCGGACTTCGCCGCGTCGTACTGCACGAGCGGCGGCGCGCTCAGCGCCTCCTGCAATTCGGGATCGAGTGCAGAACGCTGCGGGAGCGGCGCCTGCGCCGGCGCTTCCGTCGTCTTGGCGCCGAACACCGAGGAATTCGAATCTGGTTGCGTCGATGGCGTGGGTGCGGGCTCGGAGGGCGCGGGCTCGACGGGCGCGGCCGATTCGGTCGACTGCGCCGACGGCGTCGGGGGGCGCACGACGAGACGATCGCCCTTCAGCGTGCGATCGACCTTGGGGAAGTCGGAGGCCTGATAGCGTGGCGGAACCTGCAGCGCCGGATTGCGCGGCGTCGATCCGGTGATGTCGAGATCGCGCCCATCGAGGCTTGCGAGGCGGATGCTCACCGCCTGCGGCGCCGAGGTTCCGATCGGACGACCGAAACTATAGGTGGCGAGCTGAATGGAGGCCGCAGCCGAGAACACACGCTTCTGCCAGCGTTCGGCGACGCCCGGCTGGCGGGCGAGCAGAGAAGCGATGTCTTGATACCCGGTCTCTGTCGGCATCAGAGCGAAGACGCAGAGACCGAGTCCGAAGGACGCAAATCGCGCGCCCTTCGGATCGGGACGCAGAACTAACATCGATACGCTCAACGCAACGCTTACTGGATCGACCGAACGACAGTGCTTCCGTGCAATTCGATCTTCTCTCTTCGTATCGGGTTTAGGTTGCCGAGGAGTTAATCCGCGTTGCAATTGTGAAACAGGCAAGCGGGGAAGTTGCAGAGCGCCGAGTGATCGAGATGCTTGGTAAACAGCGCACCGACGAGAACGGGTGAACATTCAGTCAACAGATGCGGTGAATGAGAATCATCTGCACATCATGAGGCGGAGTGTTCCATCGGCCTGCGACGTTCGCTCTCTCCACTCGTCATTCCGGAGCGCCCCCGGAATGACGGCCGTGGTGGAGAAGAAGTGCACCTTGCGTCACGTGCGCGCCGCACCGCGACGAACCCTCACCAATGAAAAAGGCCGGCAACATGTGCCGGCCTTCATCAGGATCAGATCGGTCGCAGCAGGATCAGGCCTGGCTCGCGATCTCCTTGCCGAGCGCGGATTGCGCAGCGGCCAGGCGGGCGATCGGCACGCGGTAGGGCGAGCACGACACGTAGTTCATGCCGACCTTGTGGCAGAACGCCACCGAGGCGGGATCGCCGCCATGCTCGCCGCAGATGCCGACCTTGAGGTTGGGTCGCGTGGCGCGGCCGCGCTCGACGCCGATCTTGACCAGCTCGCCGACGCCCTCGCGGTCGATCGAGATGAACGGATCGATCTCGAGGATGCCCTTGGCGACGTAGGCGCCGAGGAAGCTGCCGGCGTCGTCGCGGCTGATGCCGTAGGTGGTCTGCGTCAGGTCGTTGGTGCCGAACGAAAAGAACTCGGCGGCCTCGGCGATCTGGCCGGCCATCAGGGCTGCGCGCGGCAGCTCGATCATGGTGCCGACCTGATACTCCAGCTTGGCGCCGGTCTCGCGGATCACGGCCTGCGCCATCGCGTCGATGCGCGCCTTGACCAGGTCGAACTCGGCCTTGGTCGCGATCAGCGGCACCATCACCTCGAGGCCGACGGCCTCGCCGGTGCGCTTCTCGGCCTCGACCGCCGCCTCGAAGATCGCGCGCGCCTGCATCTCGGCGATCTCCGGATAGGCAATCGCCAGACGGCAGCCGCGGAAGCCGAGCATCGGGTTGAACTCCGACAGCTCGCGGGCGCGATCGGCCAGGCGGCGCGGATCGGTGTTCATCGCGCGCGCGACTTCCTCGACCTCGGCCTGGGTGTGCGGCAGGAACTCGTGCAGCGGCGGATCGAGCAGACGGATCGTGACGGGAAGCCCCTTCATGATCTCGAACAGCTCGACGAAGTCGGCGCGCTGCATCGGCAGCAGCTTGGCGAGCGCGGCGCGACGCTCCTGCTCATCCTCGGAGAGAATCATCTCGCGCACAGTGCGGATGCGGGTCTCCTCGAAGAACATGTGCTCGGTGCGGCACAGGCCGATGCCCTCGGCGCCGAACTTGATGGCGGTGCGCGCATCCTCCGGCGTGTCGGCGTTGACGCGCACGCCGGTCTCACGCACGGCGTCCGCCCAGCCCATCAGGGTGCCGAACTCGCCGGACAGCTCCGGCTCGATCATCGGCATGCGGCCCGCGAGCACCTGGCCGACCGAGCCGTCGATGGTGATGACGTCGCCGGTCTTGAAGGTGCGCCCGCCGATGCTCATCGTGCCGCGGCCGTAGTCGACGCGGATGGTGCCGCAGCCGGAGACGCAGGGCTTGCCCATGCCGCGCGCGACGACGGCGGCGTGCGAGGTCATGCCGCCGCGCGTGGTCAGGATGCCCTCGGCAGCATGCATGCCGTGGATGTCCTCCGGCGAAGTCTCGATACGGACCAGGATCACCTTGCGACCGTCGGCCTGCAGCTTGGTGGCCTCGTCCGAGGAGAACACGATCTCGCCCGATGCCGCACCGGGCGAGGCCGGCAGGCCGGTCGCGACCACGTCGCGCTTGGCGGCCGGATCGATGGTCGGGTGCAGGAGCTGATCGAGCGAGGCCGGGTCGACGCGGAGCACGGCGTCGTTCTCCGAAATCAGGCCCTCATTGGCGAGTTCGACCGCGATGCGCAGCGCCGCCTTGGCGGTGCGCTTGCCGCTGCGGGTCTGCAGCATCCACAGCTTGCCGCGCTCGACCGTGAACTCCATGTCCTGCATGTCACGGTAGTGCTTCTCGAGCAGCGTGTAGATCCGCGTCAGCTCCTTGAACGCGTCGGGCATCGCGACTTCCATCGACGGCTTGTCGGAGCCGGACTCGACGCGGGCGTCCTCGGTGATGTCCTGCGGGGTGCGGATGCCGGCGACGACGTCCTCGCCCTGCGCGTTGATCAGGAACTCGCCGTAGAGCTTGCTCTCGCCGGTCGAGGGATTGCGGGTGAAGGCGACGCCGGTGGCCGAGGTGTCGCCCATGTTGCCGAACACCATGGCCTGGACGTTGACGGCGGTGCCCCAGGATTCCGGGATGTCGTGCAGCTTGCGATAGGTCACCGCGCGCGCGTTCATCCAGGATGAGAACACCGCGCCGATGGCACCCCACAGCTGGTCGTGCGGGTCCTGCGGGAAGTCCTTGCCGGTCTCGTGGGCGACGGCGTCCTTGTACTTGCCGACCAGCATCTCCCAATCCTCGGAGGAGAGGTCGGTGTCGAGCTGATAGCCCTGGGTGTCCTTGAAGCTGTCGAGGATGTCCTCGAAATGATGGTGCTCGAAGCCGAGCACGACATCCGAATACATCGTGATGAAACGGCGATAGCTGTCGAAGGCGAAGCGGCGGTCGCCGGACAGCTGTGCCAGCGCTTCCACCGTCTGGTCGTTGAGGCCGAGATTGAGCACGGTGTCCATCATGCCCGGCATCGAGGCGCGGGCGCCGGAGCGCACCGAGACCAGCAGCGGGTTCTCCGGATCGCCGAATTTCTTGCCGGTCAATTTGCCGATGTAGTCGAGCGCCTTGTCGACCTGCGACTGCAGCTCCTTCGGGTAGGTCTTGTCGTTGGCGTAGAAGTAGGTGCAGACCGAGGTCGGGATGGTGAAGCCCGGAGGCACCGGCAGGCCGAGATTGGCCATCTCGGCCAGATTGGCGCCCTTGCCGCCGAGCAGGTCGCGCAAGCCGGCCTTACCTTCGGCCTTGCCGTCACCGAAGGTGTAGACCCACTTGTTCGGCTTGATCGCGGTGACCGCGCTCTTGGCCGGGGCCTTCGCGGCCGACGCCTTCGCGGCCTTGGCGACCGGCTTGGCAGCCGTTTTGGCCGGCTTCTTCGGAGCGGTTTTCACTGGCGCTTTCGGTACAGACCTGGGCGCGACCTTGGCCGGGGCCTTGGCCACGGGCTTCGACGCCGTCTTGAGCGCCTTGCGCGGTGGAGCGAGTGCTGCGGTCTTGGCCTTGCCGGGCTTGGAAGGCTTTGATTTCGCTGTAACTTTCTTAGACTTCGCTACCGCTTTGGCCATGAGGTGCTTCGATCCGCAAATGGGAGGAGAAATCGCGCGCCTTACACCACTTTGGGCGCTGCGGCGCAAGCTCGGGGGTTCCCGACCTTGGGACTAGAACCTGGGACTAGAAGTGGAGCCACTTCAGCAGGCCCATGCCGATCAGGCCGTTCAGGATGAGGAAGATCGCGACGATCAGGTTCAAGAGGCGCGGCATGATCAGGATCAGGACGCCGGCGATCACGGACATGATCGGCGAGATATGGGCAACGGTCAGGGTCATCGACGAGCTCTGAATGATTGAAGGACGAGGCTGGGGCGATTCGATTTGGCCGGACTTTATCCTGGCCCATCGTGGCGGAATAGGAGACGCACGGCACGAGTTCCGGTTCCCCCACCGCTGGATCTGCCGCAAAAATGCCGCTCGTTCCACGTGGCGTTGCGCGGAACGATGACCTGTTGCCGGCATTGGGAGCAGATGCCGGCGCGCGCCGGCCTCTCTCAGCGATCAACAGCTCAGGAGTCCCGTCCATGCGAACCCATCTCACCCTTGCCGCCCTCGTGGCCGCACTCGTGATTCCGGCGGCCGCACAGGCGCAATCCTACACCACGGGCGTCGGCCGCAGCGTCGTGGTCGAGGAGGACGCTCCAGTGATCACGGTCGAGCGACGGCCGGAGTTTCGCGAATATGTCGTTCGCGAGCGTGTTCCCAACTATGTGATCCCCGATCGCGTCGTTGTTGGCACCGTGCTGCCAGAGTCCGGTGTTACATATTACGACGTCCCGCAGCGCTTCGGTGCGACACCTTACCGTTACACCGTGGTCAACGGCGAAACTGTTCTGGTCGAACCGCGATCCCGGCGGATCATTCAGGTTGTTGAGTAGTTATAGAGCTGCATTTGGTCGCCAACGCCCCCGCAAGCGGCCAGATGTGAAAGGCCCTGCCCGGTTCCCCCCGCCGGGTGGGGCTTACTTTTTTCGCCGTCATCGCAAGCGTCGCGACGCGATCCAGGGGCGACCGACGACGCCTGCTGTGAGCCAGGGCGCACTTTGCGCTCAGGCAGCCGTCTTCACCACCAGGCGATGGATGACCTTGCCCGAGGAGGCACTGACCACCTCCTCATCGAGCAGGCTCGTATCAGCTTCAAAGAGTGCGCGGATGGTTGCGAGGTCGACCACCGCATAGAGCCGGCCGTGGGCATCGCGCTGATCGGCCTGCTCCGTCACCCGCCAGCTCAGATACAGGACGCCACCGGGCTTCGTGATCGCGCGCATCCGCCGCACCGACGGCACCACGTCGCTGCGATCGAGATGCATCAGCACGGTCTCGCACAGCACGTTGTCGAAGCTTGCATCCGCGATGTTGGCGAGAGCGGGCAGTTCGGCACGCGTGAACGACGCGTTCGAATAGCGCGTGCGCGCTTCAGCCAGCAGTCCCTCCGACGCGTCGAAACCTTCCGCAGGATACCCGTTGGCATTCAGCCAGCCGACCTCGCGGCCGCTGCCGCAGCCGATGTCCGCGGTGCGGCCACCGAACACGAAGAAGCGCCTGACGATGTCGTGGAGATCGGCCGACGCCGGCTGCGCATGCCAGTCGGCCGCGAACACCGCCGCCTCACGGTCATAGGCGGCGAGCGTCGGCCGGTCCACTCTCAGCCCTCGATCTTGGAGAAGTCCGCGACCGCACGCGTGGCGCTGCGGATTTCGTTCAGCAGCCTGAGCCGGTTCTCGCGGATCTTTGGATCGTCGTCGTTGACCTTCACCCTGTCGAAGAAGGCATCCACCGCCGGGCGCAGCTTCGCCATCGCGCGCATCGCGGCGGCAAAGTCCTCCTTGGCGACGGCAGCACCCGCTTCCGCAGCGACCTCGCCGATCGCCTTCGCCAGCGCCTTCTCCTCATCGAGCTTGTACAGCGCAGCATCCGGCGCGCCGTCGAACTTGCGCTTGTCCTTCTTCTCCTCGATCGCGAGGATATTGGACGCGCGCTTGGTGCCGGCAAGCAGGTTCTTGCCGTCGTCGCTGTCGAGGAATTTTCCGAGCGCCTCAACGCGGCGCACGACCATCAGCAGGTCATCCTTCATCTCCTCTTCCGGCGGAGGCTCACGATCCAGGGCCTCCTGGCTGCCGGCTGCTTCGATGAGATCAAGTTTGGCTGCACCACTTCTCACGGCATCCGACCGCCACCAAGGGGAAGGTGATGTCGCGAAAACGGCATCGACAAGATCGTGCCGGGCGCCTTGCTCACGAAGTTGCACTTTCAGACGGTCGGCGAAGAATGAGATGAGATCGACAACTGCCACTGGGACGCTGCGTCTACCAAACGTTTCCGCATCCACCCTCACAACAAACGTAGTGAACCCAGGCTTCTCACTACTCTCCACCTGCTTCACTTCGTTCCCCACTTCGCGCGCGCGAATTGCCGTAGCCAGTTGGAAAAACCAAGGCCCGCAGATACTAGCGAGGTGAAGTCGGAGATTATTTTCCAAGATGATCCGGATCACACCTAAAGCCGCGCGACGCAGCGCATACGGGTCCTTCGATCCCGTCGGCTTTTCTTTGATCGCCCAGAATCCGACCAGCGTGTCGAGCTTGTCGGCGAGCGCCACGGCCACCGATACCGGATCGGTCGGCACGCGATCACCAGGTCCCTGCGGCTTGTAGTGCTCCTCGCAGGCTGCGGCGACGGAGGCGTCCTCGCCCTGGGCCAGCGCGTAGTACTTGCCCATCAGCCCCTGCACTTCCGGGAACTCACCGACGACCTCGGTGAGCAGGTCGGCCTTGGCGAGCTTGGCGGCGCGCGCGGTCTTCGCAGCATCGGCGCCGACCAGCGGCGCGATCTCAGCGGCGAGCTTCTCGATGCGGGCGATGCGTTCGGCCTGTGTGCCGAGCTTCTCGTGGAACACGATCTGCTCGAACTTCGGCAGGCGGTCCTCGAGCCTCGTCTTCAGATCCGTCTCATAGAAGAACTTCGCGTCCGACAGCCGGGCGCGGATGACGCGCTCGTTGCCGGCGATGATGGTCTTGCCGCCGTCGGTCGCCTCGATGTTCGCGGTCAGGATGAACTTTGGCGCCAGCCCGCCGGTCTTGGGGTCGCGCACCACGAAGCATTTCTGGTTGTTGCGGATGGTGGCGCGGATCACCTCGCCGGGGACCTTCAGATACTCCGGATCGAACGAGCCCATCAGCACCACCGGCCATTCGACCAGGCCCGCGACTTCGTCGAGCAGCACGGGGTCCTCGACCAGCTCATAGCCTTGCGCAAAAGCGAGCTGCTTGGCGTCGGTAACGATGGTGTCCTTGCGCCGGTCAGGATCGAGCACGACCTTGGCGTCGAGCAGCTTGGCCTCATAGTCCTCGAGGCGGCGCACCGAAATCGGCGACGGCGACATGAAGCGGTGGCCGAATGTTGTCTGGCCCGCCTCGATACCGTCGACGGCGAAGCTGACGACGTCCGGCTCCTCGGTCTCCAGGCCGAACGTGGCAGTGATCGCGTGCAGCGGCCGCACCCAGTTGAGCGCGCCCGGTCGCTCCGAGCGCTTGCCCCAGCGCATCGATTTCGGCCAGGGGAAGGTCCTGACGATCACCGGCAGCATCTCGGCGAGCACGTCGAGCGTGGCGCGGCCGGGCTTCTCGATCAGCGCGACGTAGAAGTCGCCCTTCTTCGGATCGCGCTGGATCGTGGCCTCCTCGATCGAGGACAGGCCGGTGGCCTTGAGGAAGCCTTGGATCGCGGCATCGGCGCCGCCGACGCGCGGGCCCTTGCGCTCCTCCTTGAGATCAGCCTGCCGCGCCGGGATGCCGTGCACGGTCAGTGCCAGCCGCCGCGGCGTCGCGAACGCCTTGGCGCCCTCATAGACGAGGCCCTCGGCGACGAGCTTGTCGGTCACCATGCGGCGCAGATCGTCGGCCGCCTTGGCCTGCATGCGCGCGGGAATTTCTTCGGAGAACAGTTCGAGGAGAAGATCAGGCATATCTCAAGTCTCTCTGCACGAAGAACCACCCTCCCCTGGAGGGGGAGGGTCGCCTGCCAAGGGCAGGCGGGGTGGGGTGACCGCGATCTCCGTGTGAATGGCTTCGAGCACCGCCTCAGTCCTGGTCATAACGTCGTTGTTCCAAAATCGCAAAACGCGAAAGCCTTCCGAGTTGAGCCAGCGCGTCCGGGCCTCGTCGCGCTGGATGTTCGCATCCTCTCCGTGCTGCGAGCCGTCCACCTCGATGATGAAGCGACGGGCCAGGCAGGCAAAATCAGCAACGTAGGGGCCGATCACCACCTGTCGTCTAAAGTGTGTCCCTTCGATCTCGAGGCGCCGCAGGTGACGCCACAGAATATCTTCGGCCGCCGTCGTGTTTTCGCGCAGCCGTTTCGCGGTTCGGCGTTTGAAGTCGCTGATCGGCCGTTTGCCCATCTGGCACCTTCACCCCACCCCGCTCGCTTCGCGAGCGCCCCTCCCCCTCCAGAGGAGGATGATCATGTCATCCAGCCACGAGCACAGGGCCCACCCTCCCCTGGAGGGGGAGGGTCGATTGCTCATGCGCAAGCATGAGCAATCGGGGTGGGGTGACAGTCTATCCATCATCAACAGTGCCCGAGCCGAGAGATCACCCCACCCCGGCACGCATCTCGCTTCGCTCGATCGCGTGCCGACCCTCCCCCTCCAGGGGAGGGTGAAGAGTCACTTCCCGCGTCGATATTGACTCAAACTCCCGCCCCGCCCGCTTCCGTATGCAGCCAGGCCTCGCCGCAGGCCTTGGCGAGCTCGCGGACGCGCAGGATGTAGCTCTGGCGCTCGGTGACCGAGATGACGCCGCGGGCGTCGAGCAGGTTGAAGACGTGGCTGGCCTTGATGCACTGGTCGTAGGCCGGCAGCGCCATCTGATGCTCCCGGCGGTTGCCCAGCTTTGAATTTTCTTGCCAGCCGGCGGCGAGATATTTGCGGCACGCGCCCTCGGCCATCTTGAACTGCTCGAACAGCATGTCGGTGTCGGCATGCTCGAAATTGTGCCGGGAATATTCCCGCTCGGCCTGCAGGAAGACGTCGCCATAGGTGACCTTGGCGTCGCCGTCGCGGCCGTTGAAGTTGAGGTCGTAGACGCGGTCGACCCCCTGCACGTACATCGCCAGGCGCTCGAGGCCGTAGGTGAGCTCGCCCGCGACCGGCGCGCATTCGAAGCCCGCGACCTGCTGGAAATACGTGAACTGCGACACCTCCATGCCGTCGCACCAGCACTCCCAGCCGAGCCCCCACGCGCCCAGCGTCGGGCTCTCCCAATCGTCCTCGACGAAACGGATGTCGTGCACGGCGGCGTCGATGCCGATCGCGCCGAGCGACTTCAGGTACAATTCCTGAAGGTTCGGCGGCGATGGCTTCATGATCACCTGGAACTGGTAGTAGTGCTGCATCCGGTTGGGATTCTCGCCGTAGCGGCCGTCCTTCGGCCGCCGCGACGGCTGCACGTAGGCGGCATTCCACGGCTTCGGCCCGAGCGCGCGCAAGGTCGTCGCCGGGTGGAAGGTGCCGGCGCCCATCTCCATGTCGTAGGGCTGCAGGATCACGCAGCCCTGCTCGGCCCAGAACCGTTGCAGGGCCAGGATGAAGCCCTGGAACGAACGTTCGGGGCGCATGTGCGGAGGCAGCGAGTCCATCGTCGGTATCGGTCTTTCGCAGGCGTCGGAAAAGCGCGCGGACCGTATCGGCGGGGACATCAGGAATCAAGGCAATAGGGTCTCCGAACGGCGGCGACGTGCCGTCGTTCGAAGATCAGCGGCTCGCGTCAGCCCGGCCGGTAGGCGCCCGTGACGGGATCGCGGCGCAGAGTCTTGATCTCGGCGGCCTGTGCAGCCTCGGCGACGCGCGACAGCCGCGCCTCTTCGAGCTCGCGGTTGATCTTCTGCGCAGCCTTGTAGGCCCAGCGAACCACGGCAAGCCCGCCCAGCATACCCGCGAAAGCAACGAACGGCGGCATTGGTCGATCCTCGTTCATGAACAGAGCCACCCCGAATCCCATTGTCGCCGATCCCGGTTCCCCCCGCAATCCGGATTGCGAGGGGCGAAATGGCGCGCCCCCAGTCTAGAACCCAAAGCGGGCCCAGATCGCCCGGGTTTCGGCCGCGGAGATCACCTCCTCGGCCAGCCCCGTCCAGCCGAATCCCAGGCTGCCGGCGCCCGCGGCGCGGCGGCCGAGCAGACCTGACAACAGGCCGGACGCCGGCGCCACGACAGGCGTTGCGACCTTGTCGCCGAAGCGGGTGCGCAGGACGGCGCGGAGGTCGCCGATGGCGTCCGCCAGCCCCAGCGTGACGGCGCTGTCGCCGGCCCAGTACTCGCCGGTGAACAGCACATCGTCGGCGCCCTTCAGCCGGGTCGCGCGGCTCTCCTTGACCAGCGAGATGAACAGCGCGTGGATCTCGCGCTGGATCTTCTTCAGCCGCGCCACGTCGTCGGGATTCTCCGGCAGGAACGGATCGAGCATCGCCTTGTGCTCGCCGGCCGTATACAGCCGGCGCTCGATGCCGATCTTCTTGATCAGGTCCTGCAGCCCGAACGAGCCGCCGACCACGCCGATCGAACCGAGGATCGAGGACGGATCGCAGAAGATCTCGTCGCCGGCGCAGGCGATCATGTAGCCGCCGGAGGCCGCGACATCCTCGACGAACACGAGCACCGGCAGCTTCTTCTCCGCCGCGAGCTGACGGATGCGCAAGTAGATCTGGCGCGACTGCACCGGCGAGCCGCCGGGCGAATTGATCACCAGCGCCACCGCCTTGGCGTTGCGCATGGAGAAGGCGCGCTCCAGCACCTTGGCGACGCCCGCAAGCGTCAGGCCCGGCCGCAGCGGCGTCACCGCGCCGATCACGCCGGACAGGCGGACGACCGGTACCACCGGTACGCCGCGCAGCCGCGCCGGAAGCAGCGCCTTCAGCCGATCGAAGAGCCCGGCTGCATCGCTGGGTTGTGTCAAATTGTCCACCATCCTGTTACCTCGGATTAACCACTTTTTATCGCGCCGCTGCCATTCAAAGGGCTGGAACGAGCCTTGCAATCTCCTGGGCAATCGCACGGCGAGCCAAGGTGCAGAGTGCGGCGGAGGAATACATGAAGGTCTACCTGTTGATGCTGCTGATCGGTACTCTATTGACTGCGATCCGGTTCACGACGGTAACCGAACGCCAGTCCGAAGCTCAGACGCAATAACGCCCGACCACGACCAACCGTTCAGGGGGTGCTCAAGGCCAGCGCCCCCTGCCCCGACAGCACCCGCACGGCCTCGTCATTCGGCACGCCTGCCGCCTCATTCAGCACCACTCCGGCGAGAAGCTGGGTCGGCGCCCGCCCTCCCTTAACGGCCCTGACCAGGATACGGATCGCCGGCTTGCCCGCTTGGCCGTGAACCGGTTGAACGGCAAGACTGCCGAAGCCGCGCGCCAGCGCCGCGACAACCCCGCTCAAACCATCGGCCCGCCAGATCAAGGTCAGCACGCCACCGGATTTCAGCATCCGCCGCGCGGCATGCGTCCAGATCTCCAACGTCGTCGCCGTTGCCATGTGCGCGGTCGCGCGCGCGGCGTCGGGCGAGGCACGGTGACGCGCGGCATCGTGGAACGGCGGATTCATCAGCACGACGTCGACACTGTCGGGCCCGAGCCCTGCGGCCGCGAAAGCAGCCGCGTCCGCGGCGACGTCCAGCACCACGACCTCCGCGGGCAAGGCATTGGCGCGTGCGTTGTCGCGCGCGAGGCGCGCCAGATCCGGCTCGCGCTCGACCAGCGTCAAGCCGAGACCGCCCACGCGCCGGGCCAAGGCCAGCCCGGCCGTCCCCACGCCGGCACCGAGATCGACCACCCGCTCGCCCGAACGCGCGGCCGTCGCCGCCGCCAGCAGGATTGCGTCGTGGCCGGCGCGATGGCCCGTCGTGGGCTGCCGCAGCCGCAATTGGCCGCCGAGCACGGCGTCCTCGGAGATGTCGACAGCGTCACTCATCAGGGCGCAGCTCATGCGCCAGCCCGGCGTCGGTGAGAAGCCGCCGGGCCTGGAGATTGTCGTCCTCATGCACAAGGATCCGGCGCGGCAGGATGCCGAGCGAGCCCTCGATGATGCTCATGTTCTGATCGAGGACGAGGTGATGGATGTCGGCGCCATCGAGCAGCGCCCCGATCGCCGAAACCAGCACGATATCATTGGTCCGAACCAATTCCTTCAATCGTTATGTCTCCATGCGGGCTTGGGTCAAGAAGGGCTTGGGTCAACCAGGCTTGGGTCAAGGTTCCGTGTCTGCCCTTGCCGCCTGCGGCCGCAGTTTCTATTGTCGTTTCGAGCATAGCAAAATCGGAGACCAGAGTGGCGGTTATCGTACCTTTCGAGAGTCCATCGGGAGCCTCCATCGATGGGCTGGTCGCGCTGGTCGCAGCCGACATGGAACGGGTCAACGCTACGATTTTGTCGCGCACCGGCTCGGACGTCACGATGATCCCGGAGGTCGCAAACCACCTGATCTCCTCCGGCGGCAAGCGGTTGCGACCGATGCTGACGCTGGCGATGGCGCATCTCACCGACTACACCGGCGACGGTCACGTCAAGCTCGCCGCGGCCGTCGAGTTCATGCACACGGCGACGCTGCTCCATGACGACGTGGTTGACGAGAGCGAAATGCGCCGCGGCAAATTGTCGGCGCGCATGCTGTGGGGCAACGAGGCCAGCGTGCTGGTCGGTGACTTCCTGCTCGGCCAGGCGTTCCGCATGATGGTCGAGGTCGGCTCGCTGCGCGCGCTCGACATTCTCTCGGCCGCCGCCGCCACGATTGCCGAGGGCGAGGTGATGCAGCTTGCCGCCGCCAAGAACACCGCAACCACCGAGGACGAATATCTCGCCGTGATCCGCGGCAAGACCGCCGAGCTGTTCGCCGCGGCCTGCGAGGTCGGGCCGGTGCTCGCCGATCGGCCCAAGGCCGAGCAGACCGCCTCGCGGTCCTTCGGCATGAATCTCGGCATCGCCTTCCAGCTCGTCGACGACGTGCTCGACTATGGCGGCAAGGCCGCCAAGCTCGGAAAGAATGTCGGCGACGATTTCCGCGAGGGCAAGATCACGCTGCCGGTGGTGCTGGCGTTCCGCCGCGGCAGCGACAGCGAGCGTGCCTTCTGGATCAAGGCGCTGGAGCGCGGCGAGATCAGCGATCACGATCTCGACCATGCGATCGGGCTGATGAATAAGCATCGCGCCTTGGAGGACACGATCAGCCGCGCGCATCACTACGGCGCCATGGCCGTCGACGCGCTGGCGCTGTTTCCGGCGTCACCGATGAAGACCGCGCTCGAGCAGGTGGTGGCGTTCTGTTTGGCCAGGTCGCATTAGTTGGTGAATCGGGGCCTGCCCTTCGTGATGTCATGCCCCGGCGCAGGCGGTGTGGGTTAATGCGCCCTCGCCCCTTGTGGGAGGGGGCATGCAGGACAGAGCAACAAGCTCGCTTGGGTGAGGGGTATGCCTCAGCAAGCGCGGCGTCCGCGGACAGATGCCCCTCACCCAACCCAGTACGTGGATGAGCCGGCGATGCCCTCTCCCACAAGGGAAGAGGGCGCTGTATCGGGAAGCCGCTCGCCGCTAGTAAGTAGTTACGACTAACTCAACGTCCCCGCATGCACCCACCATTCGGGGTGCGCGACGGCGATCTCTGCGCCGGCGGCCTTCGCGTCGACCTCGCTGCCGTAGATCGCAAAGCATGTGGCGCCAGAGCCGGACATGCGTGCCAGCAGCACGCCGGCGCTCGCACGGAGAGCGTCGAGCACGGTGCCGATGATCGGCTGCACCTTCAAGGCTGGCGGCTCGAGATCGTTGCGCACCTGGCTCAGCGTCTCGATCCAGTCGCTGACCGACGCTCCGGCACCAGGCCAGGACGGCGCCGTGAGAACATCCGTCACGCCGACCAGCAGATCGCCCGGCCTGAGGCCGAGCGCCTGGAACACGTCCTTGGTCGCCACCGGCACGCGCGGATTGATCATCACGCAGGGCAGGACGGGAAGCGCGAGCGGCTGCAGGTTCTCGCCGACGCCGGTCATGGTGCAGGCGCGCGAGGGCACGCAAACCGGCACGTCGGCGCCGGTCTTCAAGGCGACCGCAGTGAGACGCGGGTCGTCCAGCGACAGGCCATTCAGCTTCGCCAGCAGCCGCAGCGCCGCTGCGGCATCGGCCGAGCCGCCGCCGATGCCGGCGGCGACCGGCAGCACCTTCTCCAGCGTGAAGGCGCCAAGCCTCAGGCCCGGAACGGCCTCCGCAAGCAGCCGCGCCGCCTTCAGCACCAGATTGTCCGTGGTCTCGCCGCAGGCCTCCGCGAGCGGCCCGGTTGTCGTCAGCCTCAGCTCCGGGCCCGGCACCAGCGTAAGCTGGTCCGCGCAGTCGGCGAAAGCAACGACGCTTTCGAGATCATGGTAGCCGTCGACCCTGCGGCCGACGACCCGCAGGGTCAGATTGACCTTGGCGCGCCCCTGCTCCTGCAGCGCGCCGGTGACCGTGGACGCCAACATCGGCGCAATGCCCCCAGCATGTTCGGTGGCGGATCCGGTATCGCGCTCGGCCAGCGGCCGAAACGAACGTGGCCGGCACCGCCACACGCTTCATCAAAATCATCCGGGCTCCCCGGCAAGCCGAGGAGCCCGTGATGGCTCTCACCTCGTGATCGGGGCGACCTAGCCGCCCTTGCCGTCGTCCTTCTTGGCGTCGGACGGCGTGTCCTTGCTGTCGTTGCTCGCCGCGGCCGGCGCCGGATCGTCGGTCAGGCCGTTCTGGATCTTCGCCTCGATCTTCGGCAGCTCCTCGGCCTCGGGCTTCAGGTCGCGGGCATGAGCCCACTGGAACTTGGCTTCCAGCTTGCGGCCGATCTTCCAATAGGCGTCGCCGAGATGGTCGTTGATGGTCGGATCCTCTGGCTTGAGGTCGATCGCGCGCTCGAGGTTCTTCACCGCCTCTTCGTAGTTGCCGATGCGGAAATAGGCCCAGCCGAGCGAATCGACGATGTAGCCGTCGTCCGGCCGCTGCTCGACCGCGCGCTTGATCATCTTCATGCCTTCGTCGAGATTGACGCCCTGGTCGATCCACGAATAGCCGAGATAGTTCAGCACGTGCGGCTGGTCGGGCTGCAGCTCGAGCGCCTTGCGCATGTCGGCCTCGGCCTTCGGCCACTGCTTGGAGCGCTCCAGACAGATGCCGCGATAATAGTAATAGACGCTGTTGGCCTTGTCGTTGTTGGCGGGCAGCGAATCGACGCCGAGCGAATAGGTCTTGGCGCAATCGGCGAACTTCTTGCGGCCGCGCTCGATGTTGCCGAGCGCCATGATCGCCTCCAGGTCCTTCGGATCCTGGGCAATCACGTCCTTGAGGATCTTGATCGCCTCGTCGCTGCGGTCGGCGCTGTCGAGATCGGTCGCCAACTGGATCTGCGCATTGCGCTTCAGCGGCGAGCTCGCCGGCACCCGCTCATAGACCTTGATCGCCATCTGCGGCTTCTTCACCGTCTCGTAGAGATCGGCGAGTGACAGCAGCGCCAGCGGATGATTCGGCTGCAGGTGCAGCGCGAGCTGCAGATAGACCAGCGCCAGATCCTCGCCGCCGCGGCGGCTCAACGTGGCGCCGATGCCGTACAGCGCCTCGGCGGCGCCGGCCTGCGCCGAATCGACCAGCGGCGGCAGCTTCCTGCCGGCCTTGGTCTCGCGCAGGCCCTCCTGCACCAGCGGATGGCGCGCGAGCTTCTTGTCGAAGGCTTCATAGATCGCGGTCGCCGCCGCCGCATCCTTGTTGCGCGACAGCCAATGCGCATAGGCCTCGGTGATGCGCAGCATCGAATCGTCGAGCTTGTAGGCGCGCTCGAACCGCGTGCCGGCGTCCTTCTCCTTGCCGGCCAGCTCCAGGATCATGCCGGCATGAAGATCCTTGAACAGCGGATACCATTCGGGACCGGTCAGCTTGTCGATATTGGCGACGGCGGCCTTCGAATCGCCCGCGCCCGCCGCGGCCCACGCCGACAGCAGGGTGGCGACGAGATCGGTGATCGGCCCGCGCACCGACTGGTTGATGTTGGTCTGGGCGGCAGCGTATTTCTTCTGCTTGATGTCCTGCACGCCGACCACGAGACGCGCGATGCGGTTGGACTTGTCGATCGTGAGCACGCGCTCGGCCAGCTTCACGGCCTCGTCGATATCGCCATCGGCGACCGAGGAGATGAAGGCGCGGTCGAGCAGCTCGTTGTTCTTCGGGTCGCTGCGTAGCGCCGAGCGGTAGAACGCCGCCGCCGAGGCCGCGTCGCGCTCGACGCTGGCGTGGCGGGCCGCCAGATAGCTGCCCGACGTGGTGAGCGACTTCAGATCGACGCCGGTCGGAAATTTTGCGGCGTTGTCCGCAGGATGATCCGGCGTCTGGGCCAGGACGGCACCGGGGATCAGCAAGGCAGAAACGGCAATTGCGGTCCAGCGATTGCGAATTGACAACATCACGGTGCGCTCTGGTTGTTGGAAATGACGGATCGGTACGGACACGAACCCGATCGGCAGCTCTTCAAGGCGCCGACAATGCCGCGTTTGGCGGCCAACCGCAAGGATCTGCAGGATATTCGGGTCAGCCGGGAGCCCCTTTGGCGAAGGTGACCTGCGTCAAACCGCGCCAGTATGGCCGTATCGTGGCCGGCTGCCCTCCCCGGAGCAGCCGACTCACGCAATCGTGCGTTATACGAGGCTACATCGCCTCGTAGTTCGGCCCACCGCCGCCTTCCGGAGGAACCCAGGTGATGTTGCCGTTGGGATCCTTGACGTCGCAGGTCTTGCAGTGGACGCAGTTCTGCGCGTTGATCACGAAGCGCGGGCTGGTGCCCTCCTCGACCCATTCGTAGACGCCCGCCGGGCAATAGCGGTTGGACGGCCCGGCATAGACGTCGTGCTCGGAGCTCTTCTGCAGCGCCATGTCGGCGACCTTCAGATGCACCGGCTGGTCTTCCTCGTGATTGGTGTTCGACAGGAACACCGAGGACAGCCGGTCGAAGGTCAACTTACCGTCCGGCTTCATCGCCGGCTTCGGCTTGTGCGCCTTGGCGGGATCGAGCGTGGCGCGATCGGGCTTGACGTGCGACTGGGTGCCAAACAACGAGAAACCGAGCGTGTTGCACCACATGTCGAAGCCGCCGAGCGCGACGCCGAGCACCGTGCCGAACTTCGACCATAGCGGCTTGACGTTGCGAACCTTGAACAGATCCTCGCCGACTGGCGAGCCGCGCCAGGCGTTCTCGTAACTGACCAGCTCGTCATTGGCACGGCCGGATGCGAGCGCGGCATTGACGTGCTCGGCCGCGAGCATCGCGCTGCCCATCGCGTTGTGCACGCCCTTGATGCGCGGCACGTTGACGAAGCCCGCGGCGCAGCCGATCAGCGCGCCGCCGGCGAACGACAGCCGCGGCACCGACTGGTAGCCGCCCTCGGTGATCGCGCGCGCGCCGTAGGCTAGCCGCTTGCCACCCTCTAACACGCCGCGGATCGAGGGATGGGTCTTGAAGCGCTGGAATTCCTCGAACGGCGACAGATAAGGATCATCGTAGTTCAGGTGGACGACGAAGCCGACCGCAACGAGGTTGTCGTCGTAGTGATACAGGAACGAGCCGCCGCCGGTCTTCATGTCGAGCGGCCAGCCGAACGAGTGCTGGATCAGGCCCTTCTGGTGCTTGGCCGGATCGATCTGCCAGACTTCCTTGAGGCCGATGCCGAACTTCGCCGGCTCGCTCTTGGCGTCCAATGCGAACTTCGAAATCAGCTGCTTGGACAGGCTGCCGCGCGCGCCCTCGGCGAACAGCGTGTACTTGCCGAGCAGCTCCATGCCGCGCGTGAACGAGGCTTTCGGCTTGCCGTCCTTGCCGATGCCCATGTCGCCGGTGGCGATGCCGCGCACCGCGCCCTGCTCGTCATACAGCACCTCGGTGGCCGCGAAGCCCGGATAGATCTCGACGCCGAGCGCCTCGGCCTTGCGCGACAGCCAGCGGCAGACATTTCCGAGCGAGCCGATGTAGCAATGATGGTTGTCCATCAAGGGCGGCATCGCGAAGCCCGGCAGCGAGATCGCGCTGCTCTCGGTCATCCAGAAGAACTTGTCGACCTTGACCTGGGTCTTCAGCGGGCAATCCTCGTCCGACCGCCAGTCGGGGATGAGCTTGTCCAGCGCCGCCGGATCGATCACCGCACCAGACAAAATGTGCGCGCCGACCTCGGAGCCCTTCTCGACCACGACGATGTTGAGGTCGGCATTGAGCTGCTTCAGCCGGATCGCGGCAGTCAGGCCCGAGGGGCCGGCGCCCACGATGACGACGTCGAACTCCATGGATTCGCGCGGAGGTAACTCTTCGGTGCTCATGTCTCTCAATCTCAGGCCCGGCCGGTGCAGTGGATTTGACCTTTGCATCCCCCTGGCGCGTGCAAAGGTCAAACCCGGAGCTGCAACAGCAACAATGACTTAACTAGAGTTCCTGGAGGCGCCGGCGGTTCGCTGATGGGCTGGTCCTGAGGGGGAGCGAACGCTGGCGCCGGAACACTAGGGCGTTCCGTCCCTTTTTTGGGTTATTCCAAGCTCTTGTTTCCGATTTTTCGGGGCAGGACAACCACCGAAATGCATTCCGCCATGCGCCGAGGCGGCGTACATTGTTGCCACGATCGATCATGATGACCCCCGAGCCCCTCCCCGACGTCCGCCAACTGCTCGCCTTCTATCTGGAGGCCGGGGTCGATTGCGCCTTGGCCGACGAGCCGATCAACCGGCTGGTGGAGCCTGAGGCCGCATCCCCTGCCGCTCCTGCCGCCCGTCCGGCGGCGGCGCCGCAAGCCGGCCGGCTATCCGCGCCGGCGATCATTGCGCCGCGCGGCGAACCGCCGCCTCCGCCGGAAGCGGCCGTCGCCTCGGCCCGCGAGGCGGCGCTGACAGCGCCGACCCTGGAGGCGCTGCGCGAGCTCCTGGAGACTTTCGACGGTTGCGCACTGAAGCAGACGGCGTCGCGACTGGTGTTCGCCGACGGCAATCCGCAGGCGCGCATCATGCTGGTCGGCGAGGCGCCCGGCCGCGACGAGGACATCGAGGGCCTGCCATTCGTCGGCCGCTCCGGCAAGCTGCTGGACCGCATGATCGGCGCGATCGGGCTCGACCGCAGCAAGGTCTACATCGCCAACGTCATTCCCTGGCGCCCGCCCGGCAACCGGACGCCGACGCCGCAGGAGACGCAGATCTGCCTGCCGTTCATCCGCCGCCAGATCGAGCTGGTCGATCCCGACGTGCTGGTGACGCTCGGCAACCCGTCGACGCAGGCGCTGCTCGGCACCACCGAGGGCATCATGCGCACGCGCGGCAAATGGCGCGACTACGACACCGGCAAGCGCACCATCCGCGCGATCGCCACCTTCCATCCGGCCTATCTGTTGCGCTCGCCGTCCTACAAGCGGCTGTCATGGCAGGATTTGCGCGCGATCGCGAAGGTGATGGCGGTCTGAGCCGAACTCCCTCCGCGTCATTGCGAGCGAAGCGAAGCAATCCAGAATCCCGCCCAAGCCTCTGGATTGCTTCGTCGCTTCGCTCCTCGCAATGACGGCTTATGGAAAGCGCTACGGTCCCTTCGGCCGCACGATGGCCCAGCCGATGCGCAGCACCGGCTGGCGGCCATTGATCAGCCAGTCGAAGCTGCGCGGCACCTCCGGCACCAGCCCAGGAAAGCGCTGGGCGATCTCCGGCGGTGGGGTGCCGACCGTGTCGGAGGCGCGCCATACCACGACGCCGCCACTCTCGGCGAATTTGGCCAGCGTGACCCAGGGCGTCCGCTGCGGGGTGGCATCGAGGAACAGATGCGCGCGGCGGCGGCCGAGCGCGACCAGGCTGGCGAGCTGCGGATCGCCGGCGACCGCCTGGAGCGGCTGGTTGGTACGGCGCTCAAAACTCTCGACGAAGAAACGGGAGATGTCGCGGGCCGGCATCGCCGTCGCGACCTCGCGGTCGCCGAGCAACGGCAGCACCACAGCGCTGCCCGCCGCGAGGATGGCGGGCGCGGCGATCGCAACCGCCCAGACCAGGCGCAGCAGCCGCTGCCGCCGCAGATAGATCAGATCACCCGACGCGACCACCAGGGCAAGGCCGACCATGGTCAGGGTCACGGCAGTGCCGCCGAACACGGTCGAGAGGCCGAACAGGCCGGCGATCAGACTGCCGGCCAGCGCCGGTGCAATCGCGAAGCAATAGACGAAGTCGCGCGCGAGCGGCGGCACCGAGCGGCGATAGATGATCGGCGCATCGGTCTCGCCGCGATTGATCCAGCCGGCGTCGAGCAGCACCAGCAGCAGCACGGCCGAGATCGCCAGCAGCAGCCCCCCCGCCAGCGCGAGCCAATGCCAGGCGCGCACCGAGAGCTCGGCGAGAATGGGCAGCGCTGGTAAGCCGACACTGTCGGAGCGCAGCACGAAAATGAGATAAGGCAGCGCCAGCGCCACCACCACGAGCAGCGCGAACAGCGGATCGAACGAGCGCAGCACGCGGCGGCCCTGCGCGGTCGAGACCACGAAGCCCGCGATCAGCAGCAGCAGGCCGGTGGCGGCCGGCGTGGTCAGCAGCAGCAGGCCGGCCTCGATCGACCAGGCAAACCAGGCGTTGCGCCGGCCCTCGCCGAGAATCCGCCAGCTATGCAGCAGCAGCAGCGCCCAGAGCGGACGCGCCAGCACCTCCGGACCGAATTCCAGCGTGGGCGCACCGAACGCGGTGATGGTCATGGTCAGCAGCACGGCAAGCACCGCCTGCTGGCCGCCGACGATCGCCGCCGCCAGGAGATACATCACCCACAGACTGAGCGCCGAGCACAGCACGGCCAGCACGTAGACGCCGAGCAGATGATTGCCGGCAAGGCGATAGGCGACGTCCGACAGCCAGACCGACAGCGGCGGCCCGAGATCGGTGCCGACCTGGTACTCGCGTCCGAACGCGATGGTGGTGGCAAGCTGGCCGGGCGGGCTGCGATAGAACAGCATTGCCACGCCGAGCCACATCAGGGCCTGGCACAGCACCACGATGACGACGACCAGCCGCGGCCTTGCGCGGATCAGTTCGACAACCAGGGACGTGAAACGCATGAACGGCTGGATCGCTTGGCTGAATCGCTGAGGACGTCGAGGAGGCCGGCAGGACCGTCGCTCATCCGCAGCAGCCTCGCTGTCCGACGCCCGCAATCGATACCGCACGATCGGGGCGCACAACACCGCCCCTGCTGCGAGGAGTGACACTTCGTGCTGGCTGGCTGACCAAAACTATTAAGACCGCGGCGACCGCGAGGCAACCTGCATCAGACCCCGACCGAGATTTCGGTGGATGTCACCACGGTCACCTCGGCAAACAAATCCGGCTCCGGGACGTCGGTCCACGGCTGGTGCTTGCGCCGTGCGGCCACGACGGGTGCGAACAGGCTGCGATGATGCACCGACGGTCCGAGCCGGTCCAGCGCAGCGAGGTGCTCCGGCACGGCATACCCCTTGTGCTGCTCGAAGCCGTAGCCGGGGCAATCCTGCGCCAGCGCGCACATCAGCCGGTCGCGCGTGACCTTGGCGACGATCGAGGCGGCCGCAATCGACATCACCAGGCCATCGCCGCCGATCACCGCCTCGCAGCCGCAATCGACGTCGATGCGGTCGCGGCCGTCGACGAAGACGTGCTTCGGCGCCTCGGGCAACGCCCTCACGGCGCGCGACAGCGCCCACAGCGAGGCCCGCAGGATGTTGTCGCGATCGATTCGCGCCGGCGAGGCGACAGCCACTGCGAACGCCGACGTCTTGCAGATCTTGTCGAACAGCGCCTCGCGCTGCTCCGCGCTCAGCCGCTTGGAGTCATCGAGGCCTTTCGGGATGCGCGCGGGATCGAGAATCACGGCCGCGGCGACCACCGGACCGGCCAGCGGCCCCCGTCCCGCCTCGTCGCAACCGGCGACCGGCCAGATGCCCTGCTTGAGCAGCGCGCGCTCCCGCCGGAAGCTCGGCGGCGCCACCGCGATGACGCCCTTGCCGAGCCTGGCGGCCGACCTGCCGGCAGCATTCGTGGCGACAGGCTTGGTTGCGGCCTTTGCAGGTGCGCTCTTCGCCACGGCGCCGCTCGTCGCCTGCGCCCTGCCCGGCTTCTTTGACTGATCGCGAATCATGGCCGGCATGGTGCGAAACGGCCCGCGGCGGCGCAACCCCGAACGGACCTCATTCCCCGCTATTCGCCCCTTGCCGGCGACCGACTACGCCGGCAGGTGCACTCGATCATCCTCGCCGACATCAATCCCCGGCGCGATCACCACTTCCCAGACATGACCGTCCGGATCGGAGAAGTAGCCGCTGTAACCGCCATAGTCGGTTCGTTGCGCCGGCTTCAGCAGCATCGCGCCTTTCTCCACCGCCGACGCGAGCGCCGCATCGACCTCGGCCTCCGAGCGGCAGTTCCATGCCAGCGTCACGCCGCGGAACGCCTGGGGGCGAGGTGCGTCCGGCACGCCCGCATCATCGGCGAGCGCGCCCCACGGGTACAGCGCCAGCACCGTCCCGCCGGTCTCGAAGAATGCCACGGCCTCGCCGGTCGCGCGGAATTTTCGGGCGAAGCCGAGCGACGTATAGAAGGCGATGCTCCGCCGCATCTCGGATACACCGAGTGTGATGACGGTGAACCGCGGAACGCTCGCTTGTGCGCTCATCAACTGCTCTCCGCACGCTTCAGAACAGGCTGAGTTGCTGCCCGCCGCCCTTCGGCCGGACGAAATGATCGGTCGTCAGCTTGGTCCGGCGCTTGTTCAGGCCGAGCTTTTCGCAGGCGATCTCGAAGCGGCGGCCTATCATCCAGGCCATCGGGCCTGTCCCCTTCATTCGCGTGCCCCATTGCGAGTCGTAATCGCGGCCGCCGCGCATGTCGCGGATCAGGGTGAAGACGTGGCGGTAGCGGTCGGGATAATGCTCGAGCAGCCATTCGCGGAACAGGTCGCGCACCTCCAGCGGAAGGCGCAGCAGCACATAGGCCGCCTCCTTGACGCCGGCATGGGCGGCGGCATCGAGGATGCGCTCGATCTCGCTGTCGTTCAGCGCCGGGATCACCGGCGCCACCATCACCGTGGTCGGAATGCCGGCCCTGGACAGCGCCTGCAGCGCCTCCAGCCGTTTCGACGGCGTCGAGGCCCGCGGCTCCATGGTGCGCGCCAGCTTCGGATCCAGCGTGGTCACGGAGATCGCGACCTTCGCCAGGTTCCTCTTGGCCATCCGCGCCAGGATGTCGGCATCACGCATCACCAGCGCCGACTTGGTCACGATCCCGACGGGATGGCCAACCTTTTCCAGCACCTCGAGGATGCCGCGCATGATCTTCCGCTCGCGCTCGATCGGCTGATAGGGATCGGTGTTGGTTCCGATCGCGATCATCCTCGGCTCGTAGCCGCTGGCCGCGAGCTCCTTTTCCAGGAGCGCGGGCGCATCCGGCTTCACGAACAGCTTGGATTCGAAGTCGAGACCAGGCGACAGCCCGAGAAACGCATGGGTCGGTCGCGCGAAGCAGTAGACACAGCCATGCTCGCAGCCGCGATACGGGTTGATCGAGCGATCGAAACCGATGTCCGGCGAGTCGTTGCGGGTGATGACCTTGCGCGAGGTATCGGTCGCGACCGTGGTCTTGAACGGCGGCAAGTCCTCGAGACTCTGCCAGCCATCGTCGAAGACGACGCGAGCCTCCGCTTCGTAGCGGCCGCTCGCATTGGATTGTGCACCCCGGCCGCGGCGCCGGCCCCGTTCGATGGCGACCGCGAGTTCGGGGAAGTCGTTTTCCGGGCCAGATGAAGGCGCGCCCACCGGCTCGGAGGGCACCGGGACCGGCGGGCGCTTGAGGGCATGTGAAGATGCTCGGCTCATGGCCAAGACATAGCACATAGAAAGAACAATACAAGAACAAAAGAGAACAACGCCTCGGAACGGTTCTGGAGCCCGCGCAGGGCCAACCATCACATTCCCGTTCTATCCTTCGCAGCGCACTGGAACGGAATGGTGCGGCGTTACTCTAATGCACTTCCCGCAGGCGCGAAGCGGACGGCAAGCGAGGTTCCATGAACATCACGTCTTCCCATCAGACCAACACAGCCGACGATCTCGACCTGCTCGATCGCTATTGGCGCGCGGCGAACTATCTCTCGGTCGGGCAGATCTATCTGCTGGACAACCCGCTGCTGCGCGAGCCGCTGAAAGCGGAGCACGTCAAGCCGCGCCTGCTCGGCCACTGGGGGACGACGCCCGGACTGAATTTCATCTACGCCCATCTCAATCGCGCCATCCAGGCGCAGGATCTCGACGTCATCTACGTGTGCGGTCCCGGCCATGGCGGCCCCGGCATGGTCGCCAACACCTATCTCGAAGGCAGCTACAGCGAGATCTATCCGGACATCACGCGCGATGCCGATGGCCTGCGCAAGCTGTTCCGGCAGTTCTCCTTCCCCGGCGGCATTCCGAGCCATGCCGCGCCCGAAACGCCGGGCTCGATCCACGAAGGCGGCGAGCTCGGCTACGCGCTGGTCCACGCCTATGGTGCGGCGTTCGACAACCCCGATCTGATCGTGGCCTGCGTGGTCGGCGACGGCGAAGCCGAGACCGGGCCGCTCGCCGCATCCTGGCATTCGAACAAGTTCCTGAACCCGGCCCATGACGGCGCGGTGCTGCCGATTTTGCATCTCAACGGCTACAAGATCGCCAATCCCACCGTGCTCGGCCGCATGGGCGATGCCGAGATCAAATGCCTGTTCGAGGGCTACGGTTACGAGCCGCTGTTCGTCGAAGGCGCGGAGCCGAAGGCGATGCATCGCCAGATGGCGGACGCGCTCGATGTCGCGCTCGCGAGCATCCGCTCGATCCAGCAGAATGCGCGTCAGCCGGATGCAACGATCCAACGGCCGCGCTGGCCGATGATCGTGCTGCGCAGCCCGAAGGGCTGGACCGGGCCGAAGGAGGTCGACGGCCTCAAGGTCGAAGGCTTCTGGCGCGCCCATCAGGTGCCGATCGCCAATCCCCGCGGCAAGCCGGAGCATCTCGCGCTGCTCGAAGCGTGGATGAAAAGCTACGAGCCGGAAACGCTGTTCGACGGCCACGGCCGGCTCGTGCCGGAGCTGCAGGCACTGGCACCGAAGGGCACGCGGCGCATGGGCGCCAACCCGCATGCCAATGGCGGTCTGCTCAAGCGCGAGCTCAGGCTCCCAGACTACCAGCATTTTGCGGTCGAGGTGTCCTCTCCGGGCCAGACCATGGCTGAAGCCACGCGCGAGCTCGGCAAGTTCCTGCGCGACGTGATCACGCTGAATGCAGAGACACGCAACTTCCGCATCATGGGCCCGGACGAGACCGCCTCGAACCGGCTCGATGCCGTATTCGAGGTCACCGAGCGGGTGTGGATGGAAGGCATCGAGCCCTACGATGTCCACCTCGCCCATGACGGCCGCGTGATGGAGGTGCTGAGCGAGCATCTCTGCCAGGGCTGGCTGGAGGGCTATCTGCTCACCGGCCGCCACGGCCTGTTCTCCTGCTACGAGGCGTTCATCCACATCGTCGATTCGATGTTCAACCAGCACGCCAAATGGCTGAAGGTGTCACGCGAGCTGCCGTGGCGGCGCCCGATCGCGTCGCTGAACTATCTCCTGACCTCGCATGTCTGGCGGCAGGACCATAACGGCTTCAGCCATCAGGACCCCGGCTTCGTCGACCTCGTTGCCAACAAGAAGGCGGACATCGTCCGCATCTACTTCCCGCCGGACGCCAATACGCTGTTGTGGATCGCGGACCACTGCCTGCGCACCTACGACCGCATCAACGTCATCGTTGCCGGCAAGCAGCCGGCGCCGCAATGGCTGTCGATGCAGGAGGCGGCGACGCATTGCGACGCCGGCATCGGCATCTGGTCTTGGGCCGGCACCGAGCCCGCCGACGAGGAGCCCGACGTGGTGATGGCCTGCGCCGGAGATGTCCCGACCCTGGAGACGCTCGCAGCCGTCGACCTGCTGCGCAAGGAATTGCCCGACCTGAAGATCCGTGTGGTCAACGTCGTCGACCTCATGACCCTGCAGCCGAAGCAGGACCATCCGCACGGCCTCAGCGACCGCGACTTCGACAGCCTGTTCACCACCAACAAGCCGGTGATCTTCGCCTATCACGGCTATCCGTATCTGATCCATCGCCTCACCTACAGCCGCACCAACCATGCCGGCATGCATGTGCGCGGCTTCATCGAGGAAGGCACCACGACGACTCCGTTCGACATGGTCGTGCTCAACGAGCTCGACCGTTTCCACCTCGCCATCGAGGCGATCGAACGCGTGCCCGGCCTCAGCGTGTCGGCGGCCCATGTGAAGCAGAAATTCCGCGATGCGCTGATCGAGCATGCCCGCTACATCCGCGCGCATGGCGAGGACATGCCGGCGATCCGCGACTGGGTGTGGCCGAACAGCGCCGGCGGCACCACGCCGACGCAGGCAGGCGACTGAGCCAGTCAAGCGCGAGCTTCAGCAACACGGCACCTTGAAATAGCACCGTTCGGGCGCGGCCCCGAACGGCGCGGCCAGGTGCGTGCTGCAAAATTCCGCAGCGCAGCGGGCTGATTTGGCTATGACAAGATGATAACAGTCAAGCCGGAGGCGCGACAGATAGCGATGCCAGTTTCATGCTGAGCGTGATCATTCCGACCGAAGGTGTCGAGCAGACCGCCGTGGCCACCCTGTCCGCGCTGGTGCCGGGCGCCGCGGCCGGTGTCGTCACCGAGGTGCTGCTGGTCGATCGCTCGCCCGATTCCAGCGTGATCGAGCGGGTCGCGGACGTCGCTGGCTGCCACTTCATGAAGTTCGAGGGCTCCCAGGCCGCGGCCCTGGCTGCAGGGGCCGCCAGCGCGCGTGCGCCCTGGCTGATGTTTCTGCCCGCCGGCGCGATGCTCGATCCCGGCTGGATCGATGAAACCATGCAGTTCGTCCAGAGCGTCGCCACCGCCGGCCGGCCGCGCGCTGGCGTCTTCCGCTATGCCCGGTCTCCCTATGCCGCAATCAGCCTGCGCGACCGGCTGCGCGCGGTTGCGCGGGTCCTGGTCGGGCCGCTCGGCGACCAGGGTCTCTTGATCGCCAGGGATCACTACCGGCAGCTCGGCGGATACAAGCCCGACCACAAGCGCGCCGAAACGCGGCTGCTGCGTCAGCTCGGCCGTTCCTCGCGGACGATGCTGCGCAGCCGGATCGTGATGGTGTAGCGGCACGACAATACTTGCCAAAGTCAATCAATTGGTTGACAATGGCAAATATTGGAGGTGCCCCATGAATTCCGCCCCAGCCGACGGCCAGGTCGCCGCCATCCGCGCGTTCAACCGTTTCTACACGAGGAAGCTCGGCGCGCTGGACCAGCATCTGCTCGACAGTCCGTTTTCTCTGGCCGAGGCGCGTGTGCTCTATGAACTCGCACAGTACGACGCCATCTCGGCCAAGGAGATCGGTCTCTCGCTCGGCCTCGATGCCGGCTATCTCAGCCGCATCGTCCAGAGCTTCGACGAGCAGGGGCTGATCACCCGCACGCCTTTGCCAACCGATCGCAGGCAGCAGCAGCTCGGCCTGACCGCAAGAGGCCGGCAGGCCTATGCCAAGCTCGACCGCAGCTCGCAGAAGGAGATCGCGGCCATGCTGGCGCCGCTGGCGCCATCCGTGCGCGACCGGCTGGTCGGTGCAATGACGACGATCGAGACCGCCCTGGAGCCGCAGCAGCCGGGCCGCTCCCCAGTGCTGCTGCGCAGCCATCGCCCGGGCGACATCGGCTGGGTGGTTTCACGGCACGGCGCCGTCTACGCCGAGGAATATGGTTGGGACGTCTCGTTCGAGGCGTTGGTCGCCGAGATCGGCGCACAGTTCATCAGGAGCTACGACCCGGCGCGCGAGCACTGCTGGATCGCCGAGCTTGCGGGCGAGCCGGTCGGCTCGATCTTCCTGGTCAAGGGCAGCGACGAGGTCGCCAAGCTGCGGCTGCTGCTGGTCGAGAAGAAGGCCCGCGGTCTCGGCGTCGGCCGGGCCCTGACCGAACAATGCATCCGCTTCGCGCGCGAGAAGAACTACAGGATGATCGAGCTGTGGACGCAAAGTATTCTCACCGCCGCGCGCGACATCTATGCCCGCGCCGGGTTTCGCAAGATCGCCGAGGAGCCGCACGCCATGTTCGGCGTCCCGCTGACCGGCGAGACATGGCGGCTCGAGTTGTAGCCGGGCAGCTCGTGCAGCAACCGCCGGTAGGCCGAGATCACCTCCACAACAGGCTGCGCATGCCGATTGCGAAGTTCCCGCGCGCCGGTACTATCCCGCCAAACAGGGCGGGAGCAGTGATGGAATCGATGGTGCGATCGAAGCTTGCGGCGCTTGTCGCGCTCGCGGGCCTGTTTGGGGTCGAGGCCGGGACGGCGGCTCGCGCCGCGCCCAAAGGGCGCGCAACGGTCGCGATTACGCGCACGACGGACTTCCTCTATCTGGCGGCTCCAGCGGCGATCGAGATCAACGGCGCCAAGGTGGCGAGCCTTGGCCGCGGCGAGAGCTACAGCGGCTCGATTGCGCCCGGCGCCACCACGATCACAGTGTCGACATGGTCCTCGCCGGGCTCGTCGAACATTCGTTTCACCGCCGTGCCTGGCAAGACCTACCGGATGGTCGTGGGACCGCGCGGCCAGAATTTCGCGGCCAGCATGATGGGCGGCCTCATTGGCGCGGCCATCGAAGGCGGCGGCGCTTTCGAGATCGTACCCACGAAGTGAGACGCGCGATGGACGCGCGCCGCGTCGTCGTCCCGTGGCCCTATGCCGTCGCGCCCTGCGCCTTGGGCCGGCGCAGATGCTCGTCGAGCCGCGGCATGATCTCGACGAAGTTGCAGGGTCGCGTGCGGTAGTCGAGCTGGGCGGCGAGGATGCCGTCCCAGCCGTCACGGCAGGCCCCCGGTGATCCCGGCAGGCAGAAGATGTATGTCGCGCCGGCGACGCCGGCCGTGGCCCGGCTCTGGATCGTCGACGTCCCGATCTTGGCGTGGCTCAGCATGTGGAAGGCGATCGAGAAGCCGTCCATGCGCTTCTCGAACAGCGGCTCGATCGCTTCCGGCGTGACGTCACGGCCGGTGAAGCCGGTGCCGCCGGTGGTGATGACGACGTCGACGCCGGGATCGGCGATCCACGACTTCACCACCGCGCGAATCTTCTCGACGTCGTCGGTGACGATCTCGCGCGCCGCGAGCCTGTGGCCGGCAGCGGTCAGGCGGTCACTCAGGGTGGTACCGGACTTGTCGTCGGCAAGCGAACGCGTGTCGGACACCGTCAGCACGGCGATGTTGAGGGGAATGAAGCTCTTGCTCTCGTCGATCGCCATCATCGCGTCTCCCTACAGCGAACTGGCGCTGAACGTATTGCAGGCCTGCACCGTGCCCTGCTGGTAGCCGATCATGAACCAGCGTTTGCGCTGCGCGGCGGAGCCATGGGTGAACGAATCCGGCACCACGCGTCCGGTCGCCTTCCGCTGCAAGGTGTCGTCGCCGATCGCCGAGGCCGTCGTCAGCGCGGCGTCGATGTCGCCCTCCTCGAGGAAGCCCGGACGCTTCTTGGCCTCGCGATTGACCCAGACCCCGGACAGGCAGTCGGCCTGCAGTTCGACCTTGACCTGCAGCGCGTTGGCTTCGGCCTTGTTGTCCGACTGCTGCTGCATCCGCGTCACGCGCGGCAGGATGCCGAGCAGGTTCTGGATGTGGTGCCCGGCCTCGTGCGCAATGATGTAGGCCGCGGTGAACTTGCAGGCGCTGCCCGAGCAGCCCCGGAAGCGCGTCTCGACCTCGCGGAAGAAGTTGGTGTCGAGGAAGATCTGCCGGTCCGGCGGACAGTAGAACGGCCCCATCGCCGACTGCGCCATGCCGCAGCGGCCGCCATTGGTGCTGTTGCGAAACAGCACGATCTTGGGCCCGGTGTAATTCTGGCCGCTGGCCTGGAAGATCTCGCTCCAGCGGTCGTCGATCTCGCCGAGCACG
Source organism: Bradyrhizobium sp. SZCCHNS3052 (assembly GCF_032484495.1). Taxonomy (NCBI): domain Bacteria; kingdom Pseudomonadati; phylum Pseudomonadota; class Alphaproteobacteria; order Hyphomicrobiales; family Nitrobacteraceae; genus Bradyrhizobium; species Bradyrhizobium sp. SZCCHNS3052. The sequence goes on along the minus strand of NZ_JAUETB010000007.1, from coordinate 210,533 downwards.
CCGGCGATCATGTCGCCCATCTCGTCCTTCGGCGCGCCGGTCTTGCCGGGCGAGCGCCGATCGGCCTGCTGGGTCGGTGCGCCGCCGTGGCTGAGCATCTCAGCGCCGCCGATCAGGATGCGCGGATCGATGCCGAAGGCGTAGCCGATCAGGCCGAGAACGATGATGGTGCCGATGCCCAGCCCGCCGCCGCCGATCGGCAGACCCATACCACCGCCCATCCCGCCGCCTTCGTCGCGACGGTCATCGATGTCGTCGCTGCGACGGAAATCATCGTAACGCATGGGCGGCCTTTCCTCACGATTCTTGCGCGGCTCTGCGCGAAATGCCTAACGCGGCAAACAGGTAAAATTTCCACTGTGTTAATCAATAACCCGGCCGGCAAATTTTGCCTAGCGCCGCCGAAAAAACTGGCCCGCGCCGAACCTCGATCGGCTGCGCTCGCGCTCGACCGGCGCGAAAAACCCATCGCAATCGGCGTCTTGCGCAGAGACCATCGTGTATCGACGAACGGAATTCGTCGCCGGTGCGCGTGATGAATGCGTGCGCATCGATGCGAATAATTTTCCGGGTTAAGTCCATTTTTACTTTGCCGGGTCAATGTGTGGGCAGTCGGTTGTTAGGTCCCGCGTCGCCGACAGCGTCGCCTGAGTCAGAGTTCTTGAGTCATGGTAGAGTCGCGTCGCGGGGCGTCTGCAAGGGCGCCCCGCACTAAATTTCAGACCCTCGAAGAGCAACGAATCATCGTCGGCGACTGCGTCGCCGAGATGTCGAAACTGCCAGGCGCATCGGTCGACCTGGTGTTTGCAGATCCTCCCTACAATCTGCAGCTCAAGGGTGAGCTCAAGCGTCCCGACGAATCGCAGGTCGATGCGGTCGACGACGATTGGGACAAGTTCTCCTCGTTCTCCGCCTATGACGACTTCACGCGCGCCTGGCTGCTCGCCGCGCGCCGCCTGATGAAGCCGAGCGCGACGATCTGGGTGATCGGCTCCTATCACAACATCTTCCGCGTCGGCGCGATCATGCAGGATCTCGGCTTCTGGATCCTCAACGACATCGTCTGGCGCAAGTCCAACCCGATGCCGAACTTCCGCGGCCGCCGCTTCACCAACGCGCACGAGACCATGATCTGGGCCGCGCGGGACGAGAAGGCGAAGGGCTACACGTTCAACTACGAAGTGCTGAAGGCCGCCAACGAGGACGTCCAGGCGCGCTCGGACTGGCTGATTCCGCTGTGCACGGGCGAGGAACGGCTGAAGGACGGCGACGGCAAGAAGATCCATCCGACGCAGAAGCCGGAAGGCCTGCTGGCGCGGGTGCTGCTGTCATCCTCGAAACCCGGCGATCTGGTGATCGATCCGTTCAACGGCACCGGCACGACCGGAGCCGTGGCAAAACGCCTCGGCCGCCGCTACATCGGCTTCGAGCGCGACAAGGTCTATGCGAAGGCGGCAGAGCGGCGCATCGCCGCGGTCGAGCCGCTGCCGGAGGCAACGCTCGCACCGTTCATGACGGCGCGCGAAGCGCCGCGCGTCGCCTTCTCGGAGCTGATCGAACGCGGCATGATCGCGCCCGGCACCAAGCTCGTCGACTCCAAGCGCCGCCACGGCGCGCTGGTGCGCGCCGATGGGGCCATCATGCTGGGTGACAAGGTCGGCTCGATCCACCGCATCGGCGCGGTGGCGCAAGGCCTGCCGGCCTGTAACGGCTGGACCTTCTGGCATGTCGAGACCAAGGGCGGCCTCAGGCTGATCGACGAATTGCGCGCCGAGATCCGCTCCGAGATGTCCGCCGCCTGACGCTCAGGAATTCCGGCGTTCCTGTCCGGAATAGCGCGCCAGCAGGTCTTCGACCTCGTACTGCTCATCGTAGCGAGCGTCGTCGCGCGGCACGACCGAGACCTGCGCTGTCGACTGCGACGATTTACCCCGGCGTCCCGCCAGCGCCGGATAGTAGCTGTCCACCGGCGGCAGGTGCATGCGATCGAGCTCGGGCTCCGCCGGCCAACGCGTGACGCGCCGGGCGGCCACCGGCTCGATGCGAAGCTGCCGCCTGCTCCGGGCGCGCGCAAACAGCACGCTGATCGAGAAGCCCGCGATCGCGACTGCGCCCAGGAAAGCAAACATCCGCGTCTTGGACGCATCATCCCCGGACATGCCGATCGTCACGGCCGGCGACGCATCCGCAGCGGCCAGCGCCGGCGTCGCGGGAGCAGCCGCTTCCGCGGCGTTGGTGTCGCTGGCGGCCGCGAGCGTGTAGGATGACGCGCGGGGCGCAGCGGGCTGCGCCGCGGCCTGCAGCGTGCCGGACTGGTCGGGCCAACGCGTCGCAACAGCAGATTCGTTCACAGCCGCGCCGACCGGGTCGGGCGCAGCCGCCGCCGGCGCTGACACCACGGGCGCCGGCGCGACGACCGGCGCAGGCGCGGCCGGAAATGCAGCAGCCGACGGAAAGGCAGACGCCGCCACGGTCGGTGTCGAGGACACGACCTTCACCTCATCGGCGGCGTCCTTGGACGACGATTGGATCTCGGCACGTGCATTTGCCGCGGTCGACGAGAGCTGAGCCCGTTCCTTCTGCGAGGCGAGCTTGCGCGTGACCAGCGACGCGCCCTTCGCTTCGCGATCGTCGTCGCGCAGATACCAGCACTGCTTCTTGGTCGCGCGATCGATGCGATAGAACCAGTGCTTCCCCGCCGGCGTCCCCGCAGGCTTTGCAAGGCATTCGTCTGCAGCCGATGCCGGTGTAAACTCGATTGTCGTCGCAGCCGCTCCCGCCAGCACGGCGACAGCAACGCACGGCAACAAACTCGTCGTTCGATTCGTCATCAGACCTCCGACGATTCAACGCGCCCCCGCTGCGCCGTTTCGGCGATGACTTCGTTCGGAATAAGGCTGCGGAGGTTCCATTTGTCGAAACAATGTTAGAACAGCGGTGTCCTTTGGATGCGTTCTAATATTTTTGGGCTGTTTTGTCGCAGCAACAGTGGGAATAGTCGATGATCTGTCTCCCGTCGTGCGTTGTCGCGCTCATGTGCAACACGCGGATGTGAGAAAACCCAAGACTGCAATCATGAATGCCAATCACCGCGACGCGCAAAGCCGACCTTGATGCGCGTGCGACTCATTTGATCTTCGTCAATGCCTTCTCGACGACTTCGCGCGTGTACGGCTTCTGAATCACCGGCATGTCGGACAGCTCCGCCGGAATCGGCGCACGCTCGCCATAGCCGGTCGCGAACATGAAGGGCACACCGAGTTCCTTCAGCCGGTGCCCGACAGGCAGGCTGCTTTCCGCGCCGAGGTTGATGTCGAGCAGTGCGAAGCTCGGCACCGCGCGCTCGATCGACTTCAGCGCCTGACTGACCGACGCCGCGGTGTCGATGTGCCGCGCTCCCAGCTCGAGCAGAATCACTTCAGCGCCCATCGCGATGATCAGATTGTCCTCGACGATCAGCACCGTACCGGACAGGCGCGGCGTGTCCTCTTCCTTGCGCTGGTGCCTGGAGGGTGCCCCCGTCATCGCCGGCACCATCTGGACGAAATTGGCAGGGATCACGAAGCGCGCCTGCACGCCGAGCAGGTCGAAGCGGATCTCGGCGTCGCCCTTGAGGTCGAACGGCACCGAACGCTCGATGATGGTGGTGCCGAAGCCGCGCCGCGACGGCGGCTGCACCGGCGGCCCGCCGCTCTCCTTCCAGTCGATGACCAGGCTCGCCCCGGGATCGAGCCGCCAGATCACCTGCACCTGCCCTGTGGAGTCGGCGAGCGCGCCGTATTTCGCTGAGTTGGTCATCATCTCGTGCACGACGAGCGCGAGCGTTGCGAACGCCTTGGGGTCGAGCGCGACCTCTGGACCTTCCATGCGCACCCGTCCGGCCCTTGAGCCGAGATAGGCGCCAGCCTCCGATTCGAGCAGATGGCGGAGCGCGACGGGGGCCCAATTCAGGTTGGTGATCTGGTCGTGCGCCCGCGCCAACGCCTGGATGCGGCCGCCGAGCACGGACGCGAACTCCTCCACCGAGGTCGCCGTGTCCTTGCTCTGCGCGACGAGGCCACGCACGAGACTGAGGATGTTGCGGACGCGATGATTGAGCTCGGCGATCATCAGCTCCTGCCGCTCCTGCGCGCCGCGGCGCTCGCGCGCGGCGAGCTCGGAGAGTTGCAGGATCACTTCGAGCAGCGTGACGCGCAGGCTCTCGGCGATGCGCAAATCCGCCGCCGTCCACGGCTTCGACTGGCCGGCCACCGTCTGCTGCCACAGCTCGAAGCTCTTGCGCGGCGTCAGGCGGGAACCGTTCGGGCCCTCGGCATAGCTCTTATTCGGATCGCCCGCCCAGTTGACCGCGCGCAGCACCTCGCGGCGGAAGAAGATCAGGCAGTCGCGCGGCGTGCGCGAGATCGGAATGGCGAGGAAGCCGGCGGCGCGATCGCGAAATGCCTCGCCCGCCGCGTAGACCTTGGCAATCTCGGCGCTGGCGCAGATGCGGCCGGGGGAGGTCCGGTTGATGAAGCCGATGAGGTCCTGCACCTCCTCTTCGGTCGGCGTCTCGCCGTCGAGCGTGATCTCGTCATCGGACCACACGGCGATGCCGTCGCACTCGATCATCTGGCGATAGTCGGCGACGAACTCCAGGATCGCGCGCTTGCTGTGGGCCTGCGCGGCCGCGCGCTCGATCAGCCGCTCCTGGATCTGATGCGCGCGCGTCTCGTAGGCGATGTCGGTCTCGCGCTCGCGCGCCTCGAGCAGCCAGGAGTACATCTGACCGAACAGCTCGGCCGCAGTGCGCTTCTCGAACGACAGGTGATGCGGCGCATAATGATGGCAGGCGAACAGGCCCCACAGTTTGCCTTCGCGCAGAATCGAGACCGACATCGACGCGGCGACGCCCATGTTGCGGAGATACTCGATGTGAATGGGGGAGACCGCGCGCAGCACGCTCATCGACAGGTCGAGCAGTCCGGCATTGTGCGTCGGCGTCGACAGCAGCGGCGCCGGCGCCGCGTTGATGTCGGCGATGATCCGCAGCCAGTTGCGCTGATAGAGCTGCCGCGCCTGCTTGGGAATGTCCGAGGCCGGATAATGCAGCCCGAGGAACGGCTCCAGGCCGGAGCCCGCGACCTCGGCGATCACCTCACCCGAGCCGTCGGGATGAAACCGATACACCATCACCCGATCGAAGCCGGTCAGCAGCTTGAGCTGGCGCGCCGCCTCCTGCGCCAGGTCCATCATCCCCGCCGTCTTGCGGATGCGGCCGAGCATCAACCGCACCAGCTCGCCGGAATTGACGCCGGGCTCGATCAGACTGGGCTCGGCCTCGACGACGAGATACGCACCGGAAAAGTGGATGGCGAGATCGAAAAGCTTGCCACGGCCCTGCAGATCGACGCCGAACACGCGCTCGACCGCATCGGGGCCGCTGAGATAGTCGACCCTGGCGCGGATCGCGGCCGCGGCCGCCTCCGAGAGCACGGCGTCGAGCGGCCGCTGCAGCAGCCAGCCGATATCGCCGCCGAGAAAATCCGGCGCGTTCTCCGAGGCCATGCATATGGTGAAGTCCGACACCAGCGCCAGCAGGAAGCCAAACGGCTGAACCGTCCCGGGAACATGGATAGGCTCGCGATCGCAATTGGTGAGGTTGACCGGCTCGTTCATGCTGCTGCCATCGCCTTCGCAAACATCGCGAACGCTTCGCGTGCACTCACGATCATCCTGACTTCCTCGTCGGCCGTCGTCCGCGCCTGCGCGAGTTGCGACAGGAAGCTGCTCCACAAGCCCTGCCGCGCGCCATGGCCGAGATAGCGCGTCGCGCGTCTCACCCGCGGATCGGCGGAGGCCGCGACCATGCGCAGCAGATAGGCTGCGCCGAGCCGAGATCCCTCGAGTACGTAGAGCGTGCCGAATACGCCCGCACGGTCGAGCGAGAGTGCGGGAAGGTCCATCGGAATCGGCACGGCACCGAAATCCGCGAGATCGCTGGCGATCGCCTGCGATCGTCGGCGCTGCGGCCAGTCCTCGATCAGATCATCCACCCCGGCCTGATCGAGCGCCGCCTCCAACGGCAGCAGCGCGGCTGCGCTGGCCTGCAGGAACCGGCGATAATGAGCCGTCGTGGTGAGATCGAAATGAACGAGCCCCTCATCCAGCGCGCGGTGCGCCGAGGCCGTCGCCGCCTTCAGTCTCTCGCGGATGCTCTCGGTGCCGGTCACGCGCAAACGGTCATCTGAAACGGCAGCCGGCAACATCAAGGGGTCCCAGAAAAGGAGATCGGTCGCAGGCGCGCCACGGCTTCCTGCAACGTCGATGGCCGGATTTGGGTTCCAGCTTCGCGCGGCTATTTTTTCCGCTCTCCCGATGCGCCATGCTGGCGGGCGCTGTTCCGACGCCATGGCCTCGAGGATGGCCGTCAGCCCGCCAGCTCGGCCAGCGCCTTCTTGACGGCCGGCCGCCCGGACATGCGGCCAAAATGGTCGGCGACCTTCGGGAAGGCGTTGATGTCGACGCCGTCGCCTTCGAGCCATTGCGCGATCGTGAAAAGATAGGGATCGCAGATCGTGTACTGCTCGCCCATCACCCACGGGCCGCGCAGCATCTTCTGCTCGATCAGCGCGAAGCAGGCGCCCATCGTCTCCGGCACCTTCTTCTTCATGTCGGCGAAGGAGGACTCTTCGGTGGCCCAGCGATAGCCCCGCATCTTGTGCGCGTGGGCGATGTGGACCGTCGAGCAGAGATAGCTGTTGAAGGACTGCACCTCGGCAAAGGCGAAGACGTCGTCGAGCGGCGCAAGCCGCGCTTCCGGAAAGCGCTGCGCGATATAGGCGAGCATCGCCGGCGTCTCGGTCAGGACGCCCTGCTCCGTCACCAGCGCCGGCACGCGCCCCTTGGGATTGATCGCGAGATAGTCCGGGCTGTTCTGCTGGTTGGTCTTGAAGCTGAGCTTCTCGGCGACGTAGTCGGCGCCGGTCTCGGCCAGCGCGATGTGTGAAGCGAGCGCGCAGGTGCCCGGCGCGACATAGAGCTTGAGCATGGTGATCCCTGACAGATGATATCCGACCCTATCTGCACCGGTCCGGACCGTCCACCCCTGGCCGCCCGCGTGCGCCGTCATGGGCGATCTGCATTCTGCGGGCCGCGTGCTCGACCCGCGCGGATCCGGACACGACCCATGCCGATCGATGGCGATGCGACGACAGACATCCCGATGAAGGACATGAGCTCACCCTCTCGCGGCGCGCCGCGCCCGAGGTGTTGCCGAGAAGGACCCTCGCAAATGAGGAGGGCGCAGGGAATGCCGGGCGCTGGCCGCAACCCATGGCCCGCCTGCAGAAAGATAAGCAGGCGGCAGTCACCACAGGTCCAGCCGGTCATCCGGCATTCCCTGCGCGATGGGCTTTACGTCTTATACGTGATCTCCCTGGTGCGCCGGGCTTTCTGGCCACCATCCCCACGCGAAGCGAAGCCTCGTCGCGAGTTGACATCAGCATCGGGATGCCAGGACCACACGATTTCGACGTCCGCGAAAGACCTCGCACCCGCGCCACGCCGGCAAGCCGCCGCAGCTCTGCACGAGGCCGGTCGACGTCGCTCGTCCTGACGACGCCGTCGCAGCCACCGCATCCCGCCCCGCGTGTCGTGACGACGCGTACGCCCCTCCTGCCGGGACGGAACGGCGTGGATAAGACATCTGATTTGGGGGTGGAGTCAAGCAATATTCTGAAAAACGGAAGCTGCAATTCGGAACGAAACCGGACGACAGATCGGGATGACGACCACGGTCGGCGCATTCTGCATGCCGAATGCGATCAGCACCGACCTGCACGACGCATCCGTCTCGTCGGTACTGCTCGCTACGCAAGTTTTTATGCACTGAAGATCATCTAGCCGGCCTTCGCAAGCGAGAAGGCCGTGGAGCTAAAGTGAATTCGTAATCATCGAATCACTTTCGACCACGAGGAGGCGAGGATGATGTACAGCGGGATTGATCTGCATTCCAACAACAGCGTTATCGCGATCATCGACGATGCCGATAGTCGCGTAATCGTCTCATGCCGTCGGCGCCGGCGGACCGAGCGCAGTCTCGATCAGCAGCGTGTCGCAATATTCGATCCATTCTACGATGCGGCCGTTCTCCAGGCGAAGGACGTTGCAATAGCTGTTGTTGTAAACCTTGCCGTCGCTCGTCGTATTGCGGCCACGCGCCTCGACCACGACGCGGTCAGCCTCGGCCGTCAGCCGGATCGGGATGGTGGTGATGCGGCCGAGCCGCGCCCGCAGCGGCGCGAACAACTCGGCGAGAACGACCGCCTTGCCGTCATAGCTGCGCGACCAGGATCCGCTGCCCATGATGACGAAGCGGAAATCATCCGCAAGATGCGCGAGCAGCGGCTGCGCATTGCTCTTCGCCAGCTCGTCGAACACATGCTGCACGATCCGCTTGTTGTCATGACCCGTGGCTTCTACGGCGCTCATCGGCAAACTCTCCTTGAATTCGGTCATTGTCGCATCAACCGGTCTGCTTGAGCGCAGCCGGAAACGGTCCCAGCACCGCTTCCGTCAGCGCCGAGTCGCAATATTCGCGGATCTCGACGATGCGCCCCTCGTGCAGCCGAAAGATCAGGCAGTAGTCGTTGTTGTAAGGGCGCCCGGATCTAGTGCGCATCTCGCCCTTGCCCTCGATCACGACGAGGTCGTCCTCCGCCATGAAACGCAGCGGAACGGTGCGGCGTCCCTCCGCCAGCAGGCTGTTGAGATGGCCATGGAGATTGCGCAGCAGCGCGTCCTTGCCCTGATCGTCTGCGACCACGAATATTGTCCCGTGATCACCATCGTAACGTCGTCGGCAATGGCCGCGACATAGGCCGCGCGGTCGCCGGCGGCGGCCTTGGTGAGCAGCTCTTGCATCAATCGCTTGTTGGCGCTGGCGGTCATGACATCTGTCTCCCGATCTCCTCTGCGACAGGGCGAAGCATGACGGGTGGCGGCGCATTCTTCCAATCGATATCGGATATGATATCAATTCGTCCTATGAATTTGGCCGCACTCGATCTCAATCTGCTGGTGGCGCTCGACGCGCTGCTCCGCGAGAGCAGCGTCAGCCGGGCTGCGCTGCGGATCGGACTGTCCCAGCCGGCCACCAGCCACGCGCTGCAGCGGCTGCGCGACTTGCTCGGCGATCCCCTCCTGGTCCGCACCGGCGCGCGGATGGAGCTGACCCCGCGCGCCCTTGCGCTGCAGGCCCCGCTCGCCCAGGCGCTGGATCAGGTGCGCGGCCTGTTCACGCCCGACGCGTTCGACGCTGCACGGAGCGAACGCCAATTTCGCCTGATGATGCCTGATCTCGCGGTCGAGCTGCTGATGCCGTCGTTGATGGCCAAGGTGACGCGCGCCGCGCCCAACCTCCGCATCGACGTCGTGCCTTGGCGAGGCCCTGCGATCTTCCACGCCGAGTTCGCCCGCACCATCGACATGGTGATCTCGATCGGCAACGCCTTCAAGGGCTTCCATCGCCAGTTGCTCTACACCGACAGCGATGCGCTGGCGGTGCGGCGCGGTCACCCGGCCGGCAGGCGACTGAACCGGCGAGACGCCTTCCTGGCCGCCCGGCATGTCGCGGTGGTGCTGCGCGGCCAGAGCGAGGACCTGATCGACGGCTGGCTGCGCAGCAAGGGCTGGGAGCGGCGGATCGCGCTGGTCGTGCCGAGCTACATCGAGGCGCTGCATGTCGCCGCGCGCACAGATCTCGTCGCCTTCGTGCCGCGCCGCCTGATCGCGGCGCTGGCGCAGGCCTTGTCGCTGTCGACCGTCGCGCCGCCGCTCGATCCTGGCATCGACGAACAATACATGTTCTATCCGACCAGGGCGCAGGTCGAGCCGGGGTCGATCTGGCTGCGCACGCTGATGCTGGAAACGGGCCACGAACTCGGCGGCGCGCCAGGACGTCCGACGAAACCGACGTGAGCATCCGGCGCCCGCGCGTCGTGCTCTGTCAGGCCGCCAACAGCAAAATGCGTTGATACAGTTGAGGTCGCTCAGGGTGGGCAAAGCAGCCGCCCGGCAGGGCGGCAGCGTGCCCACCGCGGTGCTGCGCACTCCGAGTCAGATGGTGGGCACGGCGCGGGATCGAGCGCAGTCCATGGTGAGTACGGTGATGCGCGCCTTTGCCCACCCTCCCCTCCAAACCGGCTAGCGCAGCAGCGGCATGAATTCCGGCTCGTTCAGTTTTTTTTGGCTGGCGTCCGCCTTGTTGTCAGGCTATCAGACGCCTGCTGCGCTGATGCGCACCGTAAGCGTCTCACGTCAGGCAACGCATTCAACGGATCGGCTCGATCCGGAGGAATGCAGGACGCGTTGCCCGTGATCGACCGATCGAATTCCGGAACTGCCATCATGAAACCATCTGGTGAACGGCGCGCGCGCAGAAAACTGCCGGCGCGCTATTCGGCCGTCGTCATGCCATTGACACTCTCAGTGCTGATGACGTTCGTCGTGTCGGCGATCGCCACGCTGAGGAGCCTTGGACCGACACAGGCGTTCATCGAGACCTGGCCCGCAGCGTGGGCCATCTCCTGGCTCGTCGCGTTCCCCACGTTGCTCGCTGTCCTGCCGCTGGTGCGGCGGATCGTGGCGCTGGTGGTGGAGACGCCCAAGCCGAATTAACGAGCCGAATTGATCGGAGCAAGCGGGGCCGCCGAACTGCGGCCCCGTTTTACGCCCCGCCCCCGCGCAAGGGATGAACTGATCGCAAGCCTCGGGCATGATGTGCCGCGCGAACGCGGACGCGTCCCGGTCTCTGTTGCTCGTTCAAGCCGCTGGTTGAGCCGTGAATCCGCCTCGTCCACCGCTGTCGTCCAGGACAAGCCCCGCCGCCGTCGTGATGGGAAAAATGCCAATGACCCCTGTGCATCAAACCACTGCCTGTGGGTATGGGCCCCGGCTCAAGGCCGGGACGACGGCGGAGCGCGTGGATACAGTTCTCGTAGAAGCAACACATAGCGGAACGTCCGGCCCGCCCCGTGGTCTGAGCTTGAGGGTCGCATTATTTGGCGAGCGCCTTAGCCGCCTCCACCAGCCGCGCACTTGCGCTCGCGGTTGCGATCAGGGCGCCGTCGCCGTTGGTAAGACGTCCCTCGATGAAGGCGATGGTCTTGCCGAGTTGAAGCACGCGCGCCTCGCCCACGATCGGCCCGGGCTGCGCCGGCACAAGATAGTTGACGGTCATGCTCACCGTCGTCGTGTAGAGTCGACCTTCGGTCCTGATAAAGACGGCGGGCCCCATCGTGTCGTCCAACATCGATGCAAGCAGGCCGCCCTGGATGAAGCCGGCGGGATTGCAGAACTCCTGCTTGCCGTCGAAACCGATCTTAATCCACCCGTCGGCCGGGTTGGCGTCCAGCAACCGCCATCCGAGCAGTTTTGCGCAGGGTGGCGGGGTCAGCGTATCGAGTGCGGTTGCGACCATGGGCGTCTCCTCTATGCGCCCGTTCTAGCTCCGCACTGCTGCCAGCCTCGTGTCAGCAGCGGCGAGATCAATCCCCCAGCCCATGCGCCACGACCTTGCGCATCACGTTGGGCAGCGCCTCGCCGTCCAGCGTCGCGACCGGGACCCAGCGCATGCCGTCCGGTGCGCGTGTCCGCGCCGGGACCCGCGCGGTATAGACCACGAGCTCCAGCGGGAAATGCGTGAAGACGTGGGTGACGACGCCGAGCCTGCGGTGCCAGCGTTTCACGCCGGCCAGCTCCGGCGCCTGGGCGAGCGCGTCGGCATCGTCCTGGCCAGCGAGCCATTCCGAGCCGGGAACCTCGGTCATGCCGCCGAGCAGGCCCTTTGCGGGGCGGGAGCGCACCAGCAGCTCGTCGCCTCGGATGACGACGAAGGCGGCGCCGCGACGGAGCGTGCCGGTCTTCTTGGCGGCCTTGCGCGGGAACGTCTCCTGGTCGCCGCGCTCGCGTGCGGCGCAGTCCTCGCTCAAGGGACACAGCGCGCAGGCCGGCTTCTTCGGCGTGCAGATGGTGGCGCCGAGATCCATCAGCGCCTGCGCGCTGTCGCCGGCGCGCGACGGCCCGAGCAGCGTCGCCGCCAGCGCCTGGATCTGCGGCTTGGCCTGCGGCAACGCCTCCTCCACCACGAACAGCCGCGAGACGACGCGCTCGATGTTGCCGTCGACCGGCATGGTCAGCCGATCGAACGCGATCGCGGCAATGGCCGCCGCGGTGTACGGACCGATGCCGGGCAGCGCGCGCAGCCCCTGCTCGGTGTCCGGGAACACGCCGCCATGCTCGCGCAGCACGGTGACGGCACAGGCATGCAGGTTGCGCGCCCGCGAATAATAGCCGAGGCCGGCCCACATCCGGAGCACGTCGTCGAGCTCCGCGCTGCCGAGCGCGGAGACATCCGGCCAGCGCGCCAAAAACTTCTCGAAATACGGCCCGACCGCCTTCACCGTGGTCTGCTGCAGCATGATTTCCGACAGCCAGACGCGATACGGATCGGAGCGCTGCCCGGCCGGCGCGCGCCACGGCAGCCGCCGGCGGTGGCGGTCGTACCAGGCGAGCAGTTGTGCGGGGCGCTCGGCGGAGCCGCGATTCTCTGGTCGGCTCTTGCGCTTGGAAGGAAGGGCTGATGACACCATTGGCTTAATCTAGTACGTCAGGAGCCATCGTCGCCCGCTGGACCGCCGTCTCGTCTGCGGCATCCACGGCTTTCTTCGAGCCCAGGCGGCTCGGACGGGCGGCAGACCACGAGAAGCCTGCATCGATGGCAAAGCCCGGCCGCCTCACCGCAAAACCGCTGTCGCTCATGATGGGCGACGTGCTGACGGCCGCCTATGCCAAGCAGGGCTTTGCCGCGCGCGAGCTGGTGACGCGCTGGCCGGAGATCGCGGGGCGCGAGATCGCCGAGCACGCCCAGCCGCTGAAGATGCAATGGCCGCGGCCGGTCGAGGGCCAGCCGCAGGAGCCGGCGACGCTGATTTTGCGCGTCGAGGGGCCGATGGCGCTGGAGATCCAGCATTCGTCGGACGTGATCCTGGAGCGGGTCAACCGCTTCTTCGGCTGGCACGCGGTCGGCAAGCTGGCGCTGCGCCAGGGGCCGCTGTTGCGCCCCCCAGTGAAGCGCCGCCCGGTGCCGCCCGATCCGAAGACGGTCGCGAAGGTCGCGCAGACCCTGACCGCGATCGAGGACGACGCCCTGCGCGACGCGCTGGCCCGCCTGGGCGCCGCCATCAAGCGAAATTGACGCTGACGCTTTGATCCCCATTTGCCGCCCGGCATTGCCTCCGGGTGGGTTTCAAGCTAGCGAAAAGCCGAGTTACGAGCGTTTCAGGCGCGAGATGCGCCCATTTCGGAGCAGAGCCTTGATCATCACCCGCCGCGCCTTCACCGCTGCCCTGTCGCTGACCGGCCTCGCCGCTCTGGCCGGCTTCTCCCCGCTGCGGCTGATCTCGGACGCGATGGCGCAGAGCGCCGCCGATGTCGCCAAGCCTCAGTCGTTGCCCGACATGGCGATCGGACCGGCGGACGCTGCGGTGACCATCACCGAATATGCCTCCATGACCTGCCCGCACTGCGCGGCGTTCAACGCCACCGTGTTCCCGAAGCTGAAGGCCGAATACATCGATACCGGCAAGATCCGCTACATCTTCCGCGAGTTCCCGCTCGACATCAAAGCCGCCGCGGGCTCGATGCTGACGCGCTGCATCGCCAAGGACGACGCGCAGAAGTATTTCGCGGTCACCGACATGCTGTTCCGCTCGCAGAACGACTGGGTGGTGAAGAACACGACGGAGACGCTGACGCGGATCGGCAAGCAGGCCGGTCTCAGCCAGCAGCAGGTCGAGGCCTGCCTCAAGGACCAGGCGTTGCTCGACAAGATCGCCGCCGACCAGAAATATGCGAGCGACATTCTTAAAGTCGATTCGACGCCGACCTTTTTCATCAACGGCGAGAAGATCAAGGGCGAGGCTTCGATCGAGGAGTTTCAGAAGAAGATCAACCCGCTTCTGAAGAGCTGATTCGAATCACTGAGTCATCAAAGACACAGCGCGGCCCCTCAATGGGGCCGCTTCTGTTTCGTGGGCCGTTCGCCACGAGAAAGCCTTGGAAAAGCAGGCCCGGCGGGTTGCCCTGGGGACCAGCCCTCGCCATTGTCCCGCCCTCAGAATGAGGCGCCAGGGCGACTCAGTCCACATTGACATTGCCTTCCATGGTATTGTCGGGGCTGGGAGATTCGTCTCCCGCTAACAGAGAATCTGTGCATGAAACTCACGCGTCTTCGTCTTCACGGTTTCAAGACGTTCGTCGAACCGACTGACTTCGTGATCGAACCCGGCCTCACCGGCGTCGTCGGTCCGAACGGTTGCGGCAAGTCGAATCTGGTCGAGGCGCTGCGCTGGGCGATGGGCGAGACCTCGCACAAATCGCTGCGCGCCGCCGACATGGACGCTGTCATTTTCTCCGGCTCGAACACGCGGCCGTCGCGCAACCACGCCGAAGTGGTGATGACGATCGACAACAGCGATCGCACCGCGCCGGCGGCCGTGAACGACCGCGACATTCTCGAGATCTCGCGCCGCATCGAGCGCGAGGCGGGCTCGGTGTATCGCATCAACGGCCGCGACGTGCGCGCCCGCGACGTGCAGATCCTGTTCGCCGACGCCGCCACCGGCGCGCGTTCGCCGGCGCTGGTCCACCAGGGCAAGATCGGCGAGATCATTCAAGCGAAACCTGAGCAGCGCCGCCGCGTGCTGGAAGACGCCGCCGGCGTCGCCGGCCTGCATGCGCGCCGCCACGAGGCCGAGTTGCGGCTGAAGGCGGCGGAGACGAATCTGCTGCGCGTCGAGGACGTCATCGGCCAGCTCTCCGGCCAGATGGAAGGCCTGCGCAAGCAGGCGCGGCAGGCGATCCGCTACCGCGAGGTCGCGGCCAAGGTGCGCAAGGCCGAAGCGACGCTCTATCATCTGCGCTGGATGGGCGCGCATGCCGACCTCAACGACGCCGCGCATGTGCACGATGTCGCCGTGCGCGAGATGGCGGAGCGGACCCGCGAGCAGGCCGAATCGGCCCGCATTCAGGCGATCCGTTCGTCGCATCTGCCGGCGCTGCGCGAGGCGGAAGCCCGCGCCGCCGCGACGATGCAGCGGCTGAAGAATGCCCGCGATCTGCTCGACCGCGAGGAGGTGCGCGCCAAGGAGCGCGTTAGCGAGCTCGATCGCCGCCTGATGCAGCTCACCGCCGACGTCGCCCGCGAGCAGCAGCAGAACCAGGACGCGCAGGTCGCGCTGCAGCGCCTGGAGACCGAAGACGCGGAGCTGAAGGAAGAGATCAAGGCGCGCGTCGAGATGCGCAGCGGCGTCGACGAGCGCGTCGCCGAGGCCGAGGCTCTTCTCGCTGAGACCGAGCGGCAGTTCACGGAGCTGACGACGCAGCTCGCCGACCTCACCGCCCGCCGCAACCAGCTCGAAGCCAACGTCCGCAGCCATCGCGAGCGTCTCGCCCGGCTCGACCAGGACATCGCCAATGTCCGCGCCGACGAGGAGCGACTGGCGCAGGAGACCGCACATCTCGGTGATCTCGACACGCTCGCCGCTGCGCTCGAAGCGGCCGAGGAATCCGAGGCGCAGGCCGAGGCCGCGGTGCAGACCAACGAGTCGGCGCAGGCCAATGCGCGGCAGAAGCTCGAAGCCTCGCGCGCCCCGCTTGCCGAGGCCGAGAAGCGGGTGCAGCGGCTGGAGACCGAGGCGCGCACCATCTCCAAGATGGTCAACAGCGAGACCAAGAATCTGTGGCCGCCGATCATCGACGGCGTCACCGTGGCCAAGGGTTATGAGAAGGCGCTCGGCGCCGTGCTCGGCGACGACCTCGATGCGCCGGTCGATGCCTCCGCGCCGATGCACTGGACGGTCGCCGGCGCCGAGGTCACCGACCCCGCGCTGCCCGATGGCGTCGAGCCGCTCGCGGCCTATGTGCAGGCGCCGCCGGAGCTGTCGCGCCGCCTGGCCCAGATCGGCGTGGTGTCGCGCGACCGCGGTGCTCAACTCGTCTCTCAACTCAGGACCGGCCAGCGGCTGGTGTCGCCGGAAGGCGACGTCTGGCGCTGGGACGGCTTCATCGCCGCCGCGCATGCGCCGACCGGCGCGGCCCGCCGTCTCGCCGAGCGCGCCCGCCTGATCGATATCGAGGCCGAGCTGGAGCAGGCGCGCATCGACGCTGCCGACAAGCGCCAGGCGCTGGAGAGCGCCGAGGCCGAGGTGAGGGCCGCGACCGCCGCCGAGAGCGCCGCGCGCGAAGCCTGGCGCGCCGCGCAGCGCGAGGTGAGCTCGGCGCGCGAGCGCCATGCCAATGCCGAGCGCGAAATCAATCGCCATTCGGCGCGCAAATCGGCGCTGGTCGAGGCCTCGACCCGCCTCGCCCATGACCGCGCCGAGATCGCCGAGCTGCACCAGAATGCGCTGGAGGCGATCGAGGAGCTGCCGGCGACCACCGAAGCCGATGGCCGGCTGGCGGCCGTGCGCGCCGAGATCGAGGCCAAGCGCCGCGCCGCGGCGCAGGTGCGCGCTGAAGCTCAGGCATTGGCCCGCGAGGCCGAGCTCGCCGACCGCCGCGTGCAGGCGATCATCAGCGAGCGCAACGACTGGTTCAACCGCATCCGCGGCGCCGGCTCGCAGATCGCCACCATCGAGGCGCGCATCGCCGAGGTGAGGGACGAGCGCGCCGAGCTCGACAACGCGCCGGAGATCTTCGCCGAGAAGCGCAGCGCGCTGATCGACGAGCTCGCCATCGCCGAGGAGGAGCGCCAGGTCGCGGCCGACGCGCTCGCCGAGGCCGAGACTGCGATGGGCGACACCGACCGCGCTGCGAAAGCGTCGCTGGAAGCGCTGTCCAAGTCGCGCGAAGCGGCCGCCCGCGCCGAGGAGCGGCTGGAGAGCGCCAAGCGCCGCGTCGGCGACGTCGAGCGCGAGATCCACGACATGCTCGAATGCGAGCCGCAGGCGGTCGCGGCGATGGCCGAGATCGGTCCGGACACGCAACTGCCGCCGCTGCACGAGATCGAAGAAACCTTGGAGAAGCTGCGCCGCGACCGCGAGCGGCTCGGCGCCGTCAACCTGCGCGCCGAGGAAGAACTCACCGAGGTCGAGGGCTCGCATACCGCGCTGACCACCGAGCGCGACGACCTCGTCGAGGCCATCAAGCGGCTGCGCCAGGGCATCCAAAGCCTCAACAAGGAGGCGCGCGAGCGCCTGCAGTCCTCGTTCGAGACCGTCAACGACCACTTCAAGCGGCTGTTCACCGAGCTGTTCGGCGGCGGCGAAGCGGCGCTGCATCTGATCGAGAGCGACGATCCGCTCGAGGCCGGTCTCGAGATCATCGCCAAGCCGCCGGGCAAGAAGCCGCAGACGCTGTCGCTGCTGTCGGGCGGCGAGCAGGCGCTGACGGCGATGGCGCTGATCTTCGCGGTGTTCCTCACCAACCCTTCGCCGATCTGCGTGCTGGACGAGGTCGACGCGCCGCTCGACGACCACAACGTCGAACGCTTCTGCAACCTGCTGCACGAGATGAAGGGCTCGACCGAGACCCGCTTCATCATCATCACCCACAACCCGATCACCATGGCGCGCATGAACCGGCTGTTCGGCGTCACCATGGCCGAGCGCGGCGTGTCGCAGCTCGTCTCGGTCGCGCTCGACGAGGCCGTGAAGATCCTCGACCAGCAGGTGGCTTGATCTTGCTCCGTCATTCCGGATCGCCGCCCGCGCGGCGGCCGGACTGACGCGTGGAGAGGACCGATGATCTCTCCTGATCTGCCCGCCGCGCTGAAGGCGTCCCTCGAAGCCATGCTGCACGGGCAGTCGCGGCAGGATGCAGCCGCTCGGGCGGCCCGCATCTCGGCCGCCTACCGCAGCGGCGGCAATTCCGGAACGATCACGAGCGACGCCGACGCCATTGCCTATGCCACGGTGCGAATGCCGGCGACCTACGCGGCGGTTGCAGCCAGCCTCAATGCCGTGATGCAGGCGAGCCCGGACTTCGCCCCGGCCTCGCTGCTGGATGTCGGTGCCGGACCAGCGACCGCGAGCTTCGCTGCGGCGGAAGCGTTTCCGCTGCTGACCTCGTTCAACGCCGTCGATTCCAATCCAGCGCTGCGCGGGCTGGCGCTGACGCTCGCTGACGAGACGATGCGCCTGCGCGGTCTCGCCTATACGCTTGGACCGGCGCGAGCGCTGCTCGATCGTGCCGGAAGGGCCGATCTCGTCATCGCCAGCTACATGATCGGTGAGCTGACGGATGCCGAGCGCTCTGCGACCGTCGACGCGCTGTGGGCCAGGACCGGCGATGCGCTGCTGATCGTCGAGCCCGGCACGCCCGCTGGCTATCAGCGCATCATCGCCGCGCGCGACCGCCTGATCGCAGCAGGCGCTCATGTCGCGGCGCCCTGCCCGCACGCAGCGCCGTGCCCCCTCGTGGCACCGGACTGGTGCCACTTCGCGCAGCGGCTGGCGCGATCGCGGGCACATCGCGAACTGAAAGGGGCTGACGTCCCGTTCGAGGACGAGAAGTTCAGCTTCGTTGCCCTCACCCGCAAGCCAGCAACGCATCGGCCCGCCGCACGCGTGCTCGCGCCGCCGTCGGTCACCAAGGTCGCGACAACCGCGAAGCTGTGTCAGGCGGACGGCGCCGCCGGCGTCATCAGCGTTCCCCGCCGCGACAAGCCCGCCTTTGCCGCCGCCCGCCGCTGGGACTGGGGCGACGGCGTGGAGCCGCCGCCACGGCCGTAGATACCGTCGCGGCCGCAGATGGTTAACGACAGGTCGTGTTTGTCTCTCATTTTCGCGATTTCGCGAAACCCGAGAGAAATCGATGCTTGCTACGGAGAGCTGCAACAGGCGCTGGATGCGCTGCTCACACGGGAACGCGTTTCGATGTTCAGGACGATGATGATCACCGCCGCGCTGCTGGCTTCGGCAGGAACGGCCCTGGCAAACGGCCACGGTGGTGGATCCTCGGCACCGCCCCCACCGAAACAGGAGGGCCCGCCGGCCAAGGCCATCGTCGGCAAGAACGGTCCCGTCCTGGTCGACCCAAAAGGAATGACGCTCTACTATACCGAACGCGACAACACCGGGAACAAGTCGACCTGCGACGGTGCCTGTGCCGAGAAGCGGCCGCCGCTGATGGCACCTGACAACGCGACCGCCAGCGGCGACTTCACCGTCATCACCCGCAGCGACGGCAAGAAGATGTGGGCCTACCGCTACCGGCCGCTCTACACCTCGCAGCTCGACAGCGCCCCCGGCGATATCAAGGGCAACGACCCCACGCAGCAATGGCGGGTCGCCCGTCCCTATTGAGCCCTGCGCATCGTTGCCTCCGACGCCAATTCGGTCGCCTGGGCGTCCATCGAACGGACCGGCCAGGCTCAAGCGACTTGAACGGGCACCCCCCCTGATGCGACCAATGCACGCCGGTCCACCTGCGGACCGGCGGCGCCGTCGCGTGTCGGCCGCCTCGTTCTCCCGCCCTCTCCCTCGGAGCCCGTCATGTCCGGCTGGATCGTCCTCGGCATCATCGTCATTCTCGTGCTGTTCGCCCTTGGCGCCTACAACCGGCTGGTCGCCCTCAGCCAGCGGGTCGGCCAGGCCTTTGCCGACATCGACGTCCAGCTCAAGCTGCGCCACGACCTGATTCCGAATCTGGTCGAGACCGTGAAGGGCTACGCTGCGCATGAGCGCGGCACCCTCGACGAGGTCATTAAGGCTCGCAATGCGGCGATGTCGGCGCAGGGCCCGGCCCAGGTCTCGGCCGCCGAAGGCCAACTTTCCGGCGCACTCGGTCGCCTGATCGCGCTGTCCGAGGCCTATCCGGACCTCAAGGCCAACGCCAACTTCCAGCAGCTCGCCGGCGAGCTCTCCGACATCGAGAACAAGATCGCCGCCAGCCGCCGCTTCTTCAACAACGCGGTCCAAGAGTATAATACCGGCATCCAGCAGATGCCCGCCGCACTGTTCGCCGGGACCTTCGGCTTCACGCGCAAGGAGTTCTTCGATCTCGGCGCCAGCCGGACCGAAGTCGAGGCCGCGCCGAGCGTCAAGTTCTGATCCCGCGCCCTCCGCGCTGAAGGGTCCGACGCCATGGCCGCCTACGGTCTCTACACCCACATCGCATCGAACAAGACCCGTTCGGTACTGCTGCTCGGCGGCCTGTTCCTGCTGATCTACGTGCTGGTGTTCGCCGGCGCGCTGATCGCGGAGGTCATGATCAACGGCAATGGCAGCGTCGCCTATTACATGAACGCGGCCACCCGCGACCTGATCAGGGCGCTGCCCTGGGCCACGCTGGGCGCGGCGGCCTGGATCGTGATCGCCTATTTCTTCCACCAGAAGATGATCGACGCGGTCACCGGCGGGACCGCGGTGACGCGTCAGGAGCAGCCGCGGCTGTACAATCTGCTCGAAAATCTCTGCATCTCGCGCGGCATCACCATGCCGCAGCTGAAGATCATGGACAGCCCGGCGCTGAATGCCTTCGCGACAGGCCTGAACCCGCGGCAATACGCGGTCACCGTCACGACCGGCCTGCTCGACGCGCTCGATGACCAGGAGATCGAGGCGGTGCTCGGCCACGAGCTGACCCATATCCGCAACGGCGACGTCCAGCTGATGGTCGTGGCCGTCATCATCGCCGGCGTGGTCGGCTTCTTCGGTGAACTGTTCTTCCGCCTGTTCACCAACATGAGCTGGGGCGGCGGCTGGGGTCGCTCGTCGTCGTCGTCCTCCTCGTCCGACTCCGACCGCAAGGGCTCCGGCGGCGGGGCCATCATCGTCGTGATCATCGCGGTGGTGCTGATCGTGGTGGCCTGGCTGCTGTCCCAGGTGGTCAAGCTGGCCCTGTCGCGCACCCGTGAATACCTTGCCGATGCCGGGTCGGTCGAGCTGACCAAGAATCCGGACGCCATGATCACCGCCCTGCGCAAGATCGAAGGGCGCGGCGAACTGCCCGGCGCCACCTCCGCCGTCATGGAATTGTGCGTCGACAATCCGCGCGAGGGCTTTGCCGACCTGTTCGCCACCCATCCCTCGATCGATGCCCGGGTCCAGGCGCTGATCAGGTTCGCCGGCGGCCATGATCCGGGCCCGCTGGCGCTGCCCACGGACGAGGCACAGCCCGACGATACCGGAGCCGATGCTCCAGACGGCGACGCTCCGCCACCGTTGCCGTCCGGTGGTCCCTGGGGCCAGG
Source organism: Bradyrhizobium sp. SZCCHNS3052 (assembly GCF_032484495.1). Lineage (NCBI taxonomy): Bacteria > Pseudomonadati > Pseudomonadota > Alphaproteobacteria > Hyphomicrobiales > Nitrobacteraceae > Bradyrhizobium > Bradyrhizobium sp. SZCCHNS3052. The sequence goes on along the minus strand of NZ_JAUETB010000007.1, from coordinate 189,299 downwards.
CCGATGGCCCGGCCCCGCCATCTGGCCAGGGTCAAGCCGCTCCCCAGGGACCGTGGACCACCCCCGCGACCGGTCCCTGGGGCCGGCACTAGTCGCCGCCTTCGCCGCGGAATTCAGCCGCCAATCCCGTGCGACGGGCAATTGTCCTGCCATTCGCTTGCAAGTGCTTCCTCGCCGGCTCGAACGCGCGGGCCGGAATGCCTCCGATTGCTCCAGCCTGTTGCGGCGAAGGCGCAAATTTCCCCGGTCCCGTGCTGCAATGAATTTGAATTCTCCAGCGTTTCTGCCATGTTCGCGCCCAAAGCAGAATGCAATGCGCCGGCCCCCTGGCCGGCCTCAGGGCTGAAGGACTTTCCATGGCGAAACCGGCAGTGGTTGTGGTGGGTGCGGACAAGGGCGGGGTCGGCAAGACCACGGTGTCGCGGACGTTGCTCGATTATTTCAGCGCCAACAACGTCCCCACCCGGGCGTTCGACACCGAGCATCCGCGCGGCACCTTGAAGCGCTTCCACCCGGAGATCACCGAGATCGTCGACATGAATTCGACGCCGGACCAGATGAAGATCTTCGACACCCTGAGCGCGGTGGCGCCGTCGGTGACCGTGATCGACGTCCGCGCCGGCCTGATGTCGCCGACGCTCGCCGCGCTGCGCGACATCGGATTCCTCGACGCCGCCCGCTCCGGCCAGATCACCTTCGCGGTGTTCCACATCCTGGGCTCGTCGATCGCCTCGCTCGACGAGATCGCCGAGACGGCGAGCTACATGATCGGCGCGAAATATTTCCTGGTGAAGAACTTCATCAACAACACCAGCTTCTTCGAGTGGGACCAGTCGACCTACAATTCCTACTTCCACCGCATCAAGGACGCGACCGAGCTGACCATCCCGAAGCTCAACGAAATGGCGTTCGAGCAGGTCGAGGTCGCCTCGGTGCCGTTCCTCAAATTCGTCGCCAACAAGGGTCCCCGCGACGAGGCCGCCAACTACTCCTTCGTGCTGCGCGGCTATGTCCGGCATTGGCTCGCCAACGTCTGGAGCGAGTACGACCGCATCAAGCTGACCGACATCGTCGGCTCGACCAAGGCGGCGGCGCCGCGGCCGGCCGGGGAAAAATAGCAGCTCCGTGAAGGATGGGACTTTATCGCAACCGCATTTGACCTGATATAGGTCGGATGCCCGCGACGCCTGTCTACATCGTCTGCTCGCCCCGGCCGCAATCCGGGAAGACGCTGCTTGCGCGGGTGCTGAGCGAGTTCCTACTGCTGAAGAACGGCCAAGTGCTCGCCTTCGACGTCACCTTGCGCGAGCCGTCGCTGCTCGACTTCCTGCCGCAGATCACGGAGACCGCGACGATCGAGGACACCTACGGCAAGATCCAGCTGATGGACCGGGTGATCCTCAACGACGGCATCCCCAAGGTGATCGACCTCGGCTACTACTCGTTCGACGAGTTCTTCAAGATGTCCGAACAGATCGGCTTTTTGAAGGAGGCCGCGCGGCGGAACGTGGTCCCGATCATTCTGTTCTGCGCCGAAGGCGACCGGGTCTCGATGCGCGCCTACGATGCCCTGCGGCGCCAGATCCCGAAGCCCCAGCTGATCGTGGTCGAAAACGACCACGTCCTTCGCGAGGAGCTCCCCGACCTCTACAGCCGCAGCAAGCATCTGCACATTGCCGCCCTGCCCGCGTTCCTCAGAACCTATATCGAACGTTTTTCGTTCTCCTTCACCGGCTACCTGCGCCAGGAGAAGGACCCCTCCACCGAGCTCTATCAATGGATCCGGCGCAACTACTATGCGCTGCGCGAGATCGAGAACGAGCTTCTGATGCAGCGGTCCTGACGCCGCCGCGCGCTTCTCAGTGCCCTTCGAAGGAGATCAGCGTGCGCACGGGCACGTCGAGCGCGCGCAGCTTGGCGGCGCCGCCGAGATCCGGCAGGTCGATGATGAAGCAGGCCGCCACCACGGTCACGCCGATCTGGCGCAACAGCTTCACCGCGCCCTCGGCCGTGCCGCCGGTGGCGATGAGGTCGTCGACCAGGATCACGCGCTCGCCGGGCTGCACCGCGTCGACATGCATCTCCATCTCGTCGGTGCCGTATTCCAGCGCATAGGACATGCTGACCGTCTTGTGCGGCAGCTTGCCTTTCTTGCGGATCGGCACGAACCCGGCCGACACCTGATGCGCCACTGCGCCTCCGAGGATGAAGCCGCGGGCCTCGATGCCCGCGACCTTGTCGATCTTGGAGCCGGCCCAGGGATGCACCAATTCGTCGACCGCGCGGCGGAACGCGCGCGCGTCCGCCAGCAGGGTCGTGATGTCCCGGAACAGGATGCCCGGCTTCGGATAGTCCGGAATGGTGCGGACGGTGTTCTTGATGTCCAGATCGAACGTCATCGTGCTCTCATTGCCTCGTTTGGCCGTGACCGCGAGGAATTCATCATTGCGAGCGAAGCGAAGCAATCCAGGGCCGCGAAAACAACTCTGGATCGCTTCGTCACTCACGCTCCTCGCGATGACGGCAACCACCTCTCTCTCACCCCGGCTGATTGAGCCGGAACGCATTCTCCACGATCCTCAAACCCACGGCATCGCCGAGTGACATCAGCGATTCCGGATGGAACTGCACGCCGCCGACCGGCAGCGTCTTGTGCTCGATCGCCATCGCCACGCCGTCCTCGGTTGCCGCCGTGACGGTCAGCACCTCCGGCATGCTGTCGCGCTCGACGAACAGCGAATGATAGCGGCCGATGACGATCTCGTTCGGCAGGCCCTGCATCAGGCGGCCGCCGCGCACCTGGACCCGCGAGGGCCTTCCATGCGCCGGCTGGGCAAGCTGGCCGAGCTGGCCGCCGAAATACTCGCCCATCGCCTGCACGCCGAGGCACACGCCGAAGATCGGCAGCTTCTTCGCGAGCGCAGCGTCGATCGTCGTCGAGATCTTGAAGTCCTCGGGGCGGCCTGGCCCCGGCGACAGCACGATCAGATCCCAGCTTCGTTCGGCGAGCATCTTCAGCGCGTGGACATAACGCACCACGGTGACGTTGGCGCCGACCTGGCGGAAATAGTCGGCCAGCATGTGAACGAAGCTGTCGTCGTGATCGATCAGCAGCACGTTCTTGCCGGAGCCGGTGGCATCCGGCGCGGTCGACGACAGCGGCTTCGGCGGATCGCCGCGCAGCGCCTGGAACAGCGCCGCCGCCTTGACCTGGCACTCACGATCCTCGGCCGCGGGATCGGAATCGAACAAACAGGTGGCGCCGACACGGACCTCGGCGAGCCCGTCCTTCATGCGGATGGTGCGGATCGTCAGGCCGGTGTTGATCGAGCCGTCGAAATTCACCGCGCCGATGGCGCCGGCATACCAGCGCCGCGGCGAGCGCTCATTGTCCTCGACGAACTGCATCGCCCACAGTTTTGGCGCGCCGGTCACGGTCACGGCCCAGGCGTGGGTCAGGAAGGCATCGAGCGCGTCGAAGCCCGGCCGCAGCATGCCCTCGACGTGATCCACCGTGTGGAACAGTTTCGAGTAGGTCTCGATCTGCCGGCGCGCCAGCACCTTGATGGTGCCGGGCACGCAGATGCGCGCCTTGTCGTTGCGGTCGACGTCGGTGCACATGTTGAGCTCGAACTCGTCCTTCTCCGAGTTCAGGAGCTGGCGGATCTGCTCGGCATCGCCGATGGCGTCGCGGCCGCGGGCGATGGTGCCGGAGATCGGACAGGTCTCGACGCGACGGCCGTCGGAGCGGACGAACATCTCGGGTGAGGCCGAGACCAGGAACTCGCCGTCGCCGAGATTCATCAGCGCGCCATAGGGCGACGGATTGATCCGGCAGAGCCGCTGGAACACTTCCGCCGGCGAGCGCTCGCACGGCTCGGCAAAGAGTTGGCCGGGCACCGCCTCGAACAGGTCGCCGCGGGCAAACGCGGCGCGGGCCTTCTCGACCGTCGCCTGGTACTCGCCGGGCGCGTGATCGGCAAACCCCTGGCGCGGCTCCTTGAGATAGATGCTGGCGTCGGTGTCGCGCGACAGGCCTTCCGTCGACTGTCCGTTCCAGGAAAAATCATAAGACAGCACGACGCCGCGGCCGGTGGCGCGGTCGTAGGCCAAGAGGCGATCCGGCACGTAGAGCACGATGTCGCGCTGGTCCTTCTCGCGCGGCCGCTTCTGCTGGAGGTCCTCGATCTGGAACACGAGGTCGTAGGCGAAGGCGCCGAACAGGCCGAGCAGCGGGTCGTCATTGGCCGAGAGCGCCGCGATCATCGCCCGCACCAGCGACATCACGCTGGCGCGCCGCGTGCGCTGGTCCTCCTCGACCGGGGCCGGGCCGCGGACGATGTGTCCAGCGAGCCGCGCCGGCGAAGCTTCGGTGATGACCACACAGGGCTCGCGCAGCGTGTCCTTCAGGAACGCGATCAGCACCTCGCCGCGGCGGTTCAGCGCCTGCAGGGTGAAGTCAGTGCCCTTGGTCTCCAGCACCAGCGGCGGATCGGCGAAGCCGAGGTCGAAACTCTCGTAGCGGCCGGGCACGGTCGTGCCCGAGGACAGCACCACGCCACGGCGGCGGTCGAGCAGGTCGATCAGGTCATCGAGCCGGCTGGCGCCACCGGAAAACTGCTCGACGGCGCGCGTGATTGCGAGCCCGCTGGAGGTGCGGTAGTCGCTGCGGGCCGGAAGGGCGAAAACGGTCCTGTTCATGGGGTCCTCTTGGGCGTCCTCTTACGGAATTTGCCGAGGAAACGCCACACAGGACCAACCGGAAGCCGCCGCTGCGTGGCGGCCCCTCTGCGATCTCATGTCAAACAAATCGCACCGGCCACCTCTTACAAGGTGCGCCACCAGAGACGGGCTGGGCGGACAAGGGTGCTCATGCGGCGGAACTGACCACGGCGGGCAGCCGGGGTCAAGGGCGGCTGGGCCACAAATGGGGGTGGGATGCCTCAGCCGATCAACAGAGGCACCGCGGGCCGGCTGCCCGATACAGCGCCCTCGCCCCTTGTGGGTCCCCTTGTGGGTCCCCTTGTGGGAGAGGGCGTGTGCGGCCCATCCGCTAACGCGGCTGGGTGAGGGGTCTCTCTCCGCAGCGGCGCTTGCAGAGGCATACCCCTCACCCAACCGAGCATGCCGCTCTGTCCTACATGCCCTCTCCCACAAGGGGCGAGGGCGCAATAATGCGCACCGGCGAGCGGAAGGCACTGGCGCCGACGAGAATGACAAAGGAACATGCAGCAGCATTCTCGCGACACATGATGCCCGAGTGATGATCATCAATTCCGCCCTCCAAGTCGAGGGCGCAGGGAAGGCCGGGCATCGGCTGATGCCCGTGGCCCGCCTGCAGCAAAAAAAGCAGGCGGCAGTCACCACAGGTCAGCCGGACGACCGGCCTTCCCTGCGCGATGGTCTGACGGCTTATACGCACTCTCCCCGGGGACCGGGCTGTCTTGCCCCCGTGACCGGCGGATCATCATCACCACCGGCGCGGCCTCAGCGTCGGGAGGCCAGGACCATGCGACTTCACCGTGCGCGCCCGCCGTTCGTCCGCACGACGTCTGCCATGCTGCGACGTGACACGCCCACCGCATCTCCACCCCGCGTGTCGTGACGATCGCGATACGCCCCTCGTGCCGGGTGGGACGGAGATATCAGAGCACGAATTCCGAAAAATAGAAACAGGAATATTTTTTGGCGAAGGACTGGACAGGGCAAATCAGCTTGAGGCGGCTGATGAATTTCGCGGGGCGGCGCATGATCGACCAGCCCGGCACGGAGATCATCGGCAGAGCGAATATCCGAATTGCCGGGCATGCAGTGCCCGGTCTATGCTGCATCGTCTCCCTTGCTGAAGGCATTCGTCCTTTGCGACGCCATCCCCTGGCCTTGCCCGCCATGCTCCTCTTTGCCGCGGCGACGGCACCCGACGCTGTTGCGCAGGGCGAGCCGCCACTGGCCTGGTGCCTGGACCGCCGTTTCCCGGTCGACCAGCGGATCGAGAGCTGCACCTTCGCATTGCAGTCCGATCGATGGTCCGGACAAGATCAGATCCACGGCTATTTCAATCGTGGCAATGCGTACTATGAGAAACAGGAGTACGACCGCGCCATAGCCGATTTCACCGAAGCGATCAGGCTCGATCCCTCCTACCCGGCGGCCCGCAACAATCGTGGGTTCGCCTACGCAGGCAAAGGCGACTACGATCGGGCGATTGCAGATTATGACGAGGCGATCAAGCTCGATTCGAAGAAGCCGCTCTACTACTACAATCGCGGCTTGGCCTACTTCTCGAAAGAAAATTATGATCGGGCGCTCACGGACTTCAATCGAACGTTGGCGCTGGACCCCGAGCAAGCCAAGCCCTACGTTGATCGCGGCGCAGTCCATGTTCTGAGGAACGACTTCGATCGCGGCCTCGCAGATATAGACGAGGCGATCCGACGCGACCCGACTGACGCCACCGCATACACCCTTCGCGCCGCCGTGCATAAACACAAGAAGCAGTTCGACCGCGCCATTGCCGACTACAGCGCTGCGATCAAATTCGGCCTGACGCCCGCGAAAGCCCTTAACGCCCATTTCAACCGAGGGATCGCGTATTTCGAAACAGGTGACATCGATCACGCCATCGCCGATTTCGACGAAACGATCAGGCGCGATCCGGGTCACGTTCTTGCCCATGTCAATCGCGGCATTGCATATGACGATAAGGGCGATCACGACCGTGCCATCATAGATTTCGGCGTGGCGATCAAGCTCGAGCCGCAACACGCGAAAGCATACATGAACCGCGGCGCGGCCTACGACAAGAAAGGCGATCATGACCGCGCCATCGCCGATTTTGACGAGGCTCTGAGGCTGAATGGCGAGCTTGCAGAGGCCTTCAACCGTCGCGGTATCGCCTACGACGACAAAGGGAATCACGACCGGGCCATCGTCGACTTCGATCAGGCCATCAGGCTCGATCCGAGCTATGCCGATGCCTACAACAATCGCGGCCTCGCCTACAAGGAGAAGGCAGACTACGATCGCGCGATCGCCGACTTCGACGCGGCCATCGCCCTGGCGCCGGATTTCTCCGAGGCTCAAGGCAACCGGGATGCGGTTCGCGAGCTGAAGAAGAGCCGCGGGGCTGCAATGCCGGCCCCGGAACGTTAGACGGGTCCGCGGCTGATGCGGACGCGGCGCTGGGTCCGGCCAACCCGGCTATTCCTGACGCGTCATGCGCAGCCGCCCGCTAACCGCAACTCACTGCGATGCATATCGAACAGGTCGCCACGAGACTCGAGGCAACCTGCTGCTACGAGCGCACGGGCGCGCGCGAACAACTCGATATCGCCCGTCTGCAGCACAATCGTCCCGGTTTCGCAAAGCGCCTCCCCGATAATGCTCGCCGCCTTCTGCCAGTCGGCCGTGGCAAATGACAGCAGCACCGAATCGAAGAACGAGATCGGCGCTGACAGCAATTCGCCGTCGCGAATGACGCGCAACGGCGCGTTCTCCGCTTTGAGGCGCGCCCAACGTTCTCGGCAGGCATCACGCCGGCTTGGCGACAGAACGGTCCGCAGATCCCACAGTGCATTGTCGCGAATTGTCTCCGGCGACACTAAACCCAGGCTGACGGCCAGCCGTGGCGCCTTCGGCCCTGTCTCCCCTGCCCGCACGACTGTGTCGGTGAGATCGACGATCTCGATCGGCTCATCGCCGAGCCGCCACAGGAGTTCGAGGAAGCCGGCATATTCCTGGGTCGATCGCCGCGTGAACCAGGCGATCCGTCGGTTGTTGCTCGAGAGTGCCTCGTCCCAGAACGATGTTGCCTGGCCGCCCACCTCTTCCCAGCCTGACACTTGCAATTCCTGGTCCATCCAGGCGGTTCGCAGCTCCGGGTCGGGTGGATTGATCGGACCAAAGCTCAGGCTGTCGGCAAAGCCAATCACGCGGTCGCTGCGCCCAGCCTGCTGGAGCGCAGCGCGCAACGTGCCTGCAGCGGACATGTTGAAGACGACATGAAGGATCGCGTGGGGAATTGTTATCTCCCTTGCCAGACGTGCGTTCGCGTGGGGCGAGTCACGATGACGCTTCCCTCGCGCCCCATCGCCGCGCGAGCTTGCTGAAGCGCACCGATGACTCGATCGAGCTCTTCGGCCGCCATGAAGACCTCGATGTCGCCGTCCGTCCTCAACGACAGCGACAATCCAACGCTGCTGCCGACGACGCGAACCAGCACGCATGCGTCGTCGCCGGACGACTTGTCGACGAACGTGATCGGCTCGGTGCTCATGCGGGATCCAGGATCATCTGATAGGCCATGCTAGCAGATATCGAAACGTCGTTGGATTCGACATGCCGCCAAACTGGCGGTGCGCTCCCCTCCCCCTTGCGGACAGGGGAGCTCACTGGCGTTGGGGCGAGCGGCACCTCACAACTTGCGAAGCCGAGCGCTCGCGCGGCAGCGGCTCTACAGCAGCGCCAGCGCGGCTTGTTTGAGGTGGGCGGCGATGGCATCGCGGGCTTCGCGTGAGCCGACGCTGCGCGCCATCGTCACCCCTCCCGAGAGGATCGCCATCAGCGACCAGGCCTTTTGCAGCCGAGCTTCATCGGTGCTCCCCTGCAACCCCTTTGCGATCTGCTGCGCGACCCTTTCGAGCGCGGTGCCATAGGCGGCCTTCGTTTCCTCGCTGGCGCGCGTCACGTCCGGCGTCAGGCTCTGCAGTCCGCAGCTCGAGTCCAGGATGCAATGGAGACGTTCTCCGAGATAGAATGCGATGAACGCCTCGGCCCAGCGCGCTCCCATCTGCTGCTGAAGACTCGCAATGCCCGTCCTGAGATCGTCCAGCCCGGCCAACGCGGCGGCTTCGAACGCGGCGTCCTTCGACTTGAAGTGACCGTAGAACGCGCCGGACGTGACCCCGGCTTCCTTGGCGAGGCCGTCGACGCCGATGCCGCCATAGCCAAGCCGGCGAAAGCCGCGCCCCGCGGCCTCCAACAACTTCGTCTTTGCTTCCTGCTTATGCTCGGCGTGGTACCGCATCTGGCGCCTTCCATAGCGATCGTTATTTCATGCTTGACTGATAACGATCGTTATTCTATTGGTGGATCACGGTCGTTATATAATGACCGCCGTTCCCCGGGACAACCGCCCTAGGGCGAGCACAGGAGGAGTCATGCCGATCAGTCTCACACTCACCGAAGGCGTCATCGCTGCCGACCAGGCGCCGATCGCCGTTGCGCGGATCACGGAATCGTTCCTGAGACACCATGGTCTGGCGGGCAACAGGATCATGGGGGCGAACGTCACGGCCCATCTGAACATCCTGCCGAAGGGCCATACCTTCGCCGGCGGCACGCCGGTCGATGGCGCCTGGATCGAGACCAAGACGCCGTCATTCGCGCTCGCCAGTCACGAGGTCCAGACGGCGTTCTTCGGCGAAGCCACCGACATTCTGCATGACCTCTCCGGCGGGGCGCTTGCCAGGGACCGGATCTGGTCCAACGGCGTCCACGCCGTCGACGGCACCTGGAATCTCGACGGCAGGCCGATGACCAACGACGCGCTCGTGGGGGCCATCACCGCAGGCTGACCACGGTCATCACGGCCGCTACCGCATTGGGCGGCGGCGGCCGTGATGAATGCCGACCGCTCACGTCCCCGGCTTCACCAGCCCCAGCTCGGCGAACTTCATCTCCGTCGCCACCACCGCGTTCTCATACACCTCGCCGCGCTCGACGAAGTAGTTGAAGTAGCCGGCCGGCGTCTCCGGCTGGATCTCGACCAGCTCCACGGTCTTGTATTTCGGATCGGTGATCACGCCGCTCGCGATCAGGTCGTTGATGCGCTTGAGCGCGTCGACCTCGGCCTTGTAGCCGACCGAGAACCACATCTCCGTGGTCCAGTCCTGCACCTCGAACCAGTTGGCCGGCGCCTGGCCCTGCCACCCCTCGGCGAGCGGGCGGACGGCAAAGACGCGGTCGAAACCGTGCAGCTCGGAGATGATGCTGGCGCGGTGATAAGCGCCGTCCATCTGTCCCTGGGGCAGCTTGGTGAAGCCGTAGAGCGACAGCCACAGCGCGGCCTTGACCGCCTCCGGCGTGATCGGGCGGATGGCGCGCTCGGCCAGCACCTCGGAGGCGTAGCGCAGGTCGCGCTTGGCCGCCGATTGCCGCGCCTTGACGGCATGGGCGTTGGGAACCGACTTCTCCGCCGGCAGCAGCGCCCGCGCCGCCTCGTTGCCGTAGAGATAGCCGGTGCCGGTCTCGGGATCATAGGTGTTGAACACGACGCCGACCGACGTGGCGTTGAGCGTCTCCGCCGCGTGCGCGAAGTCGGCCTCGCTCCGCACCGGGACATATTGCTGCGCCGGCCACAGCCGGTCGGCGAGGGCGTTGAACGGGCCGTCACGCCAATCCGGCCAGGAGACGAAGCGCGCCAGCGCCTCGGCATAGGCGGGACGAAACACCCCGGGATAGCCGAACATCACCGTGCGCAACTGCGACGCCGGATCCCGGTGGCGGTCGGAGGACATCAGCTCGTTGCGCAGATCGAGACCCTGAAGCCACGCCGACAGCACCAGGATCTGGCCGGACGTCGCGGTGACGAGATCCGGCGTCACGCCCCAGGCGCGGGCAGTGTCGAGGAAGCCGGCGCCATGGGCGTTCAAGCCGCCCAGCCCGGCCAGCGCAAAGGCCACTCGCACGGCTTTCTCCATCAGCAGAGGGACCGGAGAACGCTACCTCAGATTGTTTCGGCGACGCAACCGACGGCGAGACGCGGCGAATTCGAACATCGAACGAAGCGACGCGCTTCGAACATGATCGATGCTCAGATCTCCGCGGGATCCCGGTGATTCGCCGAAACGTGACGGCGCCAAGCGACGAAAAGCTGCAGCCGGCGGCTGTGTGGTGCCTCACAACCTCATGTTGCGCGCGTGCACGCCGCCTCGGGATCGACCCATGATTGTCGCAATCCAAAAAAGTTACATAACTTGGCTGTGCGCGAGGGCAACACTGTTGTCTATCTGCAATAGTGTGGCAATGATTGGTTAACCATATTGAATTACCTTGGTTAACATGGCCCGCGGCAAACAGCCCTCAGTGTCGCATGCGCTCCCGAAGCAGCCGACGCTGCTCGATTGCTTCCTCGAAGCGCAGGCAAAGCGGACGAAGCGTCGACGGCGCTCCGCCGACGCAGTGACCAGCGCCGACCCCTTGGCTCCTTCAGACGACGCTCCGACTCTTGGTGAGGCCGAAGCGCCCTCGGCCGAAACCAAGACCGCCCGCGCGGTTTGAGTCCGCACGGCGCGGTTTGGAACCGACGCGCCGGCCCTCAGCTCAGCCGAGGTGCTTGTGGAAAAACGCCGTGGCGCGGCCCCAGGCGAGCTCGGCGGCCCTGCGATCGTGCACGGTCATGCGCTGCTCGTTCACGAAGGCATGCTCGGCATCGTAGCGATAGAGCTCGAGCGACTTGCCGGCGGCCTTCATCGCCTTCTCGAAGCCGTCCACCAGCGCCGGCGTGCACCAATCATCCTTGTTGGCAAAGTGGGCCTGCAGCGGGATCTTGACGTCGGCCGGCTTCGCCGCCTGCTCAGGCGGAATGCCGTAGAACACGACGCCGGCGGCGAGCTCGTCGATCTTGGTCGCGCCGATGATCGTCACCGCGCCGCCGAGGCAGAAGCCGGTGAGGCCGACCTTGGCGCCGTTGCGCGCCAGATATTGCGCGGCCCCGCGCACGGTCTGCGTGGTCGCGTCCATGAAGTCGAGCGAGTTCATCTCCCGGCCCGCCGCATCCGTATCGTGATAGGGCACCACCGTGCCCTTGTAGAGATCGGGCGCCAGCGCGTTGAAGCCGGCGAGCGCGAAACGATCGCACATCCCCTTGATCTGGTCCTGCAGGCCCCACCATTCCTGGATGACGACGACGCCCGGCGCATCGGCCTGCGCGGCCTTGGCGAGATAGCCCTTGGCCTCCTGGCCATCGGGGCGCTTGAAGCTGATCAGTGTGCCCATGTGTTCCTCCGCAGGTTTTGTTGGAAGCTGAGGAGCGGGGTTTACCGCAAATGCGCGTCCGGCGCGACGGGAGGCGATCGGGTTCGCTGCAACGTGAGAGGATTCGTAGCCCGGATGAGCGCAGCGACATCCGGGGTCCTCGCCGGCACTGTTGCGATCCAGGATGTCGCTGCGCTCATCCGGGCTACGGGCGCTAGACCGGCATCGCGCGCGGCGCGAACAGGATCACGGCCATGCCGGCGAGGCAGATCAGGGCGCCGGCGGCGTCCCACGGATCGGGGCGATGGCCCTCGACCAGCCAGCCCCATAGCAGCGCCGCGGTGATATAGATGCCGCCATAGGCGGCGTAGGCGCGGCCGGCGAGCGGGCTGTCGGCCACGGTGAGAAGCGTCGCGAAGCCGGCGAGCGCGGCCATGCCGGGCAACAGCCATAGCGGCGACTGCCCGAGCCGCAGCCAAGCCCAGAACGCGAAGCAGCCGCCGATCTCCAGCACGGCGGCGCCGGCGAAGGCGAGAAGTGACGGCATGGGCGAACTCCGTTTTCCCGGCTGCGCCGCGGACAAGGCCTCCCCTGGCCCGAGCCCAACTAACACAGGGACAACAAAAAAGCCCCCGGAGGGGCTTTTCGTTTTCATCAGACGTTTCCGATCACCGCTCAATGCGCGGCGGCCCAGACCCGCTTCTTGGTGAAGTACATCAGGCCGGCGAAGATGATCAGGAAGATGAACACCTGATAGCCGAGGCGCTTGCGCGCTTCCATGTGCGGCTCGGCGGTCCACATCAGGAAGGTCGCGACGTCGTGGGCATACTGCTTCACGGTGGCCGGCGAGCCGTCGTCGAACGTCACCTGGCCGTCGGACAGCGGCGGCGGCATCTTGATCGCATGCCCGGGGAAGTACTTGTTGTAGTACGAGCCGTCCGGAATGGCGACGCCGTGCGGCGGAGTTTCTTCATAGCCCTGCAGCAGCGCGTTGATGTAGTTCGGGCCCTGCTCCTGGAACTGGGTGAAGAAGTCGATCAGGAACCAGGGGAAGCCGCGCTTGTAGGAGCGCGCCTTGGCCATCAGCGACAGGTCCGGCGGGGCCGCACCGCCATTGGCGGCCCGTGCGGCCTGCTCGTTCGGGAACGGCGACGGGAAGTAGTCGGCCGGCCGGCCCGGACGCTCGAACATCTCGCCGGCGTCGTTGGGACCGTCCTTGATCTTGTACTCGGCCGCGAAGGCGGCCGCCTGCGCCGGCGAGTAGCCCGGGCCGCCGGGCTCGGCGAGATTGCGGAACGCCACATATTGCAGCGAATGGCAGTTCGAGCAGACTTCCTTGTAGACCTTGAGGCCGCGCTGCACGGCGCCGCGATCGAAGGTGCCGAACGGACCGGCAAACGACCACTTCGCCGACGGCGGGTTCTCCTGGCCTTCGCTGGCACGGGCGTCGCCCATGCTGCCGGCGAGCAGCGACACCGCGGCGACCAGCGCGATCACGGTCGAGACCATCGGTGCCGCCTTGCGGCCGGTCCTGGCCAGCACGTCATCAGCGATCGAGTTCGGCAGCGGGCGCGGCCGCTCGATGCGCGCGAGCAGCGGCAGCACGATCAGGAAGTAGGCGAAGTACAGCACCGTCAGGATGCGGCCGAGCACGACATAGACACCCTCCGGCGGCTGCGCGCCGAGATAGCCGAGGCCGATGCAGACGACGACGAAGATCCAGAAGAACTGCTTGCCGAGCGGGCGGTACTTGTTGGAGCGGGTCTTGGCCGAGTCGAGCCAGGGCAGGAACACCAGCACGATGATGGCCGCGAACATCGCGATCACGCCGGCGAGCTTGTTCGGGATCGAGCGCAGGATCGCGTAGAATGGCAGGTAGTACCATTCGGGCACGATGTGCGCCGGCGTCACCGCCGGGTTGGCCGGGATGTAGTTGTCGGCCTCGCCGAGATAGTTCGGCATGTAGAAGATGAACCAGGAATAGAAGATCAGGAAGCAGGCGACGCCGAAGAAGTCCTTGATCGTCGCGTAGGGCGTGAACGGCACCATGTCCTTCTCGGTCTTCGGCTCGACGCCGGCCGGGTTGTTCTGGCCAGTGACGTGCAGCGCCCAGACGTGCAGCACGACCACGCCGGCGATCAGGAACGGCAGCAAATAATGGAGCGCGAAGAAGCGGTTCAGCGTGGGATTACCGACGGAGTAGCCGCCCCACAGCAGGGTCACGATGCTCTCGCCGAAATACGGCACGGCCGAGAACAAATTGGTGATGACGGTCGCGCCCCAGAAGCTCATCTGGCCCCACGGCAGCACGTAGCCCATGAAGCCCGTCGCCATCATCAGGAGGTAGATGATGACGCCGAGGATCCAAAGCACCTCGCGCGGCGCCTTGTATGACCCGTAATACAGGCCGCGGAACATGTGGATGTAGACGGCGAGGAAGAACATCGACGCGCCGCAGGCATGCATGTTGCGCAGCAGCCAACCGTAGTTCACGTCGCGGACGATCAGTTCGACCGACTTGAAGGCGAGGTCGGCATGCGGCGTGTAGTGCATCGCCAGGACGACGCCGGTCACGATCTGGATGCCGAGCATCATCGAGAGGATGGCGCCGAACGTCCACCAATAGTTCAGGTTCCGCGGCGTCGGATAGGCAATGAAGGACGAGTGGACCAGGCCGATGATCGGAAGTCGTTGCTCGAGCCACTTCAAGGCGGGGTGGCTCGGCTGGTAGTCAGAAGGTCCACTCATGATGCGTTCCTGAAGAAATTATCTTGCACGATCGAGCGTGAGCTCAAGACGAACGTCTGCTCAGCCGATCTGGATCTTGGTGTCGGAAACGAACTGATAGGGCGGGACGGGAAGATTGAGCGGCGCCGGCCCCTGGCGGACGCGACCGGAGGCGTCGTACTGCGAACCGTGGCACGGGCAGAAGAAGCCGTCGTAATTGCCTTCGTGGGCGATCGGGATGCAACCCAGATGGGTGCAGATGCCGATCACGACCAGCCACTGCTCGTGGCCGTCCTTGGTGCGGGACTGGTCGGTCGCCGGATCCGGCAGGCTCGACACCGGCACCGCGCGGACCTCCTCGACCTGCTTCTTGGTGCGGTGGGAGATGTAGATCGGCTTGCCGCGCCAGAACACCTTGATGTCCTGTCCTTCGGCGACGGGCGCGAGATCGACCTCGATCGGCGCACCGGCCGCGATGGTCGAGGCATCGGGATTCATCTGGGAGATGAAGGGCCACAGGGCGGCCACAGCACCGACCGCTGCGGTCGCGCCCGTGGCGACGAAAAGAAAATCCCGGCGTGTCGGATGATCCGCAGTAGACGCTGTCACGATTCCAACCCTTTCTTCGTTGCAGCCGGTGGAACCGCCCCGCTCGACGTCTTACGATCTCGACCTTGGAGATCACGTGACCGGGAGATCCTGCCGGCGCCCGCGTCCCCCGCGGCGGCAGAAAACGGCTCGCTCCACCGCCCCTGGGGAACAAGCCGTCCAGAATCGTTCTATTGGCACCCTTGCGATACGAGCGCAAGCCCGCTATCGGCCCTGCAGCACGCCATGCACCAATTCCCGCTTCGGAAGCGGACTTTCCGCCTCAGTCCTAAGACCAATTCGCATGCAGATCGCGCTCTATCAGCCCGACATTCCGCAGAACACCGGAACGATTCTGCGCCTGTGCGCCTGCCTCGGGCTCGCGGCCCACATCATCGAACCGGCGGGCTTTCCTGTGTCTGACCGGCAGTTCCGCCGCGCCGGCATGGACTATCTGGACCAACTGAATTGGCGGCGGCACGATTCCTGGAGCGCGTTCGAGGCCTGGCGGTCCGCAGAGGGCCATCGCCTGCTGCTGCTGACGACCAGGGCCGCGACCTGCTATCTCGACTTCAGTTACGGCCCGGACGACATCCTGCTGCTCGGGCGCGAGAGCGCCGGCGTGCCGGGCGCCGTGGCGGCGGTCGCCGATGCGCGGCTGCGGATTCCGCTGCAGCCGGGGCTGCGCTCGCTGAACGTGGCGATGGCCGCGGCGATGGCCGCCGGCGAGGCGCTGCGCCAGACCGGACAATTCGTCCAATTGCAATCCGCACAAGGAGCCGAAGGGTGAGCTACGCGGTGAAGGAAATCTTCATGACCCTGCAGGGCGAAGGCGCCCAGGCGGGCCGCGCTGCCGTGTTCTGCCGCTTCGCTGGCTGCAACCTGTGGAGCGGCCGCGAGGCCGATCGCGCAACCGCGACGTGCCGGTTCTGTGACACCGACTTCGTCGGCACCGACGGCACGCTGGGCGGCCGTTATGAGACCGCCGCAGCGCTGGCCGAGGCCATCGGCGGGCAATGGACAGGCGGGGCCGCCGACCGCTATACGATCCTCACCGGCGGGGAGCCGCTGCTGCAGGTCGATGCCGACCTGATCGAGGCGCTCCACGCCCGCGGCTTCGCGGTCGGGGTCGAAACCAACGGCACGCTCATTCCGCCCGACGGGATCGACTGGATCTGCGTCAGCCCGAAGGCCGGCGCCGAGCTGAAGCTGCGGCAGGGCCACGAGCTGAAGCTGGTCTACCCGCAACACGGGGCCGAGCCGGAGACGTTCGCGGGGCTTGCCTTCGAGCGCTTCTCGCTGCAGCCGATGGACGGGCCCGAATCGGCCGCGAACACGGCGCGCGCCATTGATTACTGCCAGCATCATCCGCAATGGCGGCTCAGTCTGCAGACGCACAAGATGATCGGCATCAGGTAGGGATTGTGACTGACACGATGTGGGAATTGACCAAGTCGTTCACCTTCGAGGCCGCGCATACGCTGCCGATCACGACGCTCGGCGAAGCCAGCCAGGAGATCCATGGCCACTCCTTCCGCGCCGAGGTGACGGTGCGCGGCGATGCGACCCATCCCGAGACCGGCATGGTGGTGGATTTCGGCGTGCTGACGCAGCGGCTGAGCGAGATCCAGGCCATGCTCGACCACAAGTTCCTGAACAAGATCGAGGCGATCGGGCTGCCGACGCTCGAGAACCTGTCGCGCTTCATCTATGAGCGCGTCCGCTCGATCGGCCATGTCACCAAGGTCAGCGTCCACCGCGACAGCTGCCGCGAGACCTGCACCTATTTCGGTCCGCAGGGCTGATCGATTGTGGTAGGACCGAACCGTAGCGACAACAGCGCTGTCACCTCCGGCTGTCATGGACGCTTGACGGCAGGGTGAGCGCCAATGTGCCAGGGGAACGTCCATGACCACCGCCGCCATCGAGGATCGCAAGGCCCGCGCCCGCGCCTGGTTCGAGAGCCTGCGCGACCAGATCTGCGCGGCGTTCGAGCGGCTCGAGGACGAGGCGCCGGCTGACCTTTATCCGCGCACACCGAGCCGGTTCGTCCGAACGCCGTGGGAGCGCACCGACCATGCCGGCGGCCCGGGCGGCGGCGGCGTCATGAGCATGATGCACGGCCGGCTGTTCGAGAAGGTCGGCGTGCACTGCTCGACCGTGCATGGCGAGTTCGCCCCGGAATTCCGCAGCCAGATTCCCGGCGCCTCGGAAGACCCGCGGTTCTGGGCCTCGGGCATCTCGCTGATCGCGCATCTGTGGTCGCCGCACGTGCCGGCGGTGCACATGAACACGCGCTTCGTCGTCACGACGAAAGCCTGGTTCGGCGGCGGCGCCGACCTGACGCCGGTGCTGGACCGCCGCCGCACCCAGGAGGACGCGGATACGCTGGCCTTCCACGCCGCCATGAAGGGCGCCTGCGACGCCCATGCCGCGGTGGCCTCGTACGACAAGTACAGGCGCTGGTGCGACGAGTACTTCTATCTGCCGCACCGCAAGGAGCCGCGCGGCATCGGCGGCATCTTCTACGACCATCACGATTCCGGCGACTGGGAGGCCGACCTCGCCTTCACCCAGGATGTTGGCCGCGCCTTCCTGAAGGTCTATCCCGAGCTTGTCCGGAGCAATTTCAGCAGCCCCTGGACCGCCGCCGACCGCGAGGAGCAGCTCATCCGCCGCGGCCGCTACGTCGAATTCAACCTGCTTTACGACCGCGGCACCACATTTGGGCTTAAAACCGGCGGCAATGTCGACAGCATTCTGTCCTCGATGCCGCCCGAGGTGAAATGGCCCTGAAACTCGATTTGTTGAACCGCGTAGATTGATCATGACCGCCGCCCTGCCCCGCGCCATGCTGATCGACATGGACGACACCATCCTGTCGGCCTATGGCCGTCCCGAGATCGCCTGGAATATCGTCGCCACCGAGTTTGCCGACGAACTCGCGCCGCATACGCCGCAGGCGGTGGCCGCCGCGATCCTGGCCTCGGCACGCAGCTTCTGGTCGGTCGCCGGCGCCGAATGGCGGATGAAGCTGATCCAGGCGCGGCAGGAGGTGGTGAAGGACGGCTTCGCGGCGCTCGCCGGCCACGGTCCTGCTCTACCGACCGAGCTCGCGATCCGCATCGCCGATCGCTTCACCGGCTATCGCGACGAGCAGATGTTCGTCTTCCCCGGGGCGCATGAGGCGATCGACGCATTCAAGGCGCGCGGCGTCAGGCTGGCGCTCGTCACCAACGGCGAGGCCGGCCAGCAGCGCGCCAAGATCGAGCGCTTCGCGCTGGCGCACCGCTTCGACCACATCCAGATCGAGGGCGAGCACGGCTTCGGCAAGCCCGAGGAGCGCGCTTATTGGCACGCGATGGAGCGGCTCGGCGTCGGCCCGGAAGACACCTGGATGATCGGCGACAATCTCGAATGGGAGATCGTCGCGCCGCAGCGGCTCGGCATCTATTCGATCTGGATCGACGTCCATGGCGACGGCCTGCCGGAAGGCACCGACGTCAAGCCCGACCGCATCATCCGCTCGCTGACCGAGCTGGTGCCGGCGGGCTAGGCCCGCGCGGCGCCGGCGTCACTTCGCGCGCCGCGGACCTCCGGCGACTGCGCGCTTGTGCGCCTCCATCAGCATCGCCACGAAGGCCGTCACCTTCGGCGGGCGAAAGCGCGCCGCTGGGAACACGGCGTGGATGCCTCCGGACGGCAGTGTCCAGGACGGCAGGATGGCCACGAGGCGGCCGGCCGCGAGATCGTCCCTGATCAGGAAATCGGGCAGCACCGCCAGGCCGCCGCCGGCCAGCGTCGCGGCGAGCACCGCCGGCGTGGCGTTGATGGTAAGCGTCTGGCTCATCTCGACGCTCTCGCGCTCGACGTCGCCTTTCATGAACTGCCAGGTGAGCGGCTCCCTCAGCGCGGCATTCGCAATGAACGGCAACGCGGCGAGGTCGCGCGGATGCGCGACGCGCCTGACCACGTTCGGCGCGGCCACCAGCTGCTGCCGGAAGCTGCCGACCCGGCGGGTCTGCAGGGTGGAATCGTCGAGCCATCCCACGCGGATCGAGAGATCGATCTGGCTGGCGACGAGGTCGATCTTGCTGTCGGCGAGGATCAGCTCGACCCGGCAGGCCGGATAGGTCCGCGAGAACTCGGTTGCGATCGCGGCGAGCGTGCAGGTGCCGTAGTCGTTCGGCGCGGCGATGCGCAACAGTCCCATCGGCTCGGCGTTGCTCTGCGCCAGCTCGGCCAATGCGCTCTCGGCCTCGCGCAGGATGGCAGCACAGCGGGCATGCAGCAGGCGACCGGCTTCCGTCGGCTCGACCCTGCGCGTGGTCCGCACCAGCAGGTCGGTCCTGAGCTCGCGCTCGAGCTGGGCGACCTGCTGGCTGACCACGGCTTTGGTGATCCCGAGCCGATCGGCCGCGCGGGTAAAGGACGCTGCGTCCACCACGGCCGCGAAATAGACGAGGCGGTTGAGATTGATCGCCTCCATGCCGGCGGCTCCTTCTATTGTCCATTAACAGCATACAGTCTGTCTCATTATGCTGTATTTATGAACAAACGAGAACCCGCTATCTCGGCGCCATGCCGCTCCAAGACAGGGTTCCGGAAATGCGACTGACCTATCTGTTCGACCCGCTCTGCGGATGGTGCTACGGCGCCGGCCCGGCGGTCGAGACGCTCGCCGCCCACGACGCCATCACGCTCGAGCTGCTGCCCACTGGCCTGTTCGCCGGCCGTGGCGCCGGCAGGATGGATGCGCAATTCTCCGAATAGGCCTGGAGCAACGACCAGCGCATCGCCAAGCAGACCGGCCAGCGTTTCACCGACGCGTACCGCACCCGCATTCTCGGCGCGGGCGGCGCCTTCGATTCGACAGCCGCATCGCTCGGCCTGACGGCGGTCCACGTCACCGACCCCGGCCGTGAGCTCACGGTCCTCAAGGAGCTGCAGCTTGCGCGCTACGTACACGGGCAGGACATCGTGAGCGTCGCGGGCGTCGGCGAAGTCCTTCGAGCGCTGGGCCTTGCGAGCGCCGCCGAGCGGATGCTGGCCCGGGATCACGCGCTGGTCGAGGCCTATGGCCGCCGGCTCCAGACCGCGCATAGCTTGATGCGACGCTACGGCTTGTCCGGTGTCCCGGCCCTGCTGGCGGGTGACGGCGAGCGGCAGAGGCCGCTGCCGGGCAACGCTTTGTACGAACCGCTCGACGGCCTGCTCGCACAACTCGGAGCAGCCTGAGCCGCTCCGTACTCGATGCCTGGCACAATCCACCCAGCCGTCGCACACGGCCGGAGCGCCGCCTGCTGCCCGGCCTCATCGTTTTATCACTCCAAGAAAGAGACTGACATGCCGACACGGAGACAGATCATGACGACAGCGATTGCAGGGACCGCCGCAGCCATTCTCGGTGCATCGGACAGCGGCCGTGCCGCTGGCAGCAAGCTGGTCTGGACACACTTTCCCGCCGGTCCGAACGGCTTCTTCCGCGCGCCCGTGCTGCTGAGGGGCCCCACCGAAGCACTGCTGATCGACGGCGGCTTCAACTATCCGGACGGCCGCGCGGTGGCGGCCGCAATCAAGGCGAGCGGCAAGACGCTGACGGCCATCTACATCAGCCAGTCGGACCCGGACTACTACTTCAGCCTCAAGCCGATCCGCGAGGCCTTTCCCGGCGTGAAGGTGATCGCCGCCACGGCGACCATCGAGGCGATCAAGGGCAATGTCGAGAAGAAGCTCGCCGTCTGGGGCCCGCAGCTGAAGGAGAACGGCCCGCAGACGATGGCCGACATCGTTCTGCCCGAACCGTTCGATGGCCCGTCGCTGTCGGTCGATGGCGAGACGATCGAGATCGTCGCCGCCGAGGGGCTGGCCAATCGGCGCTATCTCTGGGTGCCCTCGCTCGCAGCCGTATTCGGCGGCGTCATGATCTTCTCGGGTGTCCATGTCTGGACGGCCGACACCCAGAGCAAGGAGCAGCGCGCAGCCTGGATCGCGACCCTCGACAAGATCGCTGCACGCGCTCCGACGGTGGTGGTCGCCGGCCATGCCGTGGCGGACGCCGCCACCGACCTGTCGGGTGTTCGGCACACCAAGTCCTATCTCATCGCGTTCGAGGAGGAGCTCGCCAAGGCCAAGGACGCCGCAGCCCTGAAGGCCGCAATGGAGGCGAAGTTCCCCGGCCTCGGCATGGGCGTGGCCCTCGACATCGGCGCCAAGGTGGCGAAGGGCGAGATGAAGTGGGGCTGATGCAGGCCGCGGCCACATCAGGCTGACATGACAGAAGCGCCGGCCCGTCAGGACCGGCGCTTCGGCCTTTCGTGGATGGCCGCGTCGTGCCTCAGGCCGGGCGCTCGGCAACGTTGGGACGCCATTTGATCAGGCGGCTCTCGACGAGGTCGAGCAGCGCGTCGATGCGCGCGGAGGAGCTGCGCGCCCGCGTCGAGGCGCTCAACATCAGCTATGGCGTGGGCATGCTGCCGCGGGTGACGATCTCGGTCGGCGTCGCCGCCTATCCCGAGGCCGGCCTCGATCTGACGGAGATCCTGCGCGTCGCCGACGGCGCGCTGTACCGCGCCAAGCACAAGGGCCGCAACCGGGTCGAGCTCGCCTCCGGCGGCATGGTGCCGCCGCTCGACGAGGTGACCACCCGCGCCGTCGCCGCGCTCGATGCCATCGTGGCACGCGCCGAGACCGGCACCATCACGCCATCCGATCGGGACACGGACCAGCAGGTGGCTTGACGCCGGAAGGCTACGCCGCCGGCAGCAGATGCCGCAGCGCTGATGCGATCATCACGCCGCCGCCGGTGATGACGGCGGCGTCGAGGATGGCGGCGTGGATGTGCACCGGCATGCGGGCGACGAAGGCCTTGGCGAGGAACGCGCCGGGCACCGCGACCGCGCCGATCAGCAGTGCGAACGCCAGGACCTGCACGGTGACCACGCCGGCCAAACCAAACACCGAGATCTTGATGACGCCCGTCGCCACCGAGATCATCGCGTCGGTGGCGATGACCGCGGCGCCTTCGAGGCCGGCGGCCATCAGCAGCGACAGCAGGATCACGCCGGAGCCGGAGGTGCCGCCGACCAGCACGCCATAGCCGACCGCTCCGGCAGCAAGCCCGCCATTGCCGATCCTGACCTCGCGCTTGCGCAGGATCCGCCGCAGCGGAACGCTCATGATGAGCATCGTGCCGATCACGAACGCCGCGCCGGCATTGGTCAGTCGCGTGTAGCCGTAGGCGCCGAGCGCGGTCGTGAGCGCGGCTGCCGCGATGACGATTCCGGCGCGCGTACGGTCGGCATGGCTGATATAGGCGACGACACGGCTGAGATTGGTGAGGATCGCCGAGATCGCGATGATCGGCACGACCGGCTCGGCCCCGACCATCGGCACCAGCACGAGCGGCATGAGAGCGCCGGTGCCGTAGCCGGCAAGACCACCGATGATGGAAGCGAATAGAGCGACGGAAGCGACGAGCAGGAGTTGCAGCAGCGAGATGTCGGCAAAACCTGCCAGAAAATTCATGAACGTCCGTCGCGGTTGACACGCGCCGCCGCCTGATCGGCGATCGCATTCAGCGATGCCTCGTCGAGCGGGAAGTCCGCGGCTAACCAGGCATCCTCTGCGAGGGTAAGCACATGACCGAGAAGCGGCCCCTCCGCAACCCCGCGCGCGATGAAATCGGCCGCCTTCAACGGCAATTTCGGCGGCGTGAAGCGCTGCGGCAACAGCGCACGCTCGCGCCAGCGCCGGTCGTCGCGATCGCGCGCCCGCGCCCAGCCGAGCATCAGGCGGTCGCGATAGACGGTCTCGCCGAGACGATACAGCAGACGCCGGACTCGCGCCTCGTCGGCGGAAGCGAACCGCCACCAGCGATGGCCCATGCCGTCGAGCGCCTTGGTCTCGGCGTTGGAGAGCTTCAGCCTGAAGCCGAGACGGCGCGCATCCTCGGTCACGGCGACCGCGAGCGCCGCGAGACGGCGGACCGGGCTCGGCGAAAGCTCCAGCTCGCGCTCGATGCCGATCATCGCGGCGAACGGACCGAGATAGGCGACGCCGCCGAGGATCGCCGTCAGCAACCCGCCATCCGCCATCGCCGTGACCGCGCCGACAGCGCCGTCGGTGACGAGCAGCTTCAGCATCTCCATGCGCACGCGCTCGGCTGACAGCGTGGCGAGCCCGGCACGGCCGGCGATGCAGGCCAGATAGCCCTCGCAATCGGGGGCGCCGTGACCGAACGCCGAATGGATGCGGAAGAAGCGCAGGATGCGCAGATAGTCCTCGGCGATGCGCTGGGCGGGGTCGCCGATGAAGCGCACGCGGCGCTGGGCGATGTCGGCGAGGCCGCCGACGTGATCATGCACCACGCCATCGGGCCCGACGGAGAGCGCGTTGATGGTGAAGTCGCGCCGGTGCGCGTCGCCGACCCAGTCGCGGCCGAACTCGACCTTGGCCTTGCGGCCGAAGGTCTCGGTGTCCTCGCGCAGGGTCGTGACCTCGAACGGATGGCCGTCCAGCACCAGCGTCACGGTGCCGTGGTCGATGCCGGTCGGCACGCTCTTGATCGACGCCGCCTTGGCACGCCGGAGCACCTCCGCCGGCAGCGCCGTGGTCGCGATGTCGATGTCGCCGATGGCGATGCCGAGCAACGCATTGCGCACGGCGCCGCCGACCACCCGTGCTTCCTCGCCATCGCAATTGAGCAGCGCGAGCACGCGCGCGGCGGGACCGGACGAGAGCCAGGGCGCGTGCAGCACCCGCGCGTCGATCATTTCTCGACCCCTGGAACGAGCCTGCCGTTCTCGACATGAGCGGGGACGTAGGTCGAACGCGGCGGCGCGCCGGAGAACTCGGCGAGCAGGACCAGACTTGCAATCACCAGCACCAGCGCCGCCACCGTCAATTTTGTGGTCAGATGAAAGGGCCAGTTGGCCGGCACCAACAGCCCCGATTTGGTCGCGAGCAAGAACAACACATAAACCGCAAAAGGAATGAGGAAAATTCCGATTTCCGTCAATACGCCACGGATCATGGCCGACCGATCCGCTCGTACAACACCCGAAGGATGCCCGCTGTCGCGCCCCATATGTAGCGCTCGGCGAACGGCATCGCGTAATACGAACGCTCCATGCCGCGAAACTCCTTGGAATGCAGCTGGTGATTGGCGGGGTCCATCAGGAAGGCCAGCGGCACCTCGAAGGCGTCGTCGACCTCGCCCTCGTTGATCTTGAGCGTGAATCCCGGCCGCACCCGCGCCACCGTGGGCAGGATGCGGAAGCCGAAGGCGGTGCCGTAGACGTCGAGATAGCCGATCGGGTCGACGAAGCTGCGGTCGAGCCCGATCTCCTCTTCGGCTTCGCGCAGAGCGGCATCGAGCGGAGAGGCATCGGTGACGTCGATCTTGCCGCCGGGAAAGGCGATCTGTCCGGCATGGCTCGAGAGGTTCGGCGAGCGCTGGGTCAGGAGAACGGTCGGCTCGGGGTGGTCGACCACCGGGATCAGCACCGCCGCGGGGCGGATCGGCTGCTCGCGGGAGATGATCTCGAGCATGCGGTCGGTGCCGGAATCTCCACTGGCCGGAATGACGTCCGGATCCAGCAGGGCCTGCGGAACATCGAAGCGCAGCCGCGCGCGGCCCCGCGCGAAGAAATCGGCCGAACTGAGTTCAGCGGTCCTGTTCCTCACCATGGGCTGGTTCAAAGCGCCGCCCTCACCTCTTCTGCGTCGGCCATGGGGAAGAACGCGCCGCCCGACCCCACGCCGAACATCACATGACCATCGATCATCCGCTCCTCACCCATGTCAACAAGCTCGTAGTACAGCGCCCGCGTCACCTTGGCCCAGAGATCGGCTCGCACATGCAGATAGGGCGTCAGGCCGCCGCTCTCGCCGGGCTCGAAGCGCAGCCGGTGCTCGGCATCGCACGCGACCCAGTCGTCGACATTGGTGCGGAAATGCAGCAGCGGCCCGCGCGCATCGCTCTCCGTCCGCATTTCTACGGCCGTGAAGGGGGCATCATCGACGCGGATGCCGACCTTCTCCACCGGCGTGACCAGAAAATAGCGGTCACCCTCGCGCTTGAGGATCGTCGAGAACAGCCGCACCAGCGCCGGCCGCCCGATTGGCGTGCCCATGTAGTACCAGCTACCATCACCGGCGATTCGCATGTCGAGATCGCCGCAGAATGGCGGATTCCACAAATGCACCGGCGGCAGTCCCTTTGCGGATGTGCCAGCCTGCGTTGCCGCCGACGTCAGCCGATCGAGTCCGTTGTCGGTGGTCTGCCCTTGCTTCGCCATGGTTTGCCTTGAGTTTGCGTCCACCTTGGCACGATTGGTGCAAGATTCCATCGCCGTCGTCTGTGCAAAAGTTCCTGGCGGCCCTGCAGGTCATGTAAGGTCGCCATAACGTGATGCCGTCAATACCCCGTAATGCCGATAATATGGGGATAGTTTAACTCAACGAATACAGCGCCTTCGCATAGGTTGGCATCCGCTTCCCGGCAAACTGGAGCGGAACGTCCGTCCGAAAGTTCAAGATGCGGGGCAGAAGGAGCGACGGAAATGGCTGAGAGTGCCGAGAAGCTCGAGGATGCGATCGTCCGGTCGGCCGAACAGGTCTCCGGCCAGATCCGAGCGGCAAAGGATGCGATCTCCGGCGTCATCTTCGGCCAGGACCGCGTGGTGGAAAACACGTTGGTGACCATCCTGTCCGGCGGCCACGCGCTGCTGATCGGCGTCCCCGGCCTCGCCAAGACCAAGCTGGTCGAGACCTTGGGCGTGACGCTCGGCCTCGATGCGAAGCGCATCCAGTTCACGCCGGACCTGATGCCGTCGGACATTCTGGGCGCTGAGGTGCTGGACGAAAGCGCCGGCGGCAAGCGCTCGTTCCGCTTCATCGCCGGCCCGGTGTTTGCGCAACTCCTGATGGCCGACGAGATCAACCGCGCCAGCCCGCGCACGCAGTCGGCGCTGCTGCAAGCCATGCAGGAGCAGCACATCACGGTTGCAGGCGCCCGCCATGACCTGCCGAAGCCCTTCCACGTGCTCGCGACCCAGAATCCGCTGGAGCAGGAAGGAACCTATCCGCTTCCCGAGGCTCAGCTAGACCGCTTCCTGATGGAGATCGACGTCGACTATCCCGATCGAGATGCCGAGCGCCGCATCCTGTTCGAGACCACCGGCGCCGAGGAGAGTGCCGCCAAGGGCGCGATGACGGCCGATGCGTTGATCGCGGCCCAGCGTCTGGTGCGGCGCCTGCCGGTCGGCGATTCCGTGGTCGAGGCGATCCTGTCGCTGGTGCGCTCGGCGCGTCCCGGTCCCGAGGCCGGAGAGGCCGGCAAGCTGATCGCCTGGGGCCCCGGTCCCCGCGCCAGCCAGTCGCTGATGCTCGCGGTGCGCGCCCGCGCGCTGCTCGACGGCCGGCTCGCGCCCTCGATCGACGACGTGCTCGATCTCGCCGAGCCCGTGCTCAAGCACCGCATGGCGCTGACCTTCCCGGCGCGCGCCGAGGGACGCACCATTCCGGACGTGATCCGGCAATTGAAGAGCCGGATTGGCTGATGGCCGCAGCGACAGGGCACGTCGACAAGGAGATTCTCGCGATACGGCGTGCCGATGGCGAAAGCCGGACGCTGGCATCGTCGCTGCCGCGGCTGGTGTTGGAAGCCCGGCAGATTGCCGCCAACGTCATTCATGGCCTGCATGGAAGGCGCCGCGCCGGCTCCGGCGAAAGCTTCTGGCAGTACCGCCGCTTCGTCTCCGGTGAGCCGTCGCAGCGCGTCGACTGGCGCCGCTCCGCGCGCGATGACCATCTCTATGTCCGCGAGCAGGAATGGGAGGCCGCGCACACGGTGTGGATCTGGCCGGACCGCTCGCCGTCGATGGCCTTCGCGTCGAAGGGCGCGCGCGACAGCAAGCTCGAGCGCGCCCTGATCGTGACCTTTGCCCTGGCCGAGCTGCTGGTGGCCGGCGGCGAACGCGTCGGCATTCCCGGCCTGATCAATCCGACCGGGAGCCGCAACGTGATCGACCGCATTGCGCAGGCGATGCTGCATGATGAGACGATCAGGCCGAGCCTGCCGCCGTCCTTCGTCCCCTCGGCGCTCGCCGAGATCGTCGTGCTGTCGGATTTCTGGTCGCCGATCTCCGAGATCAGCACCATGCTGGCCGGCCTGTCCGCGTCCGGTGCACACGGCACGATGGTGCAGGTGGTCGATCCGGCCGAGGAGACCTTCCCCTATTCGGGCCGCGTCGAGTTCGTCGAGCCGGAAGGCGGCGAGGTGATCACGGCTGGCCGCGCCGAGAGCTGGGCACAGGACTACGTCGCCCGCGTGGCGCTGCATCGCGACCAGATCCGCGCCGAGACCGGCAGGCTCGACTGGCTGTTCACAACCCACACCACCAGCCGCTCGGCCGCCGAGCTGCTGCTGTTCCTGCATGCCGGCATGACCACGGCCAAAGGTAGCGCGCGCGGCGGCGTCAAAGTGGGCGCTGGCCCCGGAGGGCTCGGCGCATGATGGGCCTGCCGCTGTCGTTCGCCGAACCGCTGCTGCTGACCGGTCTCGTCAGCCTGCCGGTGCTGTGGTGGCTGCTGCGGGTGATGCCGCCGCGGCCGCGCCGCATCGAGTTTCCGCCGACCCGGCTGTTGTTCGACATCACGCCCAAGGAAGAGACGCCGTCGCGCTCGCCCTGGTGGCTCACCCTGCTGCGGCTGGTGGCGGCGGCGCTGGTGATCTTCGCCGCAGCCGGCCCGATCTGGAATCCGCGCACCGAAGCCGTCGGCAGCAAGGCGCCGCTGGTGCTGCTGCTCGACGACAGTTGGAGCGCGGCCGCAAGCTGGGACACGCGCATCAGGGCCGCCGACGAGATCATCGCCAACGCCGATGCCGACCGCCGCGGCGTCGCGCTGCTGCCGCTGTCGGAGCCCGCGCGTGACCTCACCTTGATGCCGGCCGGTGCTGCGCGCGTCGCGCTGCGCCAGATCGCGCCCAAGGCCTACACGACCGAGCGCGCCGACGCGCTGCCGCAGCTCGATCGCTTCCTGAAAGCGACCGGCGATGCCGAGATCATGTGGTTCTCCGACGGTGTCGATCCCGGCCGCGGCAGCGAGTTCGTGGGGGGTCTCGCCAAGACGATCGGCGACCGCAGCCTGACCGTGTTCGAAGGCGGCACGCCCTCGCCGCTGGCGCTCGCTGGCGCCGAGAACGCGGCCGCCAAGATGACGGTGAAGGTGCTGCGCGCGGATCTCTCCGTTCCGGGCGGCATCGTGCGGGCGCTCGATGCCAAGGGCTCGCCGCTCGGCGAGGCACAGTTCAGCTTTGCCGCCGGCGCGCACGACGCCGAGGCGAGCTTCGACCTGCCGGTCGAGCTGCGGAACGACATCACCCGGCTCGAGATTGCGGGCGAGCGCTCGGCCGGCGCCGTGCAGTTGCTCGACAAGCGCTGGCGCCGCCGCGCCGTCGGCATCGTCTCCGGCGCCACCAGCGATACCGCGCAGCCGCTGCTCGCACCGACCTTCTATCTCACCCGCGCGCTGTCGCCATTCGCCGATCTCAGGCTCGGCGATCGCGGCGCCCCGCAGCAGGTCATCACCCAGTTCCTCGACCAGAAGGTGCCGATGATCGTGATGGCCGACGTCGGCACGCTGTCGCCGGAGCTGCGCGACCGTCTCAACGGCTGGATCGAGAATGGCGGCGTGCTGGTGCGCTTCGCCGGCCCGCGCCTGGCGCAGGGCGACGACGACCTCGTGCCGGTGAAGCTGCGCCGCGGCGGCCGCACCCTGGGCGGCAGCCTGACATGGGAGAAGCCGCAGCACCTGGCCGCGTTCGCCGCCGACGGCCCGTTCGCCGGCATCACTGTCCCGAAGGATGTCACCGTCAATCGCCAGGTTCTCGCCGAGCCCGACGCCGTGCTGGCGACCAAGAGCTGGGCGTCGCTCGAGGACGGCACGCCGCTCGTCACCGGTGAGCATCGCGGCAAAGGCCTGATCGCGCTGTTCCACGTCAGCGCCGACATGCGCTGGTCCGATCTGCCGATGTCCGGCGCCATGGTCGAGATGCTCCGCCGCATCGTCGACATGTCCGGCTACACCTCGACGCCGGGCCCTGGTCCCGCGGGTGAGACCGCCAAGGCCACGCTGGCGCCGCTGCACATCCTCGACGGCTTCGGCGCCTTCGGACCGCCGCCTTCGACCGCCAAGCCGCTACCGGCTGATTTCAACGACCGGGCTTCGCTGGATCATCCGCCCGGATTCTATGGCCCAGCCGAGGGACCTACCGCAGTGAACACGCTCAGCCCCGCCGATCGCATTCTGCAGCTCGACACGGCAGCGCTGCGCGCCAACCGCGCCAGCTACACCACCGCCGAGCCGCGCGATCTCCGGGGCATCCTGCTGTCGACCGCACTGCTGCTGTTCCTGATCGACGCCGTCATTGTCGCCCTGCTCGGCGGCGTGCTGGCCGCGTTGGCAAGACGACGGCGTGCGGCGCCCGCGGCCATCGCGCTTGCGGTGCTGGCAACCGGCGCCCTGCTCGCGGTCGCGATGCCGACGCCCGCACGCGCCGACGCCGCCAGCGATGATTTCGCGATGCGCGCAGTGTCACAGACGCGGCTTGCCTATGTCGTGACCGGCAATGCCGACGTCGATTCCATCGTCAAGGCCGGGCTGACCGGGCTGACCTTGTTCCTGGCGCAGCGGACTGCGCTTGAAGCCGGCGATCCCGTCGGCGTCGATCCCGCCCATGACGAGCTTGCCTTCTTCCCGCTGATCTATTGGCCGATCGTGCCGGGCGTGCCGAAGCCGCCGCAGGACGCGATCAACAAGATCGACGCCTACATGAAGCAGGGCGGCACGGTGATCTTCGATACCCGCGACGCCGTCGAGGCTCCTCCGGGCGAGAACGGCGCGCAGCAGACCCCGGGCATGCAGTCGCTGCGCGAGATCCTGTCGTCGCTCGATGTGCCCGAGCTCGAGCCGGTGCCGCGCGAGCACGTGCTGACCAAGACGTTCTACCTGCTGCGCGACTTCCCCGGCCGCTTCACCGCGGGCCAGACCTGGGTCGAGGCGCTGCCGAAAGATGAGGACGAGGACAGCGCCTCCCGTCCGGCGCGTGGCGGCGACGGCGTCTCACCGATCATCATCACCTCCAACGATCTCGCCGGCGCCTGGGCCATCCGCCCCGACGGCCAGGCCATGCTGCCGATGGTTCCGGGCGAGCCACGGCAGCGCGAATTCGCCTTCCGCGCCGGCGTCAACATCGTGATGTACACGCTGACCGGCAACTACAAGGCCGACCAGGTGCACGCGCCCGCGCTGATCGAACGGCTCGGGCAGTGACAATGCGCGTCGTCGCTCTCGATATCGCAACAACAATGGTTGTCATGGCCGGGCTTGACCCGGCGATCCACGAGCAGCGACGCACGCTGCGCGACGTGGATGCCCGGCACGAGGCCGGGCATGACGACAACTGCGAGTTTGCCTCATGAACTACGGCATCGCGTTCACACCTCTGGTTCCGCCGATCGTGCTGTGGCTTGCGATCGGCGCGATCGTCGTCATCGCCGCGCTCCTGTTGCTCGGCCGCTCGCGTTCGGCCTGGATCCGCGTCACCGCGCTGGCCTTGATCGCGCTCGCGCTGGCCAATCCGCAGTTCACGCGCGAGGACCGCGAGCCGCTGAGCTCGGTCGCCGCCGTCGTGGTCGACAAGAGCCCGAGCCAGAATTTCGGTGACCGCAACAAGCAGACCCAGGCGGCCCAGGAGTCGCTGGTCGACAGCTTGAAGAAGATCAAGGGACTCGAGGTCCGCGTCGTCGATGCCGGCCAGGCGGACGGCGAGACCGACGGCACGCATCTGTTCAGCGCGCTGACCTCGGCGCTGTCGGACGTCCCCGTCGATCGGGTCGCGGGCGCCTTCATGATCACCGACGGCCGCGTTCACGACATTCCCGGCAACGTGGCCGCACTCGGCTTCCAGGCTCCGCTGCAGGCCCTGATCACGGGCCAGAAGGCCGAGCGCGACCGCCGCATCGCGATCACCGCCGCGCCGCGCTTCGGCATCGTCGGCCAGCCGCAGACCATCAGCTTCCGGCTCGACGACCAGGGCGTCAGCGGCGCCAGCGCGAAGGTCGTGATCCGCCGCGACGGCGAGGTCATCAGCGAGCGCACCTTGACCAGCGGCCAGGCCGCCAATGTCGACGTCGACGTCAAGCACGAAGGTCAGAACATCGTCGAGATCGAAGCCTCGCCGCTCGACAACGAGCTGACCCTCGTCAACAACCGCGCGGTGGTCTCGATCGATGGCGTGCGCGACAAGCTGCGCGTGCTCCTGGTGTCGGGCGAGCCGCATTCGGGCGAGCGCACCTGGCGCAACCTGTTGAAGTCGGACGCCAGCATCGATCTCGTCCACTTCACGATCCTGCGGCCGCCGGAGAAGCAGGACGGCACCCCGATCAACGAGCTGTCGCTGATCGCGTTTCCGACCCGTGAGCTGTTCCAGCAGAAGATCAACGAATTCCAGCTGATCATCTTCGACCGCTACGCCCGCCAGGGCGTGTTGCCGATCGCCTATTTCGACAACATCGCGCGCTACGTCCGCAATGGCGGCGCGGTGCTGGTCTCGGCCGGCCCGGACTACGCCTCCAACACCAGCATCTGGCGCACACCGCTCGATTCGGTGCTGCCCGCCGAGCCGGTCGGCGTCACGGAGAAGCCGTTCTATGCGCATCTGTCTGACGCCGGAAAACGCCATCCGGTGACGCGCGGCCTCGAAGGCTCGGGCTCCGAGCCGCCGCGCTGGAGCCGCTTCTTCCGCACCGTGGAGACGCGCAATGCGGTCAGTCCGCCGGTCATGACCGGCGCCGACGGCAAGCCGCTGCTGCTGCTGTCGCGCTTCGGCGCCGGCCGCGTCGCGCTGCTGCTGTCCGACCACATCTGGCTGTGGGCACGGGGCTACGAGGGCGGCGGACCGCATCTCGACCTGCTCCGGCGCATGTCGCACTGGCTGATGCAGCAGCCGGATCTCGACGAGGAAGCGCTGCGGCTGCAGATTCAAGGCAAGGATCTCGCCGTCATCCGGCAGACGATGGGCGACAGCGTCCCGCCGGTGACCGTGACCTCGCCGTCCGGCCAGACGCGTGAGCTCACTCTGAGCCAGGGCGATCCCGGCGAATGGCGCGCGACCCTTCCCGCCAACGAGCTCGGCCTGTGGCAGGCGACCGACGGCACCTTGAAGGCGCTGATCAATGTCGGCCCGACCAATCCCAAGGAATTCTCCGAGGTCACCTCGACCACCGAAACCCTGAAGCCGCTGGCACAGGCGACGGGCGGCGATGCCCGCCGCATCGGCGACGGCTCGGGCATCGACATGCCGCGCATCGTCCCGGTGAGGTCATCGACCTTGTTCAGCGGCGACGGCTGGATGGGCGTGCGCATGCGCGATGCCAGCGTGGTCAAGGGCGTCGGCGTGCTGCCGATGTTCGCCGGCGTGGTCGGCCTCTTGCTGCTGCTCGGCGCGCTCGCCGCGACCTGGGTGCGCGAGGGGCGCTGACACGAAGACACAAGCACGCACCACCGCGGCGCGCCACGTGGCGCGAAGGGCACAGCGACGGGGATTCCGACCACCGTTGCAGTGCACTGATTGACAGCTGTGAAGCTCCCTTGCGATGTTATATTGTAACAAAGGCTGAGCCTCTCAGCCGAACGGGGTGGCCTATTCATATGAGCCAGAGCTGGCGATGAGCTGGTTTCGCGCAAACATCAAGGATGTCTCGCGGCTCGCGCTGCTGGCGCTGGTGCTGCAATTCGCGCTCGCGTTCGGCCATGTGCATTGGCTCGCCGGACAAGCCCGGGACGGCGGTGGCATCTCCATCGCCGAGCGGCACACTGGTCCCTCTCCCGCTGACCAAGATCCCGATCAACAGCCGTCGCCGGATGGCTGTGCCATCTGCGCCGTCATGGCGATGGCGCAGTCGATCCTGCTGTCACCGGCGCCAGTTCTGGCGCCTCCTGAAGCGGTCGCATTCCGTCTGCCCGATGCGATCACCGCCACTGTCGCGGCTGTCGTCGTCGACACCGCCTTCCAGCCACGCGCTCCTCCCACCGCCTGATCTGAGCCGCTCGAAACGCTGCCCTGCGCGCGAGCGCACGGCGGCCGCGTGAAGGAATGGTCCGTCGCACGACGACGGCAGGCGCATCCCGCCGGCAACGAAAGACGTGGGACGCCTGATCAGGATCAGGAAGTGAAAGATGTTGTCGAGAGCCTTGATGTCGGGCTGCAGCGCCGCAGCCATGTTGTGCGTTTTGGGTGCGCCCGCGCGCGCTGACGATCCTGCGAAGCCGGCGGCCGAACTGCCCGAGGTCACAGTGACCGCACCGAGCCCGATCCGTGCCCGCAAGCCGGTGGTGCCGCGGCCCAATCCCACAGCGCGCGTGGCCCGGAGCGGCCCCCGCACGCCGGCGCCCGCGCGCGAGGCACAGACCGCGCCGCCCCCGCCGCAGCAGGGCGTAACGCCCATCATCACCGACCAGTTCGCGACCGTCACGGTGGTGCCGAACGAGGAGCTCCGCCGCTCCGGCGCCGCCACGCTCGGCGACCTTCTCAATTCGAAACCCGGCATCACCGGATCGAGCTTCGCGCCGGGCGCATCGAGCCGGCCGATCATTCGCGGCCTCGACGTCAACCGCGTCGGCATCGTCGAGAACGGGCTCGGCGGCGGCGGCGCCTCGGATCTCGGCGAGGACCATTTCGTGCCGATCGATCCGCTCACCAGCGACCAGATCGAGGTGGTCCGCGGCCCCGCGGCGCTACGCTACGGCTCGACCTCGATCGGCGGCGTCGTCAGCGCCACCAACAACCGCATTCCGCAGGCTTTGCCGACCTGTTCGACCGCGCCGTTCCAGACCTATGGCCTGCCGGCGAGCGCGCCGGCCGCGGGCAGCGCGCCTTGCGTTACCGCGGAAACGCGCACCTCGTTCAGCTCGGTCGACCGCGGCGTCGAGGGCGGCGTGCTGCTCGATGCCGGCGGCGGCAATTTCGCGCTTCATGCCGATGCCTACGGCCGCAAGACCGGCGACTACTCCATTCCCGGCTACCCCTATCTGTTCGACCAGACCCGCCCGGTGAACGGCCGGCAACCGAACTCCGCCGCGCAGAACGATGGCGCCTCGATCGGCGGCAGCTACTTCTTCTCAGGCGGCTTCGTCGGCGCCGCGATCACGCAGACCGATGCGCTCTACCACATCCCCGGCATCGGCGGCGCCGACAGCCGGACCCGGATCGATGCGCACCAGACCAAGATCACCGCGAAGGGCGAGTATCGCCCGGACTCCGCGGCAATCGACGCGATCCGGTTCTGGGCCGGCGCGACAGACTATCGGCACAATGAGCTCGGCCTTGCAGCCGCCACCGACCCGACCACCGATGGCGTGCGCCAGACCTTCACCAATCGCGAGCAGGAAGCCCGCGTCGAGATGCAGATGATGCCCGTCAATCTGCGCTTCGCCACCCTGACGACCGCCTATGGCGTGCAGGCCGGGCACCAGGAGCTGAATGCGCCGAGCCCCGACAACCCCGGCTCGGTGTTCAACGGCCTGTTCGGCCCCAACACCAACAACCGCGTCGCCGGCTATGTCTTCAACGAGTTCGCCTTCTCGCCCTCGACCAAGGCGCAGGTCGCCGGCCGGATCGAGCACATCGCGTTGAACGGCTCCACGCCGAACTTCCCGGCCGACTATCTGCCGGACGGCACGCCGCAGGCCAACATCGCCCGAAATCCGTCATACACGCCGAAGAGCGCGAGCGTCGGCCTGTTGCAGAACCTGCCGGGCGATCTGGTGGCGAGCGTGACCGCGCAATATGTCGAGCGCGCGCCGAAGCCAGCCGAGCTGTTCTCGCGCGGCGGCCATGATGCGACCGCAACCTTCGACATCGGCAATCCGAACCTGACCATCGAGACCGCCAAGACCGTCGAGGCCGGGCTGCGCAAGGCCACCGGCCCGTTCCGCTTCGAAGCCACTGCCTACTACACGCAGTTCAGCAACTTCATCTATCGCCGGCTGACCGGCGTGATGTGCGGCGACGATTTTGCCTCCTGCGGCACCACCGGCACCGAGCTGAATCAGGCGGTCTACTCGCAGCGCAACGCGCTGTTCCGCGGCTTCGAGTTCCAGAGCCAATTCGATGTTGCTCCGCTCGGCAGCGGCATCTGGGGGATCGAGAACCAGTTCGACGTCGTCCGCGCCACCTTCGCGGACGGCACCAACGTGCCGCGGATTCCGCCGATGCGCGTCGGCGGCGGCCTGTTCTGGCGCGATGCCAACTGGCTGACCCGCATCAACCTGCTGCACGCCTTCGCACAGAACGACATCGCGCCGATCGCGGAGACTCCGACGCCGGGCTACAACCTGCTCAAGGCGGAGGTCAGCTACCGGACCAAACTCGATGCGAACATGTTCGGCGCGCGCGAGATGCTGGTCGGCCTCGTCGGCAACAATCTGCTCAACGAGAAGATCCGTAATTCCGTGTCCTACACCAAGGACGAGGTGCTGCTGCCCGGCATCGGCGTGCGGATCTTTGCCAATCTGAAGTTCTGATTCGAGGAGGGCGCAGAACGCGACCAATCTGCGCCCCCTCCTTCGTCATTGCGAGGAGCGAAGCGACGAAGCAATCCAGAGTCGTGGGCGGATCTCTGGATTGCTTCGCTTCGCTCGCAATGACGGAGAGACCGAGATTACTTCGCGTAATCCCAATCGGGCCGGATCGCACCCTCGACGCCCTCGAACGCGCCCTCGATCAGTTCGTTCACCAGCAGCCGGTTGTAATCCACCGGTCCCGGCATGATCGCCCTGCCCTTCGGCACCGGCTTGAAGCCGACGCGCGCGTAGTAGGCCACGTCACCCACCAGCAGTATCAAGCGGTGGCCCTGCGCCCGCGCGTCCACGACCGAGCGCTCCATCAGCATGCGGCCGATGCCGTGCTTGCGGAACGGCGGCTCGACCGTCAGCGGCCCGAGCAT
Organism: Bradyrhizobium sp. SZCCHNS3052; assembly: GCF_032484495.1. NCBI lineage: Bacteria > Pseudomonadati > Pseudomonadota > Alphaproteobacteria > Hyphomicrobiales > Nitrobacteraceae > Bradyrhizobium > Bradyrhizobium sp. SZCCHNS3052. The sequence continues at coordinate 152,994 of NZ_JAUETB010000007.1, read as the reverse complement.
CAGCGCCTTGGTGTCGCCGACGCAGATCGGCAGTTGCCGCACCGAGCCGACCAGCAAAGTGCCGATATGGGCGGTGAACGACAGCGCGAGCAGATGATCGACATGCTCGCGTAAGCGATAGGCGCTCAGCACGAAGCGGCCGGGGCCGAAGGTGCGCTCATGCAGCCGCTCGATCGCCTGCGCGTCGCCCGGCTTTTCGGCGGAGATCGTAATGGACAGGTCACTCATGTGGGGTGGCGAGATAGCATTCCGGAGCGGCGCGGTCCATGGCGGGCCGTCCACGTGTTGACAGCATTCGCCCGCCCCCGGGGTCACCAATGCTGGTTTTTTGAGCATTCGCGCGGCGTGACCGAAGATTGTGCTAAGATGTCAAGTTTCCGGAGCCGCCCTCGCTTAACCTGCCCCAGCTCATGAGCGTTGTGGTCGCCATCGCGGCCGCTTGGACCGCTCTGACGCAGCACGAGCGGCAGGTCGAAGATGACGGGTGCGTTCCGGTCGCGCCATCGCGGCGAAACTCATGTGTTCGATGATCTCAAGACGCTGCTGGCCTGCGCCTCGCCGCGCCGGTCCGGCGATGAGCTGGCTGGCATAGCAGCCGACAGCGCCGCGCGGCGGGTGGCGGCGCGGATGGCGCTCGCCGACGTGCCGCTGCGGCGTTTCCTCGACGAGCCGCTGATTCCCTACGAGAGCGACGAGGTCACGCGCCTCATCCTCGACAGCCACGATGCCGCCGCATTCGCGCCCGTCGCGTCGCTGACCGTCGGAGAATTGCGCGAATGGCTGATGTCCTGGGAGGCGGATGCCAACCGGCTGGCCGCCCTCGCGCCGGGCCTGACGCCGGAGATGGTGGCCGCGGTCTCCAAGCTCTGCGGCAATGGCGATCTCGTCGCCGTCGCCGCCAAATGCCGGGTCGTGACCCGCTTCCGCTCCACCATCGGCCTGGAGGGCCGGCTGTCGTCGCGGCTGCAGCCGAATGATCCGACCGACGACCCCCAGGCGATCGCCGCAGGCACGCTCGATGGTCTGCTGTTCGGCATGGGCGATGCGGTGATCGGCGTCAATCCCGCGACCGACAATGTCGAGGCCTGCATCCGCCTGCTCACGATGCTCGATGATCTCAGGCTCAAATTCGAGGTGCCGACGCAGTCCTGCGTGCTGAGCCACGTCACGACCTCGATCCAGGCGATCGAGAAAGGCGCGCCGCTCGATCTCGTCTTCCAGTCGATCGCCGGCACCGAGGCTGCCAATGCCGGCTTCGGCGTGACCCTGGCGCTGCTGGCCGAGGCGCAGGACGCAGCCTCGTCGCTGAAGCGCGGCACGGTCGGCAACAACGTCATGTATTTCGAGACCGGCCAAGGCGCGGCGCTGTCGGCCGACGCCCATCACGGCCTCGATCAGCAGACCGTCGAGGCCCGCGCCTATGCCGTCGCGCGCGTCTTCTCGCCGCTGCTGGTCAACACCGTCGTCGGCTTCATCGGTCCCGAATATCTCTACGACGCGAAGGAGATCATTCGCGCCGGGCTGGAGGATCATTTCTGCGCCAAGCTGCTCGGCGTGCCCATGGGCTGCGATGTCTGCTACACCAACCACGCCGAGGCCGATCAGGACGATACGGACGATCTGGCGCTGCTGCTCGCGGCGGCCAACGTCAACTTCCTGATCGCCGTGCCGGGCGCCGACGACATCATGCTCAACTATCAGAGCCTGTCGCATCACGACGTGATGCGGCTGCGGCATCTGCTCGGCCGCCGCCCGGCGCCGGAGTTCGAGGCCTGGCTGGCGCGGATGGGCCTGCTCGACCAAAGCGGCCGCGTGCCGCCATTGCCGGGCAGCGCGCCTTCCGTAGTCCGGCTGATCGGCCAGGGAGCGCGGGCATGAGGGAAGATCCGTTCGACCTGCTGCGCGGGATGACGCGCGCCCGCGTCGCACTCGGCCGCGCCGGCGACGGGCTTCCGACGGCCGCGAAGCTGGAATTCCAGATGGCGCATGCGCTCGCGCGCGATGCCGTATGGGGCAAGGTCAATTTCGACGGCATCGCCGACGCGCTCGCGCCGCGGGAGGTGATCGAGGTCGCGAGTGCAGCACCGGACCGCGCCAGCTATCTGCGCCGGCCCGACCTCGGGCGCCGCCTCGCCGCGGAGGAAGCCGCCAGGCTGACATCCGGTCCGTACGATCTCGTCTTCATCATTGCCGACGGGCTGTCGGCGGATGCCGTCGAAAACCATGCCGCCGCTGTCGTGATCGCCACCGAGGCGCGTCTGACGGGCCTGTCCATCGGCCCGATCGTGCTGGCTTCGCAGGCGCGTGTGGCGCTGGGTGACGATGTCGGCGCCACGATGCGCGCACGGCTGGTCGCGGTCCTGATCGGCGAGCGTCCGGGTCTGTCGGCCGCGGACTCCCTTGGAGTGTATCTGACGCTGCACCCGGCGCCGGGCCTGCGCGACAGCGCCCGCAACTGCATTTCCAACATTCACGACCACGGGCTCTCGGCCGAGCGCGCCGCCGACAAGCTGGCCTGGCTGGTGCGCGAGGCGCTGCGGATCGGCGTCACCGGCATCGGCCTCAAGGAGGCGGCGCCGGATGCCGCGATCGAGACGACCACATCGTCATCCCAAATCACCCATCACAAGCAGACAGGAGCGACTGGACATGAGTGACGAGGCCAAACCGACCCTTTCGAAGAGCCTGACCGGACTCCATCTGTGGGGCATCGCGGTCGGGCTGGTGATCTCCGGCGAATATTTCGGCTGGAGCTATGGCTGGGACAAGGCCGGCACGCTCGGCTTCCTCGTCACCACGATCTTCATCGCGGTGATGTATACGACCTTCATCTTCTCCTTCACCGAGCTCACCACCGCGATCCCGCATGCCGGAGGTCCTTTCGCCTATTCCTACCGTGCCTTCGGCCCGCTCGGCGGCTTCGTCGCCGGCTTCGCGACGCTGATCGAGTTCGTGTTCGCTCCGCCTGCCATCGCGCTCGCCATCGGCGCCTATCTCAACGTCCAGTTTCCGGCGCTGTCGCCCAAGACCGCCGCGCTCGGCGCCTATCTGGTGTTCATGGCCCTCAACATCGCCGGCGTATCGATCGCCGCGACGTTCGAGCTGTTCGTGACGGTCCTGGCGATTGCCGAACTCCTGGTGTTCATGGGCGTCGTGTCGCCCGGTTTCTCCTTCGCCAACTTCGCCGCCAACGGCTGGGCCGGTGAGAATTCGTTCTCGCTGACGAGCATCGGCGGCATCGTCGCGGCGATCCCGTTCGCAATCTGGTTCTTCCTGGCGATCGAAGGTGCGGCCATGGCCGCGGAGGAGACCAAGAATCCGACCAAGACGATTCCGCTCGCCTACATCGCCGGGATTCTGACGCTCGTCGTGCTCGCCTTCGGCACCATGATCATGGCCGGCGGCGTCGGCGACTGGTCGAAGCTCGCCAACATCAACGATCCGCTGCCGCAGGCGATGAAGATCGTGGTCGGCGAAAACTCCGGCTGGCTGCACATGCTGGTGTGGATCGGCCTGTTCGGACTGATCGCCTCGTTCCACGGCATCATCATGGGCTACTCGCGGCAGATCTTCGCGCTGTCGCGCGCCGGCTTCCTGCCGGCCAAGCTCGCCGCGCTGCACCCGACCTGCCGCACGCCGCATTGGGCGATCTTGGCCGGCGGCGTGATCGGGATCGCCGCGATCTACTCCGACGAGCTCATCCAGTTCGCCGGGCAGACGCTGACGGCGAACATCGTCACCATGAGCGTGTTCGGCGCGCTCGTGATGTACATCATGAGCATGGCCGCGCTGTTCCGCCTGCGCGCCACCGAGCCCGATCTCATCAGGCCGTTCAAGGCGCCGCTCTATCCCGTGCTTCCGGCCGTGGCGCTGGTGTGTGCGACGCTCTCGCTGCTCACGATGATTTGGTTCAACCTGCAGGTGTTCGCGGCCTTCGTGGTGCTGTTCGCCGCCGGTCTGCTGCTCTATCGTCTGACGGCCGGCAAGCGCGGCAACGCGGCGAGTGACAACCTGCTCGACATCGCCTTGACCGAGGCCCGCGCCATGGCCGACTGATCCGCGAGGACTCGCGAGATCCAAGATCAAGGCAAGCCCTCCGCGTCCCTGCGCGGGGGGCTCTATCGATAGCCCGCTTCGGCAGGCACGTGACTTGCATAACTACGAGGTGTCAACCGACGGCGTACGTCCTCAAAGGCGAGGATTTCATGGCACAGCCTCCCGCAGCCGAACACCAGCATCCGCGCGACCGCAGCCGGAACATTCTGGCCGCTGCTGCGACCGGTGTCGCCGATTTCATCGCCCTGACGGGAGGCCGCCCCGAGGCGGTGTTCGAACGGGTGGGCATCGATGCCGAATGCCTCGGCCAGACCCGCCGCGCGCTCGACCTCGCCGACTACGTCGCGATGATGGAAGATGCCGCGCAGGAGACCGGCAACGACAATTTCGGACTGTGGTTCGGCCAGCGCTACCAGCCGCAGATGCTCGGCCTGATCGGCGAGATCGCACTCGCGGCGCCGACGTTGGGCTCTGCGATCGAGCATCTTGCGCTGTGGTTTCCCTGGCATCAGCAGGCGACCGAAACCCGTCTCACGCGCCATGACGGTTTGCTCCGGCTGGAATATCGCATTCTCGACGGCTCGATCGTCGATCGCCGGCAGGACGCCGAATTGACCATGGGCATGTTCGCGAACGTCTTCCGCGCCTGCCTGCCATCGGGCTGGGCGCCCGACATGGTGCTGTTCGAACATGCCCGGCCGGCCGCCTGGCGCGATCATGAGGCAGCCTTCGATGCCGACGTCGGCTGGTCACAAGGCACCAATGCGCTGGTGTTTCGCGACCGCGGCCTGGACCGCGCGATGCCCCAGGCCAATCTGTCGCGCCTGCAGCGGCTGACGACAGATCTTGCCGGTGTCGCCGGCTCCTGCGGCACGCCCGCGTTCCTCGATTTGGTCCGTGGCGAGATCCGGCGGCGGTTGTCGGCCGGCGCGCTTCATCTCGAGGAGGTCGCCGAGGCGCTGTCGACCACGTCGTGGACGTTGCAGCGCCGGCTTGCCGAGTTCGGCGCCACCTTCTCCGACCTCGTCGAGGTGACGCGGCTCGACCTCGCCCGCCACTATCTGCGCCAAGCGCATCTGCCGCTCGGGGACGTCGCCTTCCTGCTCGGCTACTCCGAAGCCTCAGCCTTCTCCCGCGCGTTCTCGCGCTGGAGCGGCTGCAGCCCGCGGCAGTGGCGACAACGGTCATTGCAGGCGACGGCTCGCAGCTAGCGACTCGCCGCCGGCATCAATCAGCCGGCATCGTCTTCTCGACCAGCCGCACCCAATAGGAGGCGCCGTGGCCGAGAATGTTGTCGTTGAAGCGATAGGCCGGGTGGTGGCAGTCCTTGCCGTCGCCCATGCCGAGGAAGACGAAGGCGCCGGGACGGGCCTGCAGCATGAAGGCGAAATCCTCGGCCCCCATCAGCGGCGGCGCATTGTCGACCACCCGCTCCGCGCCGACAACGTCGCGGGCGACGTCAGCGGCGACGCCGGTCTCGCGCGCATGGTTCATCGTGATCGGGTAGAGCCGCGTGTATTTCGTCGTCGCCTCACCGCCATAGGTGCGGGCGATGCCGTCGGCGACCTCGGCAATGCGGCGCTCCACCAGGTCCTGCACCTCGGGATCGAGCGTGCGCACGGTGCCCTTCAATTCGACGGTCTCCGGAATGACGTTCATCGCCTTGCCGGCCTCGACGACGCAGATCGAGATGACCGCCGACTTGATCGGATCGACGTTGCGCGACACGATCGACTGCAGCGCCGTGATGATGTGCGCGGCGATCAGCACGCTGTCGACCGCCTTGTGAACGCCGGCGCCGGCATGACCGCCCTTGCCGCGGACGGTGATCTCGAGCTGGTCCGATGACGCCAGCATCGGACCCGGCCGCAGCGCGAACACGCCTTCGGGCACGCCCGGCGCATTGTGCAGACCGTAGATCTCCTGGATGCCCCAGCGGGTCATCAATCCATCGTCCACCATCGCCTTGCCGCCGGCGCCGCCCTCCTCGGCGGGCTGGAAGATCACGATCGCGGTGCCGTCGAAATTGCGCGTGTCGGCGAGATGCTTGGCGGCACCCAGCAGCATCGCGGTATGGCCGTCATGGCCGCAGGCATGCATCAGGCCCGGCGTCTTCGACGCATAGGGCACGCCCGAGGCTTCCTCGATCGGCAGCGCGTCCATGTCGGCGCGCAGGCCGATGGTGCGACCTGAACTGGTCCGACGGCCGCGGATGACACCGACCACGCCGGTGCGCCCGATGCCCGTCACCACCTCGTCACAACCGAATTCGCGCAAGCGCTCGGCGACGATGCCGGCGGTGCGGTGCACCTCGTACATCAACTCCGGATGTTCATGGAAATCATGGCGCCAGGCGGCCATGTCGTCGGCGAGCGCGGCGATGCTGTTGAGGATGGGCATGGAGGCGGTGTTCTCGTTCAGGACGTTGACGCCCGAACCATGACCGGAACGGCGGACGGACACAAGCTTCCGCCTGCATCAGCCCTCGATCGGGGCGTGTGACAGGTAGGCCAGCAGCTTCATCTCGCGGCGGCCGCGGGTGACGGTGTCGAGCACCAGGCCCGACGAGGCCGACAGCAGCGCCATGATCATCAGGCCCATCGACAACACGGCGGTCGGCAGCCTCGGCACCAGTCCAGTCTCGATATAGGTGACGAAGATGGGAATCGCGAAGCCGATCGAGACCAGCGCGAGGAAGATGCCGATCGCGCTGAAGAAGCGCAGCGGCTTTTCCGAACGATAGAGCTTCAGGATCGTGCCGAGGATGCGGAAGCCGTCGCGCCAGGTGTTGAGCTTGGAGACGGACCCTTCGGGCCGCGCGTAGTATGGCGTCGCGAGCTCGGCGACCGGCAGCGCCAGCTCCAGCGCATGCACGGTCAGCTCGGTCTCGATCTCGAAGCCGTCGGAGAGCACCGGGAAGGATTTGACGAAACGGCGCGAGAATACGCGGTAGCCGGACAGGATGTCCTTGAAGGCCTGGCCGAACACCTCGGCGAGGAAGCTCGTCAGCATCCAGTTGCCGGTGCGATGGCCCATGCGGTAGGCGGCCTGCTCCTGGTCGACGCGCAGACCCACCACCATGTCGAGCCGCTCGCTCACGAGACGCGCAACCATGCCGGGCGCGCTCGGCGCGTCATAGGTCGCGTCACCATCGACCAGCACGTAGATGTCAGCATCGACATCGGCGAACATGCGCCGGACGACGTGACCCTTGCCCTGCCGCCGCTCAGAGCGCACCTCGGCGCCGGCCGTGCGCGCGACCTCGATGGTGCGGTCCTTGGAATTGTTGTCGTAGACGTAGACGGTGGCCGTCGGCAGCGCCTGCTTGAAATCGCGGACCACGGTGGCGACCGCGGCCTCCTCATTGTAGCAGGGCACCAGCACGGCGATCCGCATCGAAGGTGATATCATCGACCCCTCTCCCACGGGACGGGAGACTGCCCTCATTCGGTGCAGAAATTCATAATGATCCGGCGGCAACGTGCTGTTCCGGCCGCCAGGTGGGAATGATCTTAACGCCGTCTAGCACCTCGCGCAGGCGGGACAGCGTGCCGAGCGTGGTTCCCTCCGGCAGCGCGTCGCGGGCGAAGAAGCCGGTCTCCACGATCTCGAGGTTCGGCTCCGGCGGCCGGTCCTGCGTGAACCTTTTGATAACGAAGACGGCGACGTGGTCGCGCGGCGAGACGTGGCCGTTGAGGAAGATGCCGTGCAGCTCTGGCTCGCCTTCCAGCGCGATCCGGCCCTCCTCGAACAGCTCCCGCGTCAGCGCCTCGATGAACGTCTCGCCGACCTCGACGCCGCCGCCCGGCAGGTGCCAACCCGAGACATAGCCGTGCCGGACCAGGAACACGCGGTTCTCGGCATCCAGCACCACGCCGCGGACGCCGAGCGTCATGCCGCGGGCGAAGCGCCAATAGAGGTGGAAGCCGCGCCGGAGCGCGGGCTCGAGCCGGATCCGCAGCCGGCTCAGATATGTCGTCATCGCTGTCGTCGTCCTGGTTGTTCTTGCGCTCGCTGGCAGGGCTTGTCATGAGAGCCGGGCACCACGAGGGATAGCACGAGATGACATCTGGGCGCGCTTGCATCCGCCATCGGCACCGAGGGGCATAATGGCTGCCTTCACGCTCGCCCATCTGTCCGACCCGCATCTCGCGCCACAGCACAAGCCGCGCCTGTCGGAGCTCGCCGGCAAGCGCGCGCTCGGCTATCTCAACTGGACGCGCAATCGCTACAAGTACCATCGCCGCGACATCCTCGATCTGCTGATCTCCGACCTGCACACGCAGATGCCGGACCAGATCGCCGTCACCGGCGATCTGGTCAATTTCGCGCTGGAATCCGAATTCCCCATCGCCCAGGCCTGGCTGCGGACCGTGGGGCCGCCGGACAGGGTCACCGCGATTCCCGGCAATCACGACGCCTATGTGCGCTCCACGCGGCTGCGCTTCGCCGAGAGCTTTGCCGACTATTTCGGCGGCGATGCCGAGGGACCGGCCACGTTTCCGTCGCTGCGCCGGCGCGGGCCGCTCGCGCTGATCAGCCTGTCCTCTGCCGTGCCTTCGGCGCCGTTCATGGCGACGGGACGGCTCGGCAGCGCACAGCTCGCTGCGCTGGAGCAGATGCTCGAATCGCTGGCGCACGAGCAGCTGTTCCGCGTGCTGCTGGTGCATCATCCGCTGCGCTCGACCCACCGGATGAAGCGGCTGACCGACGCCGGGAAGCTGGTCGGCCTGCTCGCCCGCCACGGCGTCGAGCTGATCCTGCACGGCCACGACCACGTGCATTCGACGATCTGGATCGACGGCCCGGAGCGCAAGATCCCGGTCGTCGGCGTGCCCTCGGCCTCCTCGATCGCACATGGCCACTATCCGGCCGCGGCCTACAACATGTTTGCCATCAGCAGCGACGGCAATCACTGGCGCTGCGACATGACCGTGCGCGCGGTCAACGAGGCGCTGCGCGTGCGCGAGATCCGCGAGGTCCGCCTGCTTTGAGTCGCGGCCAGGCCGTCAGATCTGCTGCAGGCTCGCATAGAATGCGACCCCGAACAGCGACAGCGCGCCGAGCACGAAGCCGAGCACGAACGGCCAGATCCCACCGCGCCGGCGCGGCGCCTCGGCGATCGTCCTCGCCTGAGCCCGCGCGACGCTGAAGGCGCGCTCGCGCTCGACCATGCGGCGGGCGACGTAGTCGGTGACGGCTTTCACGATCGCAGCGATGTCGTGCGACTCGGCGAGCACGATGCGGCCGTTGCGGGTGTCCTGCACAAAGCGGTACTGCCGCTTGTCGCGCCCCATCACGACATGGGCGACGACGTCGATCCACAGCCGCGGCGTCTCACCCTGGCTGATGCCGCGATCGAACAGATCGAGCTGGCTCGGGATCTCCGCGAACAGCGGGTCGAGCGCATCGTTGAGGATCTCCAGCCGCGCCACCTCGGCGTCGCGCAGGTCGACCACCACGCCTGTTCGGTCTGCGGCCTCGATCCGGGCCTGGCGCAGCGCTTCGCGCAGGCGCACGGGGCGGGAGTCTGTGCTGCTATCGGCGGCCTCGGACATCGCTCACGCTTTCACGGTTCGGCCCTGGTTTCGCCAGGTTCCCACCGTGTTAACCTAGCAGTAACCCAGTATTCTGCAATCCCCTTTCATCTTCAATGGGTTATAAGCACGCCGTCGTAACCACAAACGGACGTGGGCGGCCCCCTCCGGAATGACCCGGCTGAGACCGCCCCGTCCTTGGGCTCTTCCTCGAGCTTATTCAAATACCCGGCAATGCATTCCTTATCGGCGGTCAGGCCGCCGGAGCGCGCTGCGGCTCCTCGACGATCGAGAAGCGGACGCCAGCCTTGTGGCGGTTCTCCTCAGACACCTCGCGCCAGCAGTCCTCGGCTTCCTTGCGCGACTTGAACGGACCCTTCACCTGGGCCGAGCCTTCCACCAGCTTGTGGAAATTCATCGAGCCGAACTCGCCGCCGATCACCCAGAAATTGCTGCTCATGAGACTCTCCTTGAACCGTCACAACTTTGACAGTGCATTGCGAATTGCGTGACAGGAGATAAACGCGAATCCGGCTGTTTCGTACAGATCCCTTGTTTTCGAATGGTGATGTCATGTAACATCATCACTTGTCATAAATGTCATTTTGTAATAATTGTCACAGCCCAAGGGCCCGGCTGGCCCCAGGGGATCGAGATGCCCGGCGAATCCGGAAAGAAGCTGTTCGTCGGCCCGCGCTTCAGGCGCATCCGCCAGCAATTGGGGCTGTCGCAGACCCAGCTCGCCGAGGGCCTTGGGATCTCGCCGAGCTATGTCAACCTGATCGAGCGCAACCAGCGCCCGGTCTCTGCCCAGATCCTGCTGCGGCTGGCCGAAACCTACGACCTCGACCTGCGCGACCTCGCCAGCGCCGACGAGGACCGCTTCTTCGCCGAGCTCAACGAGATCTTCTCCGATCCGCTGTTCCGCCAGATCGAGCTGCCCAAGCAGGAGCTGCGCGATCTCGCCGAGCTCTGCCCCGGCGTCACCCACGCGCTGCAGCGGCTGTACGCGGCCTACACCGAGGCGCGCCGCGGCGAGACGCTGGTGGCGGCGCAGATGGCCGACCGCAACGAGGGCGCCCGTTTCGAGGCCAACCCGATCGAGCGGGTGCGCGACCTGATCGAAGCCAACCGCAACTATTTCGCCGAGCTCGAGCAGCAGGCCGAAAGCCTGCGCGACGCGCTCGACGTGCCGGCCGAAGGGCTCTATGCGGCGCTCGCCGCCCGTCTGCGCGAAAAGCATTCGGTGCAGACGCGGGTCATGCCGGTCGACGTCATGCGCGAGACCTTGCGCCGTTACGACCGCCATCGCCGCCAGCTCCTGATCTCCGAACTGGTCGACGGGCCCGGACGCACCTTCCAGCTCGCGGTCCAGCTCGGCATGGCCGAATGCGCAGCCCAGTTCGAGCTCATCATCGGCCGCGCCGGCGCCATCGACGACACCTCGCGCCGGCTCTACCGCATGACGCTCGCGAGCTACTTCGCCGCCGCCGTCATGATGCCCTATGCGCCGTTCCTCACTGCTGCGGAGGCGCTGAGCTACGACATCAACGTGCTGGCGCAGCGCTTCAACACCGGCTTCGAACAGGTCTGCCACCGCCTCACGACCCTGTCGCGCCCGAACGCCCGCGGCATCCCGTTCTTCATGCTGCGCGTCGACAATGCCGGCAACGTCTCCAAGCGCTTCTCGTCGGGCACCTTCCCGTTCTCCAAGTTCGGCGGCACCTGCCCGCTGTGGAACGTGCATTCGACCTTCGACACGCCGGACCGCCTCCTTAAGCAGATCATCGAGCTGCCCGATGGTTCGCGCTATTTCTCGATCGCCCAGATGGTCCGCCGCCCGGTCGCGCCGCATCCGCTGCCGCAGCCACGCTTCGCCATCGGCCTCGGCTGCGAGATCAGGCATGCGTCGCGCCTCGTCTACGCCGCCGGCATGGATCTGGAGAAAACCGAGGGCACTCCGATCGGCGTCAACTGCCGGCTCTGCGAACGCGAAAACTGCGCCCAGCGCGCCGAGCCGCCGATCACGCGGACACTGATTTTGGATGAGACGACGCGGCGGGTGAGCTCGTTCGCGTTCAGCAATGCGCGGGAGCTGTAGAGCCAACGCTCTCCTCCGCGTCATTCCGGGGCGTGCGCGAGCCGCGCCCCGGAATGACACCGAGTTTGTAGCTCCTCTCTCTCCGCCTCATTGCGAGCGAAGCGAAGCAATCCAGAGTCGCGCGCTGAACCCTGGATTGCTTCGGCGCAAGGGCGCCTCGCAATGACGTGGAGAGACATACGATCACCTTCTCGCGGCGCATCGGCGCCCGAGCTTTGCTGTTCGTTTGCCCCCTTGAATACAGAGGGCGCAGGGAAGACCGGGAGCTCGCCGCCCCCATGGCCCCCGTGCGAAAGAAATGCACGGGGCAGGAACCACAGGTTCGGCTGGGACATCCCGGCCTTCCCTGCGCGATGGCTTTACGACTTATTCCGCGCTCTCCCCAGGGACCGGCTGTCTTGCCCCTGTCATCAGCGCCATCGCAGGCGCGAACTTGATCTCAGCACCGGGAGATCAGGACCACACGGCTTGACCGTGCGCATCGAGCTGTTCGTCGGCACGATCGCTCGCGCTGCAGCCCGACACGCCCATCGCATCCCGCACCCAACGCTCGTGACGACCGCGATACGCCCCTCAGATCGAGGCGGGACGAGCGGAGTGAACATCAAATTCTGAAAAATGGAAACAGGAATATTTTTGCCGATGGGACTGGACACGAGTGATCCAGCTGAACTGGCTGACGAAATCAGTCCATCGGCGCACATGGAATTGACAGCTCGACAGGGCATGAGAGGAGAGCGCGCGCCGCAAATCCAACAAATCTGAGCGGCCGATTTGCCCGACGGGCGGGCGGGGATTTTCGCCGTCGCTGCGTCGCAACGACCGCAACAGACTCGGCCCCTGATCTCGCCATATCCTGCGATCGGGCAATGAAGACGTGATCCCGATAGGGGGAGACCAGATCGCGATCGAGCTGAACCTGATCAAGAACTCGGCATCGATAACGTCTCCAGCTCCTCGATGCCAACGGGAGGCTTGCTTCGCCACGCCATGATGAAAGCGCGCTTGGCCAGGCCGTCGTGAACACGAGCGATCTGCGTCCGCTCTCTGGCAATCCGCGCCCGCAGCAGGGGATCGCGAGTTCCGGAGGCGGCGAGGCATTTGTTGATCACCCAACCGAACGGCTCGATGCCGGCGCGCCGCAGGTCCTCCTGGAGAGCGGCGGCCTCCGAAACGGGCGTCGTTTCCGGCAGGGTCACCAGGATGATCTGCGTGTAGGTGGAATCCTGCAACCGCATCAGCGGCGTGATCACCCGGCCGGCACCGCCCGGCTCCAATTGGCTCGTCAACTGGCGATGATAGGCCCCGGTCGCATCGAGTAGGAGCAGGGTATGACCGGTCGGCGCCGTATCGAGCACCACAAAGGCGCTCCGAGCCTCCGCAACCACGTGCGAGAAGGCATGGAAAACGGCGACTTCCTCCGTGCAGGGCGAAGCCAAGTCCTCAAGCAGGAGCGCCCTGCCCTGCTCATCCAGGTCGCGGCCACGGCTCCCCAGTATTTTCGCGACATAGCGCTCCGTCTCGCGCCGAGGATCGATCCGATCCACCGTCAGCCCAGGCATCGCGGCGTCAACGACATCCGTCACGTGAGCCGCTGGATCGGTCGTGCTGAGGTGGACGGCATGCCCGCGCCTCGCGAGGCCGACAGCGATGGCAGCCGCAATCGTCGTCTTCCCGACGCCGCCCTTGCCCATGACCATGATGAGGCCGCGATTGCGGTGAGCGATGTCATCGACCAAACGGTCGAGTCCCTGCACGTCAACCGGCACTCCGACTTGTTCGCCAGTCGACGTCTCAAGCCGTGGACTGGACGACGACAACACTGTCCTGAGCGCCGCGAGACCCACAATGTCGAAGCCAAACAATGGGATTTCGTCCCGCGGCAGCTTCCGCAGCGAATCCGGCATCGAGGCGAGAGCCTCATCCTGATCCCGCTCGAGTGCACTTGCGACAGCGTCGGCAGGGTCTGTGGCGTGAAAGCGTCCGTTCACGGCGAGTGTCTGATTGGAGAGATTGAGCGCATCAAGTTCGCTCGACGTTCGCGCCGCCTCCCGGATTGCGCTCCGGTCGGCACGGGTCACCAGGACCACGGTCGTCCGCCTCGGATCGCCCAGCGCTTGAAGCGCTTGTCGGAAACGATCCTCCTGCATCTTCAAACCGGAATGTGGGCCGAGGCAGGAGGCGCCGCGGTTGTTGTCCTTCAGGAAACCGGTCCAAGCCTTCGGCAAGCTCAGGAGCCGCAGGGTGTGGCCGGTCGGGGCGGTATCGAAGATGATATGGTCGTAACCCGCTCTGTCTCCGTCGAGCAATCCGACGAACTCGTCGAATGCGGCAATCTCGGTGGTGCATGCGCCGGAAAGCTGCTCGCGTATGGTCGATCTCTCCTGATCCGTCACCGTGGGCTCGAGCTGTTCGAGCACGCGAGCTCGGTAGCTCTCGGCTGCGGTCTCAGGGTCGATATTCATGGCGAAGAGCCCTGCCGCGTTCGGCACCGGCACTGGACTGTCAGTTAGTTCAACTTCCAACATCTCGTCGAGGTTCGACGCAGGATCGGTGCTGACCAGAAGGACACGCAATCCCCGGTCCGCGAGACTGATGGCAGTCGCACAAGCGAGCGACGTCTTGCCCACACCGCCCTTGCCAGTGAAAAAGAGAAATGGCGTTGGAGCGTTCAGCGTGCGCAATCGAAGCATTCAAATCCCTTCCAAGTGATTGTGTGCAACATTGCCGACCCGGGAGCCGATACGATTTTTGTCGCCGACGTTCGCTCGATCCTGTGCATAAACCTGGAATGCCCGACTGACTTCGACGTCCTTTCGGGTGACCAGTCATCCTCCCTGCCTGGATCGGTTGCTGCAGACCAATCGACTGGTAGAGCCTCGGCCGGATTCCTTAATTGCGATAGGTCAACAATCGTGCCGCGGAGCGCAACAGTCGTCGGCATTGCGGCAGCTGCTGTCTGCGATTCCACGACGTGGAAGACCGGCGGCCCGGCCCCGGATGCAGCCCCAAGCCTTCCAGCGTGAGCCATGAGAAGCGAAATTGCCGTGGCTGGCGAGCAGGTCGAATGTTCACGTCTCGGCTTCAAGTTTGTCGCGCAGGTCCGTCGCTCACATTGCGTTCAGAACGGCGCGCCCATGATCTGCACGCGCCGGCGGGATCGCCGGAGGCGCATTCAACAGGACGGGACTCCAAAGCAGCCCCTCTTGTTGACTTCCGGTGGAACCGCAGGCCTTCAGAAATGTTGCTCCGCAGTTCCATGCAGCAAAGCGAGAATAAGTTGAATCGCCGTCAGTTCATTCAATCTGCGGCTGCGATCCCGGTCGCCGCATCCTTGACGCGGAGCGCATCAGCCGCGCCGCCTGCGGCGCAGCCGTTCAATGCGGCCTATGTGCGCGACCTCGCGCGCAATCTCGCCGCCAAGCCCTACGCTGCGCCGGATGACAAGCTGCCGGACGCGCTGGCGAAGCTGAACTACGACGCCTACCGCTCGATTCGGTTCTTGCCGGACCATGCGCTGTGGCGCAGTGAGAACCTGCCGTTCCAGGCGCAGTTCTTCCATCGCGGCTCGATCTACAAGGACCGGGTCGAGATCTATGAGGTTGCGGACGGCAAAGCCAGCCCCGTGGCCTATCGACCCGAGGACTTTGCATTCGGTCAGCAAGTCCCGGCCTTCCCGGCGGCCGATCTCGGCTTTGCCGGCTTCCGCGTCCACGCGCCGATGAACCGGCCGGACTACTACGACGAGGTCTGTGTGTTCCTCGGCGCGAGCTATTTTCGCGCCGTCGCCAAGGGTGAGATTTACGGACTGTCGGCGCGCGGGCTCTCGATCGACACCGGCGAGGCCAAGGGCGAGGAGTTTCCGGTGTTCAAGGCGTTCTGGCTGGAGAAGCCGACGCCGGGTGCCACGGCGATGGTGGTGCATGCGCTGCTCGACAGCAAGAGCGCGACGGGCTCCTACCGGTTCACGATCCGCCCTGGCGAGACCACCGTATTCGACGTCGAGGCATCGCTGTATCCGCGCGTCGAGATCGCTCACGCCGGACTGGCGCCGATGACCAGCATGTTCTTCTTCGGACCCAACGACCGCAACGACGTCGACGATTTCCGCCCCGCCGTGCACGATTCCGACGGGCTTGCGATGTTCAACGGCAAGGGCGAGCAGTTGTGGCGCCCCCTCAGCAATCCGCGCGACCTGCAGGTCAGCGTGTTCAACGACCTCAATCCGCGCGGCTTCGGCCTGATGCAGCGGGAACGGACATACACCGCCTATCAGGATCTCGAATCGCATTTCGAACGGCGGCCGAGCCTGTGGATCGAGCCGATCGGCGACTGGGGTGACGGCGCCGTGGTGCTGTTCGAGATTCCCACCAACCAGGAAATCCACGACAACATCGCCGCCTTCTGGCGGCCGAAGACGCCGCTCGCGGCCAAGGGCGAGCACAACATGACCTATCGCCTGCACTGGGGGCCCGATGTGCCGAAGCCGAATACGCTGGCGCGCTTCACGCGCACTGGCGTGGCCACCCGCGGCGAAGGCCGGCTGTTCGTTCTCGAGCTCCAAGGCGACGCCTTGAAGAGCCTCGATCCGAACATCGTCAAGGGCGTGGTCAGCGCGGCGAAATCCGAGGTGACGAACATCGTCGCGCAGCCGAACCCGGAGACGCAAGGTTGGCGGCTCAGCTTCCAATGCGCGGTCGGCGATGCGCCGGTCGAGCTCAGGGCCGAACTGGTTGCCAACGACAAGCCCGTATCCGAAACCTGGGTCTATCGATGGACGCCATGACCGCAGCGCAGCCGCGTCCGACCTATGAGGCTAGCGACGCGGGCTTTCTCCCGGCCGAGGCGCCGCTCGCGATGGTGCCGTCGCCACTCAATCATGCCGCGCCCGGCCGACGTGCCATCACGAGCGGCGGCCGCATCGCATTCCGGCGCGCTCTCATCTTCGCCGGCACCGCGGCGCTGACGCTGGCGGGCTGCTACAAGATGTACGAGGTCGTCGAGGTCGGTGGCGTGACCGTGCTGGAAGGCATGGTACTCGTGCTGTTCTCGATCCTGCTCGCGTGGATCGCCTTTGCCTTCGTTTGTGCGCTGGCCGGCTTCTGCGCCCTGCTGGGGCGGCGGCGCGATACGATCGCGATCGACATCGACGGTCCCCTGCCCTCTTTGTCCGGCCGCACAGCCATGCTGCTGCCGACCTACAATGAGGATCCGGACGCGGTGATGGTGCGGCTGCGCGCCATGATCGAATCGGTCGCCGGGACGGGACAGGCCGAGCGCTTCGACTGGTTTCTGCTCAGCGACACCACCGATCCCGACATCTGGATCGGCGAAGAGGCTGCGTTCGTCGATCTGCGCCAATCCTGCGGCAAAGATCGGGTGTTCTACCGCCACCGGGCCGACAATGTCGCCCGCAAGTCCGGCAACATCGCCGACTGGGTGCAGCGCTTCGGCGCGGCCTACGACTATATGATCATTCTCGATGCCGACAGCCTGATGAGCGGCGCGACCGTGGTCCGGCTGGCCCATGCCATGGAGAACGCGCCGCAGGCG
The DNA here is from genome assembly GCF_032484495.1 of Bradyrhizobium sp. SZCCHNS3052. NCBI lineage: Bacteria > Pseudomonadati > Pseudomonadota > Alphaproteobacteria > Hyphomicrobiales > Nitrobacteraceae > Bradyrhizobium > Bradyrhizobium sp. SZCCHNS3052. The sequence goes on along the minus strand of NZ_JAUETB010000007.1, from coordinate 135,747 downwards.
GCGCTGATCCAGACCCTGCCCGTGATCGTCAACGGCACCAGCCTGTTCGCGCGGCTGCAGCAGTTCGCGAGCCGGCTGTACGGCCCGATGATCGCGGCCGGCAATGCATGGTGGTATGGCGCGGAAGGCAATTACTGGGGCCACAATGCGATCATCCGGGTCGCGGCCTTCGCGCAAGACGCGGCGCTGCCCGAGCTCCCCGGGCGCAAGCCGTTCGGCGGACATATCCTGAGCCACGATTTCATCGAGGCCGCCCTGATGCGCCGCGCCGGCTGGGGAATCTACATGACGGTCGATCTCGACGGCAGCTTCGAGGAGGTGCCGCCGTCGCTGATCGATCATGCCGCGCGCGACCGGCGCTGGTGCCAGGGCAATCTGCAGCATCTCGCCGTGCTGCCGGCGCGCGGCCTGCACTGGGTGTCGCGGCTGCATCTGCTGATCGGCATCGGCGCCTATGTCACCGCGCCGTTGTGGTTTGCCTTTCTCGTGCTCGGCATCCTCATCTCGTTGCAGGCCAACTTCGTCAGGCCCGAATATTTCCCCAAGGGCTTTGCGCTGTTTCCGACCTGGCCGGCCCAGGACCCGGTGCTCGCCGCCCAGGTCTTCGCGGCGACGCTCGGCCTGCTCATGGTGCCGAAGCTGCTCGCCTGCCTCGTCACGTTGTTCACGCCGACGCGACGCCGAGGCTTTGGCGGCGGGTTGCGCCTCTGCGTCGCCGTGCTGGCGGAAACGCTGCTCGCGGCCCTGATCGCGCCTTCGATGATGATCTTCCAGTCGATCGCGGTGATCGAAATCCTGATGGGGCGCGACGCCGGCTGGCAGGTGCAGCGCCGCAGCGACGGCGGTGTGAGCCGGCAGGAGATCCTTCGCAAATTCGCCCTGCCGACGGTATGCGGCCTGGTCATGGCGGCGAGCGCCTATGCCGTCTCCGTCCCCCTGCTGGCCTGGATGTCGCCGGTCATCGCCGGCCTCGTGCTGTCGATTCCGATCGGTCTGCTCACGGGCGGCCGCAGCACCGGCGCCCGCCTGTTCACGACGCCCGAGGATCGCGCTCCGCCGCCGGTGCTGTTCCGCGCCAAGCAGCTCGCGGAGAATCTGCGGCCGGATCGCCGGGCGGCGCTGGTCGAACTGCGCCAGAACGCCGGTCTCTGCCGCCAGCACGTTGCGTCCCTGCCGCCGCCTCGGCGTCGCGAGCCGGGCGACATCGACGTCGACCTCGCCACCGCCAAAGCGCGGATCGCGGGGGCCGGCTCGTTCACGCAGGCGATCCGCTTCCTGTCGCGCCGTGAGATCCTGGCCGTGCTCAGGGATGGCGCGACGCTGGAGCAGCTCGTCGCACTTCCCGCATGAGCGCCTGGACGACCTGCCCTATTTGGTCAGATGCGCCGATGCGATCGCCTGCTGGAACAGCGCGGTAAGCGCTGCGCCGATGCTGCCGCTCGAATCGACCTCGTAGTAGTAGCCCGGGCTGGCGCACGATTTCATGATGCCGCTGATCGAATCCCGCCATGGCGCGATATAGGTCGTGTACCAGCTGTTGTTGGTGATCGCGAGATAGGTGGTGTAGAGCACGGCGATCTTGATGCCACGAGCCTTCAACGCATCGCAGGTCGTCGTGTTCAGCGGTTCCTGGCAGCGGCCGCCCGAGAGAACTGTCTTGCTGCAGGTGGTCGGATAGGAATAGTCGGCGACGCCATCGGAGACGAAGAACAGCCATTTCTGCGGGCTGGTCGACGAGCCATCGCCCTGGGTCGGGATGACGCCGTTCATCGCGGACATCGCACCGTCGAAATCGCTGCACATGTCGTTGTTGTAGCCGCTGTAGGGGATCGTCATCAGGTCGAGCGAACCGACCGACGATTTCACCGAGGACATGCTCGAGGACAGGCTGGCGATGGTCGTCAGGCCGAGCGAGCCGCAGTCGCTGCCCAGGCTGTACACCGCCATGCGGTACTGGTTGCTGACGACCTGGCTGGCGGTCGCCGTGTCCGTGAGCGACTGCGTCGCGCTCCGGACGACGTCGATGCGCATCGTCACGCCCTTCTTCTTGGCGATGGAATAATAACTGTTGGTCTGCAGCGTCTTCTTCGAGCTGGACGTATAGGTGTCGTGGCAGGCGAAGGCGCACTTGTCGGACGTCGCATTCTGCAGCGTCGTCATGTCGGCCGTGGTCGCGCCGAGACCCTGCGACGGCGAGTTGTCGAGCAGAACGTAAAAGTCCATGTAGGTCGGGAACGAGGCCGAAGCCGACGACGAGGCCGAGACCGTCATGGTCGGGTAGCCGAACATGTGCATGAAGGCCGTCTTGACCACCACGGTGGCGCTGCCGGTCACGGTCCGCGCGGTGACGCTATCGCTGATATCGATGTTCAGCGAGTCCGCCGCCAGATTGTGCGCCGACATCTGGCCGTTGAACATGTTGGTCGCCGCCGTCTTGGCGTCCGACGCGGCGCCGCGCATGGCGGTGTAGCCGGTCGCGGCCAGCATCGCGGCGTCCATCGAAGCCGACAGCTTCGCCTTGGCGCGCACGGCCATCGAATAGTCGATCGCCGAGCCGACGAAGGCGAGGATCGGGAGCAAAGCAAGCGCGAAGATGATCGCGATGTTGCCGCTCTGGTCGCGACGGAACCGCGACAGTAGCCTGAGGTATCTATTTCCGGCCAGCACGGCCACACTCCAACGAACACGGTGATGTTGCCGGGAATGTTGCGGATCAAGCGTTGCATTGGAATTGATGGAATTGCCGAGAATTGGTTACGTTGCGTTTCCGATTGTCGTAAGCGGCCTTCCTGCGGTGCCGTTGCACCACTCGGAGCGACATGACCGCCATGCGGACGCTTTTTTTTGGCGGGCCCCGGCATCGAATGCCGGACGGATCTCATCGGCCCGCCGCCCCTGATCGGCGCGGCCCCCCTCCTCTGGTACCCCGATTGCAAAGCGGCGGCACCGATTGCATAGTCCGCGCGGTTTGCAGCGCCGGGGCGCGCTGATTCTCTGGGGGAGTTGGGGACGACGATGGCGGATGCCGATCTTGATGCCGTGATCCGGCAACTGGCCAAGCAGCAGAACAAGGCCATTCTGGCAGCGGCGAAGAAGCGCAAGGACCGCTTCAACGGCATGGCCGTCAAGGCCAAGGACAAGGACGCCAAGGAGCGCTTCAAGCTGCTCGCCCGCGAGGCGGTCGAGCAGGCCAATGCCGCTGCCCGACGGCTCCTGATCTCCGCCGACAACGTCGCCGACAGCTACGCTCGCGCGATGCGCCAGGCCGCCGCCGCGGAGCTGCCCAGGAAGCCGGAGACCAAGCAGCCGGAGAAGAAGGCCGACGGTGCGGCGGCCAAGCCGCAAGGCGGCAAACAGGCTGGCAAGGCTGCCAGGAGGGATCCTGCGAGGCCCGCGCCGAAGAAGGCCGCCCGGAAGGCCTGAGCCGGCCATCGAGCGCGGGACGCCGCGCCACTCCGGAAAATTCCGCGCTCGATAGCAACCATCGCCGCGCCCTTCGACTTGCCTCCGCAACATTCTGTCCGGAGGACCGTATGAAGGCGCTGGTTTGGCATGGCAAAGAGGACATTCGCTGCGACACCGTCAGCGATCCCGAGATCGAGCATGACAGGGATGCCATCATCAAGGTGACGAGCTGCGCGATCTGCGGCTCCGACCTGCATCTGTTCCACAACTACATCCCGGCGATGATGCCCGGCGATATCATGGGCCACGAGACCATGGGCGAGGTCGTCGAGGTCGGTTCCGGCGTCAACGGCAAGCTCAAGAAGGGCGACCGCATCGTCGTTCCCTTCACCATCATCTGCGGCGAATGCGAGCAGTGCCGGCGCGGCAATTTCTCGGTTTGTGAGACCACCAACCGCAACAAGCATCTTGCCGAGAAGGTGTTCGGACACACCACTGCGGGCCTGTTCGGCTACACGCATCTCACCGGCGGCTATCCGGGAGGCCAGGCCGAATACCTGCGCGTGCCGTTCGCCGACGCCACGCACATCAAGGTTCCCGACGGCATGACGGACGAGCAGGCACTGTTTCTCAGCGACATCTTCCCGACCGGATGGCAGGCAGCCGCGCAATGCGACATCGAGCCGGACGATACGGTCGCTGTGTGGGGCTGCGGCCCGGTGGGACAGATGGCGATCCGCAGCGCCATCCTGCTCGGCGCCTCCCAGGTGATTGCGATCGACCGCATTCCGGAGCGGCTGGCGATGGCCGAGGCCGGCGGCGCCATCCCCATCAATTTCGACAAGGAGAGCGTGGTCGGGCGGCTGAACGAGCTGACCGACAACAAGGGCCCGGAGAAGTGCATCGATTGCGTCGGCTTCGAGAGCCACGTCACCCTTGCGCAGCCCGACAGCGTGATCGATCGCGCCAAGCAGATGTTCATGCTCGAGAACGACCGGCCGCACGTGCTGCGCGAGATCATCTATGTCTGCCGTCCCGGCGGCATCGTCTCGATCCCCGGCGTCTACAGCGGGCTGTCCGACATGGTGCCAATGGGCGCGCTGATGAACAAGGGCCTGACGATCCGCACCGGCCAGACCCACGTCAACCGCTGGACGGACGACCTCGTGCAGCGCATCGAGGATGGCCAGATCGACCCGTCCTTCGTCATCACCCACACCGTGCCGCTCGCGCAGGGACCTGAGATGTACCGCGCCTTCCGCGACAAGCAGGACAGCTGCGTCAAGGTCGTGCTGAAGCCATAAGGGATCGCATCGCATGTTTCATTTCTCGAATCTCGTGAGATCGAAGGGCGACCCCAAGATCATCTCGACCGGCCCCAGCTCGCTGACGCCGGCCGATCGTCTGGCCCGCGGGCTCGGCTGGTTCAGCATCGTGCTCGGCACGCTGGAGCTGCTGGCGCCGCACCGCGTCACGCATGCGCTCGGCATGGAGGGCCGCGAGGGACTGGTGCGGGCCTATGGCGTGCGCGAGCTGTTCGCCGGCGTGCTCACGCTGTCGGTGGAGAAGCGGGCCGGCCTGCTGAGCCGCGTCGCCGGCGACGGGCTGGACATGCTGACGCTGGCCGGTGAGCTCAGGCCGAGCAATCCGCGCGCGGGCAGCGTGCTGGCGGCGCTGGTCATGGTCGGAGGCATCACGGCGCTGGACTACATGTGCGCCCAGGACGTCAAGAGGCAGCACGATCCGCGACGCGGCCGCAAGCGCCTCTATAGCGACCGCAGCGGCTTTCCCAGGGGAATCGCGGCCGTGAAGGGCGCGGCGCTGCCGCGGCCGTCGCGCAGCACCGCCGCGACCTAGCCCGCCTGTGACAAAGCGTCCTGAAGCTACGGCTTCAGGACGACAGAGAACAGGCGAAAGCCCGCGACCTTCGGAAACGCCTCCGCGGCCTCCGGCGAGACCAGGGCCACCACGGCCGCGCTCACCTCGCCATTGTTCAACCGGGTGATCGCGGTGGCCTGCCCTTCCAGCAGCAGCACCTCCGTCGCACCGGCCGCATTCATGGCCGCGGTGATCTTCGCGTTGGACTTGGCGTAGCGCTCGTCGATCGCGATCACCTTGCCGCTGAGATCGCCCAATCCGCGCACGGTGGGACGCGCCAGCAGCACCGCGACGAGATGACTGTCGGCGGGCCCCTCTGGGACACGCAGCGCGGTCATCCGCTCGGCCAGCTCGGCCGCCACCGTCACAGCAGCCACCATGACGTCGCTCTGGACCTTGGCCGGATTCGGCATATCCGTCGTGACGGAGGGGGTCTTGATCACCGGCGCGGGCGCGCCGTCAGCCGGCGCGACCGGATCGGGCCGCGGCGTTCGCGCCGGTGCCGCGAGCGGCTTTTCGATCGGTTTGTCAATCGCCTTTTCAATCGGCTTTTCAATCGTCTTGGCGGTGACGATTGGCGACTTGACCCGGCGCTTTGCGGCGCGGGCGTGCTTGTGCTGCAGAGCCGCGCGGCGCGCGACCGCGGCTGCAGGCTTGTGGATCGTGTCGGCAGGCTCCAATGATTGCGGCGACTGGTCGGCGACGGGACCGTCCACGCAGGGCCTTCCGCTCAGATCGACGCAAGGCGAGGCCACCTGCGGCGTCACCTGGTGGCTGCAGCCGGCCAGGGCCAAGGTTGAAACGACGGCCAACGCGCCGAGACAAAGCGCTCTCACTTTTCCGCTCCTGACGACTCTCCCGCGCACGAGACGCGCCTCTGCTCCGGCCTGCTATTTCAACGGCCATCCGTTAAACTCAGGCTTAAGCGCCGGTCCCGGCACGCGGACTCAGTGAGGCGTGGTTAATGTCGCGCGCACAAGGCGGCGACATTGGCCGGCCTCGACCGCGAGAACCCGGCATTCCCTCAGCGGATATCAAATAGGCTTCACGCCGCCGCGGGGGGCGTGCACGAATTCCGTTGATCGGATCACCGCGCGCCGCCATGTTGCGGCAGGTTCGTCGCGACGCCCCGCGTTCCCTGCGCCCGCCGCGGCGGAACGAAGCGCCGCCGCAGATGTTTCTCGAACTTGCGAAGGATGCTCCATGGCCAAGACAGACCCCGCAGCCGGCAGGCCGATCGCCAATGCCGCGCTCGCCAACATTCCGCGGCTGATCACGGCCTATTATGCGCTGAAGCCCGACCCGCACGAGCCGACCCAGCGCGTCGCTTTCGGCACGTCGGGGCATCGCGGCTCGTCGTTGAAGACCGGCTTCAACGAGAACCACATTCTCGCCACCAGCCAGGCGCTCTGCGACTACCGCCGCCAGCAGGGCCTCGACGGCCCCCTCTTCGTCGGCATCGACACCCACGCGCTGGCCGAGCCGGCGCTTGCCAGCGCGCTCGAAGTGTTCGGCGCCAATGGCGTCGAGGTGATGGTCGACAAGGACGGCGGCTACACACCGACGCCGGTGATCTCGCACGCCATCATCTCCTACAACAAGGGCCGCACGGCGCATCTCGCCGACGGCGTCGTCATCACGCCGTCGCACAATCCGCCGGAGGATGGCGGCTACAAATACAATCCGTTGCATGGCGGCCCCGCCGACACCGACGCGACGGCCGAGATCGAGCGGCAGGCCAATGTGTATCTGGCCAACGACCTCGATGGCGTATCGCGCATCAGCTACAGCCAGGCCAAGCAGCGCGGCTCGTTGCACGCTTACGACTACATCACGCCCTACGTCGCCGATCTCGCCAACACCGTCGATCTCGACGCCGTCAAGGCGGCCGGGATCAAGATCGGCATCGATCCGCTCGGTGGCGCGGCGATCGCCTACTGGGCGCCGATCATCGAGCGCTACGGTCTCAACGCTGAAATCGTCAACGACGTCGTCGATCCCACCTTCCGCTTCATGACCGCGGACTGGGACGGCAAGATCCGCATGGACTGCTCCTCGCCCTACGCGATGGCGAGCCTGATCGGCATGCGCGAGCGCTTCGACGTCGCGTTTGCCAACGACACCGACGCCGACCGCCATGGCATCGTCACCCGCTCGGGCGGGCTGATGAATCCCAACCACTATCTAGCGACGGCGATCTCCTACCTGTTCGCTCACCGGCCCGGTTGGCGAAGCGATGCCGCGATCGGCAAGACCATCGTGTCGAGCTCGATGATCGACCGCGTCGCGCGCAAGCTCGGCCGCAAGCTCGTCGAAACCCCCGTCGGCTTCAAATGGTTCGTCGAGGGCCTCGGCTCCGGCAGTTTCGGCTTCGCCGGCGAGGAGAGCGCAGGCGCCTCGTTCCTGAAGCGCGACGGCACGGTGTGGACCACCGACAAGGACGGCCTGATCCTCGGGCTGCTCGCGGCCGAGATCATGGCCAGGCGCGGCCGTGACCCGAGCGAGCTCTACAAGGAGCTGACGGCCGAGCTCGGCGCGCCGGTCTATGAGCGCATCGACGTGCCGGCGAGCCCGCCGGCAAAGGCGGCGCTGAAGGCGCTGACGCCGGAAATGCTGAACCTGAAGGAGCTCGCCGGCGATCCCGTTCGCATGGTGCATACGAAGGCTCCGGGCAACGGCCAGTCGTTCGGCGGCATCAAGGTCGAGACCGACTACGGCTGGTTCGCGGCGCGACCCTCCGGCACCGAGGACGTCAACAAGCTCTATGCCGAGAGTTTTCGCGACGCCGAGCATCTCAAGCGGATCCAGAGCGAGGCCCAGGCGGCGCTGGCGAAGGTGGGATGAAAGGGCGAGTAGCGAATAGGGCGTAGCGAATAGGGTTCTTGCCGTTTCCCATTCGCCATTCGCTGTTCGCCCCTGCCCCCTTCCCTCCCGCCCCCCGCATCGGATATCGATGGCTGGACAACGACCTGACAGCCATCGGTGAGACCGGATGCGAAGCTCTTCGACTGCCTTGCGCGTCACCTTCAGCGCGCTCGCACCTCGTTCATGCTGGTTGTCAGCGCCGCGGCGCAAATGGCGCCGGAGGCGGCCGCACCACGTCCGAAGCCGGCGCCATCGATGCGCGCCGCGGCCTGCCATAACGGCCAGAGCTTCGACCGGTTTCTCGCCGAGCTGAAGCAACGCGCCATTGCCGAAGGCGTGTCGCAGCGCGCGATCGCGGCCGCCTCGCCGTACCTCACCTACAACCAGGGCATCGTCAATCGCGACCGCGGCCAGCGCGTGTTCGGTCAACTGTTCACCGAGTTCGCCGGCCGGATGGCCGCGCCCTACCGGATGCAGAACGGCCAGCAGCACATCCGGATGCATGCGGCAGCGTTCGCGCGCGCTGAGAAGGAGTATGGCGTGCCCCCGGCGGTCATCGCCGCGTTCTGGGGCCTGGAGAGCGATTTCGGCGCCAACATGGGCAATTTGCCGGTGCTGCCGTCGCTGGTGTCGCTGGCCTATGATTGCCGCCGCAGCGAGCGCTTCCAGAATGAGACCATCGCCGCGCTGAAGGTCATCGACCGCGGCGATCTCGCGCCGGAGGAGATGATCGGTTCCTGGGCCGGCGAGCTCGGTCAGACGCAGTTCCTGCCGACCCACTACGTCACCTATGCCGTCGACTATGACGGCGATGGCCGCCGCGACCTCTTGCGCAGCGCGCCCGACGTGATCGGCTCGACCGCGAACTACATCGCGACCGGACTGAAATGGCGCCGCGGCGAGCCGTGGTTGGAGGAGATCCGCGTGCCCCAGGCGTTTCCGTGGGAGCAGGCCGATCTCACCGTCAAGGCGCCGCGCAGCAAATGGGCCGGCCTCGGCGTGACCTATGCCGACGGCCGGCCGCTGCCGAACGATGCGCTCGAAGCCTCGGTGCTGCTGCCGATGGGCCGCAACGGCCCGGCGTTCCTGGCCTATGCCAATTTCGCCGCCTACACCGAGTGGAACAATTCGCTGATCTATTCGACCACCGCGGCCTATCTCGCCACCCGCATCGCCGGCGCGGCGCCGATGCGCAAAGCCAGCGGCCCCGTGGCGCAACTGCCGTTCAAAGAGATCAAGGAACTGCAGCAGCTCCTGGTGAAGGCCGGTTTCGACGTCGGCAAGGTCGACGGCGTGCTGGGGCAGCAGAGCCGCATCGCGGTCAAAACGATGCAGGTGCGGCTCGGGCTGCCGGCCGATTCCTGGCCGACGGCGGAACTGCTCGTACGCATGCGCGGCACGCCGCGGGCGCAGGCGGCGCCGGCTTCAGCGACAGCGACACGGTAGGTGAGCCGACATCATCGCGCGGCGCTCCTCGTCTCTCAATTGCAGATGACTTATTGTCCGACTTCATGCGACCGTGTCGTCCGCTCTTCGCTATTCCAATTTATCACCTCGGAATTGGACGGCCAGATGATCGCTCAGGACAAAAGCGCGAGCAGACGGGCAATTGAAGCCCGATTTGGCTTGTAGCGCCGATCTTCATCCTGACCCTGTTCGGCCACCCAGGCTCGTCGTTCTCCACGACCTCGATCCGGCATTTCGGCCACGGCTTGGGGAAATCCTCCAGGGGACGCGTCCACAATCGCCGTGACCTCAGCGTGAACGACTGGAATGCACGGCGACCGCAAAAACCAGAAAGATGCAGTTGCATTCTCTTGGACGCCGCCCCATCTCCGAGGGCGCGCGCTTTCGTCGCGACGTCTCCTGCCAAAAGAGAGCATCATGTCCTTTTACGATTCGACCGTGCCGGCCTACCTCCAGATCCTCGGCAGCCTGTCCGGCCTGCTCAGCAAGGCCGAGGCCCATTGCGAAGCCAAAAAGATCGCCCCCGAGGTGCTGCTCGGCGCACGGCTGTATCCGGACATGCTGCCGCTCTCCAAGCAGATCCAGCTCGCCTGCGACTTCGCCGCCAAGGGCTGCGCGCGGCTTTCCCATAGCGAGGTCCCGAGCACGCCCGACACCGAGACGACGTTCGCCGAGCTTCGCCAGCGGCTTGCCAGAACCATCGATTACCTGAAGACGTTCCAGCCGGCGCAGTTCGAAGGGGCCGATAGCCGCGACGTCACCTTTCCAAGCGGGCCCAACACCACGCTGACCCTGAAGGGGCAGGACTTCGTCAACCGCGTCTCGTTTCCGAACTTCTATTTCCACGCCGCGATCGCCCACGGCATCCTCCGCCACAACGGCGTCGAAATCGGCAAGCGGGACTTCCTGGGCGTCGCCTGATCCCTTTCGTCTATTGCAACAGGCTATCCAACGGATGGCCTGTTGCGGCCGCTCCATCGCGCGGCACGTCTGCGCCGGACGGATACCTCGCGGCATTGCGCTGTTCGCGGCAATGCACAACTCACCATGACCCCCCTCCCCTCTCCTGGAAAGATCCCGATGAGTGCATCCAAACTGTTCGCGCCATATCAGCTCGGTCCGGTCACCCTCGCCAATCGCGTCGTGATGGCGCCGTTGACCCGCAACCGCGCGGTGGACGGCCTCGCGCCGGGTCCGCTGACGGCCGAATATTACAGCCAGCGCGCCTCCGCCGGCCTCCTGATCTCCGAGGCCAGCCAGGTCTCGCAGCAGGGCCAGGGCTACCAGGACACGCCTGGCATCTATTCCAAGGAGCAGATCGCCGGCTGGCGCAAGGTGACCGACGCGGTGCATGCCAAGGGCGGGCGCATCTTCATCCAGCTCTGGCATGTCGGCCGTATCTCCCATGTCTCGCTGCAGCCGAATGGCGGTGCGCCGGTCGCGCCCTCGGCGATCGCGGCCAAGACCAAGACCTTCGTCGGCGGCGCGTTCACCGACGTCTCGACGCCACGTGCGCTCGAGCTCGCGGAAATTCCCGGCATCGTCGCGGCGTTCAAGCAGGCCGCGCTGAATGCGATCGAGGCCGGCTTCGACGGCGTCGAGATCCATGGCGCCAACGGCTATCTGCTCGACCAGTTCGCCAAGGACGGCGCCAACAAGCGCACCGACGCCTATGGCGGGTCGATCGAGAACCGCGCAAAGCTGATGCTCGAGGTTGCCAAGGCCGTGTCGGAGGCGATCGGCGCCGACAGGACCGGCATTCGGCTATCTCCGGTGACGCCGGCCAACGACATCTCGGATTCCAATCCGCAGGCGCTGTTCGACTACATCGTCGACCGGCTCGCGGCGCTGAATCTGGTCTACATCCACGTGATCGAGGGGGCGACCGGCGGCCCGCGCGACGTGGCGCCGTTCGACTACGCGTCGCTGCGCAAGCGCTTCAAGGGCACCTACATCGCCAACAACGGCTATGACCTCGCGCTCGCGAACAAACAGCTCGATGCCAACGCGGCCGACCTGATCGCCTTCGGCCGGCCGTTTATCGCCAACCCGGATCTGGTCGAGCGGCTCAAGGTCAGCGCGCCGCTCAACGAGCTCGACCGCGCCACCCTCTATGGCGGCGGCGAGAAGGGCTACACTGACTATCCGACGCTGAAAGCGGCGCAAGCGGCGGAGTAGTCGCCATCACGTAGGGTAGGCAAAGCAGCCGCTCGCAGGGCGGCCGCGTGCCCACCATGCCTCCGCGAGAGCGGAGGGAGCGGTGGGCACGGCGCACGAGAGGCCGCGCCTGTCGCAACATCTCGCCTCGCGCCTTTGCCCACCCTGCGCTTCTGCGATCCGGCACATCCCCACCTACATCATGCTGCCGGGCAGGAAGCACCGCACATCGATGCGCAGGCCCGTATTCAGCTCGCGATAATACACGGGCCATACCATCGTCCGGCCGGCGCGATTGGGCTCGGTCACCACGGCCTCTTCCGGAACGACCCACCATTGGCCTTCAATGCGAACACGGTAGCGGCCATCCTTCGTGTCCCAATCCGTGTCCGAGAGCGCGGTGCCATCCGCATCCGAGCAGCACGGCCCCTTGCCCGAACGCAAACTCTCGAACCAGCCCTTGAGCGGAGAATTGGCGTAACGCCCATCGAGATCGCGCGCCGCCGCATCGCCAAGCAGCAGAGAATGCGTCCCCAGACTGCCAGCGAGAAGCACGACAGAGATTGTCGCTCGTATCCAAGGAGGCACGTGGGGCCGGTGAACGGCATCCATCGATGACGTGATGATCGATACAAGGCTTGAAGATCTACGGCTCATGTGCGCCACCTCGCTGCTCGATACGATGCGCAATAGCTGGTCGGGTTCTGTGGCGGAAGTTCGTAGTTGGCGGAAACCGGTAGCAACTAATCGCGATGCTTCGCAAATTCCACAGGCGCGCAGCGATCTCGTTCACGAGGTCAGCGGGATAATTGCCCAAAATCCATCGTGAGCAGACTCATCGACGATTCATACCGGCTGCGTAGGGTGGGCAAAGCAGCCGCCCGCAGGGCGGTCACGTGCCCGCCGTGCATCCGCGCAAGCGGAAGGAATGGTGGGCACGGCGCGCGGTGGAGTTGAGCTCGCGGCATGCAGTATCGCACGCGCGCCTTTGCCCACCCTACGGCAGCGGAGGCACGTCACGCTTTTAGTCAAGCAAGAAAAAGGCCGGGATTTCTCCCGGCCTTCCTGCCACGGTGGGGGCTGCCGTGGCGCGGCGCGGATGCGCCTATGGTCGTCAGGATGCGAAGCTCAGAACTTCGCCCGGATGCCGGCATAGGCCGCGAGCGGCATCCCCGGAACCATGCTGCGCGGATCGTTAAGCGCGAACGCGGTTCCGCCACCGGCGGTGTTGAAGCCGGCGGGGTCGAACACGGTACCTGCCGAGTAATAGCGCTGATTGAACAGGTTCTGGATCAGGCCGAACACCTCGACGTTCTTGGTCACCTGATAAGATGTGTTGACGTTCACGACCCAGTAGGCCGGGACCTTCGGGTAGACGTTGGTCTCGTCGTGCAGCAGGTACTGGCTGCCGACATAGTTGACGCTCGCCCCGACCTTCCAGGCGTCGGTCACGGCATATTCTGCGCCGAGCTTCAGGCGGTGCGCCGGAATGCCGGGAATGTGGTTGCCGGAGACGACGCCGACCGGCACCCGCAGGAACGGATCGTTGACGTCGAAGGCGCTGCGGAAGGTGGCGTCGATGAAGGTGTAGTTGGCGTAGGCGGTCCACCGGTTCCAGGCCAGGTCGACCTTGGCCTCGACACCCTGGCGCAGCGTGGTGCCGGCGTTCTTGAAATAGCCGCGCACCGGGTTGGCCGGGTCGACGACTTGGATGATGTCGTCGGAATTCTCGGTACGAAACAGGCTGAGGCCCCAGCGCAGCCGCCAGCCATCATCGACCGCCACCGATTTGATCGGGGCCTTGCGGTAGGCCGGCAGGTCGGCGGCGTAGGCCGAGCGGCCGCCGGAAATCTCGCCGCGCAGGCCGCCTTCGACGGTGCGGGACACCACCTGCTTGAGCGGCGGATCGGCGATCAGGAAGTTGTCGATCAGGCAGGGATTGGCCGGATCGGAGCAGCCGAGCTCGAGCGGCGTCGGCGCGCGGTTGGCTTCTGAATAGCCCGCGTAGGCGGTCATGTCAGGCGTGATCTTGTAGGTCAGGCCGACCACCGGGTTGAAGCGCTGGAAATTGTTGTTGCTGTTCAGCAGCGGCGCGAAGCCGGTCTGGTCGCGCAGGTTGATCTGCGCCCAGTTGAAACGGCCGCCGGCCGTCAGCGCCAGCTGCGAGGTGATGTCGAAGGTGTTGGTCGCATAGATGCCGAGATAGGTGTTCTTGGCATTCAGATTGACGGGAGCAAGGCCCGCGTTGGGCTGGTCGATGTAGACGCCGAGGCCGGTGACGAACAGGTTGTTGTCGATGGTGCCGAGCTCGGATGTGGCCTGGAAGTTGGTATTGCCGTGATCGACGCTGGCGCCGACGACGAAATGGTTGTCATGGCCGAAGAGCTGCGTCGTTGAGGTCGCCTGCAGCGAGCCGCCATAGCTGTCGGTCTTGACGGTATTGCGGTCGATCTGACCGAGCGCCGCATCGCCCGCCAGCGTATTGGCGGTCGGACCGTTGCGGTTCATCTGGAACTCGGTGCCGGCGGCATCGCTGAGACAGAATTCTCCGGGGAACGCGCCCGCGGGGTCGCAGGCCGCAACCTCGGTGCTATTGCCATCGACGCGCGCGGATTTGTAGTTGCGGTAATAGCCGTTGGCCTGGATCGACAGCGTGTCGGTCGGCGTCCACTTTGCGCTGGCCTGCACCATCTGCATCTGCAGATGCAGCGACTGCGGCCAGGTATAGACGCTGGACCAGCGCTGGTTCAGCATCTCGATCGGTGTCGCGGCGACCGAGCCGAGCTTGTTGTCGGCACCGGTGAAGGAGAGATGGAATTCGGTATTGTCGCCGCGCGCGCCGAAATCGGCATACATGCGCCGGATCTGCGAGGCCGACGAGTAGTCGCGCCAGCCGCGGTCATAGGCGCCTTCCGCCGCGATATAGGCCGAGTAGGTGCCGTTGTTCCAGCCGTATTGAGCGCCCGACTGGATCCGGCCGAACGAGCCGCCGAACAACTGCGCTTCCCCGCCCTGGTAGTTGAAGCCGTTCTTCATCTCGATCGACAGCGCACCGCCGGTGGCGTTGAGGCCGAACAGCGGATTGTTCGGCATCAGGGTCATGCGTGCGATCGCCATTTCCGGGATCAGGTCCCAGTTCACGACGTCGCCGAAGGCCTCATTGATGCGGGTGCCGTTCTGGTAGACGGCGATGCCCTGCGGCGTCCCGAGCACCGGCGAGGCAGTCTGACCGCGATAATTCAAGTCGCGCTGGAACGCGTTCCCGGTCTGGTCGCTGAGGGAGACCCCGGGCACCGATTGCAGGATGCTGTCGAGCAGCGTCGGCGCGCGGCTGTGGTCGAGCTCCCGCGCCCCGATGGTTTCGACATTGGAAGGAATCTTGTCCTTCGCGATCTCGCTGCCCTGAACGGGCGAGACGCCGACCACCTCGATGGTCTGCAGGGTTTGCTGCGCGAACGCAGCCGCAGGCAGCAACGCACAGGTCGCGAGAAGCGCGCTCTTCAGCGCCGACAGTCTGGTCAAGACGTCCCCCAGTTTCTTGTCGACCGGTTCCGGCAACAGCCCACGCCCCTGAGCCTTTACCCGCACCAGAACTGGCCGATTTACCCGTCTACGAACGTTAACATTCGTAAACAGCCCTCCAGTTCGTCGCAACGGGCAATATTCTTCGGCCCCTAGGGACAATCTTCCCGGATCCGGAAAGTGGCGATCGATTCGCCGAGCTATCTCCCAGCCTCGGCCGCACTGTTGCACCCGATCCTGGTTTGCAAGGGAACTCACATGGTAGAGAAAGCATCGGCGCCGTCGGCGCCATAAGGGCAAGACCTTCATCGGATGTATCGCGTTCTGCTCGTCGATGACCACCCGGTCGTGATCACGGCCTGCCGCTGGCTGCTGAACGAAGCCGGTATCCGCGCGCTGTCCGAGGCACACGATGCCGACAGCGGGTACGACGCCTATGTTCGTGACCGGCCGGACGTCGCGATCGTCGATCTGCGCCTGCACGGGCAGGAGCTTGGCGGCATCAGTCTGATCGAACGCATGCGGTCGCACGATCCCCGCGCCCGGATCCTGGTCTTCAGCATGCATGCCGATCCGCGCATCGTCCGCTCGGCGATCGACGCCGGCGCCAGCGGCTATCTGCTGAAGGACGCGCCGCCGCACGAGCTGCCCAAGGCGTTGGAGCAGGTTCGAGCCGGCGGCACCTATCTCGATCCGCAGCTCGCCACCCGCATCGCCCTGCTCCGCGCCAACCCGGACGGCATGGCGACCCCTGCGCTGACCCCGCGCGAGCGCCAGGCCCTTGCGCTGCTGGCCCAGGCGAAATCCTATCAGGCGATCGCCGACCATCTCGGCATCAGCTACAAGACCGTCATCAACCTGACCTACCGGCTGCGTCAGAAGCTCGGGGCCCGCAGCCTGCCCGATCTGGTTCGTCTCGCAGTGGAAATGTCCCGCCCAAGCATGTGAGGGCCAATCGCCTTCCTGCCGGCCCGCCACGAGCATCTGCCTGAAAGACGAGGGCCTGCGACGGTCTCCCGTCACAGGCCCTCGGGCTCATGTCTATGTCGCGTCGGTCCAGTGCGGACCGATGTCTCACTTCAGCAGCTTGGCCACCGACTTCAGCTCTTTCGAGTCGAGCGTGCCGTCACCGTCCGGATCGGCCGCCTTGAAGCGGCCTTCCACCAGCGCGAGATACTCGTCCTTGGTCAGCGTGCCGTCATTGTCGGGATCAGCGGCCTTGAGATCCTTGGCCGAAACGCGGCCGCGCAGCTCCTTGGCGTCGAGCGTGCCGTCGTGGTCGCGATCGAGACGATCGAACAGCGCGCCGGCGGCGGTGCGGACCTCGTTCATGTCGGCGGTGCCGTCCTTGTCGGGGTCGATCGAGGTCAGCAGCTTGGAAGGGGCCGGTGCACTGACAGCGATCGTCGACGTGCCGACGATCGCGGCGATGCCGACGGCAGCGGCCGTCATCATCAGTTTCCAATTCATCGAATTGATCCTTTGTCTCCGCCGTCCGAGGGGCGGCGATGAAGGGCACGAAAACAACGTATGCGAGCGTCGGCGGTTTCACCGGCAACGCGCCGCATATCGCTTTGACCTATGGGAGGCCTTGTCATTTCGCAAGTGCAAGAACGCGACGCCCGGGAAATTCCCGCAAGAGCGTCGGGACTAGAACCTCGGTCCGTGCAGAAAATATCTCCCCGGACGGTCACGACGCGGACCGCTATCGTGGTCGAAGACACCTCCTCCTGCCTCGGCGCGGGCATTGGCGACGTGGCGTCCGCGCTTGGCGACATGCCTTGCGGTTCTGGCACCGCTCCCCGATGACGCCTGTCGGACTTGCCCAACCGGACCTCTCTTGCCGGCCTGGGTTTGATTCCACCAGGCTTCCAGCTGGTCCCGCAGCGGCTCCTCCGCGAAGGCGCGTCCATCCGGCAGCAGCGTGGACAGAAGCAGTGTGAGCACCAGTCCGAGCCGCATCGGCCGAGCGGACAAGCGGCGACGATGACCGGGTGTGTGAAGCACGGGCGTGTCCATTCTCTGGCTGATCCGGCGATCAGCAATGCATGCTGCAACACATGTTTTCCTCGCTCTATGACCTCAATGTGTTTGCAGCACGCCACATTCATCACCGCGTTGAGATTCACTCGCGAAACGGCCGCCATATTGTCCCGGTCAAAATGTCCCGTTCGACTTGCCAAAACATCCCTATTCCTCATCGAAACAGCAAGGGCCGGAGCAATTGCGGCATTTGACGACTGATCGTTTCCCGATCGCGTCATCTTTCAGCCGACAGGCCCGCATGCTTTCGCCCAGCCGACTCGTTAGCTCATTAGTTGAAGGGAGCGCGGGGACATGCAGCCGAACGGCATCGCCAGGAGTACAAAAAGACGATCGCGATTGTACATGGCTGCCGGTGCTCTCGTGCTCGCGCCGTTCGGTGCAGCGGCCGAGGAGATCCAGGGCAATGACCCCGCCTCGCCCGGACATTTCCAGGTCGAACAGCGCTTCGGCTATCTGACAACCTTCAATCCGCAACAGAACGGCGGACGCCGCGTGCCGCAGCGTGCGGTCACCGGCGAGACCGAGATCGGCTACTCGCCAACCGAATGGTACGAGATCGCGTTGACCTCGCCTTACGCCTTTGCCCGCACCAATGTGCCGATGGCACTGGGCAACGTGATGGACAATGGCGTGCCCGGCTATTCATTCCAGTCCGGCGGCGTCACCATTCGCCAGACCTTCATCCAGGGCGACCGGCTCGAGCGCACGGTGTTCGTCGGCCTGGTCTCGCGCACCATCCTGGCTCCGCAGGGCGGGCTCACCCCGGACCTGTGGGTCGCCAACAAGGCCGGCGCCGGCCAGCCCGGCGCACCGCGCTTCGTGCAGGAGGCGACGCCGCGCGTCGCGCAGATGTTCACGCCGATCATCGGCGTCAACCTGCCCAACGACTATCAGCTGATCTTCAACGCCAACATGACGTTCGGCATCGACGGCGCCGGCTCGGCCTTCGAGCCATCGGTGCGCTTCGTCAAGCGATTGAGCGACCGCTGGACCGTCGGCATCGAGCATTTCTCCAATCTCGGACCGTTCGGCTACATCCTGCCGTGGAATCAGCAGATGCAGACGCTCTATGCCGTCGCCGACACCCGCTTCAAGGGCTTCGAGTTCAGCTTCGGCGTCGGCTATGGCCTGACCAACGCCTCGCGCGGCCTCGCGATCAAGACCAGCATCGGCAAGGATTTCTGAGCCGCAGCCCCCGCCATCCCATGCTCAATGATAAGAAAAGGACACTCGTCATGCGTCGCCTCGTCTCTGCCTGTACGCTGCTCATGCTGGCCGGCTCTGCCGCATCCGCCGACGACGGCCCGCGCTTTCTCAACCGCACCGGCCAGACGATCGTGAAGATGTATCTTGCCGCTGCCGGCACCAAGAACTGGGGCACCGACCAGTGCAAGAACGACGACGAGGGCATGGTCGACCACAACGAGCGCATGACCTTGGTCGGCGTGAAGTCAGGCCGCTACGACATCAAGCTGTCCGAGCAAGGCGGCCGCACCTGCATCGCCAAGAACGTCGAGCTCAAGGAAGGCGCGCAGTTCGTCGTGCGCGATACCGATCTGACCGAGTGCTCGAAATAGGCGACGCGCGCAGGACGCGGCGCTCAACGCTGTCGCAGACGCAGCGGAACGTTGAGCGCTTCCTGCGCCTGCCGCATCACGGGGGGAAAGCGCGGGAACGGCGCGGCGCGTTCCACACTCGACAGCGCCGCGCGATCGAGCGCGGGCGAGCCGGAGCTGCCGACAAGGCGCCGTGACAGAAGTCGACCGTTACGGTCGATCACGACCGTCACGGTCGCCGTGCCACTGGCGCCGTTGCCGTCGGATGGATAGCTCGCGGCGCGGGCGATGCTCGCGCGCACCTGGCTGTTCCAGTCGGCCTGGCCCTCGCGCGCGCCTTGGCTGTCCTCCCCTGCATTGGGCGCCAACGCGACGCGCGACGGTCGGCTGGCCGGTGCCGCTGGCTTCGGCGGCGCGGGCTTCCGCTCGGCCATCTCCTTGGCCTCTTTCTTCTCGGCCGGCTTGCGTTCGACGCGCTCGGGAATGGGAGCTGGCTTCGCCTCGATCGGCTTCGGCGCTGGCGGCGGCGGCAGCACGATGTCGTCGGCGCGCGGCGGCTCGGGCGCCAGCGCGACCTGCGGCAATGGCTCCGGACTCGCGATCACCTCGGGCACCGGCTCGGGCTGCGCCAACACCTGCGGCTCGGGCGGCTGCGGCACCGGCTCGGCCACGGCTTCGCGCGCGACGGCCTCCTCCTTGGCCGGCTCCGGCTTTGGCGGCTCCGCGGGCGGCGTCGGATCGGCCGGCGGCGCCTCCTGGATCGCCGGCGCAGGCTCGCTCACGACCGCCGGCGTGAACACGACGTCGAACGCTTCTGCCTGCGCGCGGCCCTGCGGCGCCGGGCGCAGCAGCCAATAGCCGGCGGCAAGCCCGACATGCAGCGCCGCGACCACGATCGCAGCGATCGTCCACAGCGTCCGCTCGCGGCGAGCCTCGTCATTGTCGAACGGCTCGAGCGTCAGCACGCTCACGGCGCACTCCGGTCTTCGAGCGCGACAAGCGCCACCTTGGTGTAGCCGGCGCGGCGCAGGGTGTTCATCAGCGCCATCACCTCGCCATAGGGCAGCGTCTGGTCGGCGCGCAGCAGCACGCGCTGGCCACGATCGGACTTGGTGGCGGCATCGAGCGAGGCGGCGATGTCGGACTGGGCGACGCTCTGGTCGCCGACGGCGAGCGAGCGGTCGGCCTTGAAGGTCACGAAGACCGGCGTCTCCGCGCGCGGCTGTGGCTCCGCCGATATCGCCGGCAGGTTGACCGGGATGTCGACGGTGGCGAGCGGTGCCGCCACCATGAAGATGATCAGCAGCACCAGCATGACGTCGATGAACGGCGTCACGTTGATGTCGTGCGTTTCCTCGAACTCGTCGGTGCGCCGGGCGAGCTTGACGGCCATGGCTCACTCCGCCGGATTGGCGATCGACAGCAGCGGCGCGTCGACCGCGCGGATCGCGCTCCGCCGGGCTTCGAGGGGACCGGCGTGCTGCCGGTCGAGATCGCGGCTGAGCAGCCGCATCACCGCGACCGACGCATCGGCGATGACGGCGCGATAGCCGCCGGTGGCGCGCGCGAACAGGTTGTAGATCACGACCGCGGGAATCGCGGCAGCAAGGCCGAAGGCGGTAGCGAGCAGCGCCTCCGCGATGCCCGGCGCGACCACCGCAAGGTTGGTCGTATGCGCATGCGAGATGCCGATGAAGCTGTTCATGATGCCCCAGACCGTGCCGAACAGGCCGACGAACGGCCCGACCGCGCCGACGGTGGCGAGAATGCCGATGCCGCGGCCGATGCGCGCCACCGCCGCCGCCTCGATCCGCTCGAACTGCCAGGAGACGCGCTCCTTGATGCCATCGGCGGGGAGGCCACGCGACTTGTCGATTTCGTCATCGGCGACGGCCAGCAGCCGGCCGACCACACCGTCGTCGGCGGAAATGCGCCCCGTCGCATCCGACAGCGCGCGCGCGGTCATCGCGATGCCGAGCGCGCTGCGCGAGGTGCGCAGCGCCGCGCGGAGCTGAATCGTCTTCACCACCAGAACGGTCCAGGTTGCGACTGAAGCCAGCGCCAGCCCGATCATCACCGACTTCACAACGATGTCGGCCTGCATGAACATGGTCCAGGGCGACAACGCCTCCGGCAGCGTGCTCGCGATATTGGCGATGTGCGCCTGATCCATGGCCGTGCTCCCTCGGTGGCCCGAACGTTTGGTGATCGCGATGCCGGCGTGGATCGCATGAGGCCATGCCGGATCGTGTCGAGGCCTTGTTGTTTCGTGTCGTTGGGGCAAAGTCACGGCGAAGATCGCGACATGCCCGATCGTCAAAGAGTGCCGCCTGTCCCCACCGGCTTCAAGGCACTTGCTGCGTGGAAGTTGTCCCCGGCGACACGGGAATAATTCCCGAATGGAACGGGAAGCCCCTCACCTCTGGGCCAAAAGAAAAGGCCGGGATTGCTCCCGGCCTTCGTGATGGGATCGCCCGGTCGAGCCGGGCGATGACTTCAGAGCGTTGGCTCACTTCGCCTCGGCGCGCTTCGGCGGGGTGGCCGGCCACGACTTGATCAGGGTGTCGTAGTCGATCGTCTCGCCCTTCGGCTTCTCGTTCGCGAGCTTGCGCTGCGGAGCGATGTTGCCGTCCTTGGCCGACTTGTTGAACCAGAACTCGGCCGATTCCTTCTTGTTCAGCTTCGGACCGCACTCGCCCTGGACCTTGGACTTCTCCAGACGCTCGAGGACGGAGTCCTGAGCGGCCGCGAGCGCGTCCATCGCCTGCTGCGGGGTCTTCGCACCGGACGACGCATCGCCGATGTTCTGCCACCACAGCTGCGCCAGCTTCGGATAGTCGGGCACGTTGTTGCCGGTCGGGGTCCACTGCACGCGCGCGGGCGAGCGGTAGAACTCGATCAGGCCGCCGAGCTTCGGCGCACGCTCGGTGAACGACTTGTCCCAGATGTCGGATTCACGGATGAAGGTGAGGCCGACATGGCTCTTCTTCAGCGACACCGTCTTGGAGACGATGAACTGCAGGTACAGCCAGGCGGCCTTGCGGCGATCCGGCGGGGTCGACTTCAAGAGCGTCGCAGAACCGGCGTCCTGGTAGCCGAGCTTCATGCCCTCCTTCCAGTACGCGCCATGCGGCGACGGCGCCATGCGCCACTTCGGCGTGCCGTCCGCATTCACGACCGGCAGGCCGGGCTTCACCATGTCGGCGGTGAAGGCGGTGTACCAGAAGATCTGCTGAGCGACGTTGCCCTGCGCCGGGACCGGACCGGCCTCGGAGAAGGTCATGCCCTGCGCCTGCGGCGGCGCATACTTCTTCATCCAGTCGAGATACTTCGCGATCGAGTAGACGGCCGCCGGGCCGTTGGTGTCACCGCCGCGCTCGATCGACGAGCCGACCGGACGGCAACCTTCCATGCGGATGCCCCATTCGTCGACCGGCAGGCCGTTCGGGATGCCCTTGTCGCCGTTGCCGGCCATCGACAGCCAGGCGTCGGTGAAGCGCCAGCCGAGCGAGGGATCCTTCTTGCCATAGTCCATGTGGCCATAGACCTTGACGCCGTTGATCTCCTTGATGTCGTTGGTGAAGAACTCGGCGATGTCCTCATAGGCCGACCAGTTCACGGGCACGCCGAGGTCGTAGCCATACTTGGCCTTGAACTTGGCCTTGTAGTCCGGATTGGTGAACCAGTCGTAGCGGAACCAATACAGGTTCGCGAACTGCTGGTCGGGCAGCTGATAGAGCTTGCCGTCCGGAGCGGTCGTGAACGACTTGCCGATGAAGTCGTTGACGTCGAGCATCGGATCGGTGACGTCCTTGCCCTCGCCCTTCATGTAGTCCGACAGCGCGATCGTCTGGCCGTAGCGGAAGTGGGTGCCGATCAGGTCGGAGTCGTTGATCCAGCCGTCATAGACGTTCTTGCCGGACTGCATCTGGGTCTGCAGCTTCTCGACGACGTCACCTTCCTGGATGATGTCGTGCTTGAGCTTGATGCCGGTGATTTCGCTGAACGCCTTGGCGAGAGTCTTCGACTCGTATTCGTGAGTCGTGATGGTCTCGGAGACGACGTTGATCTCCATGCCCTTGAAGGGCTCGGCGGCCTTCGCGAACCACTCGAGCTCCTTCTTCTGCTCTTCCTTCGACAGCGTCGAAGGCTGGAATTCGCTGTCGATCCACTTCTGGATCGTGGCGTCGTCCGCACGTGCCGGCACGGACAGCGTCATAGTGGCGGCGAACAGCGCAGCAGCGCTGGTCATCGCGAGATAGCTCGCCTTGGTCAGGTGATGCTTCCTAGGTTTCAAGTGTCGCATGCTTTCCTCCTTGAGCGACAGACGTATCCAGGTCCGGGTTGCCCCCGGATCTGCCCCTTTTCACCTGCGTCAGACGGTGCGGAAGATCGCAACGGCTGATGCAAGCGAAATTGCGGTCGCGAGCCACAGGCTCGAAACCTCAAACCCTTCCTCGCCGATCGGCAAGGTCGCAATCGTGTCGGTGCCGACCAGACCGATCCATACGAGATGAATGACGGCGGCCGAGATCAGCGAGATGAACAGCCGGTCGCCGCGCGTGGTCGGGATGCGCAGTACGCCGACCCGCTCGGCCTCCGGGTAGCGCGCGGCGAGCACGATCATGACGCCGAGCGTGCATGCGAGCGCAGCAAAGAAGATCGCGGTCGGCAAGGTCCATGCCATCCATGCGATGCTGTTCATGGCTATCGGCTCCAGGCGGTAATGGGCCCCCTCCCCCGCTTGCGGGGGAGGGTTGGGGTGGGGGCGCCGCGCGTCGGAGCACCCGAGAGGAGAGATGCCCCCACCCGTATCGCATCTGACGATGCGATACGGCCTCCCCCGCAAGCGGGGGAGGCGGAACGGAGGCCGTGGCAACAAGCGTGCGTCATCACACCCGTCCCAGCGCGAAGCCGCGCGCGATGTAGTTGCGGACGAACCAGATGACGAGCGCGCCGGGGATGATCGTGAGCACGCCGGCAGCCGCGAGCAGGCCCCAATCCATTCCGGACGCCGAGACGGTGCGCGTCATCACCGCCGAGATCGGCTTGGCGTCGACGGAGGTCAGCGTGCGCGCGAGCAGCAGTTCGACCCAGGAGAACATGAAGCAGAAGAAGGCGGCGACGCCGATGCCGCTCGCGATCAGCGGCACCAGGATCTTCACGAAGAAGCGCGGAAACGAGTAGCCGTCGAGGAACGCCGTCTCGTCGATCTCGCGCGGCACAGACGACACGAAGCCTTCGAGGATCCAGACCGCGAGCGGGATATTGAAGATGCAATGCGCCAGCGCCACCGCCCAGGGCGTATCGAACAGGCCGATCGCCGAATACAGATTGAAGAACGGCAGCGCGTAGACCGCAGCCGGCGCCATGCGGTTCGACAGCAGCCAGAAGAACAGGTGCTTGTCGCCAAGGAAGCGGTACCGCGAGAATGCATAGGCCGCCGGCAGCGCCACGAGGATCGAGATCACCGTGTTGATGATCACGTATTTCAGCGAGTTGATGTAGCCGGAATACCAGCTCTCGTCGGTGAAGATGCGCATGTAGTTGGCCAGCGTCGGCTGATGCGGCCACAAGTTCATCGTGGTGACGATCTCGTTGTTGGTCTTGAAGCTCATGTTGACGAGCCAGTAGATCGGCAACAGCAGGAAGACCAGGAATAGCGAGATGATGATCCGACGGCCCGGAATGGTGTTCATCACGCGCCCCCTTTCACCGGCCGCCGCTCGGCGCCGGCATTGGTCATGATGGTGTAGAACACCCAGCAGACGATCAGGATGATCAGATTGTAGACCAGCGACAGGGCAGCCGCCTTGCCGAGATCGAACTGGCCGAGCGCGATCTTGACGAGCTCGATCGAGATGAAGGTCGTCGAATTGCCCGGCCCGCCGCCTGTGACGACGAACGGCTCGGTGTAGATCATGAAGCTGTCCATGAAGCGCAGCAGCACGGCGATCAGCAGCACGCGATGCATCTTGGGCAGCTGGATCGCGGTGAACACCGCCCAGCGCGAGGCGCCGTCGATCTGGGCAGCCTGGTAATAGGCGTCGGGGATCGACTTCAGGCCGGCATAGCACAGCAGCGCTACCAGGCTGGTCCAGTGCCAGACGTCCATCAAGATGACCGTGAACCAGGCGTCGGCGTCGTTGGAGACGTAATTGTAGTCCAGGCCGATGGCGTTGAGCGTGTAGCCGAGCAGGCCGATGTCGGAGCGGCCGAAGATCTGCCAGATCGTGCCGACCACGTTCCACGGAATCAGAAGCGGCAGCGCCAGCACGACGAGGCAGAACGCCACGGTCCATCCGCCCCGCGGCATCGACAGCGCCACGACGATTCCGAGCGGAACCTCGATGGCCAGGATCGCGAGCGAGAAGATCAGGTTACGCCCGAGCGAGGCGAGGAAGCGGCCGCCGAGATCGGTCGAGGGATCGAGCAGCTCCTTGAACCAGCCGACGCCATTCCAGAAGAACTGGTTGTTGCCGAACGTGTCCTGCATCGAATAGTTCACCACCGTCATCAGCGGCAGGACAGCGGAGAACGCCACCAGCAGGAACACCGGCAGCACCAGGAACCAGGCCTTGTTGTTGATGGTCTTGTCCATCACTCAGGCTCCCTCGACGAGACGGCTGTCGGCATAGACGTGGACATAGGCTGGATCGAACTTCAGCCCGATCGCCGAGCCCTGCGGCGAGAAGCCGGCCGGCAGGCGCGCGGCGAACTTGACGTCGCCGACGCGGACGCGCGCGAACCGGATGCGGCCGAGATCGTCGACGCGCTCGATATTGGCGTCGAGCAGGCCCGGTCCGGGCTGAGCGACATCGACGAATTCCGGGCGGACGCCGATCTCGATCTTGGCGCCGGCCGGCAGCGCGTCGTAGCTGCGCGACAGCGTCAGGGTGTGGCCATCGATGCGGGCCTCGCGGCCCTTCACCTCGGCGGAGAGGATGTTCATGCCGGGCGAGCCGATGAAGTAGCCGACGAAGGTGTGCGCGGGCTTGTCGAACAATTCCGCCGGCGTGCCGCTCTGCACGACGCGGCCGTCGTGCATCACGACGACGGTGTCGGCGAAGGTCAGCGCCTCGGTCTGGTCGTGGGTGACGTAGATCATCGTCAGGTCGAGCTCGCGATGCAGCGCCTTCAGCTTCGAGCGGAGCTGCCATTTCAGCTCGGGATCGATCACGGTCAGCGGCTCGTCGAACAACACGGCGGCGACGTCGGAGCGCACCAGGCCGCGGCCGAGCGAGATCTTCTGCTTGGCGTCGGCGGTGAGCCGTGTCGCCTTGCGATGGAGGTCCGGCGTCAGGTCCAAGAGCCGCGCGATCTCGGCGACGCGCTTGTCGATCTCCGCTTTCGGCACGCCGCGGTTCTTGAGCGGAAAGGCGAGGTTCTCGCCGACCGTCATCGTGTCGTAGATCACCGGAAACTGGAACACCTGCGCGATGTTGCGCTCGCGGGTCGAGGCTTTGGTGATGTCGGTGCCGTCGAACAGGATCTTGCCGTGCGAGGGCGTCAGAATGCCGGAGATCAGGTTGAGCAGCGTGGTCTTGCCGCAGCCGGACGGGCCGAGCAGCGCATAGGCGCCGCCCTGGCGCCAGGTCATCGTCACCGGCTTCAGCGCGTAGCTCTCGATATCGCCGCTGTTGCCGTTGTAGGCGTGGGCGAGATCGACGAGGTCAATGCGGGCCATGCGGCATCTCCCTCAGATCGCCGGCGCGGCGACCAGGCGGTCGCCGGCGTCGAACACGAACACATTGGACGGATCGAGCACCGCGTCGAGGATCTCGCCGGGCTCGTATTCATGGACGCCGTGCAGCACGGAGACCCAGTTCATGCCGTCGCGCGTCAGATGCACGAAGCTCTCCGATCCCGTGATCTCGGTGACCGAGACGATCGCAGGAAAGGCATGGCGGCCGTGGCTGCCGTCGCCTTTGCCAAGCCCGAGCTGATGCGGGCGGAAGCCGACGCGGTAGGCGCCATCGGGCAGATCAGCATAGAGGCCTACCGCCGGCGCCTTGACCCCGCCGGCGTACTCCACGCTCTCGCCGCGCTTCTGGATCTCGACCGTATTCATCGGCGGGTCCGAGAACACCTGGCCGACACGCAAGGTGTCGGGTCGGCGATACACGGCCGCGGTATCGCCGGCCTGCAGCGCCTGCCCTTCCCACATGCAGATGGTGCGGCCGCCGAGCAGCAGCGCCTCCGACGGCTCGGTGGTGGCGTAGACGAAGATCGCGCCGGATGCCTCGAAGATGCGCGGCAGCTCGGTGCGCAGCTCCTCGCGCAGCTTGTAGTCGAGATTGGCGAGCGGCTCGTCCAACAGCACGAGGTCCGCACCCTTCACCAGGGCGCGCGCGATCGCGGTGCGCTGCTGCTGGCCGCCGGAGAGCTGCAGCGGCGTACGCTTCAGATAGGGCTCGAGCCGGAGCAGCCGGGCTGCTTCCGCCACGCGCTTCTCGATCTCCTGGCGCGACTTGCCTTGCACGCGCAGCGGCGAAGCGATGTTCTCATAGACCGAGAGCGAGGGATAGTTGATGAACTGCTGATAGACCATCGCGACCGAGCGCTGCCGCACGTCGGCGCCGGTGACGTCCTTGCCGTCGACCAGCACCCGCCCCGTGGTCGGCCGGTCGAGGCCGGCGAGCAGGCGCATGATCGAGGTCTTGCCGGACAGCGTCGGCCCGAGCAGCACGCTCAGCGTACCGCGCTGCAACGTCAGCGAGACGTCGCGAATGGTGGTCACGCCGTCGACAATTCGGGAGACGTGATCGAGCGTCACGCTCATGCGCGCCCTCCCGCCTCACGCGCCGGCACGGCGGAGCGCTCGCGATTGGCTGTGATCCACGCATCGAGCGCGGCGATCTCAGCCGCCGACATCCGCAACCCCAGCTTCGATCGCCGCCACACGATGTCCTCGGCCGTCAACGCCCACTCGTTCGTCATCAGGTACCTGACTTCACGCTCCGTCAAGGTGCCACCGAAATCCTGGCCGAGATCGGCCAAAGATGTCGCACCGGCGAGCATGGCCGCAGCCCGCGTGCCATAGGCATGGGCGATCCGCTTCGCATGTGCATCCGACAGGAACGGATAGGTCTTGCGGAGATCCGCAATCAACGGCCCGACGGCCGAAACCTTCATGTCGCCGCCGGGCAGCGACGCCTTGCCGGTCCATCCCTCCTCCGCCTTGCCCCCTTTCAGATAGGGCGCGAGACGCTCCAGCGCCTCTTCCGACAGGCGCCGGTAGGTGGTGATCTTGCCGCCATAGATCGACAGCAGCGGCAAGCCGCCGGGCGTATCGAGCTCGAACACGTAGTCGCGGGTCGCCGCCTTGGCCTCGCTGGCGCCGTCGTCATAGAGTGGCCGCACGCCGGAATAGCTCCACACAACGTCGGCCGGCGTCACCGGCTTGGCGAGATATTCCCCGAGCGCGGCGCAGAGATAGGCGATCTCCTCGTCGGTCGCCTTCACCTTGGCCGGATCACCCTGATAGTCGCGATCGGTGGTGCCGATCAGCGTGAAATCCTGCTGATAGGGAATGGCGAAGATGATACGGCCGTCGGCGTTCTGGAAGATGTAGGCGCGATCGTGATCGTAGAGCTTGCGCACCACGATGTGCGAGCCCTGCACCAGCCGCACCTTGGCCTTGGCATTGACGCCGGCGCCGGTCGCCAGCACCTGCTCGACCCAGGGACCGGCGGCATTGACCAGCGCGCGCGCCTTGATGGTCTCGCGCTCGCCGGTCTGCATGTTATCGGTCGTGACCAGCCAATGGCTGCCATCCTGACGGATCTCGGTCGCGCGCGCGCGGGTGCGGATGACGGCGCCGCGATCGGCAGCATCCCGCGCGGTCAGCACGACCAGACGCGCATCGTCGACGAAGCAGTCGGAATATTCGAAGCCCTTGCTGTAGCGCCCGGGGATCAAGGGGCGGCCGACCTCGTCGCTGCGCAGGTTCACCGACCGCGTCGGCGGCAGCAGCTTGCGGCCGCCGAGATGGTCATAGAGGAACAGGCCGAGGCGCAGCAGCCAGGCCGGGCGCAGCCCCGAATGATGCGGCAGCACGAAGCGCAGCGGACGGATGATGTGGGGCGCGATCTGCCACAGGACTTCGCGCTCGATCAGCGCCTCGCGGACCAGCCGGAACTCGTAATATTCGAGATAGCGCAGGCCGCCATGCACGAGCTTGGTCGACCAGGACGAGGTTCCGCTCGCCAGATCATTCATTTCACAAAGGAAAACGGAATTTCCGCGTCCGGCCGCATCGCGCGCGATGCCGCAACCGTTCACGCCGCCTCCGATAATGGCGAGGTCGTAGATCCGCTCCAACAGACGCATCCCCCGGCAATCGCCTTGACTGCGGCGATTTCACTTTCGGTTTCGAGTTAAACACAAACGAAAGTGAAAGCAAATCGAAATTCGCATGTTGGGCCGCGGTTGGGCAAAACCTGCCCAAACCGGGATCAAGGAGCCTGCGAGAGTGGCGGAAAGTCAGGCGCGGCGGAGCACGGCGGACCCCGCCGTTTCGGTTGCCTCTGCGGCGTCGTCGGCCTCGTCGGCGGACATCGCCGAGACCACCTCGATGCCGCGGCTATGGCAGAGGCTGGCCAGTCCGTCCGGCAGCGGCCGGTCGGTGACGAAGGTCTGGATCTGGCTGAGATGGGCGATGCGCACCGGCGCGCTGCGGTGGAGCTTGGTGGAATCGGCCACCAGCATCACGCTGCGGGCATTGGCGATGATCGCCTGCGCCACCTGGACCTCGCGATAGTCGAAGTCGAGCAGCGCGCCTTCCTCGTCGATCGCGGATGCGCCGATGATCGCATAGTCGACCTTGAACTGGCCGATCAGCTGCGTCGCGGTCGATCCGATCACGCCGCCGTCTGAGCGCCGCACCGTGCCGCCGGCCACGATCACCTCGATGCGCGGATGCGGATAGAGCAGCATCGCGACGTTGAGATTGTTGGTGATGACGAGCAGGTCCTGGTGCGACGACAGCGCGCTCGCCACCTCCTCCGTCGTGGTGCCGATATTGATGAACAGCGAGGAGCCGTTCGGAATCCGCGCGGCTGCGACCGCACCGATCGCCTTCTTCTCCTCGGCAGCGACGAAGCGCCGCGCCTCGTAGGCGAGATTCTCGACCCCGGAGGCGATGATGGCCCCGCCATGGATGCGCGTCAGCGCGCGCTGCTCGCACAGATCGTTGAGGTCCTTGCGGATGGTCTGGGCCGAGACTTCGAAGCGGCGCGCGAGATCCTCCACCATGACGCGGCCGGAGGCGCGCGCGATGTTGAGGATGTCGGTCTGGCGTTGAGAGAGGACGGCCATGGCAAGCTTTCGGGGACAAGCTGCACCATGGTGATGCTGATCGAGTCAAGCGTCAATCGGCAAGCACTGGGCGCATCGCAGCAATCGCCTGAAACGTCGCGCGCGGTCTGGTCCGGCCGACGTCCACCGCGTGCGCCCGTCTGCTCAGGCGGCTGCGCTCAGCTCGCCGGTCACGAGCCGAATCGCGGCGCGTTCGGCTTCGCGGGCATTGCGAAACACCTGGCCCTCGAGGGCATTGAAGCGATGGGACGCCGCGAAGAAGCGGAAGCCGCCGCGGTCGCGGACGACGATCCCCGCCGCCTGGGAGCTGACCTCGATGATGTAGGTGTCGGACATTGCGCAATCCCGTCGTTCATTCCGGGGCGTATAACCGAGCTCCATGACGAATGTTCCGTGCAGGGAGCCACCGGCCATTCCGATGTGAATGCCAACAGGAAATTGTGTGGATGTTATGTTGGCTGCGCTGCACGCACTCACGCCGTGACCCCTTGCCGAATCAGTGCGGATCATCCGGCACGAGCGTCACCTTGCGCAGCGACGCATCGGCTCCGCCGAGACGGTGTTGATGCTGACCGAGCAACTGATAGATCGTGCGCAGATCCCTCAACACCTCGACGTGATGTTCACGAAACGCGCTGAGCTGATTCTCGTAGACGCAAATCCTGCGCTCGGCGTGGAGAAGCCGCTGCTGCAGCTTCTTCAGGACCTGCAAGGTCAGTTTCTCGTCAACGTCCGACATGGACTTCCTCCCACCCTGTTCGCGCAACACGCCCCCGCCGTTTCCTCTGTGCCGGCAATTTTTTCCGGCTGGCATTTTTTGCCTTGTGGATCGAAAACGAACTGCCGTCAGCGCTGCTCGTCCGAATGTGTCACTCGAAGCGCGCAATACGGCAGAGACGCGGCAACGCGCAGCCAAGCAACCAGAACTTGCAATTATCGTAAAGACGCCCGTCCTGTGGACAAGGCGCATCTCGCGCGAGAGTGATCGCGGCAGCCGCCGAGCGCGCATGCTCGGCCTTCGCGTCTCCGTCCCGCCCGACCCAAACAAACGCGCATCGCCGGATCGCGGTTCCTTATGCCGAGCGAGCGACATATGCGGCGGATTAACAGAGGTTACTTGCGCCGACAGACCGCGAATGTGATCAGGCTGTGACGGAGCCGTCGCGCCGGATCGGCTGCGGCCGGCCATCGTCGTCGATCGACACGTAGGTGAAGTTGCCGTCGGTGACGAGGATCGGCTGCTCCTCCTTCCGGCGCAGCACCCAGGCTTCGAGACGCACTGTCATCGAGGTGCGGCCGACGCGGACGAGATGCGCATAGACCGAAACGAGATCGCCGACATACACCGCCTTGCGGAAGTTCATCGCCTCGATCGCGACCGTCACCGTGCGCGACTTCGCGACCTTGGCGGCGTACACGCCGCCGCCGACGTCCATCTGGCTGAGCAGCCAGCCGCCGAAGATGTCGCCATTGGCATTGGTGTCGGCCGGCATCGCCAGGGTGCGGATGCAGAGATCGCCGCGGGGCTCGGTCGGCGCGGACAGCGCGGCATGGACGGTCGCTTCGGTCACGTCGGGTGGTCTCCAATTGCAGCAGCGTTCAAGAGGCGCAAGTCCGTCAGTCCGGCCTCGCCATTTCGAACATCGCCTCCTGCATGATCTCGAAATAGTCGCCGCGACGCCCGGCACGGACGATCGGATGCGCCAGCGCCGTCTGGTAGACGCCATCCTTGATCAGCGTCTTGTCGATATGCACGCCGACCACCTCGCCGAGCGTCAGCCAGGCCTGCGCCTTGGCACCGTCGGCGCCCTGCAGCTGGATGATCTGCGTCACCTTGCACTCGAACGCGACAGGGCTTTCGCCGACGCGCGGCACGTTGACGAACTTGCAAGCTACCGGCGTCACGCCCGCAAGCTTGAACTCGTCGACCTCGCGCGCGACATGCGCGGCGGTCGCATTCATCTGCGTCGCCAGGCCGCGCGTCACCAGGTTCCAGACGAACTCGCCGGTGTCCTGGATGTTGGCGACCGAGTCCTTCCACTGCGTCGAGGAGAAGCCGATGATCGGCGGCGTGTAGTTGAAGGCGTTGAAAAAGCTGTACGGCGCAAGGTTGACGTGACCGTCCGGATCACGCGACGAGATCCAGCCGATCGGACGCGGCGCGACGATGGCGTTGAAGGGATCGTGGCGCAGGCCGTGGCCGTTCTTCGGTTCGTAGAAATGCAGATCCCGTTCGGTCACGCCGTCGTCCCTTCCGTCATTGCGGGGAGCGCAAGCGACGAAGCTTCGCTCGAATGACGGCGAACTTAGCTTGCAGCGCGCCTGGAACCAAGGCCTGACAGCACGAAATCGATCATCTCGTCGATCGTCGGGCCCGGCTTGGTCGCGCATTGCGCGATCATCTGCGGATGGAAGAAGCGCATCATCGCGGTCGTCGCACATTTTGCCGCCAGCGGCAGATCGGTGACCGCGAATTCGCCGGACGCCGCGCCCTGCCCGATCACCCGGCCGATGATTTCGGTGATCAGCAGCATGTGCGCCTCGCAGACGTCCCAGCTCTCCTCCATCGCCACCGCGACCATCTCGTGCAGCTTGCTGTCGCCGACATAGCGCTCGGTGTTCATGCGATGGATCGTGCCGAGCAGCTCGCGCAGCCGCGGCGCCGCCGGGCCGGGCCGCTCCGCGATCATGATGGCGGCCGCCTCGACCTGGGCCATCAGCGTGTGGGCGACCCCCCGGTGGATCGCCTTCTTGGAGTCGAAGAACCGGTAGACATTCGCCGGGCTCATACGGAGCTCCTTGGCGATGTCGGCGACGGTCGTCTTCTGGTAGCCGATCTGTCGAAACAGGCGCTCAGCAACGACGAGAATGCGCTCGTGCGTATCGGATTCGATATGGTCGGAAACCAGGGTCATCATGCCTGCGATCTTGTTGGTCCTTCATTCGGCGGCCTCGGCCAGAGGAAGCGCGGGCCTCGGCACGTCAGTGTGCTGCGCTGCGGAATGATCCGCGTCTTTCGCTCCGCGCTCGTCCAGACTCTTGCGGAACCATAGGGCATACAATCCAGGCAAGTACAGCAGCGTCAGGAAGGTTGCAACGAACAACCCGCCCATGATGGTGATCGCCATCGGGCCCCAGAACGCCGAGCGCGACAGCGGGATCATGGCGAGGATCGCGGCGAGCGCGGTCAGCACCACGGGGCGGGCACGGCGCACCGTGGCCTCGATGATCGCCTCCTTACGGGTCAGGCCATGGGCAACGTCGGTCTCGATCTGATCGACCAGGATCACCGCGTTGCGCATGATCATGCCGGCGAGCGCGATCAGGCCGAGCAGCGCCACGAAGCCGAACGGCGCGTTGGCGACATTGAGCCCGAGCGAGGCGCCGACGATGCCGAGCGGCGCGGTCAGGAACACCAGGATCAGCCGTGAGAAGCTCTGCAGCTGGATCATCAGCAGGGTCAGCATCACGATGACCATCAGCGGAAACAGCACGAAGATCGAGGCATTGCCCTTGGCGGATTCCTCGAACGCGCCGCCGGCCTCGATCCGGTAGGCGGGCGCGAGGTGGTTGCGGATATCCTGCAGCTTCGGCGAGATCTGGTTGGTGACATCCGGCGCCTGGACGCCATCCGCCACGTCGGCGCGCACCGTGATCGCCATGTCGCGGTTGCGACGCCACAGGATCGGCTCCTCGTGGGAATACTCGATCTTGGCGATCTGCTGCAGCGGCACGGCCACGCCGTTCTTCGAGGTGATGGTGAGGTCGCCGACATGGGCGAGATCCAGCCGTTCGGACGGCGCCGCACGGGCGACGACGCCGACCTTCTCGATGCCGTCACGGATGGTCGTGACCTGCACGCCGGAGATCAGCATCGCCAGCGACTGCGACACGTCCTGCGGGGTCAGGCCGAGCGCGCGGGCACGATCCTGGTCGACGACCAGCTTGAGGTAGGGCGACTGCTCGTTCCAGTCGAGCTGCGGATCCCTGACATTCGGGTTCTGGCGCATGACGTCGCGCACCTGATGGGCGATCTCGCGCACCTTCGCCGCATCCGGGCCAATGACGCGGAACTGGACCGGGAAGCCGACCGGCGGACCGAAATTGAAGCGATCGACGCGGACGCGCGCTTCGTTCAGCTCGCCATTCGCAGCCGCGGTCTCGATCTTGGCCTTGATGCGCTCGCGCGCGGCGACGTCCTTGGCGACGATCACGATCTCGGCGAAGGCCTCGTTCGGAAGTTGCGGGTTGAGGCCGAGCCAGAACCGCGGCGAGCCCTGCCCGACATAGGCGGTGTAGGTCTCGATGTCCTTGTCGTCCTTGAGCAGCTTCTCTGCTGATTTGGCAGCCTTCTCGGTGACACCGAATGCGGTGCCCTCCGGCAGCCGCAACTGCAGGAACAGCTCGGGGCGTTCCGACAGCGGGAAGAACTGCTGCTGGACGTGGCCGAAGGCCACGATCGATGCCGCGAACACGCCGACCGTCGCAGCGACTGTGGTGATGCGGTGATCGACGCACCAGCGGATCACGCGGCGCAGGCCGCGATACATGCGCGTATCGTAGATCGCGTGCTCATCATGGTCGTGATGAACCTTGATGTCGGGCAGCAGCTTGACGCCGATATAGGGCGTGAAGATCACCGCGACGAACCACGACGCGACCAGCGCGATGGCGACGATCCAGAAGATGCTGCCGGCATATTCGCCGACCGCCGAATTGGCAAAGCCGATCGGCAGGAAGCCGGCGGCCGTGACCAGGGTGCCGGTCAGCATCGGGAACGCGGTGGATTCCCAGGCAAACGACGCGGCGCGCATCCGGTCCCAGCCCTGCTCCATCTTCACCACCATCATCTCGACCGCGATGATGGCATCGTCGACCAGCAGGCCGAGCGCGATGATGAGGGCGCCGAGCGAGATGCGGTGCAGGTTGAGCCCCATGATGTTCATGACGATGAAGACGAGTCCGAGCACCAGCGGCACCGACAGCGCCACCACGATGCCGGTGCGCCATCCCAGCGCCAGGAACGAGACGAACAGCACGATCACCAGCGCCTCGACGAACGAGTGCACGAACTCGCTGACGGCGTGCTCGACCACCTTGGGCTGGTCTGCGATCTGCTCGATCTCGATGCCCTGCGGCACCGCCTTCATGAAATCGTCGGCGGCGGCGTGCACCTCCTTGCCGAGCTCCAGGATGTTGGCCTCCTTGGCCGTGACCACGCCGATGCCGAGCGCGGGCTTGCCCTCCTGCCGCACCTTGAAGCTCGGCGGATCGACGTAGCCGTGGGTGACGGTCGCGATGTCGCCGAGCCGGAACACGCGTCCGTTGCTTTCGACCGGCGTCTCCGCCACCGCCTTGGCGCCGTCGAGCGCGCCGGTAACGCGCAGCGGCACGCGCTGCGACGAGGTCTCGACCGTGCCGGCCGGGGTCACATTGTTCTGCTTGGCCAACGAATCGAACAGGGCCTGCGGTGTGATGCCGAGCGTGGCGAGCTTGGCATGGCTGAACTCGACATAGATGCGCTCGTCCTGGGTGCCGTAGAGATTGACCTTGGTGACGCCGGTGACCTTGAGCAGGCGCTGGCGCAGGCCTTCGGCGGTCTTCTTCAATTGCGCATAATCGGCGCCGTCGCCGGTCATCATGAACAAGATGGAATCGACGTCGGAGAACTCGTCATTGACGAACGGCCCGACGATGCCCGACGGCAGCGACGACTGCACGTCGTCGAGCTTCTTGCGGATCAGGTAGAACAGATGCGGCACCTCTGCCGGCGGCGTCGAATCGCGGAAGGTCACCTGCATCGCGGTGAAGGCCGGCTTCGAATAGGTCTGCACCTTCTCGAAGTAAGGCAGCTCCTGCAGCTTCTTCTCGATGGGGTCGGCGACCTGGCTCTGCATCTCGGCCGCCGTCGCGCCCGGCCACATCACCGAGACGTTGACGACCTTGACGGTGAAGAACGGATCTTCGGCACGGCCGAGCTTCTGATAGGAGAAGAAGCCGGCGACGCCGAGCGCGATGATCAGGAACAGCACCAGCGGCGGATGATTGACCGCCCAGGCCGACAGGTTGAACCGCTTCATGGGTGCTCTCCGATGATCCGATATCGCTATTCCAGGCCATTCTCAGTGATCGTCATTGCGAGCGAAGCGACTTGTCCGCCATAGCCCGAAGGGCGACGGTGGAAGCAATCCAGGAATCCTTCCGTGGAAACAGTCTGGATTGCTTCGTCGCTTCGCTCCTCGCAATGACAACCATTACTTTCGTCATTCCGGGGCGATGCGAAGCATCGAACCCGGAATCTCGAGGTTCCGGGTTCGCACTGCGTGCGCCCGGAACGACAGGAGAACTAGAACGTCAGCGCTGACACGACCCGCACCTTCTGGGCGGGATCGATCTTCTGCACGCCGAGCGCCACGACCTTGTCGCCCTCGTCGACGCCTGACGTGACGAGCACATCCTTGCTGTCATAGGCCTTCACCTTCACCGGCTTCAGCGTCACCTCGCCCTTGTCGTTGACGACATAGAGCGACGGATCGCGGCCCTCGCTGAACAGCGCCGACAGCGGCAGCCGCGCGACGCGCGTGGTGGCGGGATCGGCGAGCGTCAAGGTCGCGGTCATACCGAGCGAGACGGCTTCGCCGGCGTCCGGCAGCGAGAACTTGGCGAGATAGGTGCGCGTCGCGGAATCGGCGGTGGGCGCGATCTCGCGCAGCTTCGCCGCATATTTCTTGTCGGCTTCCGACCACAGCGTGACGTAGGCGCTACCGGTCTTGGCGCGTTCGAGCAGGGTCTCCGGGATCGCGACCACCGCCTCCTTCTCTGCGAAACGCGCGACACGGATCGCCGCCTGGCCGGCGGCAACGACCACGCCTGGCTCGATCATGCTCGCGGTGACGACACCGCGCGCGTCCGCAACCAGCGTCGCGTAGGACAGCGAGTTGCGGGTCAGCTCGACCGAGCGTTCGGCACGGTTGAGCCGTGCCCTCGCCTCGTCGGCGGACGCCCTGGCCTGGTCCATCTGAGCATCGGTGGTCCAGCCCTTGGCCCGCAGCTCCTTGGCTCGGGTCTCGGCGGCGGACGCCTGCGCAAGCACGCCGGTGGCGGCGCGGAATTCGGCTTCGGCCTGCTCGGCCTGGAGCTTCAGGTCGACCTCGTCGAGCGTGGCGAGCGGCTGGCCGACATCGACGGTCTGGCCGACCTCGACCAGGCGCTTGGCGACCTTGCCGGCGACGCGGAAGCCGATATCGGCCTCGATGCGCGGCCTGATGGTGCCGACGAAGCTGCGTTCAGGCGTCTCGGCCTCGTAATGCACGGGGGCGACCAGTACCGGCCGGATTGGCTCGGCTTTCTGGGCGACGGTTTCATTGCACCCGGCCAGGGCGACGGCCATGGTGGCCAGCGCAAGACCAGTCAACAGCTTGGAATAGCTCGCGAAAATCAGGCGGATCAACATGGGGCACCCTCGCTGCAGTTGCGAGGAAGTGTCGAATGTTGAGTGACGATTGTCAATATTCGTCAGTGATCATGACTTCGTGAACATCTGGACAATGTTGCCGCAGGTGCTCATTGGCGCGGCAGGCGGGCTCTGAACTGCGTCAATGCCCACCCCCGCCGTCCTTTCGGGGCCGTGCCGGACAACGGTCGAAAGCCGAATGCCGATCACAGCATGCACGTGGGACTCACTCCGCCGGCGCCTGGTCCGCGAATTCGACCCTGCTCTCATGGCCGCCGAAGAACACGAGCAGCCCGGCGATCAGCGGCAACACCGACAGCGCGAGCAGGCCGTGGGTGGTGGAGCCGGTGGTGTCCTTGATCCAGCCGACCAGATAGGGACCGCCGAAGCCGGCGAGATTGCCGATCGAGTTGATCAGCGCGATGGCGCCGGCCGCTGCCGTGCCCGACAGCCACGCCGTGGGCAGTGTCCAGAACACGCCGAAGACGCAGAACACGCCGATCGCGGCGACCGTCAGCGCGACCATGGTGAGCGTGGGATCGCCGATCACGCTCGAGGCGGCCAGCGCGACAGCGATCAGGATCAGCGGCGCGCCGACATGGATCACGCGCTCGCGCGTCGCATCGGAATGCCGCGCCCACAGGATCATCGCGACGGTGCCGAACGCATAGGGGATCGCGGTGACGAAGCCGGTCTGCACATTGGTCAGTCCGAACGCCTTGACGATCTGCGGCAGCCAGAACTGCATGCCGTAGAGCGCGCCGACGAAGCCGAAATAGATCAGGCTGAGCACGATCACCTTGGGCGACGCCAGCGCCTCACCGAGCGTCATGTGTCCGGCGGCCTGCTTCGCCGCCGTTTCGGCCTCGAGCCTTGCCGCGAGCCAGGCCTTCTGCTCCGCCGACAGCCAGGTCGCGTGCTCCGGCCGGTCGGTCAAATAGAACCAGGTGACGACGCCGAGGATGATGGACGGAATTCCCTCGATGATGAACAGCCACTGCCAGCCCTGCAGCCCCATCAGGCCGTGCATGCCGAGCAGCAGGCCGGAGACGGGCGCGCCGATGACGGTCGAAATCGGCACGGCAACCGCGAAGGCGGCGAGGAAGCGCGCGCGATACTGCGCGGGATACCAGTAAGTGAGATAGAGGATGATGCCGGGAAAGAATCCGGCCTCGGCGACGCCGAGCAGGAAGCGCAGCGTGTAGAAGCTCCAGGGGCCGGAGACCACGGCCATCAGCGCCGAGATGATCCCCCAGGTCACCATGATGCGGGCGATCCAGCGGCTGGCGCCGAACTTCTCCAGCGCGAGATTGCTCGGCACCTCGAAGATGAAATAGCCGATGAAGAAGATGCCCGCGCCCCAGGCGAACACCAGCGGCGAGAATTTCAGCTCCGCGTTCATGGTCAGCGCGGCGAAGCCGAGATTGACGCGATCCAGATAGGAGAAGAAATAGGCGAGCACCAGAAACGGAATCAGCCGCCAGGAGATCGCGCGGATGGTCGCGGCCTCGATGTCGGAGCGGCCGGGTGCGGCCGGAGTGGTGGCGGACGGACTCATCGATCTCCTCCCGGGAGCTTTCTGGACATTGATAGTTGAAGGCGGTGTTGAGCATCGGTCGTGGCAAGTCAATCGGAAAACCTGACATCCCACAGCCCACCGGCGCATCGCGGGGGCGCGGCGCGCGCATGACGCCGCTATCCTCCTGGCGGCCGCCGCGCGCCGGCAAGCGCCGCCGCGCCGCGATGGCGTTTGCGACGGCACTGATCATGATCGCGCTCGGGCTCGGCCTGCGCTTCCATGGTCTCGGCCTCGGCCTTCCCGCCTTCATCGTCAAGTATGGCGGCTCGGTGCTCTGGGCGACGATGGTCCATCTGCTGCTCGTCGCACTGCTCCCGCTGATGTCGTGGCGGCTGATTGGCGGGCTCGCGATCGCAATCGCCGCCATCGTCGAAGCCTCCAGGCTGATCCACACGCCCTGGCTCGACAGCTTCCGCTTGACCTTGGCCGGCGCGCTGCTGCTCGGACGGATCTTCTCGCTGTGGAACATCGCGGCCTATGTCGTCGGCGTCGTCATCGGCATCTGGATCGACCGATGCGCGACGCGGCCTGCTGCGGCATAGGCCTGTCCACGGCAGGCCGCGATATCAACCGACAGCTCAGATCGGCCCCGCGCCGGCGCGGCCGAAGAAGGCCTTCAGCTCCTCCGCCAGGATGGCAGGCTGTTCTTCCGGAATGTAGTGACCGCACCCGGAGATGATGATGCCCTCGACGTGATCGGCGACCTCCCTGAGCGGCGCGGCCATGTCCACGATCGATCCCTGGTCGGCACCGACGGCCAGCACCGGCGGCTTCAGCTTGCCCCTTTGTTTCAGCTCGCGGTTCTGAAGCGCGGACAGTGCGGCGGCACGATAATAAGCGAGCCCGGCGCGCAAGCCGCCGGCCTTGGTCAGCACGCGGGCGTATTCGTCGAGATCGCTTTCGGAGAACGCCTGGGGATCGGCCCCTTTGCGGCGCAGGAACCACGCGAGATAGTCGCGTTCGCGGCCATGGATCAGCATCTCCGGGAGATCCGCGACGGCGTGGAACGCGAAGTGCCAGGTGCGCCACGCGCGGTCGGGCGCGAACGGCAGCGCCTCGGGCAAGGTGACGCCCGGAATTCCTGCATCGAGCAGGGCCAGACTGCGCACCTCGGCTTCGAACAGGGCCGCATAGGGATAGGCCACCCACGCGCCGATATCATGGGCCACCAGATGATAGCTGGTGACGCCGAGCTGCTGCAGCAGGCGATGCACCGCCGTGGCCAGGGCCTGCGTGTCGTAGCCTTCCGCTGGCCGGTCCGAGTCGCCCTGCCCCGGGAGATCCGGCGCGATGACCCGATAGCGCGACCCGAGCAGCGGCATGACCTTGCGCCAGGCAAACCAGCTTTCGGGGAAGCCTGCGAGCAGCACCACCACCTCGCCATCCGGCGGGCCACCGCTGACATAGTGCAGCCTGACACCCTCGACTGTCTCGAAGCGGTGGGTGAATCCCGGCAACGAGGGCTCGGCGCGACAGAACGGCTCAGCCGCGACCAGGCGCGACGGACTTTGGGCAGAGATGGCGTTCATCAACTCGGGCACGATCATTCTCCTTATTATAGAACAAATGTTTCCTAATTTGGCACGATGTCACGCGAACAAGGTCGCGGCTTGATTTGCGACGCTCATCATCTCGCTCTTGGCACGCCCCGTCTTGCCGACCACCCGCAGCCCCTGGATTACACAGAAAAGAGCGCCAGCCACGGCTTCCGCGTCGAGATTCGGCCGGATCGATCCGTCGGATTGTCCGAGCTTGATCAGATCGCACACCAGGCTCTCAACCCGGCGCATCGCCCCGCGGACCTTGGCGGCGGCCTCCGCATCCAAGGTGGCGAGCTCCGCCGCGCTGGTGACGACCATGCAGCCGCGCCGGCCCTCGCCGTCACTGGCGGACTCGGCATAGAACTGCAGCAAGGCCCGCAGCTTGTCGCGGCCGCTGTGCTGCGCATCGAGACGTTCGCGCACCTGTCGGTCACGCCGCGCGATGTAGTAATCGAGTGTCGCGAGGAAGATCGCGCGCTTGTCCTGGAACGCCTTGTAGAGACTTCCCGTCGCGAGCTTCATCGCGGCGCGTAGCTCGGCCAGCGACGCCGCGTGGTAGCCGCGCTCGCTGAAGACCACCAGCGCCCTGCTCAAGGCGGTGTCCATGTCAAACTCGCGCGGCCGGCCAGGCCCACGGCGCTCGACGGCATCCTTCGGAGACTTCATCATGGCCGGATAATAGGAAACAATCATTCCCAATTCAAGCGAAAACGGACCCGTTGCTCCCGGCCTCAATCTCCAAGCTGAAACTTCTGGAACCGGTGCAGCTCATCCTCGATCTGCCGCTTCAGCGCCTTGCGCCGCTCGCCACGCGCGGCCTTGCCCTGGCCGACCCAGCTCCATTTCTGCATCAGGAGCTTGCCGTTCTGGCGGTCGGTCTTGAGGTCGAGCGCGGCGACGATCTCGTCGCCGACCAGGACGGGCAGCGCGAAATAGCCGAACAGGCGCTTGTCCTTCGGGACATAGGCCTCGAAGCGATGATCGTAGTCGAAGATCGCCTGCGTCCGCTTGCGCTGGATGATCAGCGGATCGAACGGCGACAGAATGTGCACGCGCGCCGGATCGATCTCGATCGGCGCTGCCAATGCAGCAGGCGTGATCCAGTGCTCCTGCTTGCCGGCGCCCTCCGCCGTCACCGGCAGCAGC
Source organism: Bradyrhizobium sp. SZCCHNS3052 (assembly GCF_032484495.1). Classification (NCBI taxonomy): domain Bacteria; kingdom Pseudomonadati; phylum Pseudomonadota; class Alphaproteobacteria; order Hyphomicrobiales; family Nitrobacteraceae; genus Bradyrhizobium; species Bradyrhizobium sp. SZCCHNS3052. The sequence goes on along the minus strand of NZ_JAUETB010000007.1, from coordinate 93,813 downwards.
TCGCCGCGCCGGACCCTGGCATCGATGACCCGGCGCACCGCGGCTTTGCTCGGCGCATTGAGATGGCAGAGCGAATCGAGGCTGACGACGCCTTGCGCGCGCAGGCCGCGGTCGAGCAGATAGGCCGCGATCTCGCGATCATTGGCGCCCTTCGGCAGCCGTTCCCAGCCGAAATGCCGGGTGGTGAGGTCGTAGGTCTTGAGCATGCCGTCGCGGCCTGACACCGTCAGCACGCCCTCGTAGAAGCCGAGCTGCAGCGCGCGCTTCGACGGCTTGCGGCTGGCCCAGGCGTGGTCCTTCTCGCGCAGAACGTCGTCGTCGATGTCGCGGATCGTCAGCGCGCCGCCTTGGCGGATCAGCCGCATGACCTTGCGCGTATCCTCAGGCTTCACGGTCGTGAGCCAGCGATGGCCCTCGCGGCGGTGGCGGCGCATCGCCGGAACGAAGTAGCGGAAGTCCTGCACCGGAATATAGGACAGCGCGTGGGTCCAATATTCGAAGACGGTCTTGTCGGTGCTCTGCGCCTGCCTGAGATCGGCGCGGCGATAGGCGGGAATGCGGCTGAACAGGATGTGGTGATGGCAGCGCTCGATGACGTTGATGGTGTCGATCTGCACATAGCCGAGATGGGCAATGGCGGCGGCGACCGCCTCGGGGCCCGCGCCGAACGGCGCCTCGGCATCGAGCCGCTGCGCGCGCAGCCAGATGCGGCGCGCCTGCGGCTTGGGGAGCGGGATGGGCGTGGAAACGGCGGGCATGCCGCGCAATGGTGCGAGATTCGCCCCCGCTCCCGCAACGGCAAATCAGGCCGGCGAGATCCCCTAGCGGAACCTCAAGGCTTGGACTTGTCCGGAATGCTGCCGGTGGCGATCTCGGCCTTGCAGCTGGCGCGGCCGGGATCCGGCGCACGGCACTTGTAGATGCGGCCGGTCAGGCGGTCGACCAGCCAGGCCGTATCCTCGGAGGGACTTTCCAGGCCGACATAGCGGTTGCCGACCGCAGTGATCAGCGTCGACAGCAGGATCGATGCCGCAATGATGCCAGCTCCGATCAGCGTCGACATGGAACCCACTGATCCCGTCTGATCCTGACTGCTTGCCCGATGGGACTGATAGTCGCGCCTGTGCGATGGGTTGAACACGGCTTTGCTTTTCTGTTCGCGTTTCTTTGACTACGAATCCACTCGCCGTTCGCGTCCCTCAGGTTTGCGATTTTTTCCCGGCGAGCGCTATCCGGTAGAACCGCATCTGGCCGATTTGTTGTTCGCGGACCGGCCACCTGCCGATCGCTTTGCGGCAGCGCGCGGCGCATCCCGCGGACCACTCGCTTCGCCCCTCAAGGGCCGCCCGGTCCGGCAACGTGACGTCGATCACATTTGATGCTTTGAACCCGTTCTATCGTTCACGCATCCAATGGCCATAGGGCATGACGACCCGAGGATAACGACGATGACCCCATATTTTGGACGCTTTGCAGTTCAGGCGGCGGCGTTCTCCGCCATGCTGGCGATCGGCGCAGGCACCGCGCTCGCCGGCGAGGCCGTGTCGGCCGACAAGATCCTCAACGCGCTGAAGCCGAAGGCCGTGACGCGCGGCATTTCGGTCGGACCGCAGGCGACCCCGCAGGCCGACGCGGCAGCGCAGGCGAAGCAAGCGGCCTTCATCGACAGCATGCGCAACCGCAAGACCCGCTCGCTGTCGCTCGGCGAGCGCGAGCAGATTGCCGAGATCGCGGCCACCAAGCCCAAGATCGATCTCGAGATCCAGTTCGACTACAACTCGGCCGAGATCAGCAAGGCCTCGATGCCGGCCGTGCAGGAGCTCGGCAAGGCGCTGTCCGATCCGAACCTGAAGGGCTCGACCTTCGTGGTCGCCGGCCATACCGACGGCATCGGCAGCGACGGCTTCAACCAGGATCTCTCCGAGCGCCGTGCCGACACCATCAAGCGCTATCTGGTCGAGAAGTTCGCCCTCCCCGGCCAGGACCTCGTCACGGTCGGCTATGGCAAGACCAAGCTCAAGGACGCGGCCAACCCGGCCGATCCGCTCAACCGGCGGGTCCAGGTCGTCAACATGGACACCAAAACCGCGGCGAAGTGAGCGCTCCGCCGCGCATCGCCCCGCCTGCCCACGGTCCCTGGCGGGCGGGGCGCTTTTTGTCCGGTTTCAGATCCAGCTCTGGAACAGCATCAACCGGGTGAAGGTCTGCATCGTCGTGCCGATGAAGGCGGCGCTGACCGGCAGCATCGCGACGAAGCCCAGGATCGCGACGGCGACATAGCTCAACAGCACCCAGCGCGGCCAGCGGGTCAGCACATGGACGAGCGCGAGGCTCGCCAGCGTCGCCGACGGCAGGTAGTAGTAGATGAAGCTCAGCGCGCGCGGCAGCAGCGCCCAGGGCAGATAGCAGCCGAGATAGAACGCTAGGATCAGGAACGCCGTCGCGCTGCGCGTCGCGATGAAATCCCGGACGCAGATCGCGATCGCGGCAAGCGCCGGCCACAGCACCAGCGGATTGCCGAGCAGCACCACCGCGGCGATGTCGGTGTCGCTCGTCTTGTCGAACAGGAACCAGACCGGACGGACCAGCAACGGCCAGGTCGGCCACGCGCTCATATAGGTGTGGCCGGCGATCGCCGTGGTGACGCTGTCGTCAAAGATGCGCCGCTGCGCCTCAAAGAGGCCCGCGACGGACAGGCCGTGCAGCGGGACGAAGGTCGCGAGATAGCAGACGGTGGGCATCGCGACGAGGCACAGCACGATCTGCAGCCAGCTCAGTTGCGGCCATTGCTCGGGCCGATACCAGTCGGTCGGCTCGCCATCGCCGAACGAGGTCTGCCAATGCTGCAACAGCTTGATGAGACCGACGATGAGAAGCGCCGTCAGCAGCGGAAACAGCCCGCTCCATTTGCAGGCGATCGCAAGGCCGAACAGCGCGCCCGCCAGCGCGAACACGACCTGCGGCCGGCGCTGCCGGAACGAAAACAGAAAGGCCGCGATCCCGAGTAGGCTGAAGGCGAGCGCGCCGATGTCGAGCATCGCGATGCGCGCCTGCACGAACAGCATCTGGTTGAAGGCCGCGAGCAGCGCCGCCGCAATGGCGGGCCATTGCGCCGCGAACAGCGCCAGGCCGCACAGATAGATCGCGGCCACGGCGAGCCCGCCGAGCACGGTACCGGGATAGCGCCATGCGAAGGCGTTATCGCCGAACGTCCTGATCGACAGCGCAATCAGCTCCTTGGCGAGCGGCGGATGCATCGGGTTGAGCTGCGGCGTCGCCGGCGCCAGTCCCAGCATCTGCCGCGCCGCCGGCACGTAATGCACCTCGTCGAAGACGAATTTCGGCGGCGAGGCGAGCCCGATCATCAGCACGACGTGCGCGATCGCGAAGATCAGCAATGTCGTCATCACACAGCGGCGGACCGACAGAGCGCCATCCTGCGCAACCTCGCCGTCCTCTTCGTCGTCATCGCGGCGAGCAGCAGATACCTTCATGGGCCTCCGCGTTGAACTGATCTCACGGTGGCGGCAACTAACCACCGAACGGTCATAGAGGCAAACTTGTGCCTATTTTACAACAACCCCGCGCGCCGTCTTCGGCTAGATTGGGCAAGGAACAATCTTCGGTGTGGATATGAATCAGCGTCGCCGAGCCTGTGTCGCTGCAATCTCGGCCGCCGCCCTGCTGGGCTTGGCGGGCGGGGCAAGCGCCGACGGCCGCATCGGCGAGGCCGTGCTGGTGCAGAAGGACGTGCTGCGCGTGGCAGGCGCGTCGAGCAGTCCGATCAATGTCGGCGACGGCGTCGTGCGCAACGAGACGGTGCGCACCGGCAATGACAGCGCCGCGCGGCTCGTCATGATCGACAGCACCAATCTCTCGCTCGGCGCCAACGCCACCCTGACGCTTGACCGCACCGTCTTCAACGACGAGACCAGCTATCGCGACATCGCGATCCGGCTCGGCACTGGCGCGTTCCGCTTCGTCACCGGCCATTCCGAGAAAACCGCCTACAAGATCAACACGCCGCTCGCGACCATCGGCGTGCGCGGCACCATCCTCGACATCCGCTCGCAGCGCGGCCAGACCATGGTCGTGCTGCAGGAAGGCGCTTCGCGGGTCTGCACCCTCACCTTCCAATGCCTCGAGCTGACGCAGCCGGGCGACACTGCGATCATCACCGCGACCGGCAACGGCCGAAGCGCAATCAAGAAGACCAGCAATCCGTCCTGGAGCTTTGCAGCAACCTGCGCGTCGACATCGGGCCTTTGCACGGTCACCGATCTCGCCAGCAATGCGCCGCCGCAGGACTTCACCGGCATCCTGTGCGGGCGATGACGATGAGAACGCACCGCGGTCAGCTTGCTCTCCTGATGACCGCCATCGCCGGCGGGCTGCTCGCGCTTGCGCTGCAAGCCGCGCCGGCCGCCGCGCAGAGCAGTTGCGGGGTGGACAATTTCGCGGCGGCGCCGTGCCCCACCCCGTCGCCGTCGCCGACCTCCTCGCCCACCGCGACGCCGACGCCGTCGGCCACGCCGACATCGACCTCAAGTCCGACACCGACGCCCTCTCCCTCGATCTCGCCGACCCCGTCGCCGTCGCCCACCGGCGCGGGAAACAGCGCGAACGCGATCAACGGCCTCGCCGACCAGCGCTTCAACCAGATGATCACCAACCGCGTGCTCGGGCTGGTGCTGCTAGGCGTCAACGAGCAGGTCAACTGCAACGACTGCATCAGCGCATTCGGCTCGGCCGGCTCGTTCTCGGCCGGCATCCATGGCCGCAAGCAGCTCACAAACAATCTGGCGCTGCTCGCGGGCCTCGCCTACACGCACTACGACGAGAACGGCTACCACGTGACGTCGGCGCCGATCGGCGCCTTCGCACTGCGCTACGACTTCGTCGACTGGGGCTCGTCGCGGCCGTTCTTCGACGTCGGCACGATCCTGACGCCCTATGAGCGCGTGCGCTACGGCCGGAGCTATGCAACGAGCCTCGGTAACGTCACGGTGGACGGCACCACCACGGCATCGAACTACGCGGTCTACGGCCGCGCCGGCTGGATCAGCCGGCTCTCGCCGCGCGACGAGCTCGCGGCGTCGGTCGAGCTGTGGCAGTTGTGGCAGCACGTCGCCGGCTATCGCGATCCCACGGTGGCCTTCAACCCGTTCGATGCGACGATCGCCGGCGGCACCGACCGCACCAGCCTGGTCAAGGTCGGTGGCCAGTGGACCCACCTGTTCGGCACGAGCATCGAGGCCAACATCAATGGCGGCTACGTCCAGTCGTTCGCGACCAGCTCCGGCATCGTCGCCACCGTCACCGGCAACGGCACGGTGACGCCGACCATGGGCAACCAGGGCTGGTTCGAATATGGCGGCCGACTCGGCTTCCGCCTCCCGCAGGGCTGGATCGCCGATCTGTTCGTCAACGGCACGCTCGGCCCGCAGCCGGTCGGCAACACCATCCACGGCGGCATCGGCCTGCGCGTCCATTATTAGCGGCTGGCGCTGGCCCCTGGCGGGTGCACCAGGGCCGGCTGTTCGCCGACATCCTGCGAGTCGGGCTGCCGAGCGCGCTCAACGCGGTCATGGTCAATCTCACCGTCATCCTGGTGACCGCGCTCTACGCATTGGTGTGCAGCCGCGTTCTCTCGCCCCGGATCTGGCGCTCGCCTCGTTAGCGCGACATCCACCGGCGGGCGCAATCCGACCGCTTGCAACTCACAAGCCGTCACCGCCAAATACAGGCAATTCGCGCGACTGCTACCAATGAGTGGTGCGAACGGGCACCTGTCGATGATCCGGCAAACGGGCTGATAACCTTCCGCTTCCGCTACTCCGCTGCCGGTTTCCTTTACGGAACCGGATTCAGCATGCGGTAACGTCTGACCGCCACTTCCTTTGCAGCAGGGGCTCGCATCCGCCGGCATCGAGCCTCGGACAGCCATCAGCAGGAAGCGTCGCACATGACCGCATCGATTTCGTCGAAGACTCTTCGCGATCTGGCATGGAGATTTGGCCGCGCGAAGGACGGCCAGATCAGCATGATCTTCGCCATCACCATCATCCCGATCCTGGTGTCGGTCGGCGCCGCAGTCGATTTCGCCAAGTCGAGCGACACCAGGGCGCAGTTGCAGAAGTCGGTCGACGCCGCGGTCCTCGCCGGCGTGACCCAGGCGAGCGCGCAGCAGGTGTCGACCGCGAGCGCGGTGTTCTCGGGCAGCTTCAAAGGCCGGTTCGGCACCGGCACAACGGCGACCTTCACGCCCAACAGCGACGGCTCGCTGTCGGGCACTGCGACGACCTCGGTGAAGACCTCGTTCCTCAACGTGATGGGCACGACATCGCTCGGCGTGACGGCGTCCGCAACGGCCAAGGCCGGCGCGCAGACCACGTCGCCCGTCTGCATCCTGCTGGTCAGCACCATCAACGCGCAATCATTGCTGGTGAATTCCGGGGCCCAGCTCAATGCGCCGAGCTGCGAGATCCACGTGCTGTCGACGCAGAGCCCGGCCGCGATGTTCAACGCCACGCTCAACGTCAAGCGCATCTGCATCAAGGGCACCAACATCACCAAGAACGGCGGCGTCACTCCGCCGGCCGAGACCGGCTGCGCGGCGATCTCCGACCCATTTGCCGGCAAGCTGCCCGCCGTCACGGTGGGCGCGTGCACCACCAACAACAAAGTCTATGATCCCGGCTCGGTCACGCTCAATCCCGGCGTCTATTGCGGCGCGACCAATTTCAACGGCTCCGGCACGCTGACGCTCAATCCGGGCCTCTACATCATCAAGGGCGGCGCGATGACCTTCAACTCGGGGTGGACGGTCACCGGCAGCGGCGTCACCTTCTACCTCGTCGACCAGAACGCGACGCTCACCTTCAACGGCAACGTCAATGCGACGCTGTCGGCGCCGACCAGCGGCACCTACGCCAATATCCTGATGTACGAGCCGAGCGGCCTGTCGACGACGAACCTGCCGATCAACGGCACCAGCAGCTCGTCCTACACCGGCCTGATGTATCTGCCGAGCCGCAACGTCACCATCAACTCGGTCTCGACCATGAGCAGCAACAGCGTCACGATGGTGTTCAACACGCTGATCCTGAACCAGACCAACTGGGCGATCGCGCCCGGCGCACTGTCGATGTCGGCGGCCAGTGGTCCGGCCGGCACGGCGTTCCTGTCGAGGTAGGTGCCATAGCTGAGCCAATTCTCGTGAGCGCCGTTTCAGTGGCTGGTCGCAGGGACTGACGACCCGGCTACACGAAAAGATATCAGCTCCTCTTTTAGGAGATGAAACGGAGCTGCATCCCGCCACCGATACTGCTTCCCTCTCCGCGTTCTTCACGGCAGAGGGAACGCGGTGTCGCTGGCGGCTGCAGCGTCGTTTCAGCACTGCAAGGGCTTCACCAGCTCACCAGAGCCGCTCGCGCCCTGCGTCTCGGCCGCCGCCTCTGCCGACTCCCCAAGCGGCCGCGAGCCCGCCCACTCACGCCTTCGTCGCCACGCTCTCCCCTTGACACCCTCTCCCGTTTCAGATGATGTTACGTTATAACATTCCATAAAGAGGCCGCATGCCCGCCCGCCGGCACCGACCCTTTCCCCTGAAGAGGCTGTTCGATCTCGATGCGCAAACTCCCCGTCACGGTCTTGTCCGGCTTCCTCGGGGCTGGGAAGACCACTTTGGTCAGCCACATCCTGAACAACCGCCAGGCTCGGAAGCTGGCGCCGCGCCAACGAGGCGGCCTGATCAGCATTCATCCGAACAACGGCTCGGGTGCAACGACCAGCGAGACACACGCGCGACAGTCGCCCCTGCTTCGCGTGTGAGAGGGAAGGCGGTATAGCCGCTCCCTGCCCGGCGGAGCCGTCGCGAGACGGCTCCGCCATTTCCTTGATGGCTACGACTTCGATTCGGCAGGATCGCGGTGCACCGGGTCGATCCACAGCACCGTCTCGGGCTTCTCGACCGGCTCGATGTCGATGTTGATCGCGACCGCCTCGCCGTCGCTGCGCACCAGCACGCATTCGAGCACTTCGTCCGGGCTCGCATTGATCTCCTGGTGCGGCACATAGGGCGGCACGAAGATGAAATCGCCGGGACCGGCCTCCGCGGTGAACTGCAGCCGATCGCCCCAGCGCATCCGCGCCTTGCCTTTCACGACGTAGATCACGCTCTCGAGATGACCGTGATGATGCGCCCCGGTCTTGGCGTCAGGCCTGATCGTGACCGTGCCCGCCCACAATTTCTGCGCTCCGACGCGCGCGAAGTTGATCGCCGCCTTGCGGTCCATGCCCGGCGTCGACGGCACGTTGGAATCGAGCTGATTGCCCGGAATGACGCGGACGCCGTCGTGCTTCCAGCGCTCGTCGCCGTGATCGTGGGAATGGCCGTGCGCGTGATCGTGAGAGCCTGACATGATTTCTTCTCGGGATTTCGTCGGTTCGAGGGAACCAACCGTTCTTAGCCGAAATGCCGCAGCGAAGCTATTCGCAGTTCCGCGCGAACCTTTCTGCATTGCGTGCGTTGGATCGGTGGAGTTCACACGAACAACGGAGGACGAAATCATGGGTGCCACCACCGACAAGATCAAGGGCGTCGCCAACGAGACCATCGGCAAGGCCAAGCAGGGTATCGGCGAAGCCACCGGCTCCGAGCGCCTGCAGGGCGAGGGTGCCGTGCAGGAGATCAAGGGCAAGGGCCAGCAGGCGCTGGGCGATGCCAAGCAGGCGACCAAGGACGCGGTGAACACTGCCGCCGGCGCCGCCAACAAGAACCTCTGAGCAGGATCGGCGCGACCGCTGAGGTAGCGCGATGAAGCTCAATAGAAACTAAAAGGATCGGCTCCTCGTGGGCCGATCCTTTCGTTTTATATCACGTCCGAGAAATAGCTCATGCTTACGTCCGTCATCGCAAGCGAAGCGACGCGATCCAGAGTCCCGACCGGACACTGGATTGCTTCGTCGCCTGCGGCTCCTCGCAATGACGGCGGTGAGAGCCTTTGCATCAACTCGGCTCGTGATGAGAGCGGGCGAAGGCAGCGTCTCTACTTCACGCCGAGCAGTTCGACGTCGAACATCAGCGTCGCGTTCGGCGGAATCACGCCGCCGGCGCCGCGGGCGCCGTAGCCCAGCTCGGGCGGAATGATCAGGGTACGCTTGCCGCCGACCTTCATGGTGGCGACGCCCTCGTCCCAGCCGGCGATCACGCGCTTCATGCCGATCGGGAATTCGAACGGCTCGTTGCGATCCACCGACGAGTCGAATTTCTTGCCCTTCTGGCCGTTCTCATAGAGCCAGCCCGTATAATGCATCACGCAGGTCTGACCGCGCGTCGGCGTGGCGCCGGTGCCTTCCTTGGTGTCGATGATCTGCAGTCCGGAGGGAGTGGTCATGGTCTTTCCTGTGGGTTTGGCGGAACTGGTCTGTGCCGAGACCGCGCGGGAGCCCAGCAAGACACCGGCCGCGGCCGATGCCGCCGCCATCATCGCAACTCTTCTGTTCATCGGACGCCGCATGCTCCAGACCGCCTCTGCTCGTTCACGGGAGCCGCGGTTTAGCTCATGCGGGAGCGGCTGACCAGCCCGGCATCGATTTCCGAAAAAAATAATTCTCTTGCCAATAATCGGAAATCATGATTATCTCCGCGCATCCCGCCTCATTGCGGAGGGGCGTTGCGCGCGATCGTCACGACACGCGAGGCGGGGAGCGATGGCCGCGATCAAGCCGCAGCGCATTTTCGGATGCGCGGACGAACGGCAGCTCGCGGACGTGAAGTCGCAGCGTCCTGATACCCCGATGCTGGTATCACGCGCAGTGCGCGCAAGCGCATTGTCGCAATGGTGGCCAACAAGCCCGGCGCACCAGGGAGACTGCGTATAAGCGTGAAGACCGTCGCGCAGGGAATGCCGGTTGAATCGGCTTTGCCTGTGGTACCTGCCGCCTGCATTTTTTTCGCAGGCGGGCCATGGGTGAGGCCTTCACCCGGCATTCCCTGCGCCCTCTGCCTTTCGAGAGGGACGAACTGATCGCAGACCTCGGGCGTCCGTGCCGCGAGAACGAGACCATGTGTCGATCGTTGTTTGAGCCGTGTATCCGCCCCCGTCCACCGCCGTCGTCCCGGACAAGCCGTGACGCGCGCCGCGTGTCGCGGCGCCGATCCGGACCCATACGCCGCGGCGGACGTGACGTGCGAAGAACTAACGGCTGGCCTGCCTCAAACCACTGCCTGGGGTCATGGGTCCCGGCGCAAGGCCGGGACGACAGTGGTGTGTGTGGATGCAGCTTGCGTAGCCACCATCGTCATTGCGAGGAGCGAAGCGACGAAGCAATCCAGAGTGACAGCCACGGCTCTGGATCGCGTCGCTGCGCTCGCGATGACGAATGGCGCCGCCTCAATACCCCAGCGCGCAGCCGTCCTTGCGCGGGTCGGAGCCGCCGGTGAGCGTGCCCTTGTCCCAGTCGATCCAGATCGCCTGACCGCCGCCGAGCGGCGACACCACCTTGGTGGTCTTGTGGCCGATCTTCTGCAAGCCCTCGACCACCTCGGCCGGCACGCCGTCCTCGAGCTGATAGACGCCCTCGTAATGCAGACCCCTGGCCATATCGATCGCTTCCTGCACGTCGCAGCCGTAGTCGAGGATGTTGGTCAGAACGTGGGTCTGGCCGACCGGCTGATACTGGCCGCCCATGACGCCGAACGACATCTGGGCGCGGCCCGCCTTGGTGGCGAGCGCCGGAATGATCGTGTGCAGCGGACGCTTGCCCGGGCCGATGCAGTTCGGATGGCCCGGCTGGATGCGGAAGCCGCCGGCGCGGTTCTGCAGAAGCACGCCGGTCTCGTTGGAGACGATCGCCGAGCCGAACGAATGCGCGATCGAGTTGATGAAGGAGCAGACGTTGCGGTCGCGGTCGACGACCGTGATGTAGACGGTCTCCGGATTCATCGGCGGCGCGACGTTCGGCAGGTCGAGCGGCTTGTCGAGGCTGATCTGCGAGATGTACTCGTCGGCGAACTCCTTGGCGAGGATGCTCGCGACCTCGGTCGTCATGTGCGCGGGATCGCCGATGTGCTGCTCGCGCATCATGTAGGCGATACGGGCGGCCTCGGCCTCGAGGTGGAAGCGCTCGACGCTGAGCGGATCGATGCGCGTGAGGTCGAAGCGCGAGAGGATGTTGAGCATCACCAGCATGGTGATGCCCGGACCGTTGGGCGGGCACTGCCAGACGTCGTAATCCTTGTAGGTGGTGCCGATCGGCGAGGTCACCTCGGTCTGGTGGTTGGCGAAATCCTCCAAGGTGTGCAGGCCGCCGATGCCGCGCAGGGTCTGCACCATGTCCTCGGCGACGGCACCGGTGTAGAAGCCCTTCGCCCCCTCCTTGGCGATGACGCGCAGGGTCTGCGCCAGCTCCGGCTGGCGGATCACGTCACCGACCGCTGCCGCCTTGCCATGCGGCAGAAAGTAGCGCGCGGTGTTGGTGCCGTTCTTGAGCTTCTCGAACTGGTTGTTCCAGTCGAACGCGACACGCGGCGCCACCACATAGCCGTCCTCCGCGGCGCGGATCGCGGGCTGCAGCAGCCGGTCGAGCCCGAGCCGGCCGTGGTCGCGCAGGATGCGGTCCCAGGCATCGATCGCGCCGGGGACGGACACCGCATGGGCCGAGGTCAGGGGGACCGAATGGATCTTGCGCTCGAGGTACCAGTCCACGGTCGCGGCGGCGGGCGCCCGACCCGAGCCGTTATAGGCCATGATCCGGCTTTCGCCCCTGGGCTGTACCAAGGCGAAGCAGTCGCCGCCGATGCCGGTCGATTGCGGCTCGATCACGCCGAGCAGGGCGCAGGCTGCCACCGCGGCGTCGGCCGCGGTGCCCCCGGCCCGCAGCACCTCGATCCCGGCCAGCGCCGCCTGCGGGTGCGATGTCGCGATCATTCCGTTCTGGGCGTGGACCGTCGATCTGCCTGGGAAGTGGAAGCTTCTCATCGTTGCTCGCTGCGTGATCGTGTGGTGGTTGGAATACCAGTGCTGGCCGGCTACATCGCACATTCCTTCCAGGCTCGGCAATGCCCGGGGATACCAGCTTTTCTATGGTCAGCTCTGCTGGTAAACGGCCGCATGCCCCTCGCCGTCGCCGCCTTCTATCAGTTCGTCGCCCTGCCGGATTTTCGCGACCTGCGCGCGCCGCTCCACGCCTTTTGCGCCGAGCGCGGCATCAGGGGCAGCGTCCTGCTGGCCGAGGAGGGCATCAACGGCACCGTGGCCGGGACCGGGCCGGCAATTGCCGCCCTGGTAGGCGCGTTTCGCGACGGAACGCTGTTCGCCGGCCGGCTGGACAATCTGGAGCTGAAATACTCGCGCGCCACGGCCATGCCGTTCCGGCGCCTCAAGGTGCGGCTGAAGCGGGAGATCGTGACGCTCGGCGATCCCGCCGCCGATCCGACCCGGCAGGTCGGGACCTATGTCAATCCCGCCGATTGGAACGCGCTGATCGCCGCGCCGGATACCGTCGTGCTCGACACCCGGAATGCGTTCGAGGTGGCGATGGGGACGTTCGAAGGCGCGGTCGATCCAGGCCTGCAGAGCTTCGGGCAGTTCAAGGATTTTGCAGAACGCGCACTCGATCCTGCCAGGCACAAGCGGATCGCGATGTTCTGCACCGGCGGCATCCGCTGCGAGAAGGCGAGCGCGCTGCTGCTGGCGCGCGGTTTTTCCGAGGTCTACCACCTCAAGGGGGGCATCCTGAAGTATCTTGAGGAGATCCCGGAATCCGAGAGCCGCTGGCGCGGCGGCTGTTTCGTGTTCGACGAACGGGTGGCGCTCGGTCACGGGCTGCGGGAGCACAGCGAGGCCACCATCAAGGCCGCTCCGGAGGGCGCACGCGATGAGCAGTTCTGAGCCATCAAACGCGGAACTCGGCGAGCGGATCGACACGCTGGAGATGCGCCTCACCTTCCAGGACGACACGATCGAGACGCTGAACCAGACCATCACTGCGCAGTGGCGCGAGATCGACGCGCTGAAGCGGCGGATCGCCCTGCTGGTCGAGCGGCTCGAGGACGCGCAAGGCAACGCCGAGGGGCCGCGCAATGAGCCTCCGCCGCACTACTGAGCGGGCGGCGATCTCAGGCCGGGACGGTCGCCGGCGCCTTGCCGGCGGGCAGATCGATCACCTCGCCGGCCATGATCAGGCGGTCGCGGCCGGCGTCCTTGGCGGCATAGAGCGCGCGGTCGGCCGCCTCGATCAGCGAGGCCGGGCCGGCGGAGCGCTCGAAGCCCGGCCGGCACACCGCGCCGCCGATGCTGGCGGTGACGATGCCCACCGGGTTGTGATCGTGGACGATGCGGGCCTCGTGCAGTGCCCGCCTGATCCGCTCGCCGAGCCTGGCGCAGCCCCCGGCATCGGTGTTCGGCAGCAGGACGGCGAACTCCTCGCCGCCGTAGCGGGCCGCCAGATCCGAGCTGCGCTGCGCCTCGTCGGCCAGAATGCCGGCCACGGTGTGCAGGCATTCGTCGCCGGCCGGGTGGCCATAGGCGTCGTTGAAGGCCTTGAAGTGGTCGATGTCGATCATCAGCAGCGCCAGCGAAGTCTTGTCGCGGTAGGCCCTGCCCCACTCCTCCAGCAGCCGCTCGTCGAACCGGCGGCGGTTGGCGAGCCCGGTGAGGCCGTCCTCGATGGCCAGCGTCTCGAGCCGGCCCTGCAGCGTCTTCTGCTGCGTCACGTCGCGGGTGACGGCGACGAAGCCGTCGAGCGCGCCATCCGGCTGACGGGTGGCGCGGATCGTGGTCTCGACCCAGATCTCAGATTTGTCGCGGCGACGCATGCGATAGGTGGCGCGCGCCTCGTCGACGGCGCCCCTCCTGAGCTGATCGAGGATCTCCTGCAGTTGCGGGCGATCGAGCGGATGCACACCGGACAGCGCGCGCTTGCCCAGGAGCTGCGACGGGTGCCAGCCCAGCACGCGCATGGTCGACGGCGAAACGTAGCCGATGCAGTCGTCCAGCTCGATCCGCGTCACGATGTCGCTGGAGCCTTCGGCGAGCAACCTGAAGTTCTCCTCCTTTGCCGCCAGCGCCGCGGCGAGCTGCTGCCGCTGCAGCAACTGCTTCGCGAGGAAGATGCCGATCGCGATGACCAGCGCAACCAGACAGACCAGCACCGTCAGCCGGACCAGCGCGTCACGCGTCCATTCCGCCAGGACCTCCGCCTCGGTGCGCGTCACGAGAATGAGGAACGGATAGCGCTGCGCGTGCTGATAGAACCCGATGCGTTCGGACGGTTCGCCGAGCCGCCGGAAATGCAACGGCCCCGACGCCGGATGATAGGGTATCGCTTCAGGTATGGGGTGCCCAAGCGTCTGCGGGTCCGGTTCCGCATTGTCGGCGAGGACGGCTCCGTCACGGCTCATCAGGCTGATCGTGCCCTGACGACCGACGGCAAACTGACGGTAGAACTGAGCAAAATAGGCAACGTCGATGGTTGCCAGCACGACGCCGCCGAACCGGCCATCCGCGTGATTCCAGCGCCGCGACAGGGTGATGACCCATTGACCGCCGGCCCTGCTCTGCACCGGACGACCGATCAGCAGCGAGCGATCGGCCGAAATCCTGTGGTGTGCGAAGTAGTCGCGATCGGCATTGTTGTAGTTGGTGAGCGTGACGTCCTCGGTGGTGGCAAGCCAGTCGCCGTTTTCGCCATAGGCGAAGATGCCCCGGATGCGGCCGAGATTGGCCTTCCTCGTCTTCAGAATCGTCTGCAGTCGGGCGATCGCACCGGGCTTGCCGTCATCGGTCTCGAGCGCGGCGACGACGCCGCGCAACAGCGAATCCGCAAGCTCGAAGGTATCCTCGACGTGCTGGGTGAGCGAGTGAGCGAGGTTGCCGAGATCGGTTTCGGCATTGCGCACCTCCGCCTGTCGGGAAGTCCATTCGCCCCAGACGCTGTAAGCGAGAATCGTGACCGACACGAGCGCGAGCACGCCAGCCGCCCACATCGGCAGGCGGCTTCGATCAACTCTGGTCGCACCAATGTCCATTCCGCGGGACTCTCCGGACGCCGCGAGAGTCCCATGGACATCTTATTTAACTCTGAAATGCGATTGGTCCGAAGGCGTCCGCACCGACCCGTAAGACTACGGCCGCTCCCGTACTACTACGGACAAACAACGGCGGCGCCACGCTCGAGGCGGGCATTCAGCCTGTTAGTTCAGCGAACGAACACCGATCGCACCTTTTCCCAAAGCGATGGCGAATGGTCCAGGTCAATGTCATCGCCCTTCACGCGGGTCGTCGAGGGCTGCTGCAGGCTCACCGGATCCGATGCCGGAAACGTGTCCATCAGTCCCTTGTCGAGCTGCGTTGCAGTCGCACGGTCGAGACGCGCAGCTTCGCGCGGATCGACCGCGTGCTTGTCGTGCGGCGCGGGATTGAATTTCTCAGCCATGATGAATCTCCCTGTGGAACGACAACGCAGGGGCGGCGGACGTGTTCCCCTCGATGTGACGTCCCGCAACTGTGGGGACGATCGCATCTCCGGCGATTCCCGAGCCGATATGACCTTGGCCGGAACCGCGTGGGCATGTATCACGGACGGTAAACTGTTCCCGAAGGTTGCGGAGCCCGAGCGTGAGTGAGACTGCCGTGAACAAGCCTTTCATCGACGTGCTGGCCGGTCGGCGCCAGAGCGTGCCTCCGGTCTGGATGATGCGGCAGGCCGGCCGCTATTTGCCGGAGTACCGCGAGGTCCGCGCCAAGGCCGGCGGCTTTCTCGACCTCTGCTTCAATCCTGAGCTCGCAGCCGAAGTCACGCTGCAGCCGATCCGGCGCTTCGGCTTCGATGCGGCAATCATCTTTTCCGACATTCTGGTGATCCCGCATGCGCTCGGCCGCAGCGTCCGCTTCGAGGTCGGCGAGGGCCCGCGGCTCGACCCGCTCGATACGCCGGAGAAGATCGCGACGCTGTCGGCGAAGGCAGATTTGTCGAAGCTGCAAGCGGTGTTCGAGGCGCTGCGCCGGGTGCGGGCCGAGCTGCCACCGAGCACTGCCCTGATCGGCTTTTGCGGCGCCCCGTGGACGGTCGCGACCTACATGGTCGCGGGCCAAGGCACGCCCGACCAGGCACCGGCGCGGCTGCTGGCCTATCGCCATCCCGAGGCGTTCGGCGCGATCATCGACGCGCTGGTCGACAGCTCGATCGGCTATCTCTTGAAGCAGCTGGAGGCCGGAGCCGACGCGCTGCAGATCTTCGACACCTGGGCCGGGGTGCTGTCGCCGCGCGAGTTCGCGCGCTGGTCCGTCGCGCCGACGCGACGCATCGTCGAGGGCGTGCGCAAGGCGCGGCCGGATGCGAAGATCATCGGCTTTCCGCGCGGCGCCGGTGCATTGCTGCCGGGCTACGTCGCCGAGACCGGAATCGATGCCGTCAGCATCGACTGGACGGCGGAGCCGGGCCTCGTGCGCGAGCGGGTGCAGAGCAAGGTCGCGGTGCAGGGCAATCTCGATCCGCTGGCGCTGCTCACTGGGGGCGCGGCGCTCGACCAGGCGGTCGATGACGTGCTGGCGAGCTATTCCGGTGGACGGCACATCTTCAACCTCGGCCACGGCATCCTGCCGGAGACGCCGATCGCCCATGTGGAGCAGATGCTGGCGCGGGTGCGCGCCTACAAGGGATGACTTGCTAGCGCGGCCGGCTGCGCTCGATCAGCTCGGCCGCGCCGTTGGCGAGCAGCTCGAGCCCGACCGCCCGGCCGAGCTCGCGCGGACGATCCGCCGGCGCCGAGCGCTGTGCTTCAATGAAGCGGCCGCCGTCCTCGTCGAGCACCGAGGCGGTCAGCGTCAGCTGTTCGCCGTCGATGGTCGAAAATCCTGCGATCGGCGAGTTGCAGTGGCCGTTGAGCACCCACAGCACCTCGCGCTCGGCGTCGGCGCAGGTCCGCGCCGCTGCATCGTCGATCGTCGCCAGGATGCGCCGCGTCTCCCAATCGGAGGCAGGGCACTCGACGGCGACGATGCCCTGCCCGACCGCCGGCAGCATGTCGGCGACCGGGAAGTCGTACGAGGCGCGATCAGAAAGACCGACCCGCTCCAGCCCGGAGCGCGCCATGATCAGCGCATCGGCCGGTCCCACGGCGCCGCCATCCGGCAGCCGCTGCAGCTCGCCATTGTCGAGCTTGCGGATGCGGGTGTCGGCCGCGCCGCGGAAATGGATCAGCTCGGCGTGCGGAAACAGCCGCCGCGCATAGGCGGCCCGGCGCACGGCATTGGTGCCGATCTTGAAGCCCCGGCCGCCATCGTTGCGGAATTGGTCCAGCGACAGCCCGCGCCGCAGCACCAGCACGTCGCCCGGCGGATCGCGCGACAGCAGCGCGGCAACCACCAGACCGGGCGTCTCCTCATTGCCCGGCATGTCCTTCAGCGAGTGCATCGCTGCATGCAGCCGGCCGTCCAGCATGGCACGGCGGATCTCGGCCACGAACGCGCCACCCTTGCCGCCGTGGGTGAGCAGCTTGCTGGTCTGGTCGGAATCGCCCGTCGTCTCGAACTTGACGATCTCGATGTCGAGCGACGGAATCGCCGCCTGCAGCCGACGGGCGATCTCCTCCGTCTGCGCCAAGGCCATCGTGCTCTTGCGGGTGCCGATCCGGAAACGTGTCACGAACTCATTCCTGCGTCAGCGCGCGTCCTGCAAGATCATGTCGGAGGCCTTCTCCGCGATCATGATGACCGGCGCGTTGGTGTTGCCCGAAACCAGATCCGGCATGATCGAGGCATCGACCACGCGCAGGCCGTCGACGCCGCGCACCCGCAGGCGTTGATCGACCACGGCGGCAGCATCGGTCCCCATCCGGCAGGTCGAGGTCGGATGGTAGATCGTGCTGCCGGTCTGCCGGCAATAGGCCAGGATGTCGTCATCGCTCACGATCTTGGACCCGGGATAGGCTTCATCCGAGACATACGGCTTCAGCGCCGGTGCCGCCAGGATTTTCCGCAGGATCCGGAGGCCCTCGATGTTGGCCCGCCGGTCAATTTCACTGGCGAGATAATTGATGCGGATTTCCGGCGGCACCGTTGGATCCGCGCTCCTGATCCGCAGCGAACCGCGGCTTTCGGGCCTGAGCTGGCAGACCGAGGCGGTGAAGCCGGAGAAGGTGTGCAACTTCTCGCCCATCTTGTCGGTCGAGAACGGGATGAAGTGGATCTGGATGTCCGGGCTCACGAGCCGCGGATCGGTCTTGAAGAACGCGCCGGCCGTACCCGCAGCGATCGTCAGCGGACCGTTGCGGAAGGCCGCATAGCGTACGCCAGCCAGCACCTTGCGCACCGGATTGTTGACGATGTCGTTCAGTGTGATGCGCTGGCTGCAGCGCATCACGATGCGCACCTGCAGATGGTCCTGCAGGTCACTTCCGACACCGGGCGCATCGAGGACCACGTCGAGGCCGTGCTGCTTCAACAGCTCGGCCGGACCGACCCCGGACAGCTGCAGCAGTTGCGGCGAGTTGTAGGCGCCGCTCGACACCAGAATCTCCTTGCGAGCGCGGGCCGTCCGCATTCGGCCGCGCTGGCTGAACGTGACGCCGCGGGCCCGGCGCCCCTCGAACAAAATCCGCTGGGCCAGCGCGTCGGTCTCGACGTGGAGGTTGCTGCGGCCGAGCGCCGGCCGCAGGTAGGAGGCCGCGCTGCTGGCGCGGCGGCCGCGACGGGTCGTCGTCTGGAAGAACCCCGCCCCCTCCTGGCTCGCACCATTGAAGTCGCCATTGAAGGGCAACCCGGCCTCGACCGCCGCTTTCACGAAGGCTTCAGACAAGGGGTCCTCGTGCCGCCAGTCGGACACCGGCAGCGGGCCGTCGACGCCGTGGTAGTCATTGGCGCCGCGGGACTGATTTTCCGCCCGCTTGAAATAGGGCAGCACGTCGTCATAGCCCCAGCCGACATTGCCGCGCTGGCGCCAGCGGTCGTAATCCTCGTGCTGGCCGCGCACGTAGAGCAGGCCGTTGATCGAGCTGGAGCCACCGAGCACCTTGCCGCGCGGCTGGAACACGGAGCGGCCGTCGAGTCCGGGCTCCGGCTCGGTCTGGTACATCCAGTTGACGGTCTTTTCCTTGAACAGCTTGCCGTAGCCGAGCGGGACGTGGATCCAGATGTTGGTGTCCTTTGGACCCGCCTCGAGCAGCAGCACCGTGTGCTTGCCGTCGCTGCTGAGCCTGTTGGCGAGAACGCAGCCGGCCGAGCCGGCACCGACCACGACGTAGTCGAACTCGATGTCCGCCTCACGCAACACCACGCTGCCTTCCATCGCTTCCCCACCGGCCTTGTTGTTCTTTCATCCTCGATGATACCAAAAAGCAAGGACATGCAAGCGGCAAATCAGCAGGTCTGGTCGGCCATCTCAGTCATTGCGGCCTCAGCAGGCGCGCGGCGTGCCGCGCGATCATCATTTCCTCATTGGTGTGGACCACGCGCACGCGCACCCGCGATCGATCCGAAGATATCAAGGAATGGTTCGCACGATTGCGGTCCTCGTCCAGCGCGATCCCGAGCCATTCGAAGCCTTGGCAGACGCGCTGGCGAATGTGCCATGCGTGCTCGCCGATACCGCCGCAGAACACGACCGCGTCGATGCCCGAGAGGACCGCGGTCATGGCGCCGAGTTCGCGCCTGATGCGGTCGACGAAGTAGTCGATCGCCTGCCGCGCCTCCGGCGTGCCGGCGGCCTCCAATTCGCGCATGTCCTGCGACAATCCCGACAATCCCTTCAGGCCCGAATGATTGTAGAGGAGATCGGTGACCGCCTCAGCCGTCATGCGCTTCTCCTGAAGCAGATAGAGAACGACGCCAGGGTCGAGCTGACCGCAGCGCGTGCCCATCGGCAGGCCGTCGAGTGCCGTGAAGCCCATCGACGAACCGATGCTCTGCCCATCCCGGATCGCACACATCGAGGCGCCGTTGCCGAGATGCATCACGACCACCCGGCCCTTCTCGTCGAGCGGAGCGATCTCCTTCAATCGCGAAACGACGTATTCATAGGATAGGCCGTGAAAGCCGTAGCGGCGGATGCCTTGGTCGTAGAACTCACGCGGCAAGGCATAGGTATCATTGACCCAGGGGTGCGAACGATGGAACGCCGTGTCGAAACATGCGACCTGCACGGCGCCAGGAAAGGCGCGATGGGCGGCGCGGATACCGGAGAGATTGTGAGGCTGGTGCAACGGCGCGAGCGGAATGAGCTTCTGCAGGTCATTCAGAACATCGTCATTGACGACGATCGGCTGCTTGAAAGCGAGCCCGCCATGGACGACGCGATGACCGACGGCGTCGACTTCGGTGCGCCCGATGGCGCGCTGCAGTACCTCGAGCACGACGCCGAGAGCCGCCTCGTGATCGGTGGCGCTCGCTGCATTGAGGCGTTCATCGGCCAGCGGAGCGCCCCTCAGCTTCGCTTCGAGATGCGGCGCGGCACTGCCAAGCCCTTCGATCTGGCCATACACGGTCTCCACAAGGTCGGCATCTTCCTCGAACAAGGCGAACTTGATCGAGGATGAGCCGGAGTTGAGGATCAGGATGTGTTGCATCGGTGATGCCGCCTCGTGACGAAGGATGAACTGATAAACTGCAGAAAATGCGAATTATTTCCATGACGATCCGAAGACGAACAAAACGCTAGGTTGTATTCTGGCGCCGAGATGACCGTCGGACCCGCGGGAGGGCCACTGCGTGAATATGCCTCGACATCTCCTGCCGACCACCGTGGTCGGAAGCTACCCGCAGCCGGATTGGCTGGTTGATCGCGCAATGCTCTCGAAGTCCGTTCCCCGCATTCGCATGCAGGGCATGTGGCGCATTCCCCGGCCGCTGCTCGACGACGCTCAGGACGATGCGACCATCGTCGCGATCCACGACATGGAACAGGCGGGGATCGACATCGTATCGGATGGCGAGATCCGGCGCGAAAGCTACTCCAACCGGTTCGCGACCGCGCTCGACGGCGTCGATGCCGACAATCCCGCCATCATCATCTCGCCGTCCGGGATCAAGACGCCAGTGCCGCGCGTCGCCGGTCCGATCACGCGGACGCACCCGGTCGAGCTGCGCGACATGGAGTTCCTCCGCCATAACACCAAGCGTGCCGCCAAGATCACGCTGCCCGGGCCGTTCACATTGAGCCAGCAGGCCCAGGACGATTTCTACGGCGACGACGAGGCACTCGCCATGGCTTTCGCCGAGGTCGTCAATGCCGAGGCCCGCGACCTGCAACGCGCCGGCGCCGACGTCATCCAGCTCGACGAGCCCTGGGTCCGCAACAATCCGCAGGCGGCGCGGCGCTATGCCGTCAAAGCGATCAACCGGGCTCTGGATCATATTACGGTGCCCACCATCGTTCACGTCTGCTTCGGTTATGCCGCCATCGTGCCGGGCTCCAGCAAACCGAGCGGATATGCGTTCCTGGCCGAGCTTGCCGATTGCCACGCCGCGCAGATCGCTATCGAGGCGGCGCAGCCGCGGCTCGACCTCGGCGTTCTCAGGGATCTCTCGACCAAGACCATCGTGCTAGGCGTCCTCGATCTCGGCAATCCCGAGGTCGAGCCGGTCGCGGTCGTCGCCGAGCGCATCCGCAACGGCCTCAAAGTGGTGGCGCCGGAGCGGCTGGTCGTGGCGCCGGACTGTGGCATGAAATATCTGCCGCGTGCGACCGCTTTCGGGAAATTGAAGGCGATGTGCGCGGCGGCGGCGCGGGTGCGCGAGGAGCTCGCCTGAAAGCCCAATGTGGCAGATGCGGCGCATGTCAGGCGCGACCGCTCCACGATGGCGCCACCCTGCAAACCCATTTCCGGAATAAGGCAGGCGGTGAGCGCCGGGGGTCGGCTGGCCCGATTTCGTCGCGAGGGAGGCTCCGATGGCCGTCTGCATCACGTCGAGGAACGTCGCCGCCGCGATCGGCATGCTTGCTGGCGCAGCGGCGAGCGGGACCGCGATGGCCGACCCGCTCGACGACATCATGGGCGGCCTGATGCGCGACGCGCGCAGCTCGTTTGCGCGGATGGTGCCGATCGGGCTCGTACCGACCATGCCATCGCTCCAGCCGCCTCCCATCCAGCAGCCAACGGCACTGCCACCATCCTCTCGGCCCGCGCTCCCGCCCCAGGCTCAGGCCGTCAAGCCGCAGGCGGTAGCGAAACCATTGCGCCCCCGGCCGCCGCTCAGTCCCGCCGCGGCGACGTTGGCGGCTGCCGATGCTGCCGAGACGGTCGCCGACGCCAATCTCGATGCCGCGCTGGCGGCCAACGAGAAGGCCATTTCCGACCGCGACGTGGCGGAGGCGCTGGCGAAGGCCAATCCCACCGCAGCCAACATCGCGGCGGCCAAGGCCGCGGCCGAGGCGGCATACACCGCCGAAGCGAACCTCACCGACGCGCTGTTGGCCGACAAGGAGACCGATGCACGTCTGAAGGCCGCACGCGCCGCCGTCGCAGCGCAGCAGAGCGGCCGGAAGTCCTCAGGCAAGCCGCCTTCGGCGACGCCGGTCAGCCTCGCCGACAAGTAGCCGGCGGCGCACTCACAGCGCGTCGGCCCGCTCCAGCGTGTCGATCGTGACCACGCCGTGGGCGCGGGAAACGCAGGCGCAGAGCTTGCGGCTGTCGTGCTTCTGCTCGGCGCTGAAGAACACGTCGCGATGATCGATCTCGCCCTCGACTTCGACCACGTCGACCGCGCAGACGCCGCACTCGCCGCGCCGGCAATCCGCCATGACCTCGTGGCCGGCGGCATTCAGCACGTCGAGCATCGAGCGGTCGCGCGGCACAACGATCTCCTCGCCGCTGTCGCGCAGCCGGACCTTGAACGGCTCGGTCGACAGCCGGCCGCTCGATCCGAACGTTTCATAGCTGAGATCGGCCGGCACGCGGCCGCACGCCGCCCACGCGCTGCGCGCGGCATCCAGCATCCGCATCGGTCCGCAGAACAGCACGGCTGCTCCGGACGGCAGACTCGAAAAAAGATCGGACAGGTCAAGCCGCTGCGACTGGTCCGCGGCATACACCGTGAGACGGTCGCCGAGCAGCGCCGCGAGCTCATCGACATAGGCCGCATCACCGCGCGATCGCACCGCATAGTGCAGCGAGACGTTCGGCGTCTTGCGCAGCAGCGCGTGCGCTGCTCCGACCAGCGGCGTGATGCCGATGCCGCCGGCGACCAGACAATAATGCGGACGCTGCCAATCGACCTGCAGCAGCGAGGTCGGGCTCGCCACATCCAGCCGGGCGCCGGGCTGCAGCGACCACAGATAGCGCGACCCGCCGCGGGAATCCTCGGCGAAGCGCACGGCGATCCGGTAGCCACGCGGGTCCGCCTCGCCGACCAGCGAATAGGAGCGGACATCGGGCTGGCCGGCGGCGAGGACGCCGACCTTGATGTGGCTGCCGACCGGATAGGGCGCGCAGACGTAGCCGTCGGGCCGCAGGATGAATTCGCGGATGCCCGGCGCAAGGTCGCGTGTCGAGACCAGGGTCGCAGGCGACCAATTGTCCTGGAAACGCATGATCGCCTCCTCAGCCGTTGATCTGCGTCTTGATCAGCACCGCCGCGGGCACCAGGTCCATCGGACCACGCGCCTTCACGGCGAGCCGCAGGTTGCGGGCCGCCAGCCGGGCATGCTCGCGCATGATGCTCTCGGCGCGGGCGCCCTCGCGGTTCTCGATCGCATCGATGACGATGCGGTGATGCTCCTGCGCGACCACCAGGATGTGACGCGCCTCCGGCAGCGCCGATTGCGCCATCACGAAGCCGCTCGGCGAGGCGAACGGCAGCGCGCTGGCGCGGTCGACCTGGCGGATCACCGGCGGGCTGCGCGACAGTTCGGCCAGCAGGGCATGAAAGCGCGCGTTCAGCGCCACATAGGCCGAGAACGCGTCGAACGAGAGCTCGGCCGGCGCGATCAGCTCGTCGATCTGGGCGAGGCACTCGCGCATCGGCTCGGTGTCGCGCACGGACACGCCGCGCTCGGCGGCGAGCCGCGCCGCCAGTCCTTCCATCGTGCCGCGCACCTCGATGGAGTCGAGCACGTCGCGCTCGGAGAACGATTTCACCATGAAGCCGCCGGACGGAATGGCCTCCAGCAGCCCCTCCTCCTCGAGCCGCACCAACGCCATGCGCACCGGCGTGCGCGAGACGCCGGCGGCCTCCACCGCCTGCAGCTCGGAGATGCGCTCGCCGGGGCGCAAGCCGCCGGTGAGGATCAGGTCGCGCAAGGTGAGCTGCGCACGTACGGTCTGCGAGATCGAACGCTCGCTGTCACGCTCGGCCATTCCATTCTACTCCGCGGCTTCACGCAGCGGCGTTTCGCGCGCGATCATCCGATCGATGATCCGCCGTGCCCACATTGCGCCTGCATCGATGTTGAGGTTGTAGAACACGCGTCCCGGATTCTCGTCCATCGCGCGCTGCTGCGCTTCCAGGATCAGCTCGTCTTCGCGGAAGATGCCCGACACGCCCTCGCGGATCTCCGTCGTCAGCCGCTGCTCGGGGAGCTGGTAGTTGCGGGCGAACGCCCAGAAATAGTGGCAGGTCTTGTCGGTCTCCGGCGTGATGGTGTTGAGCACCATGCCGTTGACGCCCTGCGAGCGGTCGCCCTCCGGCGCGCCCGTGCCGGCCGGTGCGACGCCGACGTCGATCGTCACCGTGCACGGCGCTTCGAAGCGGATGATCTGCCAGCGGTCCACCAGACCGGGCTTGCCGAGCTGCTTCGCCCAGAACGGCGGCGGCTCGATGCCGCGCATCCAGCGCGTCACGGTCGCGGTGCGCTCGCCATGGGTGACGTCGAACGGCGCTTCCGCCACCGCGTCGTTGCCGATCGACGAGCCGTGCACGAAGGTCTCGTGCGTGAGGTCCATCAGATTGTCGACCACCAGCCG
The DNA here is from genome assembly GCF_032484495.1 of Bradyrhizobium sp. SZCCHNS3052. Classification (NCBI taxonomy): domain Bacteria; kingdom Pseudomonadati; phylum Pseudomonadota; class Alphaproteobacteria; order Hyphomicrobiales; family Nitrobacteraceae; genus Bradyrhizobium; species Bradyrhizobium sp. SZCCHNS3052. Next base: position 68,909 of record NZ_JAUETB010000007.1, on the reverse strand, counting down.
GTAGTCGCATTTGACGTGGATGGTCTTGCCATCGCCGGCCCAGGCCGGATCGTGATTCCAGTGCATGTCGGGAATGGCAGCCGGATCGGCCAGCGCCGGATCGCCCATCCACAGCCAGATGAACCGATGCCGCTCGACCGCCGGATAGGCACGTACGCAGGCCGAGGGGTTGATGGTCTCCTGCGACGGCATGAAGGTGCAGCGGCCCTGCGGGCTGAATTTCAAGCCGTGATAGCCGCAAACGACGGTGTCGCCTTCCAGCCGGCCCTTGGACAGCGGCACCAGCCGGTGCCAGCAGGCATCTTCGAGCGCGGCGATGGTGCCGTCGGCCTTGCGGAACATCACGACGTGCTTGCCGCAGATCGTCCGCGGCAGCAGGGCCTGCTTGACCTCGGCGTCCCAGGCCGCGGCGTACCAGGCATTCATCGGAAAAGAAGCGGCCATGGCGTGTCCTCGTGGCGGTATACTTCTAGCTGGTCATTGTATACATCAAACGGGGGAGGAGGCGCAAGTTCCGCCTTCTCCCGGCGGAAAACCGCCAATCCTGTATACAGCCGCACGACGGTTCCGCTCCAAGGAACAAGGCTGACAGACAATCCCTTCTGATTCAAGCACTTGCGCTGATTCCGCTAGGCACTCCGAAAAGACTCACCCGCTCGGTAACGGCCCCAGAGATCCGCCGGATCAGCCCCCTCGGCGAGAGCTGTTCCGTTCGGAGCGCGGCACCGGCGACGCAGGGGCCGATGATCACAGCCCCTCGCCCCGCAGCCACGCGGCGCCGCGCGCATAGAGCGCTTCGACCTCCGGCCCCTTCAGCCCGGGCATGTCGCGCTTCACCGTGTAGCCGATGCGCGTCTGCAGATAGGCGAGATGCCGATACCCCACGGGAAATTGCTCCAGCAGCGCGCGATCCAGCGCCGGCACCGCGCCCGGCGTCACCGGGTCCATGCGATCCTTCTCGTAGATCGGCTGGCGCAGCACGATGCCCCATTTGCCCGCGCGCTTCTCGAGGAAGTCGTAGAAGCGGCCGGTGCAGAGCACGTCGCACACGACGCCTTCGACCTCGGCCCGCTGTGAGATCGTCATCTTGGTCTGGGAGATCGCGCGATGGCCGGCGAGATCGACCGAGATGCCGCCGAGAAAGTGCAGGATGTTGACACCCTTGGCCCAGGCCGCCTTGCTGATCTCGATGAACTCGTCACCGGTGCCCTGCGTCCACGTCGCCATCATCCGCCCATCCGGATGCCACACCGTGCGGAAACGCTCCCAATCACCGGCATCGCGCCAGATCGCCCAGTTCTGCAACAGTTCGCGGATCTGACGGTCGTCCTCGATCTCGGTGGCGGTCTTGGTCATGTGCATTTCCTCCGTGTTGCGCGGCTGCTGAATACATGGATCGGAGCAGCGCTGCAAAACTCACATTGCTGGTGATGAAGTCCAAAACGCGCCAAGCATTCGATGTCGTCCCGGGCAAGTCCGACAACGCGGAGCGTTGGCGGACGCCGACCCGGGATCCATACGCCGCGGCGGATGTGGCTGGGCGAGAATGGTCGACCATCGTGCCTCGCACATCTCCCTGGGGTTATGGATCCCGGATCGGCGCGCGCGTCGCGCGCTTGTCCGGGACGACAGTTGAGTAGATGTCGACACCTTCGACCTCATCACGGAGGCGAACTGATAAGCATCTTTCATCCCGCGGCACGTCGTGCCCGGGTGATGCAGCATTCGTGTCCCTCTGAACAACGAGAGGGCGCGAGGAAGGCCGGACCTCGGCTGAGGCCCGTGGCCCGCCTGCTCAAAAGAATGCAGGCGGCAGGTACCACAGGTACAGCCGGACAGACCCGGCCTTCCCCGCGCGATCGGTTTTAACGGTGTCCTTCGTGCTCTCCCTGGGGATCGGCTCTCTTGCCCCCATTTTGCGACAACGCGCCTTTGGCGCGTTGCGCAGACCTCAGCGCCGAGAGGCCAGGACCACACGACTTCGCCGTACGTAACGCCTGCGCTCGTCGGCACAGCCGTCACGTCCATCGCAGCCCGCCTCCACGTTCGTGACGACGCGTACGTCCCTCTGCTCGAGGCGGGATACCGGATATAAGCATGATTTCTGAAAAACAGCAATCACTATTTTTGCCGCCGATCTCGTCCGGTGATGGCCTCGTGCCGTCGATGCGACAAAAAAGGTCCGGCCGGGCATGACGGAGCGTAAGCCACTGACCGCGAGCTGCGAGTCCTGGGTCGAGGTGCAGATCCGCATCTGCCCAGGACCATGGCGCATTCGACAATCTGCCGGCGCCGGCAAGCCGTTGGCGGATCTCGATCAGGCACATGACCCGCTTCTGGTGGGTGAAGCAGCTCGTCAGGCGCGAGCAGATCTCGATGCTGCCGCCGTCGCTCGAACTGCTGCGCAACGTCGAGAAGGTATTGGCGACCATCGAGACGCTGCCGGACGAAGCGGCGGTCCGTCGCTGTGATAGACCAGCAGCACGGCGTTGTCATGGTCAGCGGCTGTGGCGCGACGATCGTCAGCTTCGCTTTGCCGTTCGCTCCGGCCACAAAATCATTCGTCGTTCCGGCTCGCCCTTCGCGTTGGCGACAACGGCGGTCTTCGCATCCTGTTCGATCAAGGCCGGCCGGACCCCCGCGACGTGGGAAATGTTCTGCGGACCGACAGCGGCCGGCGCCGCGGCGTCGGCGACGAAGGCATGGGGATCGAGCGGCTTCGGCTGCTTCGTCTCCGCCGAGAAGAACGCCGCGTGCGTGACGAACGAAAGATGGGTCGCATCGGCGGCCCGGCTGGCGCCGGACGGCGCGAGCGCCGCCAGCATCAGCGCCGCACTTGTCCACCCGGCTAGGGGGTTCGATCGTTGCATGGTCTCATTCTCCTCGCGTCCGTGAACATCGACGCGCGATGCGCGTCGCGACAGGGCTATCTGCGCCCGAGCCCGCGGACTGTTCGCTCCAGGCACGACGAAGGTTACCGGTCCGCGTCGGTCGACGAACGGCGAGCTCAGTCGTGCGCGAAGACGCGCGGCGCGACCCAGCCGAACATGCGACGGCCGAACAGGCCGCCCGCACCGATCAGCAGGACAGCCGTTCCGACGTTCCACATCAGGATCATCACCGAGGCGTCGATCGTATGAAACAGAGCGAGCGCCGTCGACGTGATCGCAGATACGGCGACGCCGCCGGTCAAGGCGACGATGGTCGGCCGCAGCCGCGCCGCGTAGCGCAGCATCACCAGCAGGGCCAGCGACAACGGCAGGCTCGTCACGGCGAGCGTCGTGAAGCAGCGGGCCGCCTCGCCGGGGCTCATGCCGTCTGGACCGACCGCAACCCAGTCGGTGAGGCACTGATAGCCGATGTTGGACAGCCATAGCGCCAGCGCCGGCAGCGGCAGCAGCATCCACCACCGCGAGCGGTCGGGAAGGCTGACCAGGAATGCCGCAATCGCGGCCAGCACGCCGGTCAGGATCGAGCCGACGAGGCTGGTCACGAATGGCGCATCGTGCAGACGCTGCACCAGATCTGGACGGATCCCCTGGTTGACGGCGAGCAGCGCCACCACGGCACCGGCCCCGATCAGCCAAGTGCAGGCGCGCAACAGCGGGGGCCGCAGCCGCTTCACGGGCCGCATGTCAGTCGCAAGAGAGTTGATCAGATCGTCGGTCTTGATCATGGCTCGTTCCGCGGAATGAGCAGCTTCTGAAGGCTCTTCAGAGCGCGGTGCATGTTCACCTTCAATGAGGTCGTGGACATTCCGGTTGCCGCCGAGGCCTCCTTGAGCGACAGCTCCCTGAGCTTCAACAGCCGCACGGCCTGCTGCTGCGCTGGCGGGAGATTGTCGATCGCCAGCTCCAATTCGCGGCGGTCGGGCGCCGCCTCCACGCCGGTCTCGGGCTCGGCTGCGATCTCGTGCTCGGGAGACAGCACAGTCTCGCGCCGCCATTGGCGCGACTGCCGCCGTACTCGGTCGATCAGGCGACGGTTGGTGATGGTCACCAGCCACGGCGCGAACGGGCGCGTCGGATCATAGGTGTGGCGGATCGAGTGGATGGTCAACAGCACGTCCTGCACCGCATCCTCGATGTCGCTGCGCTGCCTGCAGTGCCGCGCCGCGAGAGAGCGAAGGTAGGGCGTGATCTCCTCCAGCAGCCGCTGATAGGCGACACGATCGCCCTCCTGGGCATGCGCCATCAGAATCGCCCAATCGAGCGCGCGGCGTCCCGGCTTGACGTCCGCCCCGCTCTGCGCGTCCACCGCGACGAGCCTCAGCCGCGGCGCAGGAGCGCTCTGGTCACTGCCCATCGGCGCTCTCCAGTTTTCGACCGAGCGGCACGACGAGTTGATCGACGCTGAAGGGCCCGTGCCCGAGCGCGATGATCGCAACCGCCATCGCAGCCCAGGGCAGATGAAAATTGGCCCAGCCATCCGGGACGACGAGCTGGATGAAGGCGGTCATGACCAACAGCCCGAGCGCGCTGACCCTGGTCGCCAGCCCGACCACCAGGAGCACCGGCAGCACGATCTCGGCCACGCCATCGAGATGAGCGAAGGCTGCGGGCCAGGGAAAGTCATAGGTCTGTCCGAACAGGTGAAGCTTGAATTCGTCCTCGAACAGATACACCGCGGACGGCGACAGCGACAGCAAGCCATCCCATTTGGTGAGTCCGGATTTGAAGAACGGCACCGCGAGCGCGATGCGCAGCATCGGCGGCGCCACGATGAGAGCCAGTCGCGCGAGCCGATCGATCGCATCCGACATGGCCAAGGTGAGCGCCCGGCGGCCCGCGATCGTGCTCATGACGCCTCCCCCATCGTCGCGCGGTCGAAGCCGATCACCGCTCCGCCATGGATCAGATCGTGGAGGGTGCCGGCGAGGTCGAAGCCAGCGTCCTCGCGCAGCGCATCGTCGACTGCCCTCAGCATCGACCGCCCGGCCGACAAGGCCTGAACGAACGCGAAACTGCCCGACGGGATCGCGCGAACCACGACGTCGGCCTCGGGACGGACGATCAGAACCGCCTCGCCGCCCGCGTCGAGATCGACCGGGCCGGGAATTCCCTCCGCGACATTCATCTGCCAGACCGTGAGCACGGGAAACGCCGAGCGGACCAGCCGCAGGGATGGATGCAGGCGCAGGCGGAGAGCCGGCAGATCGGCCGGCGCTAGGGCGGCGAAAGCCGCAGGTGTGACCGGCTGGGCTTCCGCCGCATGATAGGCCTCCGCCCAGGCGCGCTCGATCGCCGCGAGATCGGCCAGATAAGGCAGTGCCGATGCCGGTGCGAAGCCGCGAATGAACGCCGCGAAGCCGCTGCCATAGTCGAGCAGGATCGGCGAGCACGGCAGTTCGGACAGCAGATGGCGGCGCGCCATGGCCTGGAAGAACTCCTCCCCGACGATGCGATGAACCGCCGGATAGGCGTCCTTCAGCGTCGCCGTCAAGCCGGCCACGACATTGTTGCGATAGACGCCGAACCGGCGCCCGCTCGGCGTCCCATCCGGTCCAACCAGGCCGGGAGGCACCGGCTGCGCGGGATCGAGCAGTGCGCGCGCAAAGCCGCCAAGACGTTCAGCAAGCGGCGGCGTCACAGGCCACCTCCATCGTCGGCGAGAGCATGATGGCCTCGGCCCGGCGCGCCTCCGCCGCGAGCACCGGCCATGGCGGCACCTCGGCGTCCCACTCGATCAATGTCGGCACCGGGCCGGTCGCGCGGATCGCATGCGCACACAGCGACCAGACGACGTCGTCGACCGGCCGGTCGTGGGTGTCGATCAACAGCGGCCTGCCGTGCTCGTCGGCTTCGCGGGCGTGGCCGGCGAGATGGATCTCGACCACCTGCGCGAGCGGAAAGGCGGCAAGATAGCCATGCGGATCCCACTGCTGATTGGTCGCAGCGACATGGACGTTGCTGACGTCGAGCAGGAGACCGCAGCCGGTGCGACGCGCGATCTCGGCGATGAAGTCGGGCTCGGACCAGTTGCTCTCGGCGAACGCGACATAGGTCGATGGATTCTCCAGCAGCATCCGCCGGCCGAGCACGCTCTGCACCTCGTCGATGTGATCGCAGACGCGGATCAGGGTCTCGCCCGTATAGGGAACGGGAAGCAGATCGTTGAGGAAACCGGTATCGTGCGTCGACCACGCCAGGTGCTCCGAGAACAGCCCCGGCTCGTAGCGGTCGACCAGATGCTTGAGACGGCCGAGATGGGCCTGGTCGAGCGGGCGGTCGGCACCGATCGACAATCCGACTCCATGCAGCGACAGCGGATAGCGCTCGCGAATAGCCGTGAGATAGTGGTGCGGTGGCCCGCCCGCGCCCATGTAGTTCTCGGCGTGAACCTCGAAGAAGCCGATATCGGGCCACGTTTCGACGATGCCGCGATAGTGCTCGGCCTTGAGGCCGACGCCGCCCCGCGCGGGGATCCGTCCGGCCGTCGAGAATTGTGCGCGTGCCACCCGAAGACTCCGATCGAGAGAAATGGCGGGCTGCAAGCAGCCCGCCGGCAATGTCTCAGGCCTTCGGCGTCAGGCTACCCGGCCCCTTGGGGCTCTGCATCGTCGTGCAGGTGCCCTTGGGCTCAAGCTTGAACGCATTGCCCTGATAGTCGGTCATGCTGGTGCCCGCGCAGGTCGTGCCGGCGCCGGCGAAGCAGTCGTTCTGGCCCTTCAGCGCGACGCCGAAGCATTTCTCCATCTTGCCGTCCTTCATGGCCTTCATGGTCTCGGCCTGCTTGGCCTTCATCATCTTTTCCATGTCGCCCTTGGCCATCGTCTCCGCCGAGGCGGATGTGACGGCGAGCGCGCCGGCAGCGACCGCAAATGCACCGACGATCATTGCGGACAGCGTGCGATTGGACATGCGTGTTCCTCCATTCTCCGGGTTCAGCCTGCGGACATTGCAGGTGTCTGGCGGCCATCGGCGCGCCTGTACGATGGTTCGCTCCAGTGCGTTGGAAGGTTACGTCGTCTGCTTCGCGATTCATCATTCAGTTGCGCCCGAGATAGTCGAGCAGATCGGCCGCCGCCGACGACGACCAGTCGGCCGCACCCGGGAGGTATCCAACGATCAGTCCTGAAGCCGAGATCAGATAGGTGATCGGCATGCCATACAGCGTGAACGGCGCAGGCCTGCCGCGACCGTCACCGGATTGCGCCACGTACCCGTTCGGATCGAGGCAGATCGGCAGCGACGTCAGCCGCAGCGAGCGCACGAAACGACCGACACTGTCGCGATCGCTGCGGTCTTCGGACACCGCAACGACGTGCAGGCGCTCGCGCCCGACGCTGCGCGCGAGCCGATCGAGCTCCGGCAGCTCGATGCGGCAGGCCGTACACCACGAGGCCCAGAAGTTCAGCACGATTGGCGCGCCGCGCAGCGCGGCCAGATCGAGCGTACCGCCGTCGAGGCGAAACAGCCGCAGCGCCGGCAGGCTCTGCTGCGGCCGCAGCAGCGTGAGCTGATGACGGCCGGCTGCGAAGGCCGGGACCTCGTCGTCAGCAGACCCTGCCGAAGCGGGGCCGGCGCCTGCCATGAGCGCCGTCAACACACCGCCGATCACCTCGCGCCGTGTCGCAACAATCATCCCGCCCGTTCCTCGACGGCGAGGGCGGGCGAGGACTGCGGAACGGCCGGCCGGAACGCGATGAAGAAAAACAGCGGATTGGGCAGCCAGTACAGCCATCCGATCGACGGCTCGCGCCGGCCGTCCGGAAGCTTCAGGTCGAGCCACACGTACAGGAACTTGTAGATGCAGAGTCCGGGGATCCAGTTCGGACGAAGATGGCACGTTCTCAGGCAGCGCCGCCGGATATAGAAGTTGCCCTCGAACGGCGTGATGTCCCAGAGGCCGACCGGCCCCTCGGCGATCACCTCGCCGCTCGGACGATGGGTAATGCGCACGATGCGCGGGCGCCTCACATGCAATTGGATACCTCCCGCCGGCGTGTCCTGATGCTGCCATTCGACGGTACGATGGCGGACCAAGAAAGGTTACCAGGCCACACGCAGCCGCGGCGAAGTCATGCGCACCGGCGCGGATCGCGGTCAGCGCAGCGCGAGCTTTCGCCTTAGCCCGCTCACATCCAATTGACCGGTCGTGATCGATCCAGGGCGGCCGCCCCCGCTTGATTCATTCGACCGCGTCCGATTAGTTACGCCGCAACAACAGAACGGCGGAAACACAGTTTCACGACCTCCCAAGGTGTTGCACAAGGCTTCGTCGCACGATGTGCTCTTCCGGATGACGACTCTCCCCATCGCACAGGTCGGGCCGCTCTGAACCGTCGCGCTCAGCGCACCCGACCTCCTCAGCTTTCCACGCTGACGACCGCCGGTTCGGTCGGCCAGATCCTTTCAGCTGCATCCGACGCTCGTGCCGCCGGTGATCGATGCTGCATGTCGATCAGGACCCGGCGCTGCGACGGCCAACTCAGGAGCGACGCCCCGCATGATCTCTGCCGAACACCTGACCCGCCAATACGGGTCATTCACCGCCGTCGACGACGTCTCCTTTGAGGTCGGCGACGGCGAGATCGTCGGCCTGCTCGGGCACAACGGCGCCGGCAAGACCACCATCATGAAAATGCTGACGGGCTATCTCGAGCCGACCGCCGGCACGGCGACCATTCATGGCCATGACATCGGCACGCAGCGCCGTCAGGCGCAGGCGCTGATCGGCTACCTCCCGGAGAATTGCCCGCTGTATCCGGAGATGACGGTGGTCGAATTCCTCGACTACGCCGCGGAGCTGAGAGGAATCCCGCCGGGCGCCCGGGCGCAGGCGCTGCGCGACGCCATCGCCGCCACCGGCCTTGGGGAAAAAGCCACCGCGCCGATCGCGAGCCTGTCGCGCGGCTACCGGCAGCGGACCGGCGTCGCGCAGGCGATCCTGCACAAGCCGAAGATCGTGATCCTCGACGAGCCGACCAACGGCCTCGATCCGTCGCAGATCGCCCAGATGCGCGGACTGATCAGGGATCTCGCGAAGACCGCCACGGTGATCCTGTCGACCCACATCCTGCAGGAGGTGCGCGCCGTGTGCGAGCGCGTGCTGGTGATCAACCGCGGCCGGCTGGCGCTCGACACCCGGATGAGCGATCTCGGCGGCCCTGGCCGGTTGCGTCTCGTCACCAGCGGGCCGCCAGAACTGGTCGAGCGGCTGGTCACGGGGCTCGGCCTCGTGACCAGCGTGGAGCGGCTGACGGCCGCCGAGCCCGGCCATGCCTATGCGCTCAATCTCAACGGCCACGCGGCCAGCGCCGTGGCGCCGGCCGTCGCCCGCGTCATCACCGACAACAAGCTGGATCTGTTCGCCCTGCATCCCGAACAGCGCGATCTCGAAACCCTGTTTGCCGACATCACCGGCGCCGGCGCGCCGACCCCGGAGGCCCTGCATGCATAACGTTCTTCGTATCGCTCGCAAGGAGCTGGCCGTCTTCTTCGCCTCGCCTGCGGCCTTCATCTTCATGGCCGCGTTCCTCGCCGTCACCCTGTTCCTGTTCTTCTGGGTCGACCGCTTCTTCGCCCGCAACATCGCCGACGTCCGGCCGCTGTTCGAATGGATGCCGGTGCTGATGATCTTCATCGTGTCGGCCGTCACAATGCGAATGTGGAGCGAGGAACGGCGCGCCGGCACGCTGGAGTTCCTGCTGACCTCGCCGGTCGCGCCGCTGCAGCTGGTGCTCGGCAAGTTCCTCGCCTGCCTCGCTTTGGTCGCGATCGCGCTGGCGCTGACACTGCCGCTCCCGATCACGGTGTCCATGATCGGCCGGCTCGACTGGGGACCGGTGGCCGGCGGCTATCTCGCCGCGCTGGCCCTCGCCTCCGCCTACATCTCGATCGGCCTGTTCGTCAGCGCCCGCTCCGACAACCAGGTGATCAGCCTGATCGTCTCCACCCTGATCTGCGGCGCGTTCTACCTGCTCGGCTCCAACACGCTGACCTCGCTCACCGGCAACGAAGGCGGCGAGCTGTTGCGCCAGCTCGGGGCCGGCTCGCGCTTCGAGTCGATCGCCCGCGGCGTCATCGACCTGCGCGATCTCTATTACTATCTCAGCATCTTCGGCGTGTTCCTGGTGCTCAACCTCTATGTGCTGGAGAGCCTGCGCTGGTCGTCGCAGGGCCGCGCGCCGCAGCACCGGCGCTGGCGCATGGTGGCCGCGCTCACGGTGGCCAATCTCGTCGCCGTCAACCTGTGGCTCGGCCAGCTCCCCGCCGCGCGGGCCGATCTCACCGCCGGACACATCTATTCGATCTCGGACGAAACCCGGAGCTATCTCGGCCAGCTGCAGGAGCCGCTGCTGATCCGCGGCTATTTCAGCGCCCAGACCCACCCGCTGCTGGCGCCGCTGGTGCCGCGGCTGCGCGATCTGCTGAAGGAGTACGAGATCGCAGGACAAGGCAAGGTCCGGGTCGAGTTCGTCGATCCGATGCAGAACGCCGCGCTCGAGGCGGAAGCCAACAAGCAGTACGGCATCCAGCCGGTGCCGTTCCAGACGTCGAGCAAGTATCAGGCGTCGGTGACCAATTCCTACTTCAACATCCTCGTCAAATATGGCGATGAATATACGACGCTCGGCTTCCGCGACCTCATCGAGGTCAAGGAGCGCGGTGACGGCGACAGCGAGCTCGACGTCAATCTGCGCAATCCCGAATACACGATCACCCGCGCGATCAAGAAGGTGCTGAACGGCTATCGCGGCTCCGGCGACGTGCTGGCCGGCCTGCCGCACCCGGTGACGCTGGAGGCCTATATCTCTGCCAAGAACCTGCCCGAGCCGCTCGCCAAGCTGAAGACCGCGCTGCAGGAGCTGATCAAGGACGACCAGAGCAAGACGCCGGGCAAGCTCGACGCGAAGATCGTCGATCCCGACGCGGATGGCGGCCAGATCGCCAAGACCCTGCAGGACGATTACGGCCTCGAGCCGCTCTCGGTCGGCCTGCTCAACCCGAAACGCTTCTGGTTCCATTTGATCCTGAAGAGCGGCGACAAGACCGAGCAGATCCAGCTCCCGGAGCAGCTCGACAAGGACGGCTTGAAGCGCAACATCGACGCCGAGCTGAAGCGCTTCACGCCCGGCGCGCTGCGGACCGTCGCGCTGTACACGCCCCCGGCGCAGCAGCCGATGCCGCAGCTCGGCATCCCCGGCGGCGGCGGGCCGTCGTTCGATCTGCTGCAGCAGAAGCTGCAGGAGAACACGCTCGTCGACGCCACCCAGTTGAAGGACGGCCGCGTCCCCGAGCGCGCCGACATCCTGTTCGTCGCCTCGCCGCAGCAGCTCGATCAGAAGCAGCTGTTCGCCGTCGATCAGTTCCTGATGAAGGGGGGCACCGTGATCGTCGCCACCTCGCCCTACCAGCCGTCGCTGCGCGGCAATCTCGATGTGGCCAAGACGCCCTCGGGCCTCGAGGACTGGCTGGCGTTCCAGGGCGTGAAGGTCGGCGACAGCATGGTGCTCGACCGCCAGAACGCCTCATTCCCGATCCCGACCGAGCGCGACGTCGGCGGTGGCATCAAGGTGCGGCAGATCCGGCTGATGGACTACCCGTTCTTCGCCGACATCCGCAGCGACGGGCTGGCGCAGGGCGCGGCGCCCTCGGCCGGCACCCAGCAGCTGACGCTGTCCTGGGCCTCGCCGCTGACGATCGACGCCGACAAGGTCGGCAAGAAGCGGAAGATCGTCGATCTGATCCAGAGTTCGCCGCATTCCTGGACCGCCAAGACGACCAACGTCGTGCCGGACTTCAAGGCGCATCCCGACACCGGATTCCCTCCTGCCGAGAAGCAGGGGCGCCAGCTGCTCGGGGCCATGATGGAGGGCGAGTTCACGTCGTTCTTCGCCGGCAAGCCATCGCCTCTCGCCAAGGACGCGGCTCCGCCCAAACCCGATGCAAAGCCCGATGACGCGGCGAAGGCGGCGGCTGCGGACGCCAAGCCCAGCATCACCGGCGTGATCTCCCGCTCGCCCGAAAGCGCGCGGCTGATCGTGATCGGCTCGGGCACGTTCCTGTCGGACGACGTGCTGCAGCTCGCCTCCAGCGTCGACCGCACGCAGTATCTGGCACCGCTCGACTTCGCCCAGAACCTGGTCGACTGGTCGCTCGAGGACCGCGGGTTGCTGGCGCTGCGCAGCCGCGGCGGCCAGTTCTCGCGCACGCTCGCCCCGATGCAGAGCGGCGGCCAGATGTTCTGGGAATACCTGAACTATGCGCTCGCGCTCGCAGGGCTCGCCCTCGTCTACATCGTGCGCCGCGTGCTGCGGCTCGGCGCCCAACGGAGATATCTCAACATGCTCGGCATAGCGGAGGCGCGGACATGAAAGGGCTTCCCATCCTGCTCACCGCGCTGCTGGGTGGCCAGCTCGCGCTGGCTCTCACCTTCGCGGTCAACCGCTCCGATCATGCCGCGTTCGACGCCAAGGAGCCGCTGGTCGCGTTCGCGCCGGCCAAGGTCGATCAGGTCGCGATCGACGACGACGCCGGCCACACCGTCACGCTCGCGCGGAAGGACGGCAAATGGGTGATCCCTGCGTTGTCGGACTTTCCCGCCGACACGACCAAGGTCAATGGCCTGCTCGACCGCATCGCCGGCCTGAAGAAGGGCTGGCCGATCGCGAAGACCGATGCCGCGGCCGAGCGCTTCAAGGTCACCGAAAAGGTTCATGAGCGCCGCGTGGTGCTGACGAGCGGCGGCAGCCGGGTCGGCGAGTTGCTGGTCGGGACCTCGCCGGCCTATCGCCAGGTGCATGTCCGGGCCGGCGATGCCTCTCCGGTCTACGCCGTCGAGCTGGCGACCTACGACATCGGCGCGGAGCCCAGCGCCTGGATGCAGCACGACATGCTGGACACGCCGCGCGACAAGATCGCCAGCGTGAGCGTCGGTGACGTCACCATCGATGGCAAGGACGGCAAGTTCACGCTGGCGGGGCTCGGCAAGGACGAGAAGCCGCGGCCCGACAAGATCGATGCCCTGGTCAGCGCGATGGCGCATCCTCTCTTCGATGGCGTACGCGGCAAGGGCAAGGCGGCGCTGACCCAGACCGACGCGCCCGACATCACCGTCACGCTGAAGCGGACCGATGGAAGCCAGCTCATCTATCGCTACAAGAAGGACGCCGGTGGCGGCTATCTGTTCACGCGTTCGGCGGAGGACTATCTCTTCCACGTGAGCGCCGACACCGCTGCGCCGATCGTGCTGGCCACGCGCGCGGCATTGATCGAGCCGCCGAAACCGGACAAGGCGCCGAACGCCAACAGCTCGGGCAACAAGAACTCGAACGACAAGAGCTCGGAAGACAAGGTTTCGGGCGCGAAGAGCCCGGACGACAACGCCGCAAAGGCCGAGACGGCAGGCGCCAAGGCAGATCAGGCGCCGGCGGCTGCAGCACTGCAGGCTGCTCCGACGTCATCCCATGGCGCCGATCAGGCCTCTCACGGCGGCGCCGAGCCGCCAAAGTCGCCCGGAGGCTAGGTCCTCACGACGCGCGTATCCGGCTTCGCCGCGAGACTGGAGCCGGATCCCGCGCCGGGTAGCCTATTGTCGCTCGGCCCCGATCAGCCGCTGAGGAAAGGTATGATCAGCCAAGCGCCTCAATCCTTGGCTGTGCCACCGATGATCGTCAGTCGTGGGGGATGAGATTTTTTTCTCGCTCGGCGGCCGGTCGTGTCGGCACCGGCGATGCACGAACGTCCTTGGATCAGCCGGATCGCAACGACCCGGCTCGAGCGTAACCAATGGACCGCCCGGTGAACGAACGACGCGGCCTGCACTTGGAAGGAAGGGACGTCTGCCATGGCAAAGCACAAGAACACGATCTGTCTGTGGTTCGACAAGGACGCAGAGGCCGCCGCGCGCTTCTACGCCGAACTGTTTCCGGACAGCGAAGTGACGGCGGTCCATCGCGCGCCGGGTGACTACCCTTCCGGCAAGGCCGGCGACGTGCTGACGGTGCAATTCACGGTGTGTGGCATCCCCTGTCTCGGCCTCAATGGCGGACCTGCGTTCACCCACAACGAATCCTTCTCGTTCCAGATCGCCACCGACGATCAAGCGGAGACGGACCGCTATTGGAGTGCCATTGTCGGCAATGGCGGCCAGGAAAGCCAATGCGGCTGGTGCAAGGACAAATGGGGCATCTCCTGGCAGATCACGCCGCGCGCGCTCACCGACGCGATGGCAGCCGGCGGAGCCGAGGCCAAGCGCGTGTTTGCCGCGATGATGACGATGAAGAAGATCGACGTCGCCGCCATCGAGGCAGCGCGGCGGGGATGACCCTCGCCAGCCGGAGCGCAGCATCGCCGCGCTCCGGCGTCACGGGCGCAGGCACCGCAGATGCAGGAATAGCGGCACGCGCAGCCAGCGCCGGCTGCTGTCGCGGGTGATAATCGCTTCGGGAATGGACGGCTCGCGCAGCGCCTCGATCAGGAATCCCTCCGCTTCCAGCGCTTCGAAATAGCTCTGCAGCGGGCGATGCGCGCTGTGGAAGGTCATGCTGAGCCCGTCGCGCTCGATTGCGTCGCTGAAGGTGTAGGAGTCCAGATAGCTGCCCTGGATGACGAAGGGCGCATCCGATGCCAGGCTCGCGAACCGCCCGGCCGAGTTGAGCGGGTGGACGATCGCCATGCAGAAGCGGCCGCCGCGCCTGAGAACCCGCGCAAGCTCGCGCACCGCGGCCGGCATCGCGTCAACGTCCTGCAGCGACATGAAGGCGATCGCGAGATCCGCGCATGCATCGGCCAGCGGCAGCGCGGCCGCGTCCGCACGCACGACGCCGATCGTGGGATCGGCCGCCCGGGCCGCGGCGATCAACGACGGCGATGCATCGACGCCGACCACTCTGTGCCCTTCGGAGGCGAGATGTCGCGACAGCCTGCCCTCGCCGCAGCCGATGTCGAGCGTGAGCGCACCGGGCGGCGGCAGCAAGCGGCTGAATTGCTCGCGATGGTGGCGCCAGAAGCTGTCGTGACCCGGCGCTCTCGCCCAGGCGAGCCACCGGCCGGCCTCTGCTTCCCACTGCTCGCGCAAATTCATCGCGGCCTCCTCGCCCGACCCTGCGGATTCAAGAGCCGCGCTTCTTAAACTGCTTCCTCGCCCAAGTCATCAGCGGCGCGGGTCGTTACCTGACGGGCATGCCCGTCCGTGTGCCGCTCGAGACCAACAGCGTCCTGTCCGATGTCGCCACAGCGCCGCACAGGCAGCCGTTCGACGCCAAAACAAATGCCACCGCCGGGGAACCATGGGATGGCCAGCAGATTGGTTCCATGACGCAATCCCCGCACCCGGAGTCATGTCATGACCATGAAGATTCTTACGATCACGCTCGCAGCCGCCGCGAGCACATTGATGGCTGCAGCCGCCGCCGCTGCCCCGCTCACGGCCGGAATATCGATCCTCCCGGAGAGCAGCATCCAGCAGGTTCGCATGGTCTGCAACGAGAACGGCCGCTGCTGGCGCCAAGGCCGCGAACGCCGTGTCATCATCCGCGAAGACCGCGGCGCCTACGGCTATGGCCGGCACGAGCGGCGTGGCTATGAAGGACGTGACTATGAAGATCGTGGCGGCATCGGCATCCACGCGCCCGGCGTGAGCGTCGGAATCGGCCGATAACACGTCCGACGTCTGACTCGTGCCAAGGCATCGTGATCAGGACTGCACATGATCTACAAATGAGCCAAGCGTCCGACGTTCGCATGTCGATGCAACGATGCTACGAACGTCGGATGAGCCGCAGGGCCAGACTCGCTCTCGCTTCAGGCGATGGCGGCGACCAGATCCTCACGGCAAATAATTTCGGCTGGACCTCGCTATTGCGCGCGCACACACCATATGTTGATGATCACCGCGCGTCCCCCGGCTGCCATCGGTGACTGAGAGCCATGCGCTCCCGCCGCGACCAGAAGGCGGACAGCATGTCGAAAACTTCGAACACCTCTTCGAACACCACCACGTCCAGTGCGCGCGTAATTGGTGCGACCGCTCCTGGCGCCGCCATTCTTTGGGCTGCCGATCGTCGCCGCGATTCTGATCCGGTGGCCGCCGTTCGCAGCGGGGCGCTTGCGCCAGGTCACCCCGACAAGCCGTCCGAGCCGGCCAAGCGAGAGCGGTCATCGCTGCACGCGACGCTCGCCACCAGGGCGGAGAATGCGCTGGAGACGGCGGGCCTGATGCAGCAAGGCGGCGAGCGCGCTGCCGCGATCAGGAAGGCGACCATCCTCGCAAACGCCGCCGAGATACTCGGGCATTTCAACGGAAGTGTCCGTTCGCGAACGAAGTGACGCTGGGGCGGCCTGCTCCTGCGTACCATCGTGCCCGCCGAGGGCGGCATCCGGTGCAAGGACATGTCAGCCAATGCTCGAGATCAACCTCACCACAGAGCCTCCTCACGGCACGGTCGTGGACCCCGACTTTCTGCTGACGGAAATCATCGGGCTGAAGCGCCTGCTTTCCGAGGCCGAGAGCAATGCCAAGACCCGGTCCGAGCAGGCCGAAATCGAGGCGAGAGAACGCGAGACGGCGAGCAGGCTGCAAAAGCTCATTCTCGAGGAGCTGCACCATCGCATCAAGAATACGCTCGCGACCGTCACCGCCATCGTCTCCCAGAGCCTCCGCAACGTGCCGGCGACCAAGGATGCACAGCATGCCATCTCCGGGCGGCTCCTGGCCCTCGGACGGGCACACGATCTCCTCCTGCAAGCGAAATTTTCCAGCGGCGACCTCCGCACGGTGATCCGTGCGTCCGTCCAGGCGTTCGACACGCCCGACGACTCACGCTTTGCGATCACCGGACCCGACGTGCTGGTGACGCCGGATGCCGTCATCGCCCTCGCGATGACGCTCAACGAGCTATGCACGAACGCCCTGAAGTTCGGCGCGCTGTCCGTGCCAGAAGGACGCGTCGATCTGCTTTGGACCGTCGACCAACGCCGGGTCCGCTTCGCCTGGACCGAAAGACACGGCCCGGTCGTTCAACAGCCCGCCAGCCGAAGCTTCGGAACCCGGCTGATCGAAACGCTCGGCGTGCAGCTCGGCGGCGAGGTTCAGTTGACCTATGCGCCGTCAGGGCTCTCCTACACGTTCGACGCGCCGATCGCCATTCTCGACTCTCCCGTGAGACCGCCGATGCACGCAACAGAAAGGGATCTCCGATGTCGCTGAGCCAATTTCGCGTCGATGAGCAGCCGCATACGATGGACGGATTGCGCCTGCTCGCCCAAGATGGCGCCGTCGGCGTCGAGGCCTTCGTCAGCCGCAAGGTGATGGACATCTGGGCCGAGTCGATCGAGCACACGGGCGGCCGGCAGAGCCTGTTTCGTGTCCAATACAATGCGCTGGGACAATTGAACCTTGCTGCGATCGAGCGGATCGTGAGCAGGAAATATCGGCGCGGCGCCGCATCCAACCGGCAGCATCCCTTCATCGAGGTGCTGTTCTCGGATATCGCCGACAGCGGTGAAACGCTCAATCTGAGCGAGCTGGTGCGAGAGCCATTGCCGCCGTCATTCCATCGGCTTGCGTGAGACAGGCGGACGGCGCACCTCAGGTCTGACCGATCAGGGTGTGCGCGGACGCGGCGCAGATCTCCTCGAGGAAGTCGAGGAAGGCGCGGGCGCGCGAGGAGATCAGCTTGCGGCTCGGAAAGATCGCGGTCAGCTGGGCGGCGCGGGTGTCGAACGCGACCCCCCTGCCGATCTCGACCAGCCGGCCCTCGCCGAGCAACTCGACGCAATAGTGCTCCGGCAGAAAGGAAATGCCGGCGCCGTGGGCGACGGCCCGGCGCACCGCCAGCGGATTGTTGATGCGGGCGACATGCGCACCGACGTCGAAGCGGACGAGATGGCCGTGCTGCTTGATCATCAGGGTGCGATCGCCATAGCGCCGCTCGCAGATCATGAGATGGCGCTCCAGCGCGCGGACGTCCTCGCCGATGTCGTGCGCGGCGAGATAGGCGGGGCTGGTCACCCAGATCAGGCGGCCGCCGATCAGCACCTTCTGCGCCAGCTCGGAATTCTCCTGCACGCCGACCACGACCGCGATGTCGAAGCGGTCGGCCAGCATGTCGATCGCGCGCGTGGTTGCCTCGACATCGAGCTCGATGCGCGGATAGCGGCGGTGGAATTCGGCGAGCTGCGGCGCCAGGATCTCCTCGCAGAACGCCGGCGGCAGCGCCACCGAGAGCCGGCCGCTGGGCACGCCGACCAGCCCGGTCATGACCGCGTCGGCCTCCGAGACCTGATCCAGGATCTTCTGACATTGCTGGAAGAACAGCTCGCCCTCGCGGGTCACCCGGACGCGCCGCGAGTTGCGGTCGAACAGCCGGATGCCGAGATCCTGCTCAAGCCGGGCGACCGATTTGCTGACCGAGGATTTCGGCATGCCCAGGGACCGCGAGGCGCCGGTCATGCCGCCGGTCGCCACCACCGCATGGAAAACAGGAATGTCCTCGATCCGCCATTTCATCCGAGAGCCGCTCGTTCATCGAGAGAAACGATCCGTGCACGTTAGCATGATTGTCTAGCAGGGGAAACTTCGTATGGTCCGTCCCGGCGCGGCCGCGAGTGACAGTCAGCGGCGGCCCATTCGCGGAGGGACACATGGCCCGGATCATCGGCGGCATCGGCGCATCGCACTCGCCCACCATCGGCTTCGCACGCGACACCAACAAGCAGAACGACCCGGCCTGGAAGCCGATCTTCGACGGCTTCGCGGTCGTGCGCGACTGGGTGAAGCAGAAGGACATCGACGTCCTGTTCATGATCTACAATGATCACATCACCTCGTTCTTCTTCGATCACTACTCCGCCTTCGCGCTCGGCATTGACGACCGCTATGTCGCCGCCGACGAAGGCGGCGGACCGCGCAACGTGCCGCCGGCGAAGGGCCATCTCGGCCTGTCGCAGCACATCGCGATGGCGATGATGGCGGACGAGTTCGACATGTCGTTCTTCCAGGGCAAGCCGGTCGATCACGGCCTGCTGTCGCCGCTGTCGATGATGGGCGATGCCAGCGGCGCGTGGCCGGGCATGGTGGTGCCGCTGCAGGTCGGCGTGCTGCAGCTGCCGATTCCCAATGCGAAGCGGATGTGGAAGCTCGGCAAGACCCTGCGCAAGGCGATCGAGAGCTATCCGGAAGACCTGAAAGTGGCGATCTTCGCCACCGGCGGGCTGTCGCACCAGGTTCACGGCGAGCGCGCCGGCTTTCTCAACGAGGACTGGGACAACGAATTCCTCGATCTGCTGGAAAAGGACCCGGAGCGGCTCACTGCGATGCGGATCGCCGACTATGCGATCAAGGGCGGCATGGAAGGCGCCGAGGTGATCATGTGGCTGATCATGCGCGGCGCGCTGTCCGAGAACGTGAAGCTCGTGCACAGGCAGACCTACGCACCGTCGGTGACCAACATCGCTACCCTCGTGTTCGACGATCTCGGCGGCGCGCCCGACCCGCGGGAGATCGCGGCCTATCGCGCGCATATCGGACATGAGCTCGCCGGCGCCGAGACGCTGGCTGGCACCTATCCGTTCACCCATGGCCGCAGCCAGGCCAATTTCCGCATTAATGACTTCCTGCACCGGCTCGTGATCCCCGCGCATCGCGCGAGATTCGTTGCGGAATTCGACGTGCTGGCGGACGAGCACGGTCTCACGGACGAGGAGCGCGACCTGATCCGCAACCGGCGCTGGATCGAGATGATCAGGCGGGGGGTCAGCTTCTTCGTGCTGGAGAAGATGGCGGCGGTGATCGGCGTCTCCAACCCGGAGGTCTACGCAGCCTTCCGCGGCGAGACGCTGGAAGCCTTTCTGAAGACCCGCAAGGTCCCGATGCGCTACTCCGTCGCCGGCGGCGCCAAGGCGGCCGCGATCGACGGACATTGATACCGACGTACGAGCTGCATCGCCCGGCAGGGCGACGCAGCTCATGTCTGCGGCAGCTCGATCCCGCGCGCCTTGGCCCAGCGCTCCAGGACCTTGCGCTCGTCCGCGTGAGCGACGCGGTTGGCGAAGCCGCGGATCTGAACCGCGCGGTGCCGCGGGTTGAGCTCGATCGTCAGCAGCCGCTGCGTCTTGCCGGCGTGACGATAGCGCAGCGACCAGATCGAGGCGTGGCCGGCAATGCACTTGTCCGCGTAGCTCGCGACACAGTGATGCATCGCCCTGGACTCCGCGACGAGATCCTCGGCGGTCCGCAACTGCATGATGACATACGCGTCGCGCGTGGCCGAGCCCTTCGACGGGCTCCATGACCAGTCCGTCAGCGCGGCCCCCGGCCAATGCGCTGGCTCCGCGGTCCGTGCCGCCATGCGGCCACGGGCGATCTCGGCCCGCCGGCGCGCCGCCTCGATGCGCGCGATCACCGCGAGATCACGATGCCATGCGTTCATCAGCCGGCGCAGCGCGGCCAGCGAGCGGCCCTTAAGGCTGAACTGGCGCTCGCGCCGGCGACGATGCGCGATGTAGTCGCAGAGATCGTCGATCTCCTCGCCCGTCGTCGGATGTGCGCAGAAGAACTGCGCCGCCTCGCGCCAGAACGCGATCTCGCCACGCGGCGTCCGCGCAATCCTGGACCGGGCGATCCGCAACACGATCGCCGGATCGCTCGTGTAGGACCGCGCGATCGCCTGCCAGATCGCCTCGTCGAAGCCGACCTGCCCGAGCGGATGGAGGAAGGCGTGAACCTCCTTGCGCGACAGCCAAGCCGAGGCGCCTGCCTTGTACAGCGAGCCGCCGCCGGCGGCCGCGATGTACCAGCGCTTGCGCAGGATCGTCTCGTCGCGGCCGAGCCCGCCGTCATCGATCCAGATCAGCTCCAGGTGCTGGGCCACCGAATAGCGGCCGAACAGATGACGCGCAGCCGCCAGCCGCAGCCGCGCGGCGTCGCGCGTCTTCAACTGGGGCTTCCAGCCTTCTGGATCGCGAATGATGTCAGCCTCGAAGCCGCGCCGCGCCTCGCGGATCGCATTGTGCAGATCCGGCGGCGAACGCGTCGGCCGCACCGCGCGGCGCAGCGTCAGCTGATAGGCTTCAACCCGCGCGCGCTCGGCCTCCCGCCGGCGCACCATCAATGACTGTGCCATGGTCGTTCAACATGATGGAGTGACTGTCAGCCGAACGCACTGCGGGCGTCGGCACGGATCGTGTCGCGCACAGTGGACTTGACATGGCTGATGGCCTCTCGCGTTGAACGCTTTGGGTATTGAAACGGGCGACGCTCATACATCCGAACTGCAGATATTGCAAGCCGTCGCGCGCCGCTCCTCAGCGCAGGCATGTCACGAGGCATCGGCGGCGGGGCACGCCAACGCTATATTCTTTCAGCCGCGCATCATCACGAAGCGCGGCGCTGTTAGTTGCAAATGATTCTGTTCACCGACGAGCAGGATGCAGCGCCCAATCAGGCATGCGGCAGAACGTCGCACGCGCCCAACGAATATTTCTCCTCCGCCAGACAGAAACAAACAGACTGGAAAGCCGGCCCGCTGCCCGTTCGATGACGACTTTGCAGCGGCCGACGGCCCGATTGTGTAACTACAAAGCTCCTCACGTCACGACATGCACCATCCCGACGACCTGCATCGAAGCGATACAGGCGAACGCAGATGCATTGCCGACCAGGATTGTCATGCCGCGACAGCAGTAAAGTGCGAGGAGACGATCGAATGGCCACCAACTTCAATGCGACTGCGCTCGCCAACGGCACGTCCAACCTGCTCACGCGAGCGAGTGCGCTCAATCTGTCGACCGATCTGGTTCAAGCCGGCGTCGTCTTCGACGACGCCGTTCGCATCTCGCTCGGCCTCTATTCCGGCAGTCAAGGCAGCGGCAATTCGAACACCTTCCTGTCGAACTACACCACTGACATCCATGCGGTGCAGAACGATATCGCGGCCATCCTGGCCAACCCGAACGACGTGACGATCGGTGGCGAGACGTTTGCGCTGAACTCCACAGACATCGCCGCGCTGACCAACGTCCAGACCCAGCTCGGCACGCTGCTGACCGCGGCCGCGCAGACCACGAATGCGACGACATTGTCGACCGCGTCGCAGACCATCCACGCGTTGCAGACCGAGATCCTGTCGGAGATCAACAACGACGCGCATCTGTCGGCGGCACTCAACAACGTCACCTTCACCGCCAATACCGGCGCGACCGACGTTGCGTTCCAGAACCTGCCGGCAGGCGCAGACGATCCGATCACGCTCGCGGCCGCGACGGCGGGCACCAGCCTGAAGGTGGTCGGCGAGGTCTTCAATGCCGCAGTGAGCGTCATCTCCGGCGGCATCAACGCGACCAATCTGACCCAAGTGACCAACGACCTGACGGCCGTGCAATCGGGCCTCACGGCCATCCTCGCCAACGCGACCATGCTCGCGCAGATCGAAGCCGGAGAAACCACCAACGCGGCAGCCGCCACGACGCTTCATCTCCAGACCGTGCTGAATCAGGTCACGCTGCAGCTCGAGAAATACGATGCCGCCGCCGCGACCGGAAACACCACCGCGCTGCGCGGCACGGCGGACAATCTGCTCGACATCATCGACATCGTCCAGAACGACGCCGCTTTGAACGTCGCGGCCGGCGGTAACGGCAATCCGGGCCACACCGGCGGCTTCGCCGAGGATCCGGGCGGCCTCACCGGCACGGTCACGCGGTTCCAAGACAATCAGGCGCAAACCAATTTCTGGGCCACCTTCGTCGCCGAGGCGAACACGATCAACGCGCAACTGATGGCGATCGTGAACGGCAGCGGTACGGCCAGCCAGGCGCTGATCACGCAGATCGAGAACTACAACAATTTCGGCGCCAGCTTCGATGCCGCCCAGGGCGCCGTGTTCCAGGGCCGTTTCGACAACGAGCTCAACAATGGCACGCTGCAGGCGGACTCCGCCACCGCCATCAAAGGACTGCAGGGCATCCTGAACGGGGATACCGGCGCGGCGCTCACTTCGGACCTCGCGATGCTGACGGCTGCCGGTGAGGGCTTCGTCGCCGACGCGAACGACGTCAGCGGCAACAACATCGCGATCGGCGGGGCGACCTATGTCGGATCGGCAACGACGGTCTCCAAGGCGACATCGGTCGCCGGCCTCGCCCAGGGGACGACGAAGGTCACGGCCACGCCGAACATCGCAAACGGCACCGGCGGTACCAGCACGTCCACGGCCGCGACATCGAGCGGCGGAACCACGACCAAGGCCGGGACGACGACCGCGACCAACGCCACCGGCAATACGACATCGACGACCACCAAGACGACCACTCAAGGCTCTTCGCACCATCACCACAACAACACGACGGCCGCCGCCCACAACTCGACCTCCACCCACACCACGGCAGCGGCGCATTCTTCGACCGTCGTCGATCATCACCACCACGCACTGCACCACATCTGGGGCTGATATAGCCGACGGCGCGCGCCGGACATCGGTCACCGCTCCACGGTAGCTGTCGCGCAGGAGGTCGAGCTCGGCGCCCGCGAGCTGCGCGAGGTTGACCTCGACCTTGTCGCCGAAGCGCAACTGCTCCATGAGCGGAGCGAGGTGCGGAAAGGCCGCCGCCATCGTCTCGATGGTGGGGCGTTCGATCTGCAGCTTCATGGTTTGCACCTCGATGCCGTCCGACTCACGACGACACTCTCGTCGGCGGGCGCATCGCCGCTTCCGCCTTCGCCAGCAGCAGACGGTTCGCGGCGAGCGAGAACTCCTGCCAGGCGGCGGCGATGTCGCGCAGGATCGTCTGCAGATAATCCTTCGACGGCTTGTGCTCGAACGGAAAGTTCGACAGCGCGCAGGAGGTGCGGTTGAACGCTATGGCATCGTCGAGCAGCGACTGCATGACATCGCGAAACGGCTTCTGGATCTCGGGCATCAGGGCGGAGCGACCGCGTTCGACGGCGACGTCGCGCATGTCGAAGGTCAGTGCGTCCAGCACCTGCAGCGCCGCAGCGAACACCTGCTCGGTGGCCCCGAGAAGAGCGAGCTGGGTCAGCTGCTCGCGCTGCTGCGCGGCGAGGCCGCGGTTGAGCCGCTGCCGATAATCGTCGAACGCGGCATCACGCTGCGCGGCGACCCAGGCGCCGAACCAGGCGAGACTCGCTGCGTTGCCCGACATCCCGTCGCCGATCGCCGCGGCCGGGCGCGGCCCGGCGGTCTCGCCCATGCGCCGGGCCATCGCACGCTCGATGCGGCTGGCGGCGTTCAGGGCACCTTCGAGATAGCCGGCCGCGTGGCTTGCGGTTTCGGCGCCACCGAGATGCAACCGCCCCTCCCACAGCGCCCGCCGCAGCATCGGATTGGCGATCTCGCTGTGCTCGCCGCGCGGCGTGGTGCGATCCAATGCGCTGCAGGTGAAGCGCTCGGCCGCCCAGTCCTGATAGTGCTGCTCGCCGCCTTCCAGCGCGGAGCCGAACAGCTGCACCATCTGGCTGTCCATCAGCAGCGGCAGCCCGACACTGAAGGTCGCGCGCAGATCGGGCGAGAAGGCGAGGAAGCCGCCGAGCGCAGCACGGTCGCCGCCGGCATCGCAGGCGTCGAAGATCTCGCCGATCACGGCCTGCTCGTGACTGACGAACGCATTGCCGGACCGGCCCTGGTCGCGCCAATGCGCCTGGTCGTAGGCGATCACGACCTTGGCCTGCGCCGCCATCCAGGTCTCGGCGCCACGCATCGCCTCGAAGGTCGCGTCGTCCAACGCGGGAAAGAAGCCGACGTGGTCGATCAGCAGCCGCGGCGGCAGCGCGAGCACGGCGCGCCTGGCCTCGATCGCGACCGATTCCGTTGCTGTGGCGAAGATCAGCCGCACATGCGTGCCGCAATCGACGATACGCATCAGCTCATGGCCGAGATGGATGAAGGGCTGCGGCAGATCGCGCGCCAGCGCCTCGATCAATTTCGTCATGCCGCCGGAGAGCCGACGCGCGCCCTGGTGGACCGGCGGCCCGCTGATCTGCTCGGCCGGCTTGTCCGCCTCTTCCAGATGAAGGACCGTGCCGTCAGCGTGCTGGGCAAAGTCGGACAGGCCGAGCTCCGCGACCAGGCCGGCGAGCAGCGGCTGGGTGTCCGGCCAGAACCAGGTCGGGCCGAGGTCAAGCGCAAGCCCCGCCTTGCTCCTGGCCGACAGCACCCGTCCGCCCAGGCGATGTCGGGCTTCGAACAAAGCGAACGTGCTGCGGCGCTGCTGCAGGCTGCGCGCGAGTGCCATTCCGCACAATCCACCTCCGACAATGGCCGTTTCGAGCATGGCAGGACCTCGGCTGATGCGTTGCGATCGCGTCTCGACCGCGTCCTGCAAAAAGCTTGCAAGTTTTCGCAGGCGCGCGGATGTGCGTTTCCAAACATTGCTTGATTTTCGCACCGGCTTGGCTCACGCCATCACGATGAGCGATGACCGCGAGATCCTGGCCGCCAATGCGGCCTTCTATGCCGCCTTCACGGACGGTGATTTCGCGGCGCTCGTCGCCCTCTGGGCCGATCGCGACGGCATCTCCTGCATTCATCCCGGCTGGCCGGCGATCGTCGGCCGCGCCGCCGTGATCGGCAGCTGGCGCGACATCCTCGCCAACCCGGGTCGGCCGAACATCGTCTGCGCGGATCCGCACGCGATCGTCGACGGCGATCATGGTCACGTGCTCTGCATCGAGCTGGTGGACGGCGCGGCGCTCGCCGCGGCCAATCACTTCGCGCGCATCGACGGCGCCTGGCGGATGATCCACCACCAATCCAGCCCGATCGCGCAGCTCGCAACGCCGGAAGACGACGCCGACGGCCATCGCCTCCACTGACCGCCGCATCTGGCACGAAACTTGATGTGTCCTCCCTGACCGGCAGCAATGTCGGAGATTGTTGATTTTCGTCGCGTCGGATTCGGACCGGATGTCCGTCTCCACGCAAGGCGATCTGCGACGGCTGCGACCAGCAATGTGCAGATGCCGACGGGAGACAGGGATGGCACGCGTTCTGACCGCCTATCTAAAACGCAGCGATGTGCTGACGCGCACAGCGTTGCAGCACGCCATCGATCTCACGCTCGGCCAGGCGCGGGGAGCACTGGGATGAACATCACGGCTCCGCTACAGCCGACCGCGATTCATGCCGTTCCCGCCGAGCTCTGCGACTGCGGCTTCCGCTTGCTGATGATTCGGCAGTTCAACGTCGGTGCCGTGCCGCCGGCGTTCGCCATCATCGATCAGCGCGTCATGCGGATGCCGCAACGGCTCGGCCGCCACGGCGTGTCGTTTGCCGCGACGTTCCTGCCCGAGGTGATGGCGTGGCTGATCGATCACCTCGGCCGTCCGTCGCTGCATGACGAGACCGGCCGCTCCTATCGCAATCCGCGCTGGCCGGTGGTGTGCTGGCATGACCAGGAACGCTATTGGCCGAGCGGCGCTGTCACGGTCGAGTGGTTCGCCGAGGTCGCCTTTCAGGATCACGCCTCTTGGATGGCGTTCCGTACCCATTGGCATGACGACCTGATGGGCCGGAATGGCGACGTTGACGCATCCGGTGGAGAAACCGATGCGTGCGAGCGGGACGCGGCGGGAAAGGAATTTGCCGACGACGCGTTGCAGCGAGCATGATTTGCCAAAGTCGCGCGACAGCATGACCGGACCTTGTCCGCGCAATTCTGCCGCGTGATAGTCGAGTGGCCACAGCAGTTGCGGAGGTTCTCATGCGCTACGTCTCGTGGTTTGGAGGCTGGCTCGGCACCTTCCGTTCCGAGCGCATGGCGGAGCAGAGGACGACCGGACGAAACGCGGCCGTTCTTCCGCCGCGGTCCGCCGAGCTCTCGAGCGAGGACTTGTTCTACATCGCCATGCTTGGGCCGCACGTCTGACCGGCGCTGCCGCCGAGCGCAATCGGGGGCGGCGGGCTGGACAAACGGTCGTCCTGCCGCCACACAAGGGCGATTCCATGCGCCCCGGCCCCGGGCCGCGCACCGTGATTGTGGGTCCATGCCGCAGGTCTGCTCCACGGACGCATGAACGATGCCGGGGACCGCGGCGGACCTCACCTGCGGACTCCCGAATGACATCGCCGACGCCCTCTCACCTGCCCCGAAATGCATCCGATCAGCCGCGCCAGACGACCCCGACCGAGCTGCGGCGGCGCTGGCGCGCCGGCGAGGAGGTGGCGCTGCTCGACGTCCGCGAGGAAGGGCCCTATTCGCTGTCGCACCCGTTCTTCGCGGTGTCGCTGCCGCTGTCGCAGATCGAACTGCGCATCCTCGATCTCGTGCCACGTCTGAATGTACCCGTCGTCGTTTATGATGACGGCGAAGGCTATGCCGCCCGCGCGGTGCCGCGCATTCATGCACTGGGCTACACCGACGTCGCGATGCTCGCTGGCGGGCTGTCGGGCTATGCGCGGCATGGCGAGGTGTTCCGCGACGTCAATGTGCCGAGCAAGGCGTTCGGCGAACTGGTCGAGGCCATCCGGCACACGCCGTCGCTGTCGGCCGACGAAGCCAAGGCGCTGATCGAGCGCGAAGCGAATCTGGTCGTGCTCGATGCCCGCCGCTTCGAGGAATACCGCACCATGAGCATTCCGCGCGGGGTCAGCGTCCCCGGCGGCGAACTGGCGTTTCGGGCACGCGAGATCGCGCCGTCGCCCGACACCACGATCATCGTCAACTGCGCCGGACGCACGCGCTCGATCATCGGCACGCAGTCGCTGATCAATGCCGGGCTGCCGAACAAGATCTATGCGTTGCGCAACGGCACCATCGGCTGGACCCTTGCCGGCCATCAGGTCGAGCGCGGCAGGACCGCGCGCATGCTGGAGCGGCCAGGGGCGAGCTACGCGACCGCGCTGGCGGATGCCAAGGCCTGGGCCGAGCACGTCGGCGTCGGCGTGCTCGATGCCGCGACCTTCGCCCGCTATCAGGCCGAGGCTGGGACGCGCACGCTGTATTGCCTCGACGTTCGCACGCCCGAGGACTATGCCGCCGGCCATCCGGCTGGCTTCGCGTCGGCGCCGGGCGGCCAGTTGGTGCAGGCGACCGACGAGTGGGTCGGCGTGCGCGGCGCCCGCCTGGTGCTGTTCGACGATGACGGCGTGCGCGCGCGCATGACGGCGTCATGGCTGAAGCAGATGGGCTGGGACGTGGCGGTCGTGGGACCGGATGTCGTTGGAACGACCGAAACCGAAATCCGCGCCGCACGCCGACCGCCGCTGCCGCAGCTTGGCGACGCGGCAATCAGCGCCGAGCAACTCGCGGCCGATGCGGCGGCGTGGACCATCGTCGATCTCACGCGCAGTCCGAGCTACAAGGCCGGACACATTCCGGGCGCACATTTCGTGCTGGCGTCGCGCTTTTCATCGGATCTCGTCAAGCTGCCAGGCGATGGTCCGATCGTGCTGACAAGTGACGACGGCGCCGAGGCGGCCTTTGCGCTTGCGGATGCACGTGCCGCAACGACGCGTGAGCTCCGCGCGCTCACCGGCGGTACGCGCGCCTGGACGGCTGCCGGCCATGTGCTGGAGAGCGATCGGTCCTCATGGATCTCGCCTGCCGACGACGTCTACAAGCGTCCCTATGAGGGCACCGACAACGCCGCGGAAGCGATGCAGGCCTATATCGACTGGGAGCTGCAGCTCGTCGCCCAGCTCGCCAACGACAGCGTGTCGAATTTCCACGTGGTGTAGGTCGGCGACGGACTCGACCTCGTCATTCCGGGGCGCCCGCAGGGCGAGCCCGGAATCCATTTCACCGGGGGGCATGAGGACAGATGGATTCCGGGCTCGCGCGACGCGCGCCCCGGAATGACGACGGCGGATGCCGAAGAGCCCCGGCTAAGACGCCCTGTCAGAGAATGTGCGGCGTATAGCGCTCAGCGGCGCTGGTTGTAGACGTCGATGCAGACGGCACCGAGCAGCACCAGGCCCTTGATGACCTGCTGATAGTCGATGCCGATGCCGAGGATGGACATGCCGTTGTTCATCACGCCCATGATCATGGCGCCGATGACAGCGCCGCCGACCCTTCCGACGCCGCCATAGGCCGAGGCGCCGCCGATGAAGCACGCCGCGATGACGTCGAGCTCGAAGCCGAGGCCGGCCTTCGGCGTCGCGGTGTTGAGCCGGGCGGCGAAGATCAGGCCGGCCAGCGCGGCCAGCACGCCCATGTTGACGAAGGTCATGAACACCAGCCGCTCGGTCTTGATACCCGACAGCTTGGCCGCCTTGGCGTTGCCGCCGACCGCATAGATCTGCCGGCCGATCACCGTGCGGCGCGTCATGAAGCCGTACAGCGCGATCAGCGCGGTCATGATGACCAGCACGTTGGGCAGGCCGCGATGCGAGGCGATCAGGTAGGTAAAATACATCAATGCGCCGGCCAGCACGACGTTCTTGGCGGCGAAGAAGCCGAACGGCTCGACCTCGATGCCGTGCTCCACTTCGCGCGCGCGGCCCTTGACGCTGGCATAGACCAGAATGAGCGTCAGCACCGCGCCGATCGCGAGCGACGTGGGATAAAGGTGCGCCGCGCTCGGCATGAACTCAGGGATGAAGCCGGACGACAGCTTCTGGAACGTGCCCGGGAACGGCCCGACCGACTGCCCCTGCAGCAGCGCCAGCGCCAGACCCTTGAACACGAGCATGCCGGCCAAGGTGACGATGAAGGAGGGAATGCCGAAATAGGCCACCCAATAGCCCTGCGCGGCTCCGATCGCGGCGCCGACGATCAGGCAGGCGATGATCGCGAGCGGGAAGTCGACGTGATAGCGCACCATCAGCACGGCGGCGACCGCGCCGACGAAGCCCGCGACCGAGCCGACCGACAAATCGATGTGCCCGGTCACGATCACCAGCAGCATGCCCAGCGCCATGATGACGATATAGCTGTTCTGCAGCACCAGGTTGGTGAGGTTGAGCGGCTGCAGCAGGGTGCCGTCGGTCATGAACTGGAAGAACAGCATGATCACGAACAGCGACAGCAGCATGCCGTAGCTGCGCAGATTGTTCTTCAGGAAGCCGCTATGCGACTTCTCCTCCGGGAGCGAAACCGTCTTGTCGGTCATTGCTGGCGTCCTCCCGACCGCTTACGCGGCCGTCTCCTGGTTCTTGATGGTTTCGTTACGCATGATGGCGCGCATGATCTTTTCCTGCGTCGCCTCCGGCCCGGCAAACTCGCCGACGAAGGCGCCGTCATTCATCACGCAGATGCGGTCGCAGATTCCGAGCAGCTCCGGCATCTCCGATGAGATCACGACAACACCCCGGCCGGCATCCGCGAGCTCCTGGATGATACAGTAAATCTCATACTTTGCGCCAACGTCGATGCCCCGCGTCGGCTCGTCAAGGATCAAGACCTTGGGATCGGTCATCAGCCATTTCGACAGCACGACCTTCTGCTGGTTGCCGCCGGAGAGCTGGCCGGCCTCCTGATAGACGTCGGAGCAGCGGATGCGCATCCGGCCGCGGTAGCCGGACGCCGCCTTGAGCTCGGCGATGTCGTCGATCACGCCGTTCGGCGCGACCTGGGATAGGCTCGCCAGGGTGATGTTCTTGCGCACGTCGTCGGCCAGGATCAGGCCGAGCTGCTTGCGGTCCTCGGTGACATAGGCGAGGCCGGCATCGATGGCCGCCGGTACGCTGTTGAGATTGACGTCATGGCCTTCGAGGCGGGCGCGGCCCGTGATGTTGACGCCCCAGGAGCGGCCGAACAGGCTCATGGCGAATTCGGTGCGCCCCGCGCCCATCAGGCCGGCGATGCCGACGATCTCGCCGCGGCGCACCTGGAAGTTGACGTTCTTGATCACTTGGCGGTCGGAATGCTGCGGGTGGTAGACCGACCAGTTCTCGACCGTGAACACGGGCTCGCCGATCTTGGGCTGCCGCTCGGGGAAGCGGTGCGCCATGTCGCGATTGACCATGCTCTTGATGATGCGGTCCTCCAGGACCGGCTCGGCGCGACAGTCGATGCTGTCGACGCTGCGGCCGTCGCGCAGCACCGTGATGCGATCGGCGACGCGGGCGACCTCGTTCAGCTTGTGCGTGATCAGGATCGAGGAGATGCCCTGCTCGCGGAAGGTGACGAGGCGGTCGAGCAGCGCCTGGCTGTCGGCCTCGTTCAGGCTCGCGGTCGGCTCGTCGAGGATCAAGAGCTTGACGCGCTTGGACAGCGCCTTGGCGATCTCGACCAATTGCTGCTTGCCGACGCCGAGATCGGTGATCAGCGTATCCGGCGATTCCTTCAGGCCGACCTGGGCCAGCAGTTGCTGGGTGCGCCGGTAGACCTCGTCGCGATCGATGACGCCGAAGCGCTGCGGCGCATGCGACAGGAAGATGTTCTCGGCGATCGACATCAGCGGGATCAGCGCGAGCTCCTGGTGGATGATGATGATGCCGAGCGCCTCGGAATCGTTGATGTCGCGGAAGCGCCGCTCCTCGCCCTCGAAGATGATCTGGCCCTCATAGCGGCCATAGGGATAGACGCCGCTCAGCACCTTCATCAAGGTCGACTTGCCGGCGCCATTCTCGCCGACCAGGGCGTGGATCTCGCCCGCCTCGACCGTGAAGCTGACGTCGCGGAGCGCCTGCACGCCCACGAAGCTCTTGCTGACGCCGCGCATCTCGAGGATTGCCGTCATCGCCCTGTTTCCCGCAACACTTGAGCCGCCCTAAACGAGAGTAGCCGGCGAGCGCATGGCCGCGCTCGCCGGCCGGTTGAGATCACTCGACCTGCGACTTCTTGTAATAGCCGCTGCCGATCAGAACCTTCTCCCAGTTGCTCTTGTCGACGACGACCGGCTTGAGCAGATAGGCCGGGACGACCTTGACGCCGTTGTTGTAGGTCTTGGTGTCGTTGACCTGCACCTGCTTGCCGCTCAGCGCAGCATCGACCATGTCGGCGGTCACCTTGGCGAGGTCGCGGGTGTCCTTGAAGATGGTCGAGTACTGATCGCCGCGCAGGATCGCCTTGACGGACGGCACTTCGGCGTCCTGGCCGGAGATGACCGGCATCGGCTGGTTGCCGCTGCCATAGCCGACGCCCTTCAGGGACGAGATGATGCCGATCGAGAGGCCGTCATAGGGCGACAGCACCGCGTCGACACGCTTGTTGCCGTAATAGGCGCTGAGCAGGTTGTCCATGCGGGCCTGGGCGGTGGCGCCGTCCCAGCGCAGGGTCGCGACCTTGTCCATGCCCTTCTGACCGGACGCCACCACGAGCTTGCCGGAGTCGAGATAGGGCTGCAGCACCGACATCGCGCCGTTGTAGAAGAAGTAGGCGTTGTTGTCGTCCGGAGAGCCGCCGAACAGCTCGATGTTGAACGGGCCCTTGCCGTCCTTCAGGCCGAGCTTGTCGACGATCGACTGCGCCTGCAGCACGCCGACCTGGAAATTGTCGAAGGTCGCGTAGTAGTCGACATTCGGCGTGTCGCGGATCAGGCGGTCATAGGCGATCACGGTGACGCCCTTCTCCTTGGCCTGCTTCAGCGCGTCGGACAGCGTGGTGCCGTCGATCGCCGCGATGACCAGCACCTTGGCGCCCTTGGTGACCATGTTCTCGACCTGCGAGAGCTGGTTCGGGATGTCGTCCTCGGCATATTGCAGGTCGGTGTTGTAGCCGCGCTCCTTCAGCACCTTGACCATGTTGTTGCCGTCGTCGATCCAGCGCGCCGACGACTTGGTCGGCATCGCGATGCCGATCGTCGGCTTGCTCTGGGCCATTGCAGCGCCGGACAGCGCCACGGCGCCGAGGCCGGCCAGCGCGGCGGCCATGATGGTCTTGAAATTCAGCATGCTTCACTCCCTCTAAGATTTTCAGATTTGAACTAGGAATACGCGATTGCGTATCTTGATACCAGATGGCTGTTAGGCTGAACGACGCTCGACTCGATTGTTCCTCCTCTCAGATCGACAGCTTGACGTCAGGCTCGGCGCGACCGTGAGCGCCGACCTCGAGAAGGAAAGTCTGGCCATGGCCGGGGTCGGCCGCCTTGGCCGCCGCGTCCATGTCCTGCCAGGCCGACGTGACCAGCAGGCGCGACAGACCGGGGCCGACGAACGCCGGGCAGCTCGCCTGGCTGGCCGGAACCGCGATGCTGCGGAGATGCTCGCCCTGCGGGCTGTAGACATCGACACAACCGCCGCCCCAGCGTGCGTTCCAGATCCGCCCGTCGGCATCGACGACGGCGCCATCCAGCCCACCGACGCCGGCATGGCGCAGCAGGACCTCCGGCTCACCGCGCGGCAGGCCCGTCTCCGGGTCGAGTGCGACACGATAGAGGACGTTCTCGTCGGTGTCGGCGAAATAGCCGATCGTGCCATCCGGCGAGAAGCAGATCGCGTTGGGAATGGTGACGTTGGGGAACAGGCGGATGATCTCGCCGCGATGCAGCGCGTAGATCGAGCCCAGGCCGCACTCGGCGTTGCGGCCCATGGTGCCGATCCAGAACGTCCCGGAGGGATGAACCCGGGAGTCGTTCGACCGCGTCGCCGGATTGTCGGCTTCGAGCGGCAGATACAGGGATAGCGCACCGTCGGCGATGCTGCGGATGTAGAGCCCGTCCTCGGCCACGATCAACTGCCTGTTGGCATCGATACGGCCGAGCGCGCTCGCCATCCTGCCGAGGCCATGGCGGCGGAGTTCGCCGCTGCCGATCTTGGCCTCGAACAGCAGGCCTTCACGAATGTCGAACCACCAGGCGGTGTCGGTATGGGGATCGTAGGTCGGCCCCTCGCCGAGATGGCAGCGCTCGTCGCAGAGGATCGTGGTCGGCACCTGCTCCATCATGCGGACGCTCCCGCGGTCGAGAAGCGATACACCGTCTCGTGCTTGTAGACGTCATCGGGCGCAAGACGCGCGCTGGGAAAATCCGGACGGTTCGGACTGTCCGGCCAGACCTGCGGCTCCAGGCAGAGCGCGTCGGACTGACGATAGACACGCCCCTTGCCGGTCACGGTCCCGTCAAGATAGTTGCCGGAATAGACCTGCAGGCCGGGCTGATCGGTGAGCAACTCCATGACGCGCCCCGAGCGCGCGGACGCCAGCCGGGCGGCCAAGCGCACCCCCGCCTGCTGTCGAAGGCAGAAATTATGATCGTAGCCGCGACCGCATTTGATCTGCGGGTCGTCAGCGCGGATGCGGGCACCGACCGCATGCGGCTCGCGGAAATCGAACGGCGTGCCGGCGACAGCGTGCGGCGGCCCTTCCAGCGGGATCGCGGTCTCGTCGATCGCAAGATAATGGTCGGCTTCGACGGTCAGACGATGATCAAGGATGTCGCTGCCGGCGGCCAGGCCATCGAGATTGAAGAAGCTGTGGTTGGTCAGGTTGACCACCGTCGTCCGGGTGGTCCGGGCGCTGAAGCTGACAGCCAGCTCCATCGGCCCGGTCAACTGATAGGTGACACGAACGTCGAGCCGCCCCGGATAATTGGCCTCGCCGTCGGGACTGACATAGAGCATCGTGACCGAGGGCTGGGCGCCGTCTTCGGTCGCGACGATCTGCCAGAGCTTGCGGTCGAAGCCGTCGGGACCGCCATGCAATGCATGTGCACCATTGTTGGCGTCGAGGCGCAGATCCTGACCGTCGAGCGAAAAGCGCGCCTTGGCGATGCGGTTGGCGTAGCGCCCGACCGTCGCACCGAAGAACTTTCGGAGCTTGACGTAGCTCAGCAAGTCGTCATGACCGAGCACCACGTCATCGACAAGCCCCTGCGCATCCGGCACCAGCAGCGTCTGCAGCGCCGCGCCGTAGGTGATGATCCGCGCCTCGAAACCGTGAGCGCCACGCAAGGTGACGCGCTCGACCTCGCGGCCGTCCGGCAGGCTGCCAAACACATCCCTGGTGATCCGCGCTTCTGCCATCGCTCTAGTCCTCGAACGGCTCGACGAATTGCCGGCGGCCGAGCAGGAACGCATCGGCCACCAGCCGCAGCGGCGCAAGATCGACGTCGCTCGCGCCGGTCTTCGTCAGTTCGACGAAGCGACGATAGAGGCCGGGATATTCGCGTTCCTTCTCGTCGACCATCGGCTGATCGTCCGCGGTCATCCGCGCGCCGCCGAGCGACAGCTTCAACTGCCCGGCGTCGGTCTCGATCCGGATGTCCCAGCTCTGCGGCCCGGTCTGGCGGAAGTCGAACTCGGCCGCGATCGGCAGGTCGCTGGCTGTCGACAGTGACAGGTTGGCCGCGATCGGCGCCTGGCGGTTGGACGGAAACGACAGTTCGGCCTCGGTCAGGAACACCGGCTCGGGCAGGATGCGGGTCAGGATCGACAGCGCGTTGATCCCCGGATCGAACACGCCGAGCCCGCCCGGCTCCCAGATCCAGGCCTGTCCGGGATGCCAGACGCGCACGTCCTCCTTCCAGTCGATGCGCACGCTGCGGATCTGACGCGACGACAGCCAAGCGCGCGCCGGCTCGACGGCCGGCGCATAGCGCGAATGCCAGGTCGCGAACAGCGTGCGCTGCTTGGCAGCCGCGAGCGCGATCAGTGGATCGAGCTCGCTGACCGCCGCACCCGGCGGCTTCTCCAGCATCACGTGCTTGCCGGCCTCGAGCGCGGCCTGCGCCTGCGCGCGGCGCACCTGCGGCGGCGTGCATAGCGAGACGGCGTCGATCTCCGGCCCGTCGCGCAGCAGCTCCTCGATGGTGCCGAAATGCGGCAGGCCTGGCAGAGAGGCGTTGCGGCTCGCCACCGCCGTCAGGGTCACGCCCTCGGTGGCGGCGATCGCCGGCACGTGCTGATCCCTGGCGATCTTACCGAAGCCGACGATGGCGACACGAAGCTCACTCATCTCTAGCGTCCCCAGCGCAGCACGACTGGGTCGAGCCGGCGCGCAATCTCGATCAGTCCCTTCTGGGTCGCCGGATGAATTGGCGGCTGCGGCGCGCGCAGCGTGTCGTGGCGGATCACGCCGCCCGCCTTCATCAGGATCTTGCAGGTGGCAAGCCCGCACTGCCGGTTCTCGTAGTTGATCAGCGGCAGCCAGCGCTCATAGGCCGCCGCCGCGGCCTCGCGGTCGCCCGCGAAATACGGATCGATGACCTTGCGAATGCCGTCGGGATAGCCGCCGCCGGTCATCGCGCCGGTGGCGCCCGCGTCGAGATCGGCCATCAGGGTGATTGCCTCCTCGCCGTCCCACGGACCTTCGATCGCCGGGCCGCCTGCCTCGATCAGCGCGCGCAACTTGTCGGCCGCACGCGGCACTTCGATCTTGAAATAAGCGAGGTTCTCGATCTCCTTGGCCATGCGCGCCAAGAACGGCACCGATAGCGGCGTGCCGGCGACCGGCGCGTCCTGCACCATGATCGGGATCGAGATCGCGTCGGAGACGCCGCGATAGAATTCATAGATCGAGGTGTCCGGCACGCGGAAGGTCGCGCCGTGATAGGGCGGCATCACCATGACCATGGCAGCGCCCTTCTCCTGCGCCCGGCGCGAACGCTCGGCGCAGACAAAGGTCGAGAAATGCGTCGTGGTGACGATGATCGGCACGCGGCCGGCAACATGCTCCAGCACCGTGGTCATCACCAGATCGCGCTCGTCATCGGTCAGCACGAACTGCTCGGAGAAATTGGCGAGGATGCAGATGCCGTGCGAGCCGGCATCGATCATGAAGTCGATCGCTCGCTTCTGGCCTTCGAGGTCGAGACGGCCGTCGGCGTCGAACACGGTCGGCGCCACCGGGAAGACTCCCTTGTAGAGCTTTTTGGCGGAAGCGGTCATGGGCCCCTCTCAGTGATTGTCGCGCGGCACGGGCGAGCCGGTGCGGCCGACGAGGAAATCGAAATCGACGCCGCGATCGGCCTGCAGCACGTGATCGATGTAGAGCTTCTGATAGCCGCGGGCCGCATGCGGCTTCGGCGGCGTCCAGGCGGCGCGGCGTGCGGCCAGTTCCTCGTCGCTGACATGCAGATGCAGCCGGCGCGCGGCGACGTCGAGCGTGATCATGTCGCCGTTCTTCACCAGCGCCAGCGGTCCGCCGACGGTAGCCTCCGGCGCGACATGCAGCACCACCGTGCCGTAGGCCGTGCCGGACATGCGCGCATCGGAGATGCGGATCATGTCGCGCACGCCCTGACGCAGCACTTTCGCAGGCAGCGGCATGTTGCCGACCTCGGCCATGCCCGGATAGCCCTTCGGCCCGCAGTTCTTCAGCACCATGATGCAGGACGCATCGATGTCGAGATTGTCGTCGTCGACCGCGTCATGCATCTCCTCGACGCTCTCGAACACGACCGCGCGTCCCGTATGGTTCATCAGTTCCGGCGAGGCCGCCGACGGCTTGATGACAGCGCCGTTGGGGGCGAGATTGCCGGTGAGAATGGCGATGCCGGCTTCCGTCTTGAACGGGGTCTCGAACGGTGTGATGACCTCGGCGTTCCAGTTCGGAGCCTCGGCGACATTGTCCCACAACGTCTTGCCGTTGACGGTGCGCGCGTCCTTGTGCAGCAGGCCGCGCTCGCCGAGCGCACGCAGCACCGCCGGCAGGCCGCCGGCGTAATAGAAGTCCTCCATCAGGAAGCGGCCCGACGGCATCAGGTCGACCAGGCAATGCACGTCGCGGCAGAGCCGATCGAAATCATCGAGCGTCAGCTCGACGCCGACACGGCCGGCGATCGCGAGCAGATGCACGACGGCATTGGTCGAGCCGCCGATCGCGGCCAGCGTGCGGATCGCGTTCTCGAACGCCTGGCGCGTCAGGATATCCGACGGCTTGAGATCCTCGCCGACCATCTGGACGATGCGCCGTCCGGCCATGCGGGCCAGCAGGTTGCGCCGCGCATCCGCAGCCGGAATCGCCGCATTTTCCGGCAAGCCGATGCCGAGCGCCTCGACCATCGAGGCCATCGTCGAGGCCGTGCCCATGGTCATGCAGCTGCCGGCGGAGCGGTTCATGCCGGCCTCGGCCTCGTGGAATTCCTTCAGCGTGATCTCGCCGGCACGCAGCTGCTCGCTCATCGAGATGATGTTGGTACCGGAGCCGATGATCTGGCCACGATAGACGCCGCGCAGTTGTGGCCCGCCTGAAACACCGATCGCAGGCAGGTTGGCCGAGGCGGCGCCCATCAAGAGCGCCGGCGTGGTCTTGTCACAGCCCATCAGCAGCACGACGCCGTCGAGCGGGTGGGCGCGGATCGCCTCCTCGACATCCATCGAAGCGAGGTTACGGAACAGCATCGCGGTGGGGCGCATCGTCACCTCGCCGAGCGAGGAGACCGGAAACTCCAGCGGATAGCCGCCGGCATCGAGCACGCCCTGGCGGACATGCTCGGCGATGACGCGGAAATGCGCGTTGCAGGGTGTCAGCTCCGACCAGGTGTTGCAGATGCCGATGACCGGACGGCCCTCGAAGCGATCCTGCGGCGTGCCGCTGTTCTTCAGGAACGAGCGATAATAGAAGCCCATCTTGTCCTGGCGGCCGAACCACGCCTGGCTCCGCAGCGTCTTCTTCTCGTTGTCGTTGCTCATTCCCGGTCCGTTCGTGCAGCCGACTGGGCATGGCGCCGCCGGCCGTTGTAGATGACTTCGATCATGGCCTCGGAGGCGCCGTCGGCGTCTCCATCCGCGATCGCGTCGATGATGCGCTGGTGCCAGACCAGCACGGTGTCGCGATCGGCGGTCTCGATCGGGGCGCTCAGGACGAACGAGGCGCGCAACGCGGCCTCGATGACAGCGCCGATCGAGCGCATGAAGGGATTGCCCGAGGCGTTGGCGACCGCGATGTGCAGCGCAAGGTCAGCCTCGGCGAAAGCGACCGATGTCGATGGCTCGCGCTCCATCTGCGCCATCGCCTTGCGCATCGCCGCGACGTCGTCATCCGTACGGCGTTCCGCCGCGAGCGCCGCGGCGCGCGGCTCGATCGCCAACCGGATCTCGGCGAGGTCGGCGAGGAAGCGCTTGTCGATGCCCGCGTCGAGGTGCCAGGCGAGCACGTCGGGATCGAACATGTTCCAGTCCGAGCGTCCGCGCACCACGGTGCCGACGCGGGCCTTGGTCGACAGCAGACCTTTTGCAACGAGGGTCTTCACGCTCTCGCGCAGCACCGGCCGTGAGACGCCGAAGGTCGCGGTCAGCTCGGCATCACCCGGCAGCCGCGCCCCCTCGGCCAGTCGGCCGGAGATGATGTCGATGCCGATGCTGCGGGCGACCTCGGCATGGTTGGAATGCGCGCGCCGGGTCGGAATCGAGACGATGTGCGACGTCGTCATGTCGGCGCCCCCATCGGCTTGGCCCCTGCGGGCTTGACGGATGAGCGGCGCGCGAGCGCCATCAGACCTTGTTGCAACGCAATGAAGACGAACAACAGAACCCCCGTGGCGATCTTGGTCCACCAGCTCGACAGCGTGCCGTCGAAGTTGATGTAGGTCTGGATCATGCCCTGGATCAGGACGCCAAGGAAGGTGCCGATGACCGAGCCTTGTCCGCCCGTCAACAAGGTTCCGCCGATCACCACGGCCGCGATTGTATCGAGCTCGACGCCAACGGCCGAGAGCGAGTAGCCGGCCGCGGTGTAGAACGAGAAGACGATGCCGGCGAGGCCCGCAAGCACGCTCGACAGCATATAAATGCGGATCGTCATCGGCCCGACCGGAATGCCCATCAGGGCTGTCGCCACACGGCTGCCGCCGAGCGCGTAGACGTTGGCGCCAAACCGGGTCAAATGCAGCAGCAACGCGCAGAGCACCAGGATCACGAGCATCGCCATCGCGATCGCGGTGAGCCGTCCGCCGCCTGGCAGCCGGATCGCAAAGTCGGAGACGGCACTGTAGATCGGAGCGGTGATCGGAATCGACTCGGTCGACAGCAGGAAGCTGACGCCGCGCGCCAGGAACATGCCCGCGAGCGTCACGATGAAGGGCGGCAGCTCAAATACGTGAATGACCGCCCCCATCGCGGCGCCGAACAGCGCGCACAGCACGAGCACCATTGCGAACGCGGCAAACGGCGGAATGCCCCAGCGCTCGACCGCCAGAGCCACGAACACCGTCGTGAAGCCGATCACCGAGCCGACCGACAGATCGATGCCGCCGGAGATGATGACGAAGGTCATGCCGGCCGCGACGATGCCGAGGAAGGCGTTGTCGGTGAGCAGATTAGCGACGACGCGGGTCGAGGCGATGTTCGGGAACTGCAGCGCGCACAACGCGAAGCCGGCGACCAGCACAAAGGCCGTGATCGCAACCGAGGTCGATGCTCTCATGGCTTGGTCCTCCGCCAGCGTGCGGTGAAGCGCGAGAGATCGCCGAGCCGCGGCGACTGCGCCAGCAGCACGGCAAGCACGACGACGGCCTTGACCAGCAGATTGAGCTCCGGCGGATAGCCCGACAGCAGGATGCCGGTGTTCATGGCCTGGATGATAAGCGCGCCGGCCACCGCCAGCACCAGGCTGAAGCGGCCGCCAAACAGCGAGGTGCCGCCGATCACGACGGCGAGGATCGCATCGAGCTCGAGCCACAGCCCGGCATTGTTGGCATCCGCCCCCATGATGTCGGCGGCCGCAATGACGCCCGCGAGCGCGGCGCACAGTCCGCACCAGACATAGACCGACAGGATCATGGCGCGGGTGCCGACGCCCGACAGCTCGCTGGCGCGCGCGTTGCCGCCGGTCGCCTCGATCAAGAGCCCGAGCGCGGTGCCGCGCACGACCGCCCCCGTCACCAGCAGCATGCCGATCGCGATCACGACCGGCGTCGGCAGGCCGAGCACGGCGCCGTTGCCCATCCAGACCAGATCGGGCGAGGTGAAGGTGACGATCCGACCTTCCGTGATGAGCTGCGCGATGCCGCGTCCTGCGACCATCAGGATGAGCGTGGCGACGATCGGCTGGATACGCAAGAAGGCAACGAGGATGCCGTTCCAGAGCCCGCACACCAGACCGACAGCGAGCGCGGAGCCGATGACCACCGGCAGCGAATGCGTATCGGCGAGGCTCGCCGCGGTGGCGCCCGCGATCGCCATCACGGCACCGACCGAAAGGTCGATGCCTCCGGTCGCGATGACGAGCACCATGCCCAGCGACAGCAGCGCCACCGGCGTGCCGCGGTTCAGGACGTCGATGACGCTGCCGAACAGCCGGCCGTCCTGCAGATGGAGATTGAAGAACTGCGGCGACACCGCGCGATCGATGATCAGGATCAAGATCAGTGCGAGCGCTTGTGCCAGGCCACGGCGGGGAATGCGAAGCGTCATGATGCGGCCTCGCGCACGGACTCGGTATCCGCAGCGATCGCCGCAAGAATGCTGGAGACCTCGACGGCGTCGCCCTTCAGCTCCTCGACATGGGCGCGGTCGCGCAGCACGATGACGCGGTTCGAATAGGTCACGATCTCGTCGAGCTCGGAGGAGATCACAAGCAGCGCCAGCCCCTGCTCGCACAGCTCGCGCACCAGCCGGATGATCTCGGCATGGGCCCCGACGTCGATGCCGCGCGTCGGCTCGTCCAGAACGAGGAGCTTCGGCGACGTGGCGAGCCAGCGCGCCAGCAGCGCCTTCTGCTGGTTGCCGCCCGACAGCAGCCCGATCGGACGTTCCGGATCCGGCGGCCGGATGTCGAGCATGCGGATGTAACGCATCGCGATCTCGTCCTGCTCGCGCCGCGACAGTGGCCGGTGCAGGCCGCGCCGCGCCTGTAGCGCCAGCACGATGTTCTCGCGCACGGTGAGGTCGGCAACGATGCCCTCCGTCTTGCGCTCTTCCGGACAATAGCCGAAGCCGAGCCCGGCGGCATCGCGCGGCGAATTCAGCCGGACGGTCTCACCGTTGACGGTGGCCGCGCCGCTGTCGGCGCGCTCGGCGCCGAACACGAGCCGTGCCGTTTCGGTGCGTCCGGAGCCGAGCAGGCCGGCGAGCCCGACCACCTCGCCGCGGCGCAGCTCGAGATCGAACGGCGCAAGGTAGCCCTGCTTGCCATAGCCCTTGAAACTGATGCAGACCTCGCGCGCCTTGTCCGGCTGGCTCGCTGCGCGTTCGTGGGTGGTCTCGGCCAGCTCCCGCCCGAGCATCATGCGGATCAGGTCGAGCCGCGGCAGATCGGCAATCTCGCGCGTGCCGATCAGCCGGCCGTTGCGCAGCACCGTGACGCGGTCGCAGATCTCATAGACCTGATCGAGGAAGTGGCTGACGAAGATGATGCCGATGCCATCAGCCGCGAGCTTTCGCATCACCTTGAACAGGATCTCGACCTCGTGGCGGTCGAGGCTCGCCGTGGGCTCGTCGAGAATGAGGACGCGCGCCGACAGATCGACGGCGCGCGCGATCGCCGTGATATGCTGGACCGCGACCGAGTAGCTCGAAAGCGGTGCGCCGACGTCGATGTCCAGCCCATAATCCAGCAGCAGCGCATGCGCGCGCCGCCGCATCTCGGCCTCGCGCACGACGCCGAACCGCGTCGGCTGCCGGCCGAGATACAGATTTTGCGCCACCGAGAGGTTCGGCAGCAGATTGACTTCCTGATAGACGGTGGCGATGCCGGCATCGACCGCGTCCTTGGCCGAGCGCGGCGCGATCTCCCGATCGGCCAGCCGCACGGTG
The DNA here is from genome assembly GCF_032484495.1 of Bradyrhizobium sp. SZCCHNS3052. NCBI lineage: Bacteria > Pseudomonadati > Pseudomonadota > Alphaproteobacteria > Hyphomicrobiales > Nitrobacteraceae > Bradyrhizobium > Bradyrhizobium sp. SZCCHNS3052. The sequence continues at coordinate 26,428 of NZ_JAUETB010000007.1, read as the reverse complement.
CCGGCGTCCCGCGCGAAAACGCCGGTGACGACCTTGATCAGCGTCGACTTGCCGGCGCCATTCTCGCCGAGCAGCGCGTGGATCTCGCCCTCACCCAGCATGAAGTCGACATCCTGCAGCGCCTTGAGCGCACCGAAGCTCTTGGTGAGGCCGCGGATCTCCAGAAGAGACGGACGCATCGCCGGCGGAGCTGAAGGATCAGACATGACGAACTACTTGGGCAAGACCGGAAAGTCGACGCCCGCACGCGATGCGGGCGCCACGATTGATTTCCGTCGTCCCGGCAACAGCCAGGACGACGGCGAGATCTTCGGCTCAGTAGCCGAGCCCCTTCTTGCTGTCGTAGACCTTCTGCGGATCGTCAGTCGCGGTGTAGAGCTTCGATTCCGTCTGGATCCACTTCGGCGGAACGGTGCCCTTCTCCTTGAAAGCCACGATTGCGTCGAACGCCGGGCCCGCCATGTTCGGCGTCAGCTCGACGGTGGCGTTGGCTTCGCCGGCGGCGATCGCCTTGAAGATGTCCGGCACGGCGTCGATCGAGACGGTCAGGATGTCCTTGCCCGGCTTGAGCCCGGCTTCCTTCATCGCCTGGATGGCGCCGACCATCATGTCGTCGTTGTGGGCGTAGACGGCGCAGATCGACTTGCCGCCATTCTCGGCCTTGATGAAGCTTTCCATCACCTCCTTGCCCTTGGCACGGGTGAAGTCGCCGGTCTGGCTGCGAACGACCTTCAGGTTGGCGTTCTTGGCGACGACGGCGTCAAAGCCCTTCTTGCGGTTGGTGGCGACGCTGGCGCCGACCGTGCCCTGCAGCTCGACGACGTTGCAGGCCTTGCCGCCGACCGTCTTGGCGAGCCACTCGCCTGCCACCTCGCCCTCGTGCACGCTGTCGGAGGTGACGGCGGTCAGATAGAGGTCCTTGCCGGAGGGATCGATGTCGCGGTCGAGCAGCACGACCGGGATCTTGGCTTCCTTGGCTTCCTTCAGCACCGCGTCCCAGCCGGAGGCCACGACCGGTGCGAGGAAGATCGCGTCCACGCCCTGGGCGATGAAGGAGCGGATCGCCTTGATCTGGTTCTCCTGCTTCTGCTGGGCGTCGGCGATCTTCAGGTTGATCTTGCGCTTGGCGGCTTCAGATTTCGAGACCGAGGTCTCGGCGGCGCGCCAACCGGACTCCGATCCGATCTGCGAGAAGCCGACGGTCAGCTCAGCGGCGCCAGCAGACGTGGCAAGCAACAAGGCGGCCGTTGCCGAGGCCGCAAAGAGGGCTTTCAGGGTCATCAGACGTTCTCTCCCAAAAAGGTACTGTTTTTTGATGCGCCGCCGCGAACAGCGGTGCCGACGCACCTATTCACCCGCCTCGACGGCCGGTGACGTCCGTTATTCCACGGAACACTTGGGATGACTAGTCATATTATTTGACTGTAATACTTTTTGAGAATGACAAGCGCCGACGGAGGCCTACGCTGCCGAAGATGAACGTCGGACACAAACAAAATTTTAAGTTGTGGACAGGCCAGATCAGCGCAGCTTCGTCGCCTCGCGGGCGCGCTGCTCGATCGCAGCCCAGGCACCGGCCTTGATGTCGGCCGCGGGGGCGACCCAGGAGCCGCCGATCGCAACGACCTTCTTATGCGCCAGCCATTGCGCAGCGTTGCCGGCATTGATGCCGCCCGTCGGGCAGAACCGTACGTTGGGGAACGGCCCGGCCAGCGCATCCAGCGCGGCGAGCCCACCGGCCGGCACCGCAGGAAAGAACTTCACCAGCTCATAGCCGCGCGTCACGCAGGCGATGAGATCAGAGGCGGTCTGAATGCCCGGCGCGAACGGCATTTCGCCCGCATTCGCGGCATCGAGCAGGCCGATCGACAGGCCCGGGCTGATCGCGAAGGCTGCACCGAGCCCGACGGCGCGCTCGTAGTCCGCCGGCGTCAGCACCGTGCCGATGCCGACAACGGCGTCCGGCACCTCATCGATGATCGCGCGTGCGGCATCGAGCCCCGCCTGCGTCCGCAAGGTGATCTCGATGACGCGGAGACCGCCGCTAACGAGCGCGCGCGCAAGCGGCACGGCATGCGCGGCGTCCTCGATCGTGATCACCGGAATCACCGGCGCCAGAGCGAACACCGCATCGAGCTTCGTGCGCTTGTCCAAATTGTTCATCATGCCTCGCTCATCGTCAGAATGTCCCGCGGCATCGCGGTGGCCGGGATCACGGCTCCCGGCGCCATGATCACGGCGCCGGCAAGCCGGTGGCCGGCCAACGCCGCCTTGCGGGGCGGCGCGCCCTTGATGCGCGCGGCGAGATAACCCGCATTGAAGGAATCGCCGGCCGCCGTGGTGTCGATCGGCTTGAGCACCGCAGGCGGCGCGATGTCGACCAGCACACCATCGGCATGGATCAGGCAGCCGCGTGCGCCGCGCTTGACGACGACCTCGCCGACCCCGGCTTCCTTGAAGCGGCGCAGGCTGACGGAGGCGTCGGCATCGCCGAACAGCATCTGCTCATCCTCGAGCGTCGGCAGCGCAACGTCGACCAGCGGCAGGATCGCGCGGAACGCGCGCTGCGCCACCTCGCGGCTGGCCCAGCCGCGCGGCCGGTAGTTGCCGTCGAAGACCACACGCGCGCCGCGCTTGCGCGCCACCGTCAAGAGCTCACGCAGCTTGGCCTTGCCGGTCTCGCCATAGAGCGAGAGGCTGATGCCGGAGAGATAGATCCAGTCGAAGCGGGAGAGCCTGTCGAGCATGTCGCGGTCGGCGCGATCGAACAGCTCGCGCGCCGGCGCGCGGTCGCGCCAATAGAGGAAGCTGCGCTCGCCCCGGGCATCGCGCTCGATCATGTACAGGCCGGGCACGCGGCCCTCGACCTGCAGCACCTCCGAGGTGTCGATGCCCTCGGCCTGCCAGGCCGCCAGCATCATAGCGCTCAAGGGATCATCGCCGAGCGCCGTGACGTAGGAGGTGGGCACGCCGAGCCGGGCCAGATAGAGCGCCGTGTTGAGCGTGTCGCCGCCGAAGCCGCGCCGGAACAGCGAGCCGTCCTCCTGCGCAAACTCCACCATGCACTCTCCGATGCAGGCGACTTTCATCGGCGTCAATCCATCCATCAAAACGTCAAATGAACCTTCATCGACCGGCTTCGATCGCTGGCGAGCTCGAAGGCGGCGACCGCCTGCTCGAATGGCAGCGCAGCCGAGATCAGCGGCTTGACGTCCAGCAGCCCCTCGCCCATCAGCCGCAGCGCCAGCTCGAATTCGCGGTCGAACCGGAACGTGCCGCGCAATTGCAGCTCCTTCGTGACCAGCGTGTTGACCGGCAAGGTCATCTCGCCGCCGAGCCCAAGCTGGACGATGACGCCGCCGGGCCTCATGACGTCGAGCGCCGCCCGCAGGGCGGCCTGGTTGCCGGAGGCCTCGAACAGCACGTCGAACGTGCCCTTCCCGCTCCGCCACGGATCGAGCGCCGACGGCTCCGCCCCGACATTGAACGCATGGCTGGCGCCGAGCGTGCGCGCCATCGCAAGCGGCGCGTCGGCGACGTCGGTCGCCACGATCTCGGCTGCGCCGCCGTAACGCGCGACCAGGATCGACAGCGCTCCGATCGGGCCGCAGCCGGTCACCAGCACGCGCTTGCCGAGCAGCGAACCGGCCTGGTGCGCGGCATGCAGGCAGACCGACAGCGGCTCGGCCATCGCGGCCTCTCCCAGCGACAACGACGGCGCGATCGGCACCGCCTGCGAGGCATCCACGGTGACGAACTCGCGGAAGCCGCCCTGCACGTGGGGATCGCGCATCGCGCTGCCCATGAAGCGCATGTCCAGGCACTGGTTGCGCCGCCCCTCGCGGCAATAGGCGCATTTGCCGCACGGCAGGCTCGGATTGACGGCGACGCGCGTGCCCTCGGCGAGGCCGGTCACGCCGGCACCGACCGCGGCGACGTGGCCTGCGATCTCATGACCCAGCGCCATCGGCTGCTTGATGCGGACCGTGCCGAAGCCGCCGTGATGGTAGTAATGCAGATCCGAGCCGCAGATGCCGCCGGCCTCGATCTTGACCCGGACCTCGCCGGGTCCCGGCGCCGGATCGGGAAAGCTGTCGATGCGCAGATCTTTCGGCGCGTGAATGACGACCGCACGCATGGCCGGCCTCCCTGTCTCGTGTCTTCCGCGATCCTACATCGCCGCCAGCATGCCGCCATCGACATAGATGGTCTGGCCGTTGACATAGGTCGACGCGTCGGAGGCCAGGAAGATCGCGGTGCCGACCAGTTCGTCGGGACGACCCCAGCGCTTCGCCGGGACGCGCGACATCAGCCAGTTGTTGAAGTCGGGGTTGCTCATCAGCGCCTGGTTCATGTCGGTCAGCATGTAGCCGGGACCGATCGCATTGGCCTGGATGCCGTGCGCGGCCCATTCGACGGCCATCGCGCGGGTCAGGTTGCGGATTCCGCCCTTGGCCGTGGTGTAGGGCCCGATCGTCGGCCTTGCCAGCTCGCTGCCGAGCGAGCCGATGTTGATGATCTTGCCGCTGTTGCGCGGAATCATCCGCTTGGCGGCCTCGCGCCCGATCACGAACGCGCTGGTGAGGTTGGTCTCGATGACGCGGCGCCACTCGTCGGTGGTGAACTCGACCAGCGGCTTGCGGTGCTGGATGCCGGCATTGTTGACGAGGATGTCGATCGCGATCCCCTGGTCATCGAAACGCGCGAAGGCGCTGACCACGGCCTGCTCATCGGTCACGTCGAACGGGCAGGCCTCGGCCTGATGGCCCGCGGCGCGGAATTCTTCCGCCGCCGCCAGCGTGCGCGCCGGGTCGGTGCCGTTGATGACGAGCCGCGCCCCGGCCTTGGCAAAGCCTTCGGCAATGGCGCGGCCGAGGCCGCGGGAGGAGCCGGTCACCAGCGCGGTCTTGCCGGAGAGATCGAAGAGTGAGGTCGACATCTGTTCAACTCGTGGACGACGTTCCGGCTGGCATCCTCGTTGACGGACAGCGCGCTGACAAGCGCGTTATCCGGCCCTGCCGATCAAACCGGGAGACGGTTAATGGCCGCGACAGCGGTCATCACCCCGCGGATCTCGGCGAGGCCCTTGAGCCGGCCGACCAGCGGATAGCCGGGATGCGTGCGGCGGCCGATGTCGTCGACCAGCTCATGACCGTGATCGGGGCGGAACGGTATCCGCCAGTCCGGATCGCCCTCGGCCTTGCGGCGCGCCTGCTCCTTGAGCAGCGTCGTCACGATCGCAACCATGTCGACATCGCCGCGCAGATGCTCGGCCTCCATGAACGAGCCGTCGAGCATCTTGGTGACGTTGCGCAGATGGACGAAGCGGATGTGCGGGGCGAACCGCTCGGCAAGCCGCGGCACGTTGTTGTGGCCGCCGGCGCCGAGCGCGCCGGTGCAGAACGTGATGCCATTGGCCTTCGACGGGACGGCATCGACGATGAACTGCAGATCCTCGGCTGACGACACCACGCGCGGCAGGCCGAACAGGTCGCGCGGCGGATCGTCGGGATGGACGCACAGGCTGACACCGTACTCCTCCGCCACCGGCACCACCTCGCGCAGGAAGCGCGCGTAGTTGGCGCGCAGCTCGGCATGGCCGATGCCGCGATATTTCTCCAGCATGCGGCGCAGGCCGGGCACGTCATAGCGGTCATAGGCGCCGGGCAACCCGGCCATGATGGTCGCGAGCAGCCGGTCCTTGTCGGCTTCGGAGGCCTGCGCCACCCAGGCCCTGGCGCGGTCGAGCACGTCGGAGGAGAATTCCGCCTCGGCGCCGGGCCGCTGCAGGATGTAGCAGTCGAACGCCGCCAGGCGATCCATGTCGAAGCGGAGCGCGGTGGCGCCGCCCGGCAGGCGGAAGGCGAGCTCGGTGCGGGTCCAGTCCAGCACCGCCATGAAATTGTAGCAGACGGTGGTGACGCCGCAGGCGGCGAGGTTGCGCAGCGACTGGCGGTAGTTGTCGAACAAGGACGTCAGATCGCCCTCGCCCAGCTTGATGGCCTCGGAGACCGGCAGGCTCTCGACCACGCTCCAGCGCAGCCGCAGCGATGAATCGCCTTCGATCAAGCCGATGCGCCTGATGATCTCATCGGTGCTCCACACCACGCCGTAGGGAATGTGATGCAGCGCCGTCACGATGCCGGTCGCGCCGGTCTGGCGAACCTGCGGCAAGGTGATGGGATCATCGGGTCCGAACCAGCGCCACGTCTGTTCCATGTCGTCACCTTCCAGAATGAATCAAGCGCGCGATCAGCGCCGCCGCCGTGCCCGCGTGCGCGGTTCGGCCTGCGACATCTCCTCCTGCCGGGCAAAAATGCCGTCAGCGCGGCGAAACACCTCGCGCAGATGCCGGCGCATCGCCGCGACCGCCTGGGCCTCGTTGCAGGCGGCCAGCCCGTCCAGGATCTCCTGATGCTGCGCGATCAGGAGCGGAATATGGCCGGCATCCTCGATCAAGGTCAGATGGCGGACGCGGTCGAAATGGATCTTGGTCTGACGGATCACCTGCCAGACATGGGGATGCCGGCTGGTGCGGGCAATCGTCTGATGGAACGCCTCGTCATGGACGTAGAACTCCGCCGGCGTCGCCGCCGCCTTCTGCTTGTCGATCAGCTCGGTCAGCTCGCGCAGCGCCGTCGCATCGATGTAGCGGACGGCCTCGGCAACCAGCGCACATTCGAGATGCTCGCGGATGAACTGCGCCTCGCCGAACGCCTCGCGCGACACCGGCGCCACCACGCTGCCGCTTTGCGGATAGATGCGCACGAGGTCTACATCGGCGAGCTTGATCAGCGCCTCGCGCACCGGCGTGCGGCTGACGCCGAGCCGCTCGCACAGATCGAGTTCGGCCATCGGCGTGCCCGGCGGCAGCGCGCCGGAGACGATGTCCTCGAGCAGCCGCTCGTAGACCTGGTCGGCGAGCCGCCGGCCGGCCTTGCCGTCCAGTCGTGTCAGCGGTGTCAGATCGTCATCCATGACGGCAGTCTACCCGATTCACAGGAAGCCGATCGAGATCCATGGCAGGAACACGATCAAGAGCAGCGCAACGACGAGTGCGGCGAGATGCGGCCAGACGTGGCGGATGACCTCGTCCGGCGAGGCGCGGCCGATGGCGCAAGCGAGATAGAAGCCGACGCCGAAAGGCGGCGTGAACAGGCCGAGACCCATCGCGAACACCGCGATGATGGCGTAGTGCACCTCGTGCACGCCCATCATGCGCGCGATCGGGAACAGCAGCGGCCCGAACAGCACCACCGCCGGCACGCCCTCGAGCACGCTGCCGAGCACGACGAAGGCGAGCGCCGAAATCAGCAGGAAGCCCCAGCGGCCGCCGGGCGCGGCCACCATGAGGTCGACGAGCTGCTGCGAGAAGCCGGACTGGGTCAGCGCCCAGGCCATGCCGGTCGCAGCCCCCACCACCAGCAGGATAGCGCCGGACAGCGAGGCCGTATCGACCAGGATGGGATACACCCGCTTCCAGTCGAACTGGCGATAGACGAAGATGCCGACCAGCACGGTGTAGATGACGCCGATCGTCGCGACCTCGGTCGCGGTGGCGACGCCCTCGACGACAGCCGAGCGGATCACGATCGGCAGACCGAGACCGGGAATAGAGATCGCAAACAGCCGCAGCCGCGTCTTGGCATCGAAACGCTGCGCGCCGCTCATGTCCTCCTTGCGCGTCTGCAGGAAGACGACGACGGAGAGTGCGATCAGGCCGACCACCGCCGGCAGCAGCCCGCCGGTGAACAGCGCCGCGATCGACACGCCCGTCACCGATCCGACCGTGATCAGCACGATCGAGGGCGGGATCGTTTCCGACATAACGGCCGAGGCCGACAGTAGCGACACCAGGTCACCTTCCGAGCTGCCGCGCTGCTTCATCTCGGGAAACAGCGCCGGCGCAACCGCGGCCATGTCGGCCGCCTTGGCGCCGGAGATGCCGGAGACCAGGTACATCGCGCCGAGCAGCACATATTGCAGGCCGCCGCGCAGATGGCCGATGAGCGAAACCAGGAACAGGATCATCGCCCGCGCCAGCCCGGCGATCTCGATCAGCGCACCCAGCAGCACGAACATCGGCACCGCCAGCAGCACCATGTGCGACATGCCCTCGCTGACCCGGCCAGGAACGATCAGGACCGGCACGGTCGTGCTGAAATGCAGATAGGCCACGGTGGCGAGCAGGAAGGTGAAGGCGATCGGCGTGCCGATCACCATGGCGCTGGCGACGAGCACAAAGAAGAAGATGAACAGATTGTAGTTGCCGAGATCCTCCAGCACAGGTGCGGCCGCATAGAGCGCCCCTGCACCGGCGAGCACCAGGGCCAGAGCGCCGACGATCTGCATGAGGCTCGCCTGCTGGATCAGCCGGTCGACCGCGGTGAGCAGCATCAGCAGCACGCCGACCAGCATCGCGGCCTCGCGATAGCCTTCGCTGATCTCGAGCACGGGCATCTGGCTGATCAGGTGGCTTTCGAGGTGGTGCCAGGACGGCATCACCAGCGCGACCAGCACGGTGCAGACCAGCATCAGGCCGAGCGCGTCGGTGCGCGCCCGCCACGCCGGCGACAGATTGCGGACGAAGGCGGTGAGCCGCATGTGCTCGGCGCGTCGCAATGCGACGACGGCGCCGAGCATCGCCAGCCACACGAACAGCACGGTGGCGAGTTCGTCGGACCAGATCAGCGGAGCATTGAACACGTAGCGCGCGGCCGTGGCCGCACCGAGCAGGACCAATTCGGCGACCACGATCGCGGCGGCCAGCGCCTCGACGGCGCGGCCTAGCAGATGATCGAAACGCGCAAAGGCACCATGCGACGGCACCGAGGTCGTCGCGGTCATGTCAACGGCCATTCCACCCTCCCCGCAAGATCCTGCTGATGTCCGCGCATGCGGACATGCATCAGGGATGCAACGGCAGCTCGCTCAGAGCTGGCCGACCGATTTCTCCAGCAGGCCCCACGCCTCGGCGCCGAACTTGGTCTTCCACTCGGTGTAGAAGCCGGCGGTGCGCAGCGCGTCGCGGAACGGCTTGGTGTCGACCTTGTTGAAGGTCACGCCGGCGGACTGCATGTCCGCCTGCGCCTTCTCGTTGAAGCTCTGGATGTCCTGGCGCTCCTTGACGGCGGCCTCCGACAGCGCCGCGGTGATGGCGTCACGGACGTCGGCAGGCATGACATTCCAGCGCGCTGCATTGGCGAAGATGTAGTGGCCGTCCCAGATATGGCCTGATAGCGCGATGTACTTCTGCACCTCGTAGAGCTTGGCGCTCTGGATCAGCGCCAGCGGATTCTCCTGGCCGTCGACGATGCGGGTCTGCAGGGCCGCATAGAGCTCGCCGAAATTGATCGGCGTCGGAGCCGCGCCGAGCGTCTTGAACAGCGTCACCCACAACGGATTGCCGGGCACGCGGATCTTGAAGCCCTTGAGATCGTCGGGCGAGGCGATCGGCTTGGCGCCGGAGGTGATGTTGCGATAGCCATTGTCGAGGCATTTCGGGAGCACGTGCAGGCCGACCTTGGCGAACTCGCCGCGCACATGGTTGCCGAGATCGCCGTCCATCGCCGACCACACCTGGTCGTAACTCTCGAACGCGAACGCCACCGCATTGATCCCGCCGATCGGCACCACCGTCTGGTTCACACCTGACGTCGACATGAAGTCGAGCGCGCCGCTGCGCACCTGCGAGAACATGTCGGGCTCGCTGCCGAGCTGGCTGTTCGGATAGACCTGCAGGTCGACTAGGCCATTGGTCTGCTTCTTGATGAGCTCGGACGCCTCGATGATGCGGACGACGCCGGGATGGGTGGCGGGAAACGCCGTGCCGTAACGCAGGCGATACTTCGCGGATTGGGCGTGGGCCGGTCCAAACGCCAGGGCTGAGGCCCCCGCGAGCGCGGTGCCGACGAAGCTTCGACGGGACATGGATGTGGCTGAAGACATTGGCAAACCTCCCCTGCCGGCCCGCTGTGGGGCCTTTTGTATGTCATTCCTGTAACCGAAGCCTATAAGGGATACCAAAATAGGTTTCAATAGATAACTTGTATCCAAGTTGTGAGGTTGCTATACAACGCCGGCTCGCGATCGAGATGAGCACTGAAGGGGATGGAGGGACGCGTGAAGAGCCTCGTGGTGGAGCGGCCCGGCCGCCTGTCGATCGAAACGCGCCCTGTCCCTGAGCCCGCCGCGGGCGAGCTCCGCATCAAGGTCGAGCGGGCCGGCATCTGCGGCTCCGACATCCATATCCTGCACGGCAGCAACCCGTTCGCGCGCTATCCGCGCGTGATCGGCCACGAATTCTTTGGCCGCATCGACAAGCTCGGCGACGGCGTCGACGCCAAGCTTGGCGCCCGCGCGGTGGTCGACCCCGTCGTCGCCTGCGGCCATTGCTATCCCTGCTCGGTCGGCCGCCCCAATGTCTGCGCTGAACTCGCCGTGCTCGGCGTCCACCGCGACGGCGGCTTTTCGGAATATGCCTGCGTACCGGCCGCAAACGCGCATCTGCTGCCGGGCAGCGTCGACGACGACAAGGCGCCGCTGGTCGAGCCGTTCTCGATCGCCGCCAACATCACCGATCATACGCGCGTGTTCGCTTCCGACGTCGCGCTGGTCTATGGCGCCGGGCCGATCGGGCTGACCGTGATCCAGGTGCTCAAGCACGTCTACGGCGTGAAGCAGCTGATCGTCACCGACCGCATCGATTCGCGGCTCGAAGCCGCCCAGCGCAACGGCGCCGACCGCGTCATCAACACGGCAAACACCGCCCTGCCCGCAGCGCTCGCGGATGCCGGCGTGAGGCCAACACTGATCATCGATGCCGCGTGCCATCCCGCCATTCTCGCCGAAGCGATCGAGATCGCCTCGCCCGCCGCACGCATCGGCCTGCTCGGCTTTTCGGCGGAGCCCTCGACCATCGTGCAGCAGAAGGTCACGGCCAAGGAGCTCGCCATCCACGCTAGCAGGCTCAACAGCGGCAAGTTCGCCAAGGTGATCGACTGGTTCGCGCGCGGCATCTTGCAGCCGGAGCGCCTGATCACCCATCGCTACGGGCTCGACGCCTACGCCACTGCGTTCGACACATTCGAGCATAACCAGACCGAATGCTGCAAAGTGCAGCTGATCTTTTAAGGTCCCGATATGGACCGCCTCAGCCCCGCCACGCTCCACCGCCTGCCTGCCGGCATCCTCAAGCCGGACTACGATCGCACGGCGGTCGCGACCGGCATCGTCCATCTCGGCCTCGGCGCCTTCCATCGCGGCCACCAGGCGGTCTACACGGATGCGCTGCTCAAGGACGATCCGCGCTGGGGCATCCTCGGCGTCTCCCTGCGCTCGCCCGACACGCGCGACGCGCTCGCGCCGCAAGGCGGGCTCTACAGCGTGACCGCGAGCGACGGCGCCGGCCAGCAGCGGCGCGTCATCGGCGCGCTCACCGGCCTTGCGGTCGCGCCGGAGGATCCGGCCGGCCTGCTCGCACGCCTCGCCGATCCCACCGTGCGCATCGTTTCCACCACGGTGACTGAGAAGGGCTACAACCACGATCCGGCGACCGGCACGCTGCGCGCCGATGATCCCGACATCCGTCACGACAGCGGTCACCTGACGCATCCTCGCAGCACGCTCGGATTCATCGTCGGCGGCCTGCGGCTGCGGCGGCAGCAGGGCCTGCCGCCCTACACGGTGCAGGCCTGCGACAATCTTCCGGCCAATGGCCATACCCTGCGCGGCCTCGTCATCGCCTTCGCCGAGCTGGTTGACCGCGACCTCGCCCGCTGGATCGCCGACGAGGTCCGCTTCCCCTCGACCATGGTCGATCGCATCGTGCCGGCCACCACCGACGCCGACCGCGCTGATGTCAGCACCGCGCTCGGCCTCGACGATGCATGGCCCGTCGTCACCGAGCCGTTCAGCCAATGGGTCATCGAGGATGATTTCGGCGGCGATCGCCCGGCGTGGGACATCAGCGGCGCGCAGTTCGTCCGCGACGTCGCGCCGTTCGAGCTGATGAAGCTGCGGCTGCTCAACGGCGCGCACTCGACGATCGCCTATCTCGGCTATCTCATGGGTTGCGAGACGGTGGCCGCGGCCATGGCCGAGCCCGACCTCGCCGGCCTCGTCGAGGACATGATGTGCGACGAGGTCACGCCGACTCTGCCCGCGCTCGGCGGCTTCGACGTGACAGCCTATCGCGCCGCACTGCTGCAACGCTTCCGCAATCCGGCGCTGAAGCATCTGACAGCGCAGATCGCGATGGACGGCTCGCAGAAGCTGCCGCAGCGCCTGCTCGGCACCATCAGCGACCGGCTCGCCCGCGGCCAGCCGATCACCCGCCTCGCGCTCGCCGTCGCCGGGTGGATGCGCTACGTCAGCGGCACCGACGAACACCGCCAGCCGATCGCGCTGCGCGACCCGCTGGCGGACAGACTGCGGGCCCTGGCGGATGACGCCGGCCCGGTTGCGGGCCGGCTTGCGCCTGCATTGTTGTCGGTCACATCGGTGTTCGGCACCGAGCTGCCGAACAATCCTCGCTTCACGGGCGCCGTTGAGGCAGCACTCGACAGCCTCTTCCTGAACGGAACCCGTGCGACTGTCGCGCAGACCCTGCAGAACCCAGGCGGACGTCACACCGGTCCTGATTGGGCGAACGCGACGTCAGCACCGACTACACATTCGGCAGCAGCTTGCCCGGGTTCATCAGACCATGCGGATCGAGCGCGCGCTTGAGCTGACGCATCAGCTCGAGCTCGAGCGCTGGCTTGCACAGCGGCATCTCCGCGGTGCGGAGCTGGCCGATGCCATGCTCGGCGCTGATCGAGCCGCGGCGACGGGTGATCTCGTCATGGACGAGGCGAGTGATCCGCGGACCGTGCCCGTCAAACTCGTCCTCGCTGATGTCGAGCGGCCGCATCAGATTGTAGTGCAGATTGCCGTCGCCGAGATGGCCGAACACCATGGGACGGATGCCGGGCAGCGCGGCGTCGACCGCCGCATCCATGACACCGACGAAATCGGCGATCTCGGCCACGGGCACCGCGACGTCGTGCTTCAGCGCCTTGCCTTCCCGCACCAGCGCCTCGGACACGCTCTCGCGTACGCGCCAGAACGCCTTGGCCTGGATGCCGTCCTGGGCCACGACGGCGTCGGAGGCAAGTCCTTCCGCCATCGCCTGAGCCAGCGCGGTTTCGAGACGCGCCGTCAGCGCAGGCTCGTCGCTGATGTCGCTGAGCTCGATCAGCACCGCTGCGTCGGGCAGCGCCGTGAACGGCAGCCGCGCATCCGGGATCTGGCGCAGGATCATGTCGAGCGTCGCCGAGGTCAGGAATTCGAATGCAGTGAGACGATCGCCGCAATGAGCGCGCGACAACTGAAGAAGCTTCAGCGCGGCAGCCGCATCGGGGACTGCGACGAACGCCGTCGCGCGCGCCGTCGGCTGCGGGAACAGCTTGAGCACGGCACCGGTGATGATGCCGATCGTGCCTTCCGAGCCGATGAAGAGATCGCGCAGCGCATAGCCGGTGTTGTCCTTGCGCAAGGCGCGCAGGCCGTCCCAGATGCGGCCATCCGGCAGCACCACTTCGAGCCCGAGAGTCAGCTCGCGCATCACGCCATACCTTAACACGGCGACGCCGCCGGCGTTGGCCGCGAGATTGCCGCCGACGGTGCAGCTCCCCTCGGACCCGAGGCTGAGTGGAAACAGCAGGCCGGCCGCGCCGGCGGCCTCCTGCACCTTCGCCAGCACGACGCCGGCATCGACCACCATGGTCTGGCCGATGGGATCGAGCGCGCGGACGCGGTTCATCCGCGCCAGCGACAGCACGATCGCTCCGCCGCTCGCATCGGGTGTCGCGCCGCCGGACAGGCTCGTGTGGCCGCCCTGCGGCACCACGGCGACGCGGGCCTCGGCGCAGGCCGCCATGACCGCGGCGACCTCTGCCGTCGACGCAGGACGCACGACGGCGATGGCAGCGCCACGATACTTGCCCAGCCAGTCGCGCAGATACGGCGCCTGATCTTCGGCTGCGACGAGAACATGCGCTGCGCCGACGGCGCTCTGCAGCCTTTCGATCAGCACCGTCATGACGCGCGATCCAACCCTTTGATGACCTGAGATGGCGATGCGCACAAACTAACAGCTCCGCCGATCGCGGCCCCAATACCAAGTTGTCCGCCATCCATAATCGATTGTTATGGGTGAGGATCAGGCCGGTGCCAGCGCCATCGGCGGGTCGATATGCGGAACGGCATCGACCAGCTCGCGCGTGTAGTCGGTCTGCGGATTGGCGAACAGCGCCCGGCTCTCGCCCTGCTCGATGATGAGGCCTGTGCGCAGCACGATGGTGCGGTCGCACATCATGCGCACGACATTGAGATCGTGGCTGACGAACAGAAAGGCGAGGTTATCCTCGCGCCGAAGCCTGTTCAGGAGCTGCAGCACCACGGCCTGAACAGAGACGTCGAGCGCCGCGGTCGGCTCGTCCAGCACCAGCAGCCGCGGCTTGCAGGCAATGGCGCGGGCAATGCCGACGCGCGCCTTCTGCCCGCCAGAGAGCTGATGCGGAAAGCGCGACAGCAGCTCGCGCGGCAGGCCGACACGCTCGGCGCATTCCTCGACCCGCCGGCGCAGTCTGTCGCCTGAGCGCATGTTCATCAGTCGCAGCAGCGGATGGGCGATGCAGTCGAACGCCGTGTAGCGCGGATTGAGGCTGTCGTTCGGATCCTGGAAGACGATCTGGATGTCCTTGCGCAGCTCGGAACGGTGGAAGTCGCGCGCCGGGATCTGGCCGATCGACTGGCCGTCGAACAGGATCTCGCCGGCGCTGGCATCGATCAGCCGGCAGATCATGCGCGACGTCGTGCTCTTGCCGGAACCACTCTCGCCGACCAGGCCGACGCTCTCGCCGCCGCGCATGGTCATCGAGAAGTCCGCGACGCCCACGGTGCCGTCGTCGAAACGCTTGCTGACAGTCCTGACGTCGAGCAGCAGCGGCGCGCCGTGCGGCGGAGGCGGCAGCTCCGTCACCGCGACCAACGGAATGCGCTCGCCGTCCGGCACCAGATCCTCAATGCGCGAGGTCGCCGTCGGCGACGCCGCGACCAGCCGTTTGGTGTAGGGGTGCTGCGGCCGATGGAACAGCGTGAGCGGCTCGGCCTCCTCGACCAGCCTGCCCTGCTCCATCACCACGACGCGCGCGCAGTAGCGCGCGGCCAGCCCGAGATCATGCGTGATCAGGATCGTCGCCATGCCGCGGTCGGCGGCGATATGAGCGAGCAGGTCCATCACCACCTTCTGCGTGGTGACGTCGAGGCCGGTGGTCGGCTCGTCCGCGATCAGCAGCTGCGGGCTGCAGGAGATCGCGATCGCGATCATCACCCGCTGGCACATGCCGCCGGAGAGCTCATGCGGATAGGCGCTCATGCGCCGCTCGGGATCGCGGATCTGCACGGCCTTCAAGAGTTGCAGCGCCTCGGCCTGCGCCTCCTGCCGCGACAGCCGTCTATGCGCGAGGATCGCATCCGCAATCTGCTGGCCGACGGTACGGATAGGATTGAGGGCCGCGCGCGGGTTCTGGAAGATCATCGCCATCGCAGCACCATGCAGGCTGCGCAGATCGGCGCCGCCGGCGCGGGTGATGTCCTGGCCCTTGAAGCGGATCCGGCCGCCGGTGATGCGGCCGGCCTTGTCGAGCAGATGGGTGATGGCAAAGCCGGTCACCGACTTGCCGGAGCCGCTCTCGCCGACGAGGCCAAGCATCTCACCCGGTGCCAGCAACAGAGACACGCCGCGCACGGCCTCGACGATACCACGACGGGTGGAGAAGGAGACCTTGAGGTTCTCGACCTCGAGCTGCGGTGCGCTCACGTTCTCATCCTCGGATGCGCCACGCTGATCATCTTCAATTCGCCCGTCATGTGCGCATCCGGGGATCGAGGATATCGCGCAGGCCGTCGCCGAGCAGATTGAAGCACAGCACCGCGCTCATCAGCGCAAGTCCGGGAAACGCCACCAGCCACCAGCGCCCCGTGGAGATGAAGCGGGCGCCCTCGGCGACCATGATGCCCCATTCCGGCGTCGGCGGCTTGACGCCGAGGCCGATGAAGGAGAGGCCCGCGGCATTGAGGATCGCCCAGCCGAGATTGAGCGACATCTGCACCGCCATCGCCGGCAGCACGTTCGGCAACAGGAAGCGCAGCACGACAGCGACATGGCTCTCGCCGCAGGCGCGCGCGGCCTCGACCCAGCCGAGATTGCGGCGGATGTTCACCTCGGCGCGGGCGAAGCGGATGTAGAACGGCAGGTTGATGATCGCGGTCGCGATCACGATGTTCTCGACGCGGTTGCCGAGCGCGGCGACCATCGCCATCGCCAGCACGAACAGCGGGAACGCCATCAGCACGTCGACGAAGCGGCCGACCGCCTTGTCGAGCCGGCCGCCGGCATAGCCGCAGAGTGCACCGATCACCGAGCCGAGCGCGAAGGACACAGCAACCGCCGTCACCGCGATCGTGAGGTCGAGCCGGCTCGCGACGATCAGGCGGCTGAGCACATCGCGACCGAGCTGGTCGGTGCCGAACCAGTGCGCCGCGCTCGGCGGCTGCAGCGCCTGCGGTACGTCGGAGACGACCGGATCATAGGGCGCGAGCCACGGCGCAAAGATCGCGATCAGCGCCAGCAGCAGCGCACCGCCAGCCGCGACAGCGGTGACCGGATTGCCGCGCAGCACGAAGGCAGTGTGGCGCAGGGTCGACGAGGCCTCGATCGTGCTCATGCTCACGCCACCGTCGCCCTGGGATCGGCGATGCCATAGAGTACATCGACCAGCAGATTGACGATCACGAAGATCGTCGCCATCAGCAGCACGAAGCCCTGCACCGGCGCGTAGTCGGAGACCAGCAGCGCATCGAGCGCGTAGGAGGCGACGCCGGGCCAGGAGAACACCTTCTCCACCAGCACATTGGCGCCGAGCATGGTCGAGAACACGATCCCGGCGATGGTGATGACCGGCAGGATCGCGTTCCTCAGCGCATAGGTCACGACGATGCGCCACCACGACAGCCCGACCGAGCGCGCCGTGCGCACGAAGTCGCTGCCGAGCGACACCAGCATCGAGGCGCGGGTGATGCGCGCCAGCGGCGCGATCACGAACAGCGCCATGGTCAGTGCCGGCAGCATCAGCTGCCGGGCCGCCGCCCACCAGCCCTCGACATCGCCGGCGAGCAGGAAGTCGATGATCAGGAAGCCGGTCCGCGACGGCGGCAGTGTGGCGAAGATATCGATGCGGCCCGTGGGGTCCGGCGCCAGGCCGAGCAGATAATAGAACACGTAGATCAGCAGCAGACCGGAGACGAAGGTCGGAACGCAGACGCCGAGCGAGCAGAACAGCCGCACGCCGTGATCGACCAGCGAGCCCGGCCGCAGCGCAGCCAGCACGCCGAGCGGCACCGCCGACACCAGCGCGATCAGCAGCGCCGTCAGGGTCAATTCGAGCGAGGCCGGCAGCCGCTCCTTGAGATCCTTGGCGACCGCCTGCCCGGTCATCATCGAGCGGCCGAGATTGCCGCGGCCGACGTCGTAGAGATAGATCGCGAGCTGGTTCGGCAGCGGCTTGTCGAGCCCGAGCTGCCGGCGGATGACCTCGATCTCCTCCTGGCCGGCATTGGGGCCGGAGGCAAAGAACACGGCCGGATCCCCCGGCAGCACGCGCATCAGCAGGAAGGTGAAGACCAGGACCCCGAACAGCGCCGGCAGCGACGAGACGAAGCGTCGTCCCGCCCGAGCCAAGGTTGCGCCGATCGTGCCCATGGTTATCAGCCGTCCCCGTTACTTGCGACTCAGGTTACGATAATCGACCTGCCGCGTGAACTGGTAGACGTAGCCGTCCACCGTCGGCTGCATCACCGCGTCCTGCGCCGCCTGCCAGATCGGGATCTGGAACATCTGGTCGAAATGGATGGCGTTGAGCGCCTTGCCCTGCTCCTCATATTTCGCCTTGTCGGCCTCAAAGCGCGCCTCCTGCGCGATCTTCTCCAGCTCGGCATTGTCAGTCGAGGAATAATTCCAGCGCTGCTTGCCCGTGTAGAAGTTGCGATAGAAATAGTCGGTCGAGGGCAGCCAGGCGACGATGCCTTCGGTGAAGAACGGCAGCTTCTTCTCGTTGATCGCGGTCGACATCTGCGCATCCGGCAGCTTCTGGATGTCCACCTTGATGCCGATCTTGGCGAGCGATTCCTTGACCAGCGCGGCCATCGGCTCGGCGGTCGCCGCCTGGCCGACATTGAAGCTGAAGGTGGTGGAGAAGCCGTCCGCCATGCCGGCGTCCTTCAGATAGGCCCTCGCCTTCTCCAGATCGAGCTTGATCGGCTGCGGGATCGGATAGCCGCCGCTCGGCGGCTTGCCTTCGGCCCACGTCGCGCCGTAGAGCGGCGCGCCGCGGCCGAACAAGGCCGCCTTGAACATGTCGTCATAGGGCAGCGCGTAAGCGATGGCGCGGCGCACATTGACGTTGTCGAACGGCGGGATGGCGTTGTTCATCGAGATGAAGGTCACCGCGTTGTATTGCGGCGTCGAGATCACCTTCAGCTTGCCCTTGCCTTCGAGCGACTGCACGTCGCTCGCCTGCAGGTCGATGACGAGGTCGGCGTCGCCGCGCTCCACGAGGTTGGCGCGCGTCGCCGGTTCAGGCACCGACTGGATGATCAGGCGCTTGAACGCCGCCGGCTTGTCCGGCGTGCCGCGATTCCAGGCCTCGTTGCGCTTGGCGATCACCTGCTCGCCGGGCTTGAAGGTCTCGACGATGTAGGCGCCGCTGCCGGCCGCGTTCTCCTTGGTCCAGTTCAGCGCCCATGGGTCTTCGGCCGTCGCATGCGCCTTGGCGAGCTTGGAGTTGATGATGATCGGATAGACGGTCGCGAGATTCGGCAGCGCCAGCTTGTCCGGCTTCGGCAAGGTCACTTCGAACGTCAGGGGATCAATGACCTTGAACTGATCGGCCGACGTCAGCGAGCCCGTCAGCAGTTGCGCCTTGCCGAGGATTGGCGCGGTGACGCAGCGGTCGAGCGACCATTTGACGTCCTCGGCCGTCACCGGCGAGCCGTCCTGGAACTTGGCGTCGGGGCGCAGCTTGAAGGTGATCTTCAAACCGTCAGAGCTGACCTGATAGGATTCAGCGAGCTCGCCGGTGATCGTGTCGAGATCGAACACCCACTTACCATTGAGCTGCTTGCGACCGAACGACACCAGCCGGTCGTAGGTCGACATCGACAGCGCGAAGGCCTCGCGCGTCGAGCCCGGAATGTTCGGATCGAGCGTGTTGACGGTGGCACCGGTGACATAGCGCAGAGTCTCGGCGCGGCTCTGCGCATGCGCCGATGGCGCAGCCAGCATCACCGCGAGCAAGGCGGTCACAGCGAACAACGAACGTTTGGACATCTCGAAACTCATCGCCCTTGTTCCCTCATTGGTCTCAAAATCCGGGACTGAAATACCCTGCCAGCGGTCACCGGCGACGCAAGCACATCAGATGGAAGCGCATCAGATGGGAGCGCATCAGATGGGAGTTCAGCAGCAAATCACGTGCCACGGCGCACCTCGGCCTGCTTCACATCGTAGGCCTGGAAGTTGGCCCAATGCTTGTCGATGTCGGCCTTGAACAGCCCGCGCGTCAGCCCATGCACGAGCTTCGGCACCGCCGTGGTCATTGCATTGATGGAAGATCCCGACGCGCCGAAGCTCATCGTCGAGGCAATGGCAAACACATGGACGTCGCGGATCCACGGCGTCCGGCCAGCCACACGCTCGCACAGCGCATAGTCGTCGGCGAGATAGGGAAAGGCGCCAAGCCGGTCGTTGCGCTCGCCGGCATCGGGCGTGTAGCGATCGCACCAACGCGCGATGTTGGCGGCAAAGCGCTGCAGCTCCGGACGCTTTGCGAAGTCCATCGAGATGCCCGTCGCGCTGACCACGAAATCGACTGTGACTTCGCCTTGCGGTGTCCGCAGCACGACTCCCTCTGACGTTTCGCACGCGATCAGCACAGGCGCGCCCTCATGCAGGTGGAACGCAGCATGACGGGCGCAGCGATCATAGGTGTGCTGCGGAAAGCCCTCGCGCAACTCGAGGACCGCACGCATGAAACGCCAGCGCCAGACGTCGTCGAGTTCGGAGAAATGCCGCAGGAAACCACGGAACGTCAGCCAGCGATAGGGTTGGATCAGTTGGATTTCCGTGCGGCGGCATAGCAGATCGACGCTGTTCGCACCGGCTTCGAGCGCAGCCGCCGCATTGTCGAACGCCGAGGCACCGGCCCCGATCACGGCGACGCGGCGGCCGCGCAAGCTGTCGAAATCGATCTCGGCGCCGGAATGGGCGCAGCGCGTTGCGGGCAAATGGCGCAGCGGCTCCGGAATGCTCCAATCGCCCATCCCCTCCTGCCCGGTCGCCAGCACGATCTTGCGGGCATAGATCGTCGTCTCACCATCCTTGCTGCGCACTGTCGCCTGCAGCAGTCCGTCAGTGGCCGGTGCGATATCGACGACTTCGCAGCCGTTGCGCACGGGAAGGTCGAGCACCTCGCGATACCAGGCGAGATAATCTGCCCAATATTCGCGCGGAATCAGATCAAGATTGCGCCAGCTCTCGCCGCCAAACTTCGCCTCGTGCCACGCCTGATAGGTCAGACAGGGGATGTCGAGATCGGGTCCGGTGAAGTCCTTCGGGCTGCGCAGGGTCGGCATGCGCGCATAGCTGAGCCACGGTCCTTCGCGGCCTGCCTCGGCTTTGTCGAGCACGAGAATGTTGCTGACGCGCGAGCGCAGCAGCGCGAAGGCGGTGGCAAGACCCGACTGGCCGCCGCCGACGATCAGCACATCGCGCGCAGGCCGGCCATCGGGACCGACGACGGGCGTCAGCCATGGCATGCTGGGATGGGCGATCCTGGCAAGATCGCCACGGACCAGGGCCGTCAGCGCGGCGAGGCCATCGCTCATGCCGGGAACCGGAATTGACACGCGCAATCGCGATCGAAACGCTCGCTGTCGCTCACGCTCTCTCCATCAGTCATGTCACCCGGCACGCGAAGCTTAGCAAAGCAGGTCCGGCACCGACCATACCGATTTGTCCGCCGCCCATAACAGCTTGTTATGGGGCGGCAGCGGCGGCTAGAGTCGACAGCCATCCACAGCGGGACAAGAGGTCGCATGCCGCTCAATCTGCGCCAGATCGAGGTGTTCCGCGCGATTATGATGACAGGCTCGATCAGCGGCGCTGTGCGGCTGCTCTCGGTGTCGCAGCCCGCGATCAGCCGGCTGCTGGCCTATACCGAGGATGGCCTCAAGCTCAAGCTGTTCGAGCGCATCAGCGGCCGGGTGCAGCCGACGCCGGAGGCCAAGCGGTTGTTCGCCGAGGTCGAGCACGTCCATCGCGGCGTCGCGCGCATCAACGACCTCGCCGACGAGCTGCGCGCCGGCGGCACGGGCACCATCCGCGTGGTGGCGAGCCCGAGCGCGGCCCACAGCATGGTGCCGGAGGCGCTGGCGCGGCTGCGCGGCCGCTTTCCAGATCTGCGCGTCGAGTTCGAATCGTTGACCCTGCTGGAGATCGTCAGCCGCGTCGGCACAGCCCGCGCCGATCTCGGCATCACTGTGCTGCCGGTCGACGAGCCGACAGTCGCGGTCGAGACGATCGCGGAGGGCGCGCTGCACGTGATCATGCCGGCCGACCATGCCCTGACGAGGCTGCGCAGCATCAGGCCGAAGGACATGCTGCCCTATCCGCTGGTCGGCTTCGGCCCGCAGACGCCTTATGGTCACATCGTCACGTCGGCCCTGGCCGGCGGCCCGGAGCCGACCACGATCGTGCGCTACACGCCCGACGCCTGCGCCATGGCCCGCGCCGGCGCGGGCCTTGCCGTGGTCGACCAATTCGTGCTGCGCGGCCGCGCCTGGCCCGACCTCGCGGCACGGCCACTCGCACCGAAGATTCCGATGCGCGCGTATCTCCTGACGCCTCGCTTCGAGCCGCTGTCTCGCAACGCGGCCGCGCTTGCGGACATTTTGCGCGGGCGCGATCGGAAGTCCGGCACGGCCAGGCGTTGAGCTACGCCGCGAGCCAGCCGCCATCCACCGGCAGCACGATGCCGGTCGTGAACGACGCCTCGTCGCTGGCCAGGAACAGCGCGGCGGCGGCGACCTCGTCGGCCGCGCCAAAGCGCTTCATCGCGTGGCGCTGGCGCGAGGCCTCGCGCACCGGCTCCGGATCGACGTGGCGCGCAAAGCTCCGGCGCAGCAGCGGCGTGTCGATCGCGCCCGGCGCCAGCGCATTGACGCGGATGCCGTCGGTGGCGAAGTCGACCGCCATGGTGCGGGTCAGGCTGATGATCGCGCCCTTGGCGGCGATATAGGCGCTGTTGCCCTTGCCGCCGGCGACCGCAAGCTGCGATGCCACGGTGATGATCGACCCGACCTTCTGCTTCTGCATGATCGGCACCGCGACCTTGGCCCACAGCCAGGTGCCGCCGACATTGGCGCGGAACACCGCGTCCCAATCCATGGGATCGGTCGTGACCACGGTGCCGCCGCAGGAGAAGCCGGCAGCGGTCATCAGCACATCCAGCCGGCCGCGCGCGGCTGCCACGCTCTCGACCGTCGCGTTTGCAAAATCCGCATCACCGACATCGCCGACATACACGCGGCCCTGGCCGCCGGCCTTGGCCAGGAGCAACAGGGTTTCCTCCGCGCCTGCCGCGTCGCGGTCGACGAGCGCAACATAAGCGCCCTCGCGCGCGAACATGACGGCGCTGGCGCGGCCGATGCCGGAGCCGCCGCCGGTGATGACCGCGACCTTCGCCTTGAGCCTCATCTCAGTCTCTCCCGTACTGATCGAACCAGCGGCCGAAATGCTCGGCCGATGCCGCGCAGTCGAAGCGCGCGCGCCAGCCGAACTCCTCGGCCAGTCGCATCGTCGACAGCCGGCCGCGGTTCGGCGCAAACACCGGCACCGTCGGCGCCTCGCCCTGCTCCGCAAGCCGGCAGACGAAGCCGGGGCGGCCTTGCGCGAAGGCGCGGCCCCAGGCCTCGGCCGTAAACGTGGCTGCGCAGGAGATGTTGTAGAGAGTGTGCTGCGGCCTCTCGGCTTCCAGCAACCGGCAGACGGCGTCGGCGACGTCGACCGCATAGACCCAGTCTTTGTCGCCCGGCTCGTTCAGCAGCGCCGGCGCATTGCGCGCGCAACAGGCCGCGATCAGCGCCTGCGGCGATGGCGTGTCGCGCACGCCGCCGCCGCGCTCGAACGGGCCGAACACCGCCGACAGGCGCACGCTGATCACGTCGGTTTGCCAAAGGTCCGACAGCCGCGCCGCGACGCGCTCAGAGGCGAACTTGCTGATCGCATAGAGCGACACCGGCTCGCACGGCGTGCTCTCCTCCAGCACGGCAAAGCGCTGACTGCTGGCGCCGTAGGACGCCGCCGAGGACAGGTTGATGACGCGGCGGATGCCGCTGCGCCGCGCCGCCTGCAGGATCGGCACCTGCGCCAGCAGATTGACCGCGAGGATGCGCTCGGGGTCGGATGCGTCACGCTCCGGACCGGCGGTGATCGCGGCGCCCATGACAACGGCATCGCAGCCGCCGGCGATCGCGGCCGCAACAGCGCTCGCATCGGTGACGTCGCCCTGCACGAGGTGCAGACGCTCGCGATACGGCGCAAAGGCGCGCTCCGCCGCGTTCGGCAGAGCCGCCGCGTCAAAGATCGTCGCGGCATGGCCGCGCTCGAGCAGCCCTTGCGCGATGTTGAGCCCGACGAAGCCGGCGCCGCCGAAGATCAGGACATGCATCAAGGAGGTCCTCGCCTGGACAGCGACCGACGAAGGGCATTCGGCTCTCGCCCCACGTCATGGCCTGGCGCCGTCCCGGCCATCCACGTCCGGCGGCATCCCGGGAAGCACGTGGATGCCCGGCTCGAGCCCGGGCATGACGGCGGAGAGCGGAGCGACCGCGTCAACATGATCAGCTACTCCAACAGCTCTTCGCGTCTAGAGCAGCTTCGCCCCAAAATTCTGCTCCGGGTCCATATCCGCGACCAGGCGCCCCGTCGGCTTCGCAGCCTCGCCGCCGCTGCGGGCGAGGAACTGGCCGGAGCCGGGCGCGGCCGACAGTCTGCCGTTGTCAATGATGACGCGGCCGCGCGACAGCACGGTCACCGGCCAGCCTTGCACGCTGCGCCCCGCAAACGGCGTGTAGCCGGCAAGGTCGTGCATGGCGGCACCGCTGATCGTGACGTGCTTGTCCGGATCCCACAGCGCGATGTCGGCATCGGCGCCGATCGCGATCGCGCCCTTCCTCGGATGCAGATTGTAGATCTTGGCCGGCGCCGTCGCCGTGAGCTCGACGAATTTGTTGAGGCCGAGCCGGCCCTTCGACACCATCGCATCGAACAGCAGCGGCAGCCGCAACTCCAGGCCCGGCAGGCCGTTGGCGATCTGCTTGAAGTTGGGGGTGGGGCCGGCGCGCAGCTTGCCGGTCTCGTCGAAGCGATACGGCGCGTGATCGGAGGAGATCGTCTGCAAATCGCCGAGCGACAGCGCCTGCCACAGCGCCTCCTGGTCGGGCGCGCGGCGCGGCGGCGGGCTGCACATCCACTTCGCGCCCTCGATGCCGGGCTTGTCGAGATCCTCGGCCGTCATGAACAGGTATTGCGGACAGGTCTCCGCGAACACCTTCAGCCCCTGCCCGCGCGCATCCCGGATCACTTTCGCACCTTCCGCGGTCGAGACGTGGAAGATCATGATCGGCTGATCGACGAGGGCGGCCATGCCGATCAGGCGGTTGAACGCCTCGGCCTCGGAGAAGCGCGCGTGGCTGATGGCGTGGTATTTCGGCGCGGTGTAGCCGCGCGACAGCAGCCGCTTCACCATCCAGGAGATGATGCCATGGTTCTCGGCGTGCGCGCACAGCATGGCGCCGCCCTCGCGCGCGGCGACGAGAATGTCGAGCAGCGGCTCGTCGTCGATCTTGAGCCGGTCGTAGGTCATGAAGATCTTGATCGAGCCGTGGCCCTGGCGGATCAGCGCCGGCAGGTCGCGCTCCAGCGTCTCCCTGGTCGGATCGGCGACGATCATGTGGAACGCGTAGTCGATCACGGCCCCCTTGCGCGCCAGCGCGTGATAGTCCTCGACCACCTGCGGCAACTGCATGCCGACATGCTGGGCCGCGAAGGAGATCACGGACGTGGTGCCACCGAAGGCGGCCGACGTGGTGGCGCTCTCGAACGTGTCGGCATTGACGATCCCTGCCGCCGAGAGCTGCTCGATATGGCAATGGCTGTCGACCCCGCCGGGCAGCACATATTTGCCGCGCGCGTCGATCTCGCGCTTCGCCGTTCCGAGCCCGCGGCCGATCGCCGCGATGGTCTCGCCTGTGATGGCGACATCGGCCTCGAACGTATCGGTGGTGGTGGCGACGCGCCCGCCTCGGATGATCAGGTCATAGGCCGGCTCGGTCATCGCGATCTCCTAGTTCTGCCAGATGGAACGCCGTGGACGCGAGGTGACCGCATCGGCCCCATTGCGTCAGCCGTGGCATAGTGGTTGCCTGTCACGCGCCGTCAACACTGAAGAAGCAGGTAGCTCCCATGTCCCGCCCGCGCATCACCGTGATCAATCCGAACTCCAACCAGGTGGTCACCGACGGCTTGGCGGCGGCGCTGCAGCCGCTGATGTTCGCCGACGGGCCGGAGATCGTCTGCGAGACCTTGAAGGAAGGTCCATACGGCATCGAGAGCCAGAAGGATGCCGACAGCGTCACCCTGCCGCTGCGGCGTTTCGTCGAGGGCGACAACGCATCCAGCGCGTTCGTGATCGCCTGCTACAGCGACCCTGGCCTGCATGTCTGCCGCGAGGCCACGGCACGTCCGGTGCTCGGCATCGCCGAATGCGGCGTGCTCACCGCGCTGACCCGCGCCGATACGTTCGGCGTGCTCGCCATCGCGCAGCGCTCGATCCGCCGCCACATCCGCTATCTCCGCCAGATGGGCTTGATGGATCGGTTGGCCGCGGAACGCCCGCTGGACATGACCGTGGCGGAAACGGCGTCAGGTGAAGGCACCTTGGCGAAGATGATTGCTGTCGGCCGCGCGTTGAAGGAGGAGGACGGCGCCGGTGCCATCGTCATGGGCTGCGCCGGCATGGCACGGCATCGCAAGAACCTGGAGGACGCGCTGGGAATTCCGGTGATCGATCCGACCCAGGCCGCAGTGACCATGGCGCTCGGCGCGGTGGCGTTTGCGGGGTGAGTGGTTCGCACATCCGTCGTTTGCCCCTGCACGGACCTGCCCGGCCGGCCATCTCACACTCCGCTGTCGTCCCGGCCTTGAGCCGGCAACTGTTATGTTGATGGAGTGATCGCATAAGGTTTTCGGTCGCGCATCATGGCA
>NZ_JAUETB010000006.1:0-354606 GCF_032484495.1 Bradyrhizobium sp. SZCCHNS3052 | reverse complement strand
CACAACGGCTCCTTCACCGGCCAGGGCACCAAGGGCGCCATGGGCACCGCGTCGTACCCGAACCACGTCGCCACCGGTGGCGCCGACTGCGTCAGCTGTCACAGCAAGGCGGCCAGCGGCGGATATGTGAGCTGGGGCGGCGCGGCGTTCACCCACTCTGCGGCCAACACCAATTGCTCCGCCTGCCACAATGGTTCGAGCGCGAAAGGCCTGACCACCCCGCCGCATATTCCGGTGACGGGCGTGCAGTGCTCGAATTGCCACAGCAACACGGCGGCGAGCTTCGCCACCTACACGATGAGCCATGCTGCCGTGCATGCCACGCGCTGCGACAGCTGTCACAACGGCTCGTATCGCAGCCAGGGCCGCAGAGGTGCGCAGGGGCCGGATCACAGCGCCAAGACGCAGGATTGCGGATGCTGCCACGTGCGCGCCGCCGCCAACTTCTCCACCTGGGACGACGACCCGCAGAAGCCGGCAGCAGGCTGCTCCACGACGGCGCGGTCGGTGGTTCCGGCTCAGGCCCCGGCCGTCAAGGCGGTGACGCCGGCCTCGACCGCCAACCGGACGATGACGGCAGCAACGAATCCCGATGCAGCACCCGGTACGAGCGCCGCACCGGCTGCATCTCAGGCCGCTGCTGCCGCCAAGCCCGCTGCGCCATCCAGTTCGACGCTCCTGTTCAGCAGCAAGCCGCTGGCGAACACGGCTGCGACGTCGACGGCCCCGACAGCGGGGTCCGAAGCAGGGGCCTCCGCCAGTTCGTCCGGTTCCTCCAAGCCCGACAGTTCGGTCAAAGCTGGCGGCGCGACGACGTCCGTGCCGCAACCGTTGAGCACGCCGTCCCGAATGACATCCGCGACATCACCACTCTTGCCGAACGATCCCCGCGGCAGGCTCTTGCCCCCCACCGATACTGGTAGCGACTCGCCGGAAGCGAAGAATGCCGGTCGGCTTCCGTCGCTGCTGCCGACGTTCAATCCAAGGGCAGGGCTTGCCGGATCGAGCGCCACGGAGGCCGGCTCCAGATTCAATCACATGACGGCGCAAGGGCCATGCGCATCCTGCCATAACGGAATGACCGCGCCTGGCAAGCCGCCGAAGCACGTCGCAACCGCTGCGCCATGTGAGACCTGTCACAAGAGCACGACGACGTTCAGCGGCGCCCGGTTCAGCCATACTGGAACGACGGCGGCCTGCGCGAGCTGTCACACCGGCATGGCCGCGACCGGCAAGCCGCCGAAGCACGTCGCAACCACCGCGCCGTGCGAGACCTGCCACAAGAGCACGACGACGTTCAGCGGCGCCCGGTTCAGCCACACCGGCACGACGGCGGCCTGCGCGAGCTGCCACAACGGCATGGCCGCGACCGGCAAGCCGCAGAAGCACGTCACGACGAATGCGCCGTGCGAGACCTGCCACAAGAGCACGACGACGTTCAGCGGCGCCCGGTTCAGCCACACCGGCACGACGGCGGCCTGCGCGAGCTGCCACAACGGCATGGCCGCGACCGGCAAGCCGCAGAAGCACGTCGCGACCAGCGCGCCGTGCGAGACCTGCCACAAGAGCACGACGACGTTCAGCGGCGCCCGGTTCAGCCACACCGGCACGATGGCGGCCTGCGCGAGCTGTCACAACGGCATGGCCGCGACCGGCAAGCCGCAGAAGCACGTGGTCACCAGCGCGCCATGCGAGAGCTGCCACAAGAACACCGTGTCGTTCTCGGGCGCGCGGATGGATCACACCAGCCTGACTGCGCCGTGCGCCAGTTGTCACAACGGCTCCAATGCTACCGGCAAGTCGCCGAAGCACTTCGTGACCAACGTCCCCTGCGAGAGCTGCCACCGGACGGTGAGCTGGAACTCGGTCAATTACCGGCATATGTCGGCAAGCTATCCGAACCATAGCGCCGCCATTGGCTGCACCGCCTGCCACAGCGGCAATTCGCAAGCCGTCGTGTTCAAGTTCGCGGCCTACAAGCCCGACTGCGCCGCCTGCCACGCCAGTGATTTCCGCCCGCAGCAGCACGCCAAGCTCGTGAAGCCGGCGCCGATGGACTACACCGTCGCCGAGCTCAAGGACTGCACCGGCGCATGCCATATCTATGCTGACAAATCGCAGACCACCATCATCACCCGCCGCCAGCGGCAGCACCGGGTCAATGGAGGCGGCTGGTGATGCGCGGCTGCTTCGGACAAGCAGCGGCGGCGAGGTCGGCGGGATGCCTGATCAGTCTGCTGGCCGGCTTGCTCGCAATTCTGCTCGACGGAGCCTTTGGCGTCGCACCGGCCCAGCCGGTCATCGATCAGTTCGTCGCCAATGCAAATGCCACGACGATCGGAAACTGCAGCCTTCTGCGGGTCAACTTTCACGTTCGTGTCCGCTACACCGGGCATTTCCCGCTCGACCAAGGCAGCCAGCTCAGCGTCTCGCTGCAATTGGTCGATCGGGACGCAATCATGGCGCGCCGCCTGGTCAGGCGCGAAGGCGTGCGTGTCGACAACGCCCAGGGCTCCGGCATCCAGGACGTCTATCTGACGCTCGATCAGAACAGGGGACCAATCCTCGTCGTCCAGTTTGCCGGCGAGTTCAGCTATCAGATCGTCCAATCCGGCAGCTTCGAGCAGGTGGCGATCGTGGTGGCCCGAAAGGGTCCGGTGTCGGCGTGCAAGGTGAAAGCCCTGGTGCCGAGCGTAGCCGCTCCGGATGCGCCGAAACCGGTTGCGATCCCCGGCACGGCGGCGTCGGTCCGCAACGACAATCGCACGATGCAGCAGGCGTCCGCGGCGGACATCCGGTTTGCGGAGGCCTCGATGGACGAGGCTCGCGCGTCGATCAAGAAAGGCAATTTCAGCGCCGCGATCGATCTCCTGCGAAAGGTGCTGAAACTCCCCGAGAACGGCTCGAGCGCCGAGGCGCAGGAGCTGCTCGGCGTGGCGCGGCAGAAGGCTGGCCAGACCGCTGCCGCGCAGGCGGAGTATGAAGACTATCTGCGCCGCTATCCGAGCGGCGAGGGCGCCGAGCGGGTGAGGCAGCGGCTCGCTGCGCTTCTCACCGCGACCAGCAGCGCACCGGCACGGCCGCGCGACATGTCTTCTGTCACGCCCGAGGGCGGAGACATGGGGACAGGCATGCCGACCAAGGCGGCAGGGCCGAACGGCGACACCCGCTGGTCGATGTCGGGCAGCCTCTCGACCACCTTCATCACCAACGACACGACCAGCGCCGTCAAGGACAGGGCGATTGCGCCGAACCCGAATGCGGATCCCGACGCGCACCGGGTGCATCAGAACACGCTGCTGACCAATTTCGACTTTCTCGGCACCGCCGACAACGATCGCATCAGGACCAAGTTCAGGCTGGCGTTCACCCATGAGCGCCAGTTCGATACCGGAAACGACAAATACGGCGTCTCGACCGCCCAGGTTGACTACACGCTGAAGGAGGCCGACGTGACGCTACGCGTCGGACGGCAGTCCCGCAACACCGGCGGCGTGATCGGCCGCTTCGACGGCGCGGTGCTGAGCTGGCAGAAGAGCCCCGGGCTGCGCCTGAACGTGCTCGCAGGCTCGCCGAACTGGAGCCGTTTCGACGCACCGTTCAAGGATGGCAAGACGCTCTATGGCGCGAGCATCGACTTCGGCAAGATCCTGGGCGGCCTCGAGACCACGGTCTATCTGATCACGCAATACGACCGCAACATCGTCGACCGCCAGGCCATCGGAGCCGAATTCCGCTATTTCGACACCAACAAGTCGCTGCTCGGCCTGATCGACTACGACACGCATTTCCGCGCGCTCAATGCCGCCGTGTTCTCGGGAACTTATACGTTCGAGGACAAGTCGGTCGTCAACGCCTCGTTCGATTATCGAAGGGTGCCATTTCTCTCGACGTGGAATGCGCTGCAGGGGCAGCCGTTCCTCACGCTCTACGACATGATGAAGTTCAATACGGCCGGCGAGATCAGGCAGCTCGCGATCGACCGCACGCCGACGTTCCAGTCGGCGATGGTGAGCTATTCGCGGCCCCTGAACGAGACCTGGCAGGTCGCGGCCGATGCCACGGTGACCAATCTGACCGGCACGCTGCCCTCCGGAGGCGTCGACGGCACGCCGGCGAGCGGTCTCGAATATTATCTGTCGGCTCAACTGACCGGGAACGGCATCATCAAGCCGGGCGATCTGTTCATGGGCGCGCTGCGGTACGCGAGCCTGGCGGATTCGAAGTTCTACGTGCTCGATCTCGCCACGCGCTATCCGATCACGCCGGATCTCGCCATCAGCCCGCGGCTGCGGGCGGGGTACAGGTCCGGGACGAAGACCGACTTGAAAGAGTACACGATTCTGCCGTCGCTGCTGGTCAGCTATCTCTGGTCGAAGGAGATCAGCCTGGAAACGGAGATCGGCTACCGGTTCGTCGACAGCACGCTGGCCAACGTCAAGACGGCGACCAAGGACTTGTTCGCGACGGTCACGTTGCGGCGCGATTTCAACGCCGACGGTGTCACGAAGTGCAACGCCTCGATTGTCAGTTGCGCCTGGGCCAGGCCTGCGGCGCTGCAGGGCGGCCAGGGGGCGGGCTCGGGCGATATGCCGCTGCGGTCGCGCGCGTCGATCCTGCCGTCCTACATGCTGGAGACCGGAGTGCGCTACTGGTTCAGCTCCGGGCAGAATCGATACCGCTATTTCGCCGATCAGGCTGCGACGCTTCAGGTCTCCCGGCTCGCCTATGGCGGCATGACCGGGCACAGCGGCGAGATGTTCTTCAGGGTCGATGCGCTCGACGGCCCGTTCACCAACATGTTTCTGAAGGGCTATTTCGGAGCGGGCAAGATCAGCTCGGGCACGCTCGTCGACGAGGACTTTGCGCCCTTCGTCAATCCGTCGTCCAAGACCGTCAGCAGCGTGGGCGGGCGGCTGCAATACGCAAATCTCGATGTCGGTTTCAACCTGCTGGAGACGGACCGCTTCCGGCTCGGCGCCTTCGTCGGCTATCAATATTGGACAGAAACGGTCGACGCGCGGGGCTGCACCCAGGTGGGTGGCAATCCGACGATCTGCAGTCCGGCGCTTGGGGCAGGCGTGAAGGTTGTGACCGAGCAGGATCGCTGGCATAGCGGACGGGCCGGTGTCTCACTCGACACGCGGCTGTCGGACCGGCTGAGCTGGCAGGCGGAGGCCGCCTATGTCTGGACTTCGCAGAATGCGATCGACACGCACTATTTCACCTTCGGGCGCGATCCCGCCTCGGGACAAGGATCCGGATTCCAGGCCGAGACCGTGCTGAACTACCAGTTGACCGACAATTTCCGCATCGGCATCGGTGGGCGCTGGTGGCATCTCAGCACCAATGCGGTCGATTCGTTCAATCAGGTGCTGCGATATACGACGGAGCGTTATGGCGTGTTTCTCCAGGGCTCCTACCAGTTCAATCGGGCAAGATAGTCTGCTGGAGTCGTCCAATCATGAACTACCAGATGCGGCCGTTCGGCCTTCTCCCTGAATATGACGCGATGTTCCGCGGCGCATTGGATCGACTGCATCAGGAACGGCGCTACCGTGTCTTTGCGGACCTCGAACGCCTGGCGGGGCGCTATCCGTATGCGATCTGGCATTCGGAGGAAGGCAAGCGTGAGGTCGTGATCTGGTGCTCCAACGACTATCTGGGCATGAGCCAGCACCCGAATGTCATAGGAGCCATGATCGATGCCGCAGCGCGCATGGGCACAGGCGCGGGCGGCACCCGTAACATCGCGGGAACGAACCATCCGCTCGTCGCCCTCGAGCAGGAGCTGGCTGATCTCCACGGCAAGGAAGCCGCGCTGGTGTTTACCTCCGGCTACGTCTCCAACGATGCGGGGATATCGACGATCGCCAAGCTGCTGCCTGGGTGTTTGCTGCTTTCCGACGAGCTGAACCACAACTCCATGATCGAGGGGGTTCGCAAGGCCGGTGCTGAGAAGCAGATCTGGCAGCACAATGATCCTGAGCATCTCGAACGGCTGCTGCGGGCGGCAGATCCCGAAAGGCCCAAGCTCATCGTGTGCGAGAGCCTGTACTCGATGGACGGGGATGTCGCGCCTCTGCATCGAATTTGTGACTTGGCCGAGCGCTACGGCGCTCTGACCTATGTCGACGAGGTGCACGCGGTCGGGATGTATGGCCCGCGCGGCGGCGGCATAGCTGAGCGCGACGGGGTCATGGAAAGGATCGACATTGTTGAGGGCACGCTGGCAAAGGCCTATGGCTGTCTCGGCGGCTATCTTGCGGCTGGGGCGAACCTGATCGATGCGGTGCGCTCCTACGCCCCCGGTTTCATCTTCACGACGGCATTGCCGCCTCCGGTCTGCGCAGCCGCGACCGCTGCAATCCGGCATCTGAAAGCCTCGACAGCGGAGCGCGTCCGGCATCAGGATCGCGCAGCGCGGTTAAAGTCGGTCCTGACGGCAGCAGACCTGCCGGTGATGCCGAGCGAGAGCCATATCGTGCCGGTGCATGTCGGCGATCCCGAGAAGTGCAGGGCGGCTTCGGACCTGCTGATGTCGGAGCATGGCATCTACATCCAGCCGATCAATTACCCCACTGTCCGGCGAGGACTGGAACGCCTGCGTCTTACCCCGACGCCCTATCACGACGACGCGCTCATGGACCAACTGGTCCATGCGATGATGAAGGTGTGGGACAGACTCCATCTCTGTTACCGCCGGGAGAGCGGTCTCACGCGTGGGCATGAAGCGCCATAGCGCTGCCGGCGAAAGATTGGATCAGAAATCGGCGTCCGGCCGGTGTGCGGAAAGGCGGTCGTGCTTCAGCCACTGAACGAACGCACGTGTTCTCCCGCTCCGAGCGCACCATCCAACCTCTCCCTCCTTTCCAGTCCGTTTCCGATCTGTGTGCGGATGGCCGTGTCCAGCGACGAGCCCGAGCTGTCCGACGGCCGATGTCAGGCATCCGGCCGGATCAGCGCCAGGCCCGAGTCCGGATCGTGAAACTTGCGCAGATGTGCCGGCGTTTCGCTGATGATGATCTCGAGGGTCGGGCGGATGGCCCGACCTCATATAGGCGTAACCACCGAAGAAGTCCTCACCCTTGTCCTGCACGCCGATTTGATCGTGCCCGCCATGGTTGCGCTGAATTTGACTTCCACGAAGTGGTCATCGGATCGTTGTCTTCCGCGCTCTTATGCTAGGGAATGCAGCCAGAATCGGAGCGGCCCTCACCACAGCCGGAGATAGAATTGCGGCTGTCAGCCTGAATGAGAATCAACTACTTTAACGACGCAACCTGGACCATATGCAGCAATGAACCGTCGCGAGCGCCGAGCTTCACCCGCTAAAGTGAAGCTCCAACCTGTCAAGCCCGATGGTGCCGCGCTCTTCTATGACGCTGCTTTGCGCGATGTCACCGATGGCCGACATGCGGATGCCGAACGGTGTTGCCATATGGCGCTTGCGATCGACGGAGGGCATGCGCCGACCCTCAACTTGCTGGGCATCCTTGCCCTGCAGGGGCAGCAGTATGAAGCTGCATTGCAGTGGGTATCCCGCGCGCTCCAGCAGGATGTTCAGCCGCAGTACTTCCTGAGTTTTGGCACGGTGCTGCAGGTCTTGGGACGCTCGGATGAGGTGCTGAAGGTCGTCGACAAGGCGACGGCGCTCGGTCTCGAAAGCGCCGATCTGTGGATGCTGAGGGGGAACGCCCTCGTCAACCAGCAGCAGCTCGCCGACGCCGTGTCGAGCTTCCAACGTGTGCTGGAGCTGAATTCCAGGCATTGGGATGCCGCCAACCAGTGCGGCATCACGCTTCAACGGCTGGGGCGGATCGACGACGCGCTTACCTATCTCGATCTGAGCGACGTCTTGCGGCCCAACCATGTCCCGACACTCTTGATGCGTGGCGCGCTTCTGAACGGCTTGAAGCGCTTCGACGAGGCCCTGACGATCTGCCAGCGAGCTCACGCCATCGAACCGGAAAACTCCGACATCTGCGTCAAGACCGGCATCGTGTTGCGGACGATGTGCCGAGACGAGGACGCGTTGGAATGGTTCGAGCGAGCCCTGGCTCTGCAGCCGGGTTCAAGGGATGCGCTGCACGACAAGGCCTCCGTGCTGACGAAGCTCCGTCGGTTCGACGAGGCGTTCGAGATCTACAGGCAGTTGAAGGGGGCCGATCCGAGAGACGCGCTGGCCGATCTTGGAACGGCTCATTTGAACCTGTTGTTGGGAAATCTCGACGCGGGCTGGTCTGGCCGGGAGGCCCGTTGGAGCCTGCCGAGCTCTTATCCGCGCTTCCGGCGACCCATGTGGCTCGGCCAGGATGGCATCGCGGGACAAACCATCGTCATCGCCGCCGATGAAGGACTGGGCGATACGATCCAGTTTGTCCGCTACGTGCCGATGGTCGCAGCGTTGGGCGCGCGCGTCATCCTTGCCGTTCAAAAGCCGTTGCTTCCACTGTTGTCGAACATGCCAGGCATTTCGCAATGTATTCCGGTCTCGGAGGCCGCCGACCTTGCGGGGGTGGATGCCCATTGTCCGATCATGAGCCTGCCGTTTGTCTTTCGGACGACACTGGCCACGATTCCAGCGCCGGTGTCCTATTTGCCGGCGCCTGATCCGGATCGGATCCAACTCTGGCAGGAGCGCCTTGGCACGCCCGAGAAATTGCGCGTCGGCCTGGTCTGGTCAGGCAACCCCAATCATCTCGACGACCACAATCGCTCCATCCCGTTGCGCACGTTGTCCCGCCTGCTCGGCGCGGATGCGGCGTTTGTCAGCCTGCAGAAGGAGCCGAAGGCCGAAGACAAGGCCGTGCTCCAGGAGACGAGCGGGATCGTGGACTTGACGGGTCAACTTGCCGATTTCGCCGATACCGCCGCGCTGATCTCATGTCTGGATCTCGTGATCACGGTCGATACCAGTGTCGCTCATCTCTCCGGCGCGCTTGGCTGTCCGACCTGGACGCTTCTGTCGTACACGCCGGACTATCGCTGGCTGCTCGATCGTGACGACAGCGTCTGGTATCCGCGCATGCGCCTGTTCCGTCAGCGCGAAAGGCGCGATTGGGGCGAAGTCATCGATCAGGTCGGAGATGCGCTTCACGAACTGGTTGGGGCGAGGGCGCCGTCCCCGCCGGTCTCGAGCGATGCGATCGCGTGATCCGTCGCCGCTTCAATTCGACGGCTGGCGGCTTGCCGTCAGCTGCTGCCGGTAGCGTTCGGCGTCCCAGTTGAGCAGCAACTGCTCGTGCTGAGACGAGAGATAGCCGATATCGGCCGATAACGGCAGGCGGCTGGTCACGAGCGCGAGGCAGCTCAGCATGGCCTCGGCGCCCGGGCTGGCGTCGCTGCGGATGAGGGCGCCGAGACCCGGCGCGAGGGCCGCGACGGGCGCGGGCAGGCGGCTCGCGTCCGCCCGTGCGAGCAGCGTGGCGAGGCCGCCGGCGCTCTCGATCGTCGGCAGGCCCGGGCCGAGAAACACGACGTGGTCCGGATACAACGAGCCGCCGGTCGCGATGGCGCGGCTGAAAGGATCGGTGGCGATGCCGTGGCTACCAGCATCGTGCGGCAGGCGATAGGCGGTGCCGGCGCACAGACGGCGCAAGGCCGCGGCGTCGGCAGCGGGCGCCGGGCGCACCGGCAGCGCCAGCCTGCGCTCGACGTCATGGACCAGCGCCTCGGCCTGATCGCAGCTTTCGGCACCAACGACGAGGCCGTGATTGCCGAGGATCAGCACGTCGATGCAGTCGCGCGCGACGATGGTGCTCACTGCGCGCGCCAGCGGCAGTCCGGGATGAAAGTAGTCGAGATGGCGCCAGGCGAGCCCGTCCAGCCGCGCCGCAAATTCATCGCGCGCATCGCGCCGCGCCGCCCAGGCGATGGTGTTGACGGCATGCACGTGCAGCACGACCCGGTGCGGCAGCAGCGCATGCAGCGCGGTCTCGATCGAGGCGCGCAGGGGGCCGGGAGCGGCCAGCGGAATGCGCTCGTCATCAGCGGCGAGCGCATCGCGCGCCGCAGGCAGGAGAACAGGCACGAAGATGTCCTTCGCATCGGCGTCGGCCAGCCAGGTGCCGGACGCCTTCACCCACAGCACATCATCCTGCTTGAGCGAGGAGTTGCCGCCGGCGCCTTGCACCAGCTCGATGTTGCGGCCGACCCGCGCCGACATCCGGCGCAAATCATCAAGCTCGGCAGGCTCGCGCATTTCGCGTCTCCTTCTCACCACACCAGGTGCTGCATCGTCCAATTCGGCATGCGGCCGGGCGAAGCTGCGAGCTTGCGCGTTGCCGCAGCGAGGTCGGGCGCACCGGCCAGCGTCGTGCGATGCACGCCATCGCCGAGCAGCAGGCTTTGCAGGCCTGCGGCGCGGGCGCCGGCGACGTCATGGTCGAGCGAGTCGCCGATCATCAGCACGCGGTGCGGGTCCGGATCGCCGAGCTGCTCCAGCGCCGCCGCGAAGATCGGCGCATGCGGCTTGCCGACGAAGCTCACCGGGCCGCCGAGCCACTCATAGGCGCGCGCCAGCGTGCCGGGCGCCGGCATGAGGCCGGCCGCACCGAACATCATCAGGTCGGGATTGGCGCAGATCATCGGCACGCCCCGCGCGGCCGCGCCGGTGAATCGATCGCGCCAGAGGTCGGGCTCGGCGAGGTCGTCATCGAGGCCGCCGAGCAGGATGAAGTCGGCGTCACGCATATCCGTCACGAGGACGAGGTCGAGCCCGTCGATCAGCGAGCAATCGCCGCCCCGGGTGATCAGGAAGCAGGCATTGCCACAATCGGTGAAGGGTTCGCGGGCGCGGTCGCGCAGGCCGGTCCATGTCACCTCGCCCGAGGTGAGAATGCCGTCATAGGTCGAGCGCGGCAGGCCGAGCCGGGCGAGGCGCTCGGCATTGGCGCTCGCGCGCTTGCCGGAGTTCGACAGCACCAGGATATGCTTGCCGGCCTCGCGCAGCCGCAGGACGCAGTCATGTGCGGCGGGAAGCACCGTCCTGCCGTCATGCAACGTGCCCCATTGGTCGAGCAGGACGTGATCGAACCTGTCGGCGATGGCGGACAGGCCGCTGATCTCGCACGCCGCCGCCGTCATCGTGGCGGTCCCTGCAGCGCCAGCAGCGCGGTGCCGTAGCTCGCTTCGGTCTGCGCGGCGACGCTGACGGGCACGCCGACGATGCGCCGGCGGATATCGGTCCAGGCATCATTTCGGGCGCCGCCGCCGATGCTGATCACCCGCCGTAGCGCCGGCGCGCCGAGCGCGTGAAGACGCTGATAGGCCAGCGCTTCCACGCCGGCAATTCCTTCGAGCAGCGCCTGGAAGAAGCGATGATCCTCGGCCGGACGTGGCGTGATCCGCGGCGCCAGCGCGGGATCTGCGATCGGAAAACGTTCGCCGGGTTTGGGCAGCGGATAGTAGTCGAGCCCGGTCGGCTCGTCGGGGCGGAGCAACGGCGTCATGCGGTCCATGTCGGCGGCGGTGAAATGCGCAAGCAGCGCGGCGCCACCGGAGTTCGATGCGCCGCCGGCGAGCCATTTGCCGCCGAGGCGATGCGAGTACACGCCCTGATCGGCGGCGAAGATCGGCTGCGTCGCGATCAGCTTCACCACCAGCGTGGTGCCGAGCGAGGTCACCGCATCGCCCGGCGCATCGGCGCCGGTGGCGATGAAGGCGGCGACGCCGTCGGTGGTGCCGGCGACGATGCGCGCCGACGGCGACAGACCGAGCGCGCGCGCGGTCGACGGATCGATATCGGCGAATGGCGTGCCCGGCACGAGAACGCTCGGCAGGACGTCGCGAGGAACGCCGAGCTGATCCATCCAGCGCGGCCATTCGCGCCTGACGGGGTCATAGCCAAGCTTCAGGGCGTTGTTCTCATCGCTGACGCCGTGATGGCCGGCGAGGCGTCCGGCGATCCAGTCGGCCTGGTGCACGGCTTGTCGCGCGCCGCTCGTGGAGGCGAGCAGATGCAGCAGCTTGGCGAGCGGGCTGCTCGTGCCATGCGCACCGCTCTCGGGC
The DNA here is from genome assembly GCF_032484495.1 of Bradyrhizobium sp. SZCCHNS3052. Lineage (NCBI taxonomy): Bacteria > Pseudomonadati > Pseudomonadota > Alphaproteobacteria > Hyphomicrobiales > Nitrobacteraceae > Bradyrhizobium > Bradyrhizobium sp. SZCCHNS3052. The sequence goes on along the minus strand of NZ_JAUETB010000006.1, from coordinate 342,594 downwards.
GGCGCGATTGCGGCGATGCGCCTGGCCTCGTCGACGGCGCGGGCATCATTGTACATCAGGCCGAGCGAGCGGGGCCGCCCGTCGGCGTCGATCAGCAGCAAGGTGCCGGAGGTGCCGTCGACCGCGATGCGCGCGACGGCGCCGAGATCGACGATCCTGCCGAGCTTGTCGAGCGCCGCGACCGTCGCCTGCCACCACAGCTCGGGATCCTGGTCGATGGCGTTGCCGTCCTGACGCGGCGCGACCAGCGGAACGGAGGCTGCGCCCTTGATCTCGCCGCTGATATCGACGGCGCAGGCGCGCACACCGCTCGTGCCCACGTCGATGCCGACAAACAACTCCGTCATGCGACCTCATCCCGTTGTGAGCCGGCGAGCATGGCTGTGCTCGCCCGGCGCGTCATCCCTGACGCGCTGCAGCACGTTTGGGGGATTGACGGCCGGACCGGCGTCTGCAATTTTTTGCAAGGTGTGAAGAATTTTGCAAGCAGGCATTCAGGCGTGACGACAGCTTCCGACAGGGCGCCCATGGTGGACGGCGAGGCCTCGCTCGCGACGCGCGCCGCCTGGCTGTATTTCGCGGCCGGGCTGACGCAGTCGGAGGTCGCCGACCGCCTCAACATCCAGAGCACCAAGGCGCATCGCCTGATCGCGCGGGCCAGCCGCGAGGGTATGATCCGTGTCTTCGTCGAGGGTCCCGTCGCCGAATGCGTCGCACTCGAGAACGCGCTGGCCGAACGCTACGGGCTCGACTTCTGCCGTGTTGCGCCGGATCTCGGCGAGGGCGATCTGCCACTGAAGGCGCTGGCGTTGGAGGGCGCGAGCTTCCTGCGCCAGGTGCTGGAGCGCGGCGACGACAAGATCATCGGCGTCGGCCACGGTCGCACGCTTGCGGCGGTGGTGGCGCAACTGCCGCAGACGCCGGCGCGCGACGTGCAGTTCGTGTCGCTGCTCGGCGGCCTGACGCGCAAATTCGCCGCCAACCCGTTCGATGTGATCCATCGCCTGGCCGAGCGCACCGGCGCCGAAGCCTATCTGCTGCCGGTGCCGGTGTTCGCCAACTCCGTCGCCGATCGCCGCGTGCTGATGCAGCAGTTCGGCATATCGGACGTGTTCGCGCTGGCGCAGCGGGCGTCGCTGCTGTTCGTCGGCATCGGCCAGATCCATGCCGACGGCTTCCTGGTGTCGAGCGGCATGATCAAGCCGGACGAGGTCGTCGAGCTGAAGCGCGCCGGCGCCTGCGCCGATCTGCTCGGGCATTTCTTCAACGCCCAGGGCGAACTGCTCGATCTCGATCTTTCGGCGCGCGCCACCTCGATGGCCGCTGCCGATCTGAAGAAACACCGCATCGTCGCCATCGGCGGCGGCGAGGCAAAGATCACGGCCCTGCGCGCGGTGCTGCGCAGCGGCTTCCTGAACGGTCTCATCATCGATGAGGTAACCGCTCAGGCATTGGCGACCGACAAGCCGGAGAAAACATCCGGCAACTCCAAGAACAAGAGTCGGAAGGGCAGGTAACGCGAACACGTTTCTACAAAAAACAAAGGGAGGGTTGAATGTACGATCGTGAGAAGAATCTCTTTGCGGCCTATGCCGGCAAGCGCATCAGCCGGCGTGATCTGCTCGACGGCGCTGCCAAGCTCGGCATCGCCGGTGTCGCCGCCAATGCCGCCTTTGCCTCGGCGATGTCGAGGGCGATGGCCGCTGACTTCAACTGGAAGGCCCATAGCGGCAAGACCGTCAAGCTGCTCTTGAACAAGCATCCTTACGTCGATGCGATGATCGGCGACATCGAGGCGTTCAAGAGCCTCACCGGCATGAACGTCACCTACGACATCTTCCCCGAGGACGTCTATTTCGACAAGGTGACGGCGGCGCTGTCGTCGAAGTCCGATCAGTACGACGCCTTCATGACCGGCGCCTACATGACCTGGACCTACGGTCCGGCCGGCTGGATCGAGGACCTCAACGCCTACATCAAGGATCCGGCCAAGACCAATCCGGCGTTCGCCTGGGACGATGTGCTGCCGGGCCTGCGCTCCTCCACCGCCTGGGACGGCGTCGCTGGCTCCGAGCTCGGCTCCGGCAAGGCCAAGCAGTGGTGCATCCCGTGGGGCTACGAGCTCAACAACATCACCTATAACCGCAAGATCTTCGACAAGGTCGGCGTCAAGCCGCCCACCAATCTCGACGACATGCTGGAGGTCGCGGCCAAGATCACCAAGGACGCTGGCGGCCCCTATGGCGTCGGCGTGCGCGGTTCGCGCTCGTGGGCGACCATCCATCCGGGCTTCCTCTCGGCCTACGCCAATTTCGGCCAGAAGGACTTCGTGATGGAAGGCGGCAAGCTGAAGGCCGCGATGAACACCAAGGCCTCCAAGGACTTCCACGAGAAATGGGTCAAGATGATCCAGGGGGCGGGTCCGAAGAACTGGTCGACCTACACCTGGTATCAGGTCGGCACGGACCTCGGCGCCGGCGCCTCCGGCATGATCTTCGACGCCGACATTCTCGGCTACTTCATGAACGGCGGCGAGAACAAGGAGCGCGGCAATCTCGGCTACGCGCCGTTCGCGGCCAATCCGGCCGCGAAGGCACCGACGCCGAACGTCTGGATCTGGTCGCTGGCGATGTCGAGCTTCTCCAAGCAGAAGGATGCGGCCTGGACCTTCATGCAGTGGGCGGCCTCCGTCGAGCACGATCTGTTCGGTGCCCGCAAGATGGATTTCGTCAATCCGGTCCGCGCTTCCGTGTGGAAGGACGGCGAATTCCGCGACCGCATCGCCAAGTCCTATCCTGGCTATCTCGAGCAGCATGACCTGTCGGCACCAGGTGCGAAGATTTACTTCACGGCGCAGCCGCTGTTCTTCGACCTCACGACGGAGTGGGCGGCCTCGCTGCAGAAGATGGTGGCCAAGGAGATCAGCGTCGATGAGGGCCTCGACAAGCTTGCCGAGAGCATCAACCGTCAGCTGAAGCAGGCCGGCCTCGGCTGAGGCCGCGCCGCATCTCCCATGACCGCCTGCCGGCCCGGATGCTCCCCACAAGCGTCCGGGTCGGCCCCATCCCGCGCTGATGTGATCACGCCTGTCATGAGCATGGCCCAACTTGTCGAGACCAAGGCGACGCCGCGCCGCACGAAACGCTGGCGCGGCCGGCTGCTGCCGTATCTGCTGAGCCTGCCGGCGCTGCTGGTCTGCATCGCCATCCTGGTGCCGTTCGTGACCGCTGCGGTCTATTCATTGCAGCGCTACCGGCTCAATCTGCCGTATCTGCGCGGCTTCATCGGCATCGACAACTATATCGACTTCCTGTCCGATCCGGCGTTCTGGAACACGCTGCGCATCTCGCTGGTCTATACCGCGGTGACCGTCATCGCCGAGCTGCTGCTCGGCCTCGGCATCGCGCTGCTGCTGCGACGTCCCACGCGCTTCCACAACGCCGTCTCGATCATGCTGCTGCTGCCGCTGATGACGGCGCCGGCGATCGCCGCGCTGATGTGGAAGCTGATGACCAATCCGAGCTTCGGCATCCTGTCCTATCTGGTCGGGCTGCTCGGCGTGCACGACTTCAAATGGGCATCCGATCCGTCGACCGCGCTGTTCACCGTCGTCCTGGTCGACGTCTGGGTCTACACGCCGTTCATCATGATCCTGCTCCTGGCTGGTCTGCGCTCGCTGCCGCGGCAGCCGTTCGAGGCGGCGGCGCTCGACGGCGTGCCGGCGAGCTTCGTGTTCTTCCGCATCACCCTGCCGATGCTCGCGCCCTACATCATCACCGCCTCGCTGTTCCGGCTGCTCGATTCGATCCAGCAGTTCGACATCGTCTATGCGATGACGCAAGGCGGGCCAGGGGACCGGCTGATGGTGTTCCAGGTGCAGGCGTATCTCGAGTTCTTCCAGTACACCAATGTCGGACGCTCGGCGGCGCTGCTGATGATCCTGTGGCTGATCACCAACATCCTGTCGAACATCTTCATCAAGAACTGGTTGCGGCTGCGCGCGCGCGCCCACGGTCACGCCTGAGGGAGAGACATCATGGATCACTCCAGTCTGGCAGGGCGCATCTTCCGTGGCATCGCGCTTGCGTTGGTGCTTCTGTTCTTCATGTTTCCGATCGTCTGGATCCTCCTGATGTCGTTCCAGACCAATGAGCAGATCCTGCGCATCCCGCCGCGCATCCTGTTCGAGCCGACGTTCGCCAATTATGAGGCGCTGATCTCGGGCCAGCTCAAGACCGCCGCCGGCAATCTGCAGCTCACCTTCATGCGCAATCTGATGAACAGCTTCGTGCTGTCGAGCGCGTCGGTGATCCTGGCGCTGCTGCTCGGCGTCCCCGCGGCCTATGCGTTCGCGCGTTTCAAGTTCCGGCTCGGCGAGACCATCGCCTTCACGCTGCTGTCGTTCCGCTTCGCGCCGCCGCTCCTGGTGCTGCTTCCGCTGTCGCTGTACTACCAGCAGCTTGGCCTCAACGACACCTATTTTGGCATCGTCTGGGTCTACCAGCTGATCGCGCTGCCGCTGATCCTGTGGATCGTGCGCGGCTATTTCGAGGACATCAGTCCGGACATCGAGCACGCCTACCGGCTCGCGGGGCATTCCTGGCGCGAGGCGTTCACCCGCATTGCCGTGCCGCTGGCCGGGCCCGGCATCGCCGCGGCGGGCCTGCTGTCCTTCATCTTCTGCTGGAACAACTTCGTCTTTGCGCTGATCCTGGCCTCGGCCGACAAGCAGCCGGTAACGGTCGGCGCATTGGCCTTCGTGACGGCGTCCGGTATCCAATACGGCCAGATCGCCGCCGCGATCGTGCTGTCGGTCACCCCGACATTGCTGCTCGCGCTCTATGCGCAGCGCTATCTGGTCGAAGGTCTCTCGCTCGGTGCAGTGAAGGGTTGAGGATACATGGCGCGTCTCGAACTCCAATCGGTCGACAAGAGCTTCGGCGCCGCAAGCTGCGCCAAGGGCGTGTCGCTGACGGTCGAGCCCGGCGAGATCGTCGCGGTGTTCGGCCCGTCCGGCAGCGGCAAGACCGTGCTGCTGCGGATGATTGCCGGCATGTTCGAGCCTGACGGCGGCGACATCCTGGTCGGCGGCCGCTCGATCGTCGACGCGCCGCCGGAGCAGCGCGGCATCGGCATGGCGTTCCAGAATTTTGCCCTGTTTCCGCACATGAGCGCGCGCGACAACATCGCCAGCGGGCTGCGCGCGACGGGCGCGGCCGACATTGCGGTCAAGGTTGCGGCAATGAGCCGGCTGTTGAAGATCGAGCATGTGCTCGGCCACAAGCCTCGTGAACTGTCCAACGGCCAGAAGCAGCGCACCGCGCTGGCGCGCGCGCTGATCGGCAATCCCGGGGTGCTGTTGCTCGACGATCCCTTGCGCAACGTCGATGCCAAGCTGCGCTATGAGATGCGGTTGGAGCTGCCGAGCCTGCTGCGCAGGAGCTCTGCGGCGGTGCTTTACGTGACGCAGGACTATCGTGAGGCGATGGCAATCGCCGATCGCATTGCCGTGCTGATCAATGGCCGCCTGGTGCAGGTGGCGCGTCCGGAGGAGATCTATGCGCGGCCGGCGTCGGTCGCCGTGGCCCGGCTGTTCGGCGATCCCAGCATCAATCTTGCCGAGGTCACGCCGGTGGCGGAGCAGGGGCGGCTGACCGCATCTGTTGCCGGGACGCTGATCCGGCTGGATGCGGACGGCGTGCCGTCCAATATGCGTGAGCGTTGCTGGCTTGGCGTCCGGCCCGACGATGTCGTGGTGACGCGTGATGGCGGCGAGGGTGTGATCCCGGCGCGGATCGTCGCGGTCACGCCGATCCACGAGCGCGCCGTGGTGCTGCTGCGCTTCGCCGACGGATCCGAGTGGCTGGCGGCGCAGGCGCCCGAGGCGCTGGAGGCGCATGCCGACGAGGACGTGTTCGTGCGGTTCGCGCCGGAAGCGGCGTTGCTGTTCGACCACGCCACGGGCGAGCGCATCGGCCTGGCGCCGCGGCGGCAGGCGGCGTGAGGATCGGGGATGGGCATGCTCGAAATCCGCAACGTCGACAAGGTCTATCACAGCCGGGGCAAGCCGCCGGTTCATGCCGTGCGCGCGCTCGATATGGAGGTGAAGGCCGGCGAGATCGTCGCGCTGCTCGGCTCTTCCGGCTGCGGCAAGACCTCGACGCTGCGCATGATCGCCGGCTTCGAGAGCGTCAGTTCAGGGTCGATCGCGCTGGCGCAGCGGACGATCCATGATCTGGCGCCGGCGAAGCGCAAGGTGGCGATGGCGTTCGAAGGCTATTCGTTGTACCCGCCGCTCACGGTGCGTGAGAACATTGCGTTCGCGCTGAAGGCGCGGCAATTGTCGCGCGCCGAGATCGCGCAACGCGTTGTCAGCATTGCCCGCCTGGTGGAGATCGAGGACATTCTCGATCATCATCCCCACGCGCTTTCCGGCGGACAGCAGCAGCGGGTGTCGCTGGCCCGAGCGCTGGTGCGTGATGCCGACCTCTATCTGCTCGACGAGCCGATGGGCCAACTGGAGCCGCAGCTGCGTGCCGTGCTGCGCGGCCGCATCAAGGGTCTGCTCGCCGAGCGCGGCATGACGGCGATCTTCGTCACCCATGACCAGACCGAGGCGAGCGCACTTGCCGATCGCATCGCCGTCATGGAAGACGGCGTGCTTCAGCAGTTCGCCAGCGAGCGGGAGCTGAAGAACCGCCCGGCCAATCTGTTCGTCGCGAGCTTCATTGGCGAGCCGCCGATGAACCTGATGGAGACTGTGGTGACGCAGGAGGAAGGCGGGTTCCGCCTGTCTGTGGGCTCCGATGTTGCCTTTCACATCCCCGGGCAGACGTTGGACGCGGCGGGACAGCAGACGCTGGTGCGGGCCGATCGGATCAAGGTCGGCATCCGGCCGCAGCGGATCGCGATCGGCAGCGGCGAGGCGCGGCTGCGCGTGGTCTCCAACCAGTGGCTCGGCGATCAGTCGCATATTGCGGGCGAGTGCGCCGGTCATCTGCTGGTCGGCGTGACATCCAGCAAGGTCGCGGCGCGACCGGGCGACGTCGTGCCCTGCGCGCTGGAGTCACGCCATCTCCATATTTTCGGCGCCGACGGCGTTTGCGTCCGCCACGCGGAGGCGCGCTGAACATGACCTCGGCTGCGATCCGCAACGTGATCATCGGTATCGACGCCGGGACCTCGGTGATCAAGGCGGTGGCGTTTGCGCGGGATGGACGCCAGCTCGGGGATTTCGCGATTCCCAACAGCTACGCGACGTTGCCGGGCGGCCGCGTCGAGCAGGACATGGCGCGGACCTGGACCGACACCGTCGCGGCCTTGCGCGGCCTGGGCGGCACGCTGCCGGATCTGTCCCGTCGCGTCGCCGCGATCGCCGTGACCGGGCAGGGCGACGGCACCTGGCTGATCGATGCGGACGGCCATCCCGTCGCGCCCGCGCTGCTGTGGCTCGACTCGCGCGCGGCAGGGTTCGTCGAAGCCTTCCGCGGCGGCGAGCGCAATGCCGCGCACTATCAGCGCACCGGATCGGGGCTCAACGCTTGCCAGCAGGGGGCGCAACTGGCCTGGCTGCAGGCGCATGACGCAGAGATGCTGGGACGCGCGGGTACGGCGTTCCACTGCAAGGACTGGCTCTACTTCAAGCTGACCGGTGAGCGGGCCACGGACCCGTCCGAGGCGACGTTCTCCTGCGGCGACTTTCGCAAGCGCGGCTTCGACGGCGAGGCGGCGCGTCTCATCGGCATCGCTGGTTCCGCGCGCCTGTTTCCAGATGTCGTCGATGGTGTCACGACGACGCATGGCTTGACCGCGGCGGCCGCGGCGGAGACGGGCTTGCCCGAGGGCGTGCCGGTGTCGCTCGGCTATGTCGACGTGATCTGCAATGCGCTCGGTGGTGGGCTATATGATCCCACACCCGACGTCGGCTGCACGATCATCGGCTCGACCGGCATGCACATGCGGCTGGCGAACAGCGCCGACGCGGTCAAGCTGAATGCCGAGGCGACCGGCTATACGATGCCGTTCCCGGTGCCGAACCACTATGCCCAGATGCAGTCGACCATGGCTGCGACCTTGAACATCGACTGGTTGCTCGATGTCGCGCGCGGCGTGCTCGCTATGGAAGGCATCGCCCGGTCGCGCAATGATCTGATCCGGCGGCTGGACGAGCGCGTGCTCGCGGCGAAGGCGGGCGACCTGCTCTATCATCCCTTCATCTCCGATGCTGGCGAGCGCGGACCATTCGTGTCCCACGAGGCGTCTGCGCAACTGGTCGGCCTGCGCACCCGTCACGGCTACTGGGATCTGATGCGCGCCGTGATGGAGGGACTGGCCTTCGCCGCACGCGACTGCTACGCGGCGATGGGACCGCTGCCGACGGAAATTCGCCTGACCGGAGGCGCGGCACGCAGCCGCGCGCTCGGCGCAATTCTTGGCGCGGCACTCGGCAGCACGATTCGAGTCTGCCGTCGCGAGGAAGCCGGCGCGTCGGGGGCGGCGATGATCGCCACGGTCGCGACCGGACTCTACCCGGACATGATGATCTGCGCGGAGGAATGGGTGAGACCGTATCTGGATGAGCCGCAGGCGCCGGATGCGGCGCTGGCGGAGCGCTATGCGCAGCTGTTCCCGGCCTATGTCGAGGCTCGCCTCGCGGCGCGGCCGGTGTGGAAGCAGCTTGCGGCCCAGCGTGCAGGAGCCAATCATGTCTAGCTCCATCGCCATCATCGGCGACCGCTTCATGCTGCCCTCGGTGTTCGCCGAACGCATCACCGCCATCTGCGGCGACGGCGTCGACATCCGCATGCTCGAACAGCCCTGGCCGGACGAGCCGATGGAGCATGGCTATGCCGGCTCCAAGCTCGATGGTCTCAAGGAGTTCATGGGCGATCCGGATGAGCTCGCCGAATTCATCGGCGAAGCGCCGCTGCTGGTGACGCATCTCGCGCCGATCTCGCGCGCGATGCTGCAGCGGCTGCCAAGGCTCAAGTTCATCGCGGTGTCGCGCGGCGGTCCGGTCAATGTCGACATGCAGGCGGCGCGCGATCATGGCGTGCTGGTCGTCAACACGCCCGGACGAAATGCCAGCGCGGTGGCGGAGTTCACCATCGGCGCGATGCTCGCGGAGACCCGTCTGATCAGGAGCGGTCACGAGTCGATGCGGGGCGGGGAGTGGCGCGGCGATCTTTATCGCGCCGACCGGACCGGACGCGAACTCGGGGAGATGACCGTCGGCATCGTCGGCTATGGCGCGATCGGCACGCGCGTCGTGAAGCTGCTCAAGGCGTTCGGCTGCAGGATCCTTGTGACCGACCCTTACGTCCAGCTCAGCGCACAGGACCGCAACGACGGTGTCGAGCACGTCGCGCTTGCCGATCTTCTGGCGCGCGCCGACGTCATCAGCCTGCATGCCCGCGTGACGCCGGAGACCACCGGCTTCATCGATCGCGAGGCGCTGGCGAAGATCAAGCCGGGGGCGATCCTGATCAACACCGCGCGCGGTCCGCTGGTCGACTACAAGGCGCTGTTCGAGGTGCTCAGCTCGGGACGGTTGGCCGGCGCGATGCTCGACACTTTTGCGGTCGAGCCGGTGCCGCCGGACTGGCCGCTGTTGCAGCTCCCGAATGTCACGCTGACGCCGCACATCGCCGGCGCGTCCGTGCGCACCGTCACCTTTGCCGCCGACCAGGCGGCCGAAGAGGTTCGCCGCTATCTGGCCGGCGAGCCGCCGCTCAATCCCTGCTGACGACGAAAGGTTTTCGACATGAATCGCGAGGAACGGCTGATCCGCGAGAACATCATCGCCAAATGCCGATGGATGAATGCGTCGGGGCTGAACCAGGGCACTTCGGGCAACATTTCCGCCCGCTACAAGGACCGCATGCTGATCACGCCCTCGGCGACGCCCTATGACTCGATGAAGCCGGAGATGATCGCCTCGATGCCGCTCGAGGGTGAATACGGTTCCTGGGAGGGGCCGTTGAAGCCCTCGACGGAATGGCGCTTTCATCTCGACATCATGCGCGGCCGTCCGGATGTCGGCGGCGTCGTTCACACGCATTCCACCTATGCCACCGTGCTCGCCATCGCGCGCAAGCCGATCCCGGCCTGCCACTACATGATGGCGGCGTTCGGCGGCACCGACATCCGCTGCGCCGGCTATGCGCGGTTCGGCACGGCCGAATTGTCCGAGCTTGCGCTGGAGGCGCTGGAAGGCCGCAACGGCTGCCTGCTGGCCAATCACGGCATGATCGCGGTCGGCGCCAATCTCGACAAGGCGATGTGGCTTGCGGTCGAGCTCGAGACCATCGCGAAGCAATACTACCTGTCGCTCGCCCTCGGCCAGCCGCACATACTGGGTGACGCCGAGATCGCCGAGACGGCGCAGGGCTTTTCGACCTATGGCCTGCAGGAGCCGAAGGCGAAAGCGGCAAAGCCGGCCAAGGCTGCGACGAAGGCGCGTGCCGCTGCGCGCAGCAAGCCAGAGAAGAAGCGCAGCAGCAAGCGATGAATGCGACGGTCTCACGCAGCGGAACCGATCACGGTCTGTTGGACCTCGCCGTGATCGGCGGCGGCATCAATGGCGCTGGTATCGCCCGAGATGCCGCCGGCCGCGGCCTGAAGGTGCTGCTGTGCGAGAAGGACGATTTTGCGCAAGGCACCTCGTCGCGATCGGGCAAGCTGATCCATGGCGGCTTGCGCTATCTGGAGTACTACGAATTCCGCCTGGTGCGCGAAGCGCTGATCGAGCGCGAGGTGCTGTTGGCCTCGGCGCCTCACATCATCTGGCCGATGCGCTTCGTGCTGCCGCACTCGCCGGAGCAGCGTCCCGCCTGGCTGGTGCGCACAGGGCTGTTCCTCTACGACCATCTCGGCGGCCGCAAGCAGCTGCCGGCGAGCCGCAACGTCGATCTCGCGCACGAGCCGGAGGGCGCGCCGCTGCGCCCCGAGTTCCGGCGCGGCTTCGAATATTCCGACTGCTGGGTCGACGATGCCCGGCTGGTGATCCTCAATCTCGTCGATGCCGCGCAAAAGGGAGCCATCATCCTGCCGCGCACCCGCGCCGTGAGCGCACGGCGTGAGGGCGATGCCTGGCGTCTGGAGATGCGCTCCGAAGACGGCGAGGTTCAGATCGTCCGAACGAAGGCGCTGGTGAATGCCGCAGGTCCCTGGGTGCAGGACGTGGTTCAGGGTGTCGCCGGGCTCAACTCCGCGCACAATGTGCGGCTTGTCAAAGGCAGCCATCTCGTGGTGCCAAAATTCTGGAGCGGATCGCAGGCCTATCTGCTGCAGAACACCGACCGCCGCGTGATCTTCGTCAATCCTTATGAGACCGACCTGGCGCTGATCGGGACCACCGACATCGTGCATGACGGCCGCGCAGACGACGTCGCTGTCGATGGTGCCGAGATCGACTATCTGCTCGCCGTGCTCAAGCGCTATTTCCGGGCCGCGCCGGGCAAGGGGGATATCATTCACGCCTTCTCCGGGGTGCGGCCGCTCTACGATGACAACGCCGACAATCCGTCGGCGGTGACGCGCGACTACGTGTTCGAGATGCATGGTGCGCCCGGACAGCCGCCGTTGCTGTCGATCTTCGGCGGCAAGATCACGACGTTTCGCCGGCTCGCCGAGCAGGCAATGGAACGTCTCGCGCCGTGGTTTCCGCAGATGGCGCCGGCATGGACGGCGGGCGCGCGTCTTCCGGGCGGCGATTTCGGCGTGCCGTTCGATCAGTTCCTCGCCGATCTCGCAGGCGCCTATCCGGGATTGCCGCGCGATGTAGTGGCGCACTATGCGCGGCTCTACGGCACCCGTGCGCGCGATCTGCTCGGAGCGTCCCGCAACGTCGGCGATCTCGGCCGCCATTTCGGTGCCTCGTTCTATGAGCGCGAGCTCGTTTTCCTGCGCGAGCAGGAGTGGGCCGTCACGGCCGCCGACGTCCTGGACCGGCGCACCAAGCATGGCCTGCATCTGAGCCGCGCCGAGCGCGAGGCGTTCGAGCACCAGCTTTGATCGCGCCTTGACGCGTCGAGCCCCTCCGCGACCGCCGCAGCGCTTGGCGGGCGCCGATGACACGCCCCGGCAAACCGTGCTATCGAGCGCCCGCGATATGGATCGCGACGCGCCAGGAGACGCGGAATTCGGCACAATCCGGACCTTCGCCGATGCCCCCTGCGCCGATCGATTCACAATCAAACCGCCCGACGACCTCCTGAATTCGACGCCATGCCGGACCAGATCAAAGCGAGAGCCGACCATCGGCGCGGTCCGCGGCAGGAAGGCATCGTCGACGCCTGGACGAGGTTCGCGTCCGGCTCCTGGATGGACCGGCGCTGGACTCCGTGGATCATCGTGCTGAGTGGCCTCGTGCTGGCGCTGCTGTGTGATGCCTTCGTGGCCCACATGCTTTCCGTCAACTATCGGGAGACCTATCGGACCACCGAGGCGGCCAACGGAGATCTCGCCCGCGCGCTCGAAGAATACATGTTGCGCAACATCCAGGGCGTCGACGTGCTCTTGAACACGACGATCGACAGTCTCAAGCAGGACCCATCGCTGCTCACTGCCGGCAACCCGGCCCTGATCGGCGAGTTGAAGCGCAGGGTGGTGCCGTACCCCGCCGCGGGCGGCATCGTCGTGCTGGACGCGGACGGCAATCTGCTCGGCGACAGCGCCGGCAACGGAGTTCCCGGCCGTGAAAACAATTTCGCCGATCGGGCCTATTACAAGGTCCAGCGCGATGACCCCGGCCGCGGTCTCTTCATCGACGTGCCGGTGGCCTCGCGCGTGAACAGGGGTCGGTTCATCGCGGTCAGCCGCGCCTTGATGATGCCGGACGGACGATTTGCCGGCGTGATCGTCGTGGCGGTGGACTACGAGAATCTGCGGCAGTTCTTCCTGTCGCTGAACGTGGGGCAGCGCGGAACGGTGACGCTCTATCGCGACGACGGCACGATCCTGCTGCGCTCGCCGCATGCCGACGATTTCGCCGGCCGCAACGTCGGGTCCAATCGCCTGTTCAGCCTCTATCTCCCGCAGGCGCCTCACGGCAGCTTCGAGGGCAGCGGCATGACGGACGGGACGTCGCGGAGCATCAGCTATCGGCGTGTCGCCGGCCTGCCGCTGGTGGTGACCGTGGCGCGCGACCCGGTCGAGTATCTGGCCGGCTGGAAGAACAATGCGCTGTACTACAGCGCCATCGCCGCCGGCCTCAATCTGCTGATCGCCGGATTCGGCCTCGTCCTGGCGCGGCAATGGCGGCTGCGCGCGGCCTCCGAGCAGGCGCTGCGCGACAGTTTCGAGCAGCACCTGCTGGTCACGGAGAACGTGCCCGCGCTGATCGTCCAGGTCGGCGCCGATGGTGACATCCGCTATGCCAACCGTGTCGCGCGCGAATGGTATGCGCAGCCGTCCAGCGGGGTCGGTCGCAGCCGGCGGATCGACGACTACATCGACCCCGCGCGGCGAGACGAGGTGAGGCCGAAGATCGAGGCCGCGCTGGCCGGCCGAACCGCGGGCGGTGAGGAGAAGATCGCGTTTCCCGACGGCCGTGAACGCTGGTGCGAGACCATTCGCGTGCCGGATCGCAGCCAGGATGGCACGGTGCGCGGCTATTTCGTGCTGTCGGTCGACATCACCGAGCGCAAGCGCATCGAGGACGAACTGCGTCAGGCGCAGAAGATGGAGGCCATCGGCCAGTTGGCAGGAGGCATCGCGCACGACTCCAACAACATGCTGGCGGCGACGCTCGGCAATCTCGATCTGCTGCTCGACGCGCTCACGCCCGGCGAAAGCTCCCGCCGCAGCATGGTCGAGCGGGCGATCGAGGCGGCGGAGCGGGTCGCCGATCTCAACCGCCGGCTGCTCGCCTTCGCCCGCAAGCAGGCGCTGCAGCCGCAGGTCACCGACGTGAACCAGCTCGTCAACGGCATGACGACCATCCTGCAGCGGACGCTCGGCGAGAACATCGAGATCGAATTGGCGCAGGACCCGATGCTGTGGCACTGCCTGATCGATCCGACGCAATTGCAGAACGCGCTGCTCAATTTGGCGCTCAATGCGCGGGACGCAATGGACGGCGGCGGGCGCCTGACGATCGCGACGACGAATGCCGTGCTCGACCAGCCGCTCGACGACGGCGACGAGCGCATCATGCCCGGCGACTACGTGACGATCGCGGTGTCGGACCTGGGGGCCGGCATGCCGCCCGAGGTCGCGCGCCGCGCCTTCGAGCCGTTTTTCACCACCAAGGAATTCGGCAAGGGCAGCGGCCTCGGCCTCAGCATGGTCTATGGCTTTGCGCGGCAATCGGGCGGCACGGTGCTGATCGACAGCCGGGTGGCGGAAGGCACATGCGTCACGCTGTATCTGCCGAGCGCGGGGCCGGGCGCCACGGGCCGCGCGCGCGCTGGCGCAGCGCGGCTGGCGCGGCCGCAGACCGGCGAGCGGATCCTGGTGGTCGAGGACAATCCGCTGGTCGGCGCGATGGCATCGACCATGCTGACGTCGATGGGCTACAGCCCGGTCGTCGTCACCCATGCGGCAGCCGCGATCGCCGCGCTGGAGCGGCCGGACCCGTTCGCGCTGCTGCTGACCGACATTCTGCTGCCGGATGCCATGACCGGCATCGACCTGGCGCGCGAGGTGCGCCGCCGATGGCCGGAGCTGCCGATCGTCTTCATGTCCGGCTTCGCCGACCCCTCGCTGGTGCCGGAAGATTTCCGCGCGACGAGCAGGCTGCTCGCCAAGCCGTTCCGGCTCGGCCAATTGTCGGAGGCGATCGTCTCGGCCCTGGCCGGCAGGAAGGCGACGTGAGCCCTCAGCGATCATGCGGTGAGCGATCCCGTGTTCGCCCCGATCGACAGCACCGTCCGGACAAGTCGTTTCCGCCTCGCGGCGCGCAGGGCGTCCGAGCTGTGCCGGTCGTTTCGCCCTCTCGACGACGAGGGCGCGGGGAATGCCGGGTGCTGGCCGCACCCATGGCCCGCCTGCGAACAAGAATGCAGGCGGCAGGAACCACAGGTTCAGCCGAGACATCCCGGCATTCCCCGCGCGATGGTTTTCCGGCTTATACGTCCTCTCCCCGGGGACCGGCTGTCTTGCCCCCGTCACCCGCGCAACGCGAAAGCGTTGTCGCGAGCTTGGCCTCAGCATCGGGAGGCCAGGACCCTACGATTTCGCCGGCGCAACGGCTTCGTTCGTCCGCATGACCTTCGTCACGCTGCGAACCACTGCGCCCACCGCATCCCACCCCTCGTCTCGTGACGATCGCGATACGCCCCTCGTGCCGAGGCGGGACGGGGAGATACAATCATGATTTCCGATAAAGCGAAAGAGGAATATTTTCCGCGTGGGGACTGGACAAGGGTGATGTGATTGAGTCGACAGAAAAAACCGAACACTCAGCGCATCAACTTTCCCCGAGAATACCACGATGCAGAGAGCGGCCGGCCCTGAGCCGCGTGTCTGGTTCGGGCGAGACGGACGACGGCGCCAAGCTTGGGGCAGTTGACGATCTAAGGACCAATGCCCGGGCTAGAGATCCCCGTCGGACGTACTCATTGAGCCGCTCATCGATTGGCGACTTGCAAAAGCCTTGTCCAAACGCTCAGTACCATTGATCGCGTATCACAGACCCGCCTGCCAGTTGCGGACCACTTCGAGGCAGTCAGCCACGACTCGATCGAATGGTTGGTCCGCGTCGATCACGGCGTCAGCACGTAGTGGGAGTGTGTCTTGCAACTCGGCTTCGACGTGATGGGTCGACGCACGCACAAAGTCTTGACCATCCTCCCTTGATTGAACGCGGACGTTGCGCGTTCTCTCGGCGGCCCCCAGATGCAATAGGCGCGTCTTGGATGGTTTGCTCAGCTTGGCAAGTATCTCAAGAATCGCCACATGCCGGACGCCGTCGATCACAAAGTTGTCACCTGGCTGAAAGCCGCTGGCTGCAAGTACGTCGCGGCAAAATGCCACTGAATCGTCTTTGACCCGTTTCTGACCAAGGTCTTGCAACGCCTTGCGGTCGTTTGGATCGCCGCCAAGACGAGCGATCTCACTTCGCAAGTAGTCGCCAAACCCCATTCGCCCGCAGCCCAGCGCTGCGGCAACCGATGTGCTTACACTGGATTTGCCGCTACCGATCTGGCCCGAAAAACAGAGTAGCAAACTCATGCGAAGTTAAATGTCATCTGACGCGATCGCAGGGACACCCAGCCCCGCCGGTCACGTTTATCACAGCTTACCGGCAAGATTGAAGTGGGCGAATCGAGCTCAATCAATGTTGCAAAAAGAGCATCAGCACGGGAGGACCAAAATTCATCGTTCGCGCAGATACCTGCGCCAAAGCGATCTCGGATATGAACGAGCGGCTCGTGGCCGAGGTCGTAGGACCAGATACGCCTCGCAAGCGCGAGGCCGCAGATCGGCCCAGCCACCGCCTTGAGTAGAATGATGTCGCCATCGTAGATCTCTCCGTAAGGCGCGCACCGATTGCGACTGAAGCGGGACTCTATCGTCTTCTCGCCGGAGAGAACCATGGAGAGGAACGGCTCGGCAAAGATTGCAAGATGGATGCCGATCCGGCTCGTCGGCTGGACCGCGCTTGAGAGATAAGTCAGCCAGAAATGGTGGCCATCGACCTGCTCCAGGAGTTCGTTTAGCTCCACCTCCACGCTACACTCCGTTCCGTCGCATTTGTCGGCCCATTGCCCTCTTCTTGCGCCTCGATCGCCGCGAGGGCCCGCAGCTCGGTTGCGATTCGCTCAAGCGTCTCACGCTCGCGAATGGTGCCCCAGAGCCGAGGTTGGACGCCAGATCCTATTGCTTCGCCAGCGCACGAAATTGCCGCCTCAAGCACAAGCTGTGGATTATCTGTGTGAAAGATGCGATTTCCGGAGGTCCAGACTTTCGCCAGTGGACGGCGTGGATCGCGGCGGCTTACGGTTGGTAAGATATCGCCGTCGACCAACGATGTCAGACTTGCCTCGTCAGAGTTCGTCTCGTCAGCTCTCCTTATGAACAGCCGCATGCGGCCGATGCCAACTTCACGCCATTCACGACGGCCGACTGAGGATACCGGAGGCGGCCTTGTCGATGCGTAGGCCTTTCTGAACACAACGAGGTCGCCGCGGCGCCACTGCGGCGGCGGATAGATGTCGGCGGCGGCCAGGGCGTTGCGTTCGAAGAAGGGCGTTTCATAGCCGATAGCCAGCGGCGAATGGTCTATCACGACGAGTCCAAGTCGTCGGGCGAACCTCACAATGATATGCCTGTCGGTCTCCGCACTCGGCCGCGCGCCGGTGGGGGCTAGGCTGATCAGGACGACGCCTCCGGGGCGGCACGCATGCGCAGCGGCCGAAAGCATCGGACGCACGAAATCAAGGTACCAGGGTGGATCGAGAAGGACTGCATCGGCGCTCTCGCGGGGTAGGCCTCCGCTGCAGAACGCTATCGATAGCGGAGATCCAGTGGCGCGATTGAGTGCGAGGACACGATCGGTGATCCTGTTGCTCTCGGCGAGGAAGGCTAGGCGTCGGCCGATAGGCAAGGTCAACGCCTCGATGGCAAGGCCAGGCGTTCCGAACAGAAGTAAGTCGCCTTCGGCGGGCGTCAAGTCGGCCGCGCGATTGAGCAGAGAACGTGCAGCGTCAGGCGTGAATCGCCATTCGTAGTCCAATGGGTGCGGAAGCGGTAACAGCGATCGACCCTCGGCCACAGTCGTAGTGGTGATGGCCGCCTCTCGGCGAATTGAGGTCGCAACGGCAGCGTCAATTGCCTCGTCGCCTACTAGCCGCTCGACCGAAGCCAGGACCTCGGTTGGATACACACCAGGCAGCCCCCGCAAGAGCGCCGCAAAACTGATCGCGCCATCTGTGATCGCTGCCTTGGTCGCGATATCGACCCGTGATGCGAATGAGGCCTGCGACAAGGAGCGACGTGAAGCGATCATGACGGCCTCGTAAGAAGCGGCACGTCACAGATCGGCAAAGCTCGCATCTCTGGAGGAAAGCGGCGCTCAAGCTCACTGGTCCAGGCTGCAATAGCTTCCTCCTGGACAACGAGGCTTCTCTCACGAGCATCATCACGAGCGAGACGCTGTTCGACCGGCGTGAACACCTGGATCCGCAGGGGAATCACTCGGAGCGGATAGTTCGGATCAATTGCCTGGAGGCGGTCGATCAAGTCGGCGACGCAGTGAGCGACACCATCATCGTGTGGCGACGTCAACGTCACATATCCGTAGACGTCTAACCCCAGTTCCAGCACCCGCTGAAGTACCTCGAATTGGCGATTGTAATCCTGAGGCGCGGCGCGTGTATTGAAAGCGAACGAGCGGCTATCGAAGCCCTTGATGCAGCAAACGCGACCATAATTGCGGTAGCGACGCAAAAGCGCTAGGTCGTCAGGCGACAGAGCGTCGAACAGATAGGTGGTGCTAAGGTTGTCGTCCGTCCAGAGATAAGTTGTTTCGGCGAGGCCGACGTCGGCGAGCGCTCGCATCATCCAAGGCGTCCACTCGGGCACCAGGTCCGGTGATCCCCCCGAGAGGTCGATGATCCGAGGGCCATCCGGGATTTGACGATATAGGTCGACTAGTTCCGCTGCCGTGAACCACTCTGAGCGGCTGAGATCGGCTTTCAGTAGCTCCTCCGGAACGAAACAGTACCAACAGCGCCATGCACAGGCCGCGTTCTGAAACACCAGCGCGGTCATCATGTCCGGAACCGGTGCGATACCTAGCGCCCGGCAGGCCGGCGCAAGCGGGAGCGGATTCGCCGGCCAGCCCCTGGCCGTCGCCAACCGGAAATGGCGGACCCGACCGTATCCGTTGCAGTTGGCCGGAAGTGTGAGGTCGGCCTCCTGGCCCGACCCGGCGAGGCGAGAGATCAAGATTCGGCCGCCTTCGACGTCAATCGCCCGTGCGCGTAGTCGCGCTGCGAAGCGCTTGGTGTCGATGGGCTTGGCCGCGATTGTCACGGATGTGGTCCCTCCGATTCGGGCGGCAGGTCCCGGCGGCGGAGCGGCACCTTCATCGGCTCAGCCGCTAGATCGGGCAGCTTCTCATCGAGGAAGAGGTCCACGAGGGTGGCGCAATAGTCGAATTCCTCCGCTGTCAGGGGCCGACCTTTCGGAATGTTATGCCAATACTGAAGGCATGTCCGGCAGCATGTCGCAGTCGCGTGCTGCGCGTAATAGATTGCATTGCCTTCGAGGGGGGTCTGGCGACCGTCGCGAGGCGGCTCGGCGACCGCCAGATATTTTTCAAGGCGGTCGCGGGCGGCGCTCTTCAGCGCAATGCGTCCCTTTCGTTGGGCGTGGCGCATTGCTTGTTCGTCAACGGGACGATGAAAAAAGTGATGACGTATCAGCTCATGCTGAAGTGCTTCGAAGGTGTGCGCTGCGTCGCCCTTGTTACGACGGTGCAGGCGCTTCCAGTCGACTAGGTCTGCCCCGCACGCTCGGCATTTGCCGCGCTGATCAGGCGTCATCTTCTTCAGCTGCTTGAAGCAGTGCAAGTCGTTATCGCAATCGGTCGACGTGCACTTGATGTCGAGCGGCGCAGGTTTCTGAAATTCGGGCATGGCAGACCTCAATGCAGCGCTCGATCGAGCAACTGTCGATCGAGCTCGTTGTCGATGTCATAGGGGAAACGCTCGACGAAGACGTCGCGCGCAATCGTCCAGGGGTCGCTGTTATCCGCCTGCAAATTGGCTGCCGTGCCCCACCAGTTTACGCCCTGCCAGGAGAGACGGAAGGCGAGGTAGTTGGCCAACGCACCAACGCTCACTCGATTCTTCGCCGCAATCGTCGGGACGACGCTTTTCAATCGCTCCACCGAATTACGCGCAGCTTGGACACATGCCTGCGCCAACGTTTCAGCCTTACCGTCGAGCACGACTTCGCCGGCAAACTGGCTGGCGGCGATCTCCTCATTCGAATTGCGTCGTTCGGCGGAGGTCTCATCCGCCTCGATCACCTCCAGTGTAGTGGCCTCAGGGCGCTGGCCAGCATGAAAGAGTTCGTGCAGCAGATCGAACAGCCATCGTGCTTCGTGCCTAGACTTTTGTTTCAGTACAACCGCGTTGCGGCCGCCGTAGCGCCAGCAAGCGCCATGAAAAGTACCACGATCGCGAAGCGGTAGAACAACGACACCAAGATCCCAAGCGGTATGAAGCGCACTTCTAAGATCGACGGTCTTGTAGGTGTCCTGAATGCGCCGATGCATGGCTGCCGGATCAGTTGGGATTTCGGTCTTGGGCAGTGATCGTGCCCCCTTGAGCGCGACGACGACGAGATAGTTCGCGTAAGCAGCATAAAGGCTGGTTGTTGCCTGGGCGCGGTTTGCGGGCATCTTGAACCGTGCTTCGGCCGCAGCGAAGCGCGGCGCGACCAGCGCCTGCGGGCCGAAAACATTATCGCGGCTCCAACCGAAAACGCGCTCCAGGACCGTGCCTGCTCTAGCAGTCAAGGTATAGTCGTCGTCCTCGCTAGCAACCTCGCCGCTGGCACGCGCCGCATCGGCCGACGGCAACAACCGCGTCAACAGAAACTCGCGATCAAGTCCGACCTGACGCAGCTTACTGACGAGCCCACCGAAGCTATTGGGAGCCACAGGCAGAAGAATGTCGTTCGTAATGCGCACACCCAGCGCATTGGCGATCTCCCGCAGGCGCTGATAGCTGGCAGATGCGTAGCGCTCGGCCTCGTAACGCTGGATTTGCTGTTCCTTGAGTCCAAGCCGGTCCGCGAGAGCCTTCTGGCTGAGTCCGCTCGCGATTCGCGCCCGGATAAGGCCGTCGGCAAGTTCGTCGAACGAGCTTATCGAGATCACCGACAGGTCGGCGGACTTCAGGCGATCATATTCGGCAAGCTCAGCCTGCAGGTCAGCGAGCTGGCTCTCCATAGCCTCGCGTTCGGCCTGAAGCAGGCGCGGATGCACGTCCGTTCGCGACGGGCCTTTGATCATCTCGCCGATGGCCTTGCGAAAACGGTCGGCCTCGCTCCGTGTGATTTTGTACTGCCGTTCATTGGTGATCATGGCAGGCTCCCAAGGTCGATGTTGACGACGCCTTTGGGCACGCCGTTACGGTCCTTCATGAAGAAGTCGCGGTAGAGCACACCTGGGGCGGCGAGGGACGATGCCGGAAAGAGCTCACCTAGATATTTGGATTTCATAGCCGCTCGACCATTTGTGAAATCAAGCAGCACGGGGTCCAGACGATAAGGATCGACCCCTCGTGTATCCCAGGCTCCGTCATAGTCCTCCGGCAAGTCCTTCAGTGAAACGAAGCTTCCGTCGAGCAGGACCGACCGACAGCCTGCGGCGGCGAGATTTTGCAAGGCCGCCAGCAGGCCTCCGACGAGGCGGGTGCGGTGGCCATTGCAGCCGAAACGCGGCGCAACCTCGCTCCAAGGTGCATCGTGCACCCCGGGCGGCAGGTAGCCGGTCGATGAGTCGGCGTCGGGAAGCATGACACAACAATATCATTGTGTTAAATGTTCGTCAAGTGTTCTTATTCTGAGCTCGCCTTGACCTATTACGTAAGTCGACGACGGTTGCGCGGTCGCTGGGCGGACAAGCCGGAGACGCGCCTCCATGAGGATTTCAGCGTCGGACGACCAAAAGCGGGACGCCTGCCGAACGCTCGCGAGGTGCGGCCTGAAGAAAAAATTCCCTCCTAAAAAGGTCCGCGCGTGATGAGCACAGTTGATCGTGCAGCAGAGCGCTATGGGTGCGGCGAAGACCCCAATAGGAGACTCCTGGCCGTCACTCCACCGCATCCTTCCTCGCGATCCGGTGCAGCTGCTCGAACAGATCGGCCTGCTCACTCGTGCAGAGACACACGCCCTGCGCCGACTCCGCCTCGCCGGCGTTGAGGTAGGCGTGGCCCATGGTGCTGTCGAGATACATGCCGTCGCCCTCGTGCAGGATCTCCGGCGCGTAGAACTCGGTGTGGACGGCGATGGTGCCGCGGGTGACGAGGAAATACTCCTCGCCGCTGTGGCGGAGCAGGGGGCCGAACTCCTCGAGCGTGCGGGCGCGCACCTCGGCGATCATCGGCACCATGCGCTTTCCGATCAGGTCGGTGCATTGATAGGTGTAGGTGTAGAACCTGGTGTTGACGATCTGGCCCTGGCCGGCGCGGCTGACGCTGCGGCGGGCGGTCACCGGGCGACCCGCCTCGGGGCGCGGCGTCGTTGGGCTGAACAGCTCGGCGATGTCCATCTGCAGGCCCGAGGTGAGCTGCAGCAGCTTGTCATAGGTCAGCGACATCAGGCCGTTCTCGACCTTGGACAAGGTCGACAGCGCCATGCCGGTCTTTTCGGCGACCTGCTTCAGGGTCAGGCCGCGCGCCTGCCGGGCCGCCTTCAGGCACTGGCCGAGCTGGGAGTGGGGGCCTTCGGTCGACGCGCTGATGGCGGTGTCTGTCAAAGCGATCTCCGGAAAATCCGTTAGCGGATCAGGCGTGTCGAGATCCGAGCAGCCCGGACAATCTCGGCCCATAGAGCAGGAAATTCAATCGGGTGCTCCAATGTCCGAAGGTCATGCGTGGACAGCGGTGGAACAATGCGTTTTCGGGTCGTGCATTCGATTTCCTATATGCTAAATAGTTTTCCGAAACGGAAAAGAGAAGCCCCGTGGAATCGATTTGCGACAAGACCGCCGTCGAGCTGGTCAAGCTGTTGAAAACAAAGGCGATTTCGCCGGTCGCGCTGCTCGACTCGTGCCTGGAGCGGATTGCGGCGGTGAACCCGGCCGTCAACGCGGTGGTGACCCTGGACGAGGCGGCCGCCCGCGCGGCGGCCGAGGTCGCCGAGGCCGAGATCGTGAGGGGCGAGGACCGGGGGGCGCTGCACGGCCTGCCGGTGCTGATCAAGGATACCCAGGACACCGCCGGGATGCGCTCCACCTATGGCAGCCCGATCCTGGCCGACAACGTGCCGGCCGTCGACCAGGCCTCGGTGGGCCGGCTGCGCGCTGCCGGGGCAATCATCTTCGGCAAGACCAACACGCCGGAATGGGCGGCGGGCGGCAACACCCGCAATCCCGTGTTCGGCGCCACCGGCAACCCGTTCGATCCCGCGCGCTCGGCCGCCGGCTCCTCCGGCGGCTCGGCGGTCGCGCTCGCCTGCGGCATGGCCCCGCTCGCCTCGGGGTCAGACACCGGCGGCAGCTTGCGCAATCCGGCCGGCTTCTCCGGCATCGTCGGCATGCGCCCCTCCTACGGCCTCGTCGCCAGCGAGAAGCGCGCCCATGGCTGGTCGTGCCTGTCGACCGACGGGCCGATGGCGCGCGATGTCGCCGACACCGCGCTGATGCTGTCGGTGATGGCGAGCGACGATGCGCGCGATCCGCTCGCCTACACCCTGCCGGGCGAGGCCGTGCGCGGCGCGCCGTCGCGCTGGGCCGTGTCGCCGGCGGTCGAACTCAAGACGCTCAGGCTCGCCTTCACCGAGGATTTCGGCTTTGCGCCGACCGAACAACTGATCCGCCGCGCCTTCCGCGCGCGGGTGTCGCGCATCGCGCCGCTGTTTGCCGACGCGCAGGAAGGCGCACCGGATTGCAGCGGCGCCGACGAGACCTTTGCGGTGCTGCGCGCCTCGCTGTTCCTCACCCAGCACGGCAAGAATTTTCGCGAGCGGCCCGACATGCTCGGGCCGAACGTGCGCGCCAATGTCGAGGAGGGGCTCGGCTACAGCCTCGAGGATTTTTCGCGTGCGAGCGCCAACCAGACCCGCATCTATCGCGCCTATCAGGGCTTCTTCGCACGCCACGACGTGCTGATCAGCCCGACCATCACCTTGAGCCCGCGGCCGTGGGCGGAGCTGTATCCGGCGGAGATCGACGGCGTGCCGACGCGGTCGTACTTCCACTGGCTGGCGCTCGCCTACGCGGTGACCCTGGCCGGACATCCCGCGCTCAGCCTGCCGCTCGGCCTCGACGACAACGGCCTGCCGTTCGGCCTGCAGATCGTTGGTCCCCGCGGCGGCGACGCGCTGGTGCTCGGCGTTGCCGCGGCGCTGGAGGCCGCGTTCGCCGACGATGCCGAACTGCGCCGTCCCCGGCCCGATCTCGAAAGGCTCGCGTCGCTGCCGCCGCTGGCGCAGACGCCCGGCTTCATGGCGTGGGATTGAGGCGGCACTCATGATCACTACATCCTGGAGCGACTAACGATGTCCGACGCCCCCTCATGGCCGTTCTCGCTGGTGCGCCGCGCCGGCGGCCTGGTGTTCCTGTCCGGCGAGATTCCGGTCGCCGATGACGGCAGCATCCCCGAGGGCATCGCGGCGCAGACCGACCTCGTCTTCAAGCACATCGCGGAAACGCTGGCCGGCGAGGGGCTGACGCTCGACGACATCGTGTCCTGCATGGTGCACCTCGCCGACAAGGCGGATTTCGCCGCCTACAACGAGGCCTATCGCAGGCACTTCAAGGATCCGCTGCCGGTCCGCACCACGGTGCAGGCGCAGATGATCGCGGATGTGAAGATCGAGGTCACCGTCGTCGCGGCGGCGCGGACCTGAGCAGGAGTGATGACGATGCAAAGCGCGATCGTTCTCGGTGGCGGCATGGTCGGTGTCGGCACGGCGCTGCACCTGCAGAGCCGTGGCTGGTCAGTGGCGCTGGTCGACCGCAGGGAGCCGGGCCGCGAGACCAGCTACGGCAATGCCGGCATCATCCAGAGCGAGGCCGTCAGGCCCTACGCGATGCCCTATGATATCGCCGGCGTGCTCGACATCGCGCTCGCGCGCACCAACGACGTGCACTACAGCCTCGCGGCGCTGCCCTATCACGTGCGACCGCTGCTGCAATACTGGTGGAATTCGTTCCCCGCGCGCCACGAGGTGCTGACGCGCACCTATGCGCAACTGATCGCGCGCGCCGCGCCCGAGCACGAGCCCCTGATCCTCGCGGCCGGGGCCGGCAACCTCGTGCGCCGCGACGGCTTTCGCGTGCTGCACCGGACGCAGGCGCAGTTCGACAAGGAGGCGAGGGAGGCCGAAGCGGTCGGCAAGGCGTTCGGCGTCAAGTTCAAGCTGCTCAGCGCCCAGCAGCTGAAGCAGGCCGAGCCCGGGCTGATCGACAGCGGCATCGGCGGCCTGCACTGGCAGGAGCCGTGGACCGTGTCGGATCCCGGCAGCCTGGTCGCCTCCTATGCCGAGCTGTTCACGCGCCGCGGCGGCAAGCTGCTGCGCGGCGACGCGACCACGCTGGCGCAGGCGGGCAGCGGCTGGGCCGTTACCACCGCGGAGGGACGCATCGAGGCCGAGGCCGTGGTGGTCGCGCTCGGGCCATGGTCGCCGGAGTTCCTGACGCGGTTCGGCTACGACATCCCGATGGTGCGCAAGCGCGGCTATCACCGTCACTACACCGGCGGCGCGCCGCTCGATTTGCCGCTGCGCGATGCGGCGCGCGGCTATCTGATGAACCCGATGGCGCTCGGCGTGCGCATCACGACCGGTGCCGAGCTGTCATCGCCGAATGCGAAATCGACCCCGGTTCAGCTCGGCAAGGCCGAGGCTGCCGCGCGCCAGCTCATCGATCTCGGCAAGCCGGTGGAGCCCGAGCCGTGGATCGGCACGCGGCCGTGCATGCCCGACATGCTGCCGGTCGTCGGCCAGGCGGCGCGTCACAAGGGCCTGTGGCTGCATTTCGGCCACGGCCACCAGGGCTTCACGCTGGGGCCCGCGACGGGCCGCATCCTCGCCGAGCTGATGAGCGGCGAAGCGCCGAGCGTCGACGTCGCCGCCTGCGCGCCGGCACGTTTCGGCGCATAGCTGCGAGCGCCGTTGCAGCCCTGCAATTGCAGGCTGCAGCGGCGCCCGCCGGGCAGTCCCTTGTTTACCAAGCGTGGCTGTTCTGGGCCGTTCTGGCGCTGCAAAATTTCCACTTCACGAATTCGCAAGCCCGCTCTCCTAGGGTGACGCCGGTTGGACCAGGACGCGGGGGCGAAACGCGTTTCGTGAGTTCTGTCGTCGGCCAGTGATCCGAACATCATGTGGGGGAGCAGATGAACTTCACGGGCCTCATGTACCGCTTCATCTCGAATTTCGTATTTCTCGCGGCCGTCTATCTCAGCCTGAACTACGTCGAGAAGTACCAGAACCGCGCCGTCCTGGCGCTGGTGGTGCTGATCTATGCCGGCATGCGCGCCGTCACGGTGGTGCGCACCTTCCACTTCTTCGGACGGATCGAGAAGATGGAGTCGGACGTTCGCCGTCTGGCCGGCATGCTGGGCGACGGGCCGGTGGGGCAGGTGGTCTCTAGGCAGGTGGTGTCCGACGTCGGATCGCTGCGCAAGGACGGCGAGAAGAAGTCCTACATGGACCTGTTCTTCCTGGCGGCCACCGTCATCCTCTGCGTCAGCAAGCTGGTCTCGAGCTGATCGCGCGCGGCGCGGGCGAATTGTCCCGCGTCCTCACCTGCAACATCTGCGAATGTTCAGCGCCGCCTGAGGCTGGCGAGGCGCACCGGGCGCGGCGCCGGCTTGGCGGCCACAGCCTTCGGGGCCGGGCTCTCGAGCCGGGCCAGCTGGCGCCGCTGCGCCGACAGCGGCGCGACAGGCGGCCATGCGAACAGATCGGACGCCGGCGCTGCCAACGCCGGCGCCGCAAGCCGCGGCGCGAGCGGCGGACGCGGCCATGCCGGCTTCTGCACGACACGCGCGACGGCCGCCGGCACGTTGAGAATCCCGAAATCGTCCAGCCTGGCGCGGGCCCCCGTATCGGCGCCAGCGAGATCGACGGGCGCGATCTTGGGCCAATGCGCCACCGGGGTCTCGTCCGACGGGCGGTGCACCAGCCAGTCCTCGGGCTCGGTCGGCGTCGCCGGCCGGTCCGGTGTCGCCGCCACGACGTGGACGATGCGGTAGTTCTTGGCCTTGAGCTCGGCGAGGATCTTCGGCAGCGCCGTAGCGGTGCGCGCATGGATGTCGTGCAGCAGCAGGATGCCCTTGCCGCGCGCCTCCAGCCGCTTCATCGCGAGCTCATAGACCTTGGCCCCGGAGATGTTGCGCCAGTCGTCGGCGAGGAAATCGGCGCTCCAGACCTGCAGGCCGAGCGAGGCGGCGTAGCTCTCCACGGCGTCGCCGCGCAGCAGGCCGGGCACGCGGAAGAATGGCGACAGCGCCGACGGATCTGTGAGCGCCGCGGTCGTCCAGGCGATTCCCTGGTCGACCTCGGGCTTGACCTGGTCGAGCGTCATCTTGTTGAAGCTCAGCGGATGGTTCTGGCTGTGGGTGCCGATGGTGTGGCCGGCGGCCGCAAGCTTCCTCACCCCCTCGGGATCGGCCTTGGCCTGGCGGCCGATGGTGAAGAACGTCGCCTTGACGCATTGATCGGCGAGGATCTGCAGCACCTGATTGCTGTATTTCGGCAGCGGGCCGTCGTCGAAGGTGATGACGACCTCGTGATCTTTCAGCGGCAGCGTCTCTTTGTACTGCATCGCGCCGATGCGCGGATGCTCGCGCGGATCGACCACCAGGACGCGCGACGTGCCGAGCGCGTTCGGATGCCCGGGGCAATCGGCTGCCGATGCCGCCGATGATCCGACACTGGAGGCGAAGCAGGCGACGGTGCCCAACAGCACCGCGAGCCATGTTGGCCGTCCGACGCAAGCCCACCGACGATCACGCATCACGCTGCTCACATTCCCTTCACCGTCCCGACGCCTTCGGCCAGGGTCTTCGACGCTCGATGATGTGTCGCAGCCGCGCGGAAGGGGCAAGCGACCACCAAGACATAGCAGGGATGTTCGGCTGTCGCGAGATGACATCGTTCCGGGTTCCGGTTTGCCTGCGGCTGTTGCCGGATTGCAAGCGGCAGAAATCGCCGCGATCACGGCCGTCGAGCGTAGACAGCGGCCCTGAACGACGGATTAACCACCTTCGTGCGGCGGCGTCGGCGCGGGTGAAGGGCGCTCGCTACGCTGCTCGTGATGCACATCCGCCGGCTGCTTCGGAACCACATGGACCACGCGATAGCCGTGGTTCTTCAGGTAGCGCAGGAACGCGGGCAACATGGCGACCGTGCGCGGCTGCGGATCGTGCAGCAGGATGATGCCCTTGCGCGCCTGGCTCAGCCGGGCGGTCAGCAGCTTCAGCGTCTGCTGCGGTGACATCGGGTTCCAGTCGCTGGCCCAGAGATCGGCCCCGAACACGACGATGCCGCGCGACTGCAGCAGGTCGAGCGTCGCCGGTGTCGATTCGAAATAGGGGAAGCGGAAGAATGGCGTCGACGGCGTGGTCGTCTCCGCGCCGTTGAGCGCCCTCTCGTCGGCGGCGATGCCGCGATCGATCTCATCGACGGCCTGTTCCGGCGTGATGTGCGCGAGATTCGCATGCGTGAAGCTGTGATGGCCTATGGTGTGGCCTTCGGCCGCGATCTTCCGCACCCACGCGGCGCGGCGCGACGCAGGCTCGCCGACCAGGAAGAAGGTCGCGCGCACGCATTCCCTGGCGAGCGCGGCCAGCACCTTGTCGGTCATCGGCGGCGACGGGCCGTCGTCGAAGGTCAGAACCACTTCGCCGTCATGCAGCGGCAGCGTGTCCGGGAAGCTCTTCAGTCCGACGCGCGGATGTGTCGCGGCGTCGACGGTGAGAATGCGCGACGTGCCGAGCGTACCTTCGCGCGGGCATGCGGCAGGCGCGGCCGCGGTGACGTCAGCCGCGAGCAGCGCCGCCACGACGCCGGCCGCGTTTACCCATCCCGTCATCGATCGCCAAGGCTGCATCTTTTCCCGTTGCGCTCGCTGTTGCCGATTATGTAATGCGTGAAAGCACAAATCAGACCATTTGCTCTGAAATCAAGCGCGTGAGGCACGTCATGAACGAGACATCGGACGTTGCCCATGCTGATGCCACTCTACGCGATCGCGCGCCGATGCGCACCGAATCCGGCGAGATTCGCGCCGAATTCATCGCGGCCATCACGGCGGCCATCGCCGCCGAGGACGAAGCGTTCCTGCGCGCCGAGGTCGCCGAGCTGCACGAGGCCGATCTCGGCGACCTGATCGCGGCGCTCGCACCGGACGACCGTGTCCGGCTGGTCGAGCTGACCGGCACGGATTTCGACTTCTCCGCGCTGAACGAGGTCGACGACGCGGTCCGCGAGGAGATCCTCGAGGAGCTCGAGCCCGCGACCGTCGCCGAGGGCGTGCGGGAGCTCGAATCCGATGACGCCGTCGAGCTGTTGGAAAGCCTCGACGAGGAGGACAAGGAGGAGATCCTCGAACGCCTGCCGCCGTCCGAGCGCGACGCGCTCGCGCGCAGCCTCGACTATCCCGAGGGCTCGGCCGGCCGCCGCATGCAGAGGGAGTTCATCGCGGTTCCGCTGGGCTGGACGGTCGGCGAGGCCATCGACTACATGCGCGAGACGCGGGATCTGCCCGAGCGGTTCTACGAGATCTATGCGGTCGACGACGCACGGCATTGGCAGGGTGCGGTGTCGCTCGATGCGCTGCTGCGCGCCCGCCGCCCGGTTCCGCTGGCCGATCTGATCGACGAGGACCGCCGTCGCGTCACCGTCACCGACGATCTGGCCGAGGTGGCGCGGCTGTTCGGCAAGTACAATCTGGTCGCGGCGCCCGTGGTCGATGCCGAGAACCGGCTGGCCGGCGTCATCACCATCGACGACGTGGTCGATGTCATCGAGGAGGAGGCCGACGAGGATTTCAAGGCGCTCGGCGGCGTGTCGGGCGACGAGGAACTGTCCGACAGCGTCTGGACCATCGCCAAGGGTCGCTTCAACTGGCTGCTGATCAATCTCGCCACCGCGTTCCTGGCGTCATCGGTGCTCGGCCTGTTCGAGGACCAGTTGCAGCAGATGGTGGCGCTCGCCGTGCTCGCGCCGATCGTCGCCAGTCAGGGCGGCAATGCCGCGACCCAGACCATGACGGTGGCGGTGCGCGCGCTGGCGACGCGGGAGCTCGGGCCGAACAATGCGATGCGGGTGGTGATGCGCGAGGGGCTGGTCGGGCTCGTGAATGGCCTGGCCTTTGCGCTCGTCACCGGCATCGCCGCCGTGGCGTGGTTCAAGACGCCCGGGCTCGGCATCGTGATCGGGCTTGCAATGATCTCGAATCTCGTCGCGGGTGCGCTGGGCGGCATTCTGATCCCGATGGTGCTCGAACGGGTCCGGGCCGACCCCGCCGTCGCCTCCGGAACCTTCGTCACGACGGTGACCGATGTGGTCGGTTTCTTCTCGTTTCTCGGCATCGCCACGCTCTGGTTCGGCCTGAAATAACCCCGGCGCCTGAACGACTTATATCGTTAATCCGGCCTTAACGTGGTTCGGCGAGACTGTCGCTCGACACGGAGTCGGACGATGCAACGCTTGCGGCTGAAGGCAGATGGACGGATCGTGGAGCTGCGCGACGGGGAGGAGATTCCGCTGGCGCCCGCGGCTCCGCTCGAAGTGCGCGATCTCAGGCGGCGTGTGCATCTGACCCAACAGGAATTCGCCGCCAAGCTCGGTGTGCCCGTCGAGACCATCCGCAATTGGGAGCAGGGCAAGCGCATGCCGCGCGGCCCGGCGCGCGCGCTGCTCACCGTCATCGCGCACGCGCCCGAGACGGTGTTCGCGGCTTTAGCCAAGACTTAAGCCCACCACGGGCCGTGCGTTGGCAACGCCCAGCGTGTGCCTACATAATGTTGCACGCGCTTTGGAGTGCACGGCCATGCTGATGATCGAGGCCAATGGTGCCAGGATCCCCGCCTTGGGTCTCGGAACCTGGGAGCTGCGTGGCCGCGCCTGCAGCCGCATCGTCGAGCAGGCGCTCACCCTCGGCTACCGGCACATCGACACCGCGCAGGTCTATGAGAACGAGCACGAGGTCGGCGAGGGCCTGCGTGCGTCCCGCGTCCGGCGCAACGAGGTGTTCCTGACGACCAAGGTGTGGACCACGCATTTTGCGCCGCACGATCTCGAGCGCTCGGCCAAGGAGAGCCTGGTCCGGCTGCGCGTCTCCGAGGTCGACCTGTTGCTGCTGCACTGGCCCAATCCGCACGTGCCGCTGACCGAGACGCTCGGCGCGCTGGCCCATGCCAAGACGCTCGGGCTCGCACGTCATATCGGCGTGTCCAATTTCACGGTCGGTCTGCTCGACGAGGCAGTGGCGGCATCGCCGGAGCCGCTGGTGTGCAATCAGGTCGAGTATCATCCCTATCTCGATCAGACCAAGGTCCGCGAGGCCTGCGCGCGCCATGGCATCGCGCTCGTCGCCTACAGCCCGATCGCCAAGGGCAGGATCAAGAACGATCCGACCTTGACGCGGATCGGCCGCGCCCATGGCAAGAGCCCGGCGCAGATCTGCTTGCGCTGGCTGGTGCAGCAGAACGTCGTGCCGATCCCGCGGACCTCCAAGATCGAACGGCTGTCCGAGAACCTCGACGTGTTCGATTTCGAGCTCTCGGAGCAGGATATGGCCGACATCTTCGCGATGGGCAGCCCCGAAGGACGGATGACCAACTTCGCCTTTGCGCCGAAATGGGATTGAGGGCGGCGCCCGCGCATTTGTGCTACAGCCTGACATGACAGGGAGCGGCCGGCGGGCCGCACGACGGCGGCTGCCGCATTCTCTGCCGATGATCAGAGCGATGGCGCGCCCGCGCCTTCGCTCATGCGCGGGCGTAGTGAAGCAGCATGGAACGTTGGCAGTTCATCCGTTGGGGCATCGCCGCGTCCGTGCTCGCGCATCTCCTGATCGCCGGTGGGGTCGTGGTCTCGACCTCGGTCCGGCCTTACGAGCTGCCCAAGAGCGACGAGATCGAGGTCAACATCGTCGACGCTGACGAGCCGCAGAAGACGCCCGAGCCCATTGCCACGCCATCGCCATCCCCGACGCCGGATCTGGTGCTGCCGCAGCCGGACCCGAGCGCCTTGCCCGCGGCCGCCGCACCGCCACCGCCCAGTCCCCCGCAGGACGCCAGGGAGACCCCCAATCCTCCGATGCCGCCTGCGCCGGCGGCAAAACAGCCGGCGCAGGCTGCATCGCCCAAGGCGGTGAAGACGGCCGCAAAGGCGGAGAGCAAATCCGCCGTCAAGCC
This sequence comes from Bradyrhizobium sp. SZCCHNS3052, assembly GCF_032484495.1. Taxonomy (NCBI): domain Bacteria; kingdom Pseudomonadati; phylum Pseudomonadota; class Alphaproteobacteria; order Hyphomicrobiales; family Nitrobacteraceae; genus Bradyrhizobium; species Bradyrhizobium sp. SZCCHNS3052. The sequence goes on along the minus strand of NZ_JAUETB010000006.1, from coordinate 310,543 downwards.
GGCGCCGCCCGTGCCGGCACCTGCGCCGACCTATGTGCCTCCCGAACCGGATCTCACGGTGAAGTATGGGGTCATGCTCGGTCTACCCGAGCCGCTGTCACCGTTGCCGCGTCCCGGCGGCCCGGAGGACGGCAAGGACGCCGGGCCGACCGCGACGACGAACCTCGCCGCCAATCTGGAAGCGGCCCTGCGGCAGAAGGTCAGGAGCTGCGCGCGGCTGCCGGCGTCGCTGTCGCTGTCGGACAACGTGCTCATCAGGCTGCGCTTCGGCATGACACCGGATGGACGGCTGGCGACGGAGCCGGAGGTGATAGAGGTCGTCGCAGCCTCCAAGGCGATCCAGCTCAAGGAGAGCGCGGTCCAGGCGTTGAATGCCTGCCAGCCCTACGCGATGTTGCCTCCCGATCGCTACAACGAGTGGAAGGTGATCGAGATGTCGTTCACGCCGCAGGATTTCGCCCGCTGATCTACCCTGCGGCCGGCGACGGCACGGGGGCGGGCGCGTGGTCTGGGCGTAGCGCTTGTGTGTCGACGCAACGGCCGATCATCCTGTATGCGTCGCCCATAGCATGAGCGTCGACGGCGCGGCTGCGCGGGCCGTCCACGCCCAACACGGAGACGGTGCGACATGACGCTGAAGCTGGTGATCGGCAACAAGAACTATTCCTCATGGTCGATGCGGCCGTGGCTGGCGCTGCGCGGCTGCGACATCGCCTTCGATGAGATCGTGATCCCGCTCTACACCGCCGATCCCGCCGACAAGGCGCGCATCCTTGAGCATTCCCCGGCCGGCAAGGTGCCGATCCTGATCGATGGCGCGATCAGCGTGTGGGATTCGCTCGCGATCATCGAATATCTCGCCGAGCGCTTCCCGCAGGCGGGGCTGTGGCCCGCCGATGCCGCTGCGCGCGCCCATGCCCGATCCGTCTGCGCGGAGATGCACTCCGGCTTTCCGGCCTTGCGCAACGAATGCCCGATGAACCTGCACCGGCCGGTGCGGCCGGTGGAGCTGTCTGCCGATGCCAAGGCCAACATCGCCCGGATCGAGGACATCTGGCGCGACTGCCGTGCCCGCTACGGCCATGGCGGGCCGTTCCTGTTCGGCCGCTTCGGCGCCGCCGACGCCATGTTCGCGCCGGTGGTCACGCGCTTCCACAGTTTCGCCATTCCGGTCGCCGCCGAAACCCGCGCCTACATGGACATGATGATGGCGATGCCGGCCTTCGCGGCCTGGGTGAAGGACGGCCTGGCGGAGGACTGGGTCATCGAGCGGGTCGAGAACATCTGAGCGGTCTCGTCCGTTCGCGATTGGGTCCGTGGTGGACGAGCGAACCCCGACCCGCTCGTCCAAGAATACCGTTTGCGGGCCCATCCCGTTGAAGACTCTCGCAATCTCCGCGTTTGCCATGTCGTGAGGTCGCTGGTCAGGGCGGGCGGCGGCGTGATATAAGCGCGATATTTATAAAGACACGCCGGCCCGGGCAGCGGGACCAGGGGCTCTTGCCGGCATGCGAGCAGGAGAGGGCGTTGAAACACAAGTTCCCCATTGGGGCGACCGTCTATTTCACCGCGAGCAACGTCTCGCGTCCGGCCGCCACAGGCACCTACGAGATCATCCGCCAGCTTCCGACGGAAGACGACGACTGCCAGTATCGGATCAAAAGCTCGACGGAAGCCTTCGAGCGGGTTGCCAGAGAGAGCCAATTGGCCTTGTCTTGAAGATGACGTGCCGCGTCGGCGGACGCGGCCGCCGGAGACATGGCCGAAGCGAGAGGGGGAGTTGCCACGCGTTCGGGAGCCGTGGCGCGAGGCGATGACGATTGCTGCGCGATCCCTTTGGGGATAGCGGGTAGCTCCACACCATCCGGCGCCCGCAGGCGTATGGAATCGTCTTATTGTCTTGGTGGGGCCGCAATCGATCGGGTGATCATTTGAATTTGATGATCGTTTCACGGCCGTCCCATGTAGGGACGCCATCGGGGCCGTTTTCGCTGGCCCGCGTCAGGAACAAGCGCGCATGAACTCGACCTGGCCTTCCTCGTTGGATCAGCTCTTGAACTCACCGGCGTTCCCGATGTGGCTCACCGTTGCCGCGGCGGGTTTCTTTGCACTGGTCGTGCTGATGACGCTGCTCAGGGCCGAGAAATCGGTCGCCAACGGCGCGCTGACGGTGATCACGCTGCTGGCGGTCGGGATTGCGGTGGCGTCGATGATGCGGAGCCAGGATGCGACCCCGCGTGGCGCCAATGGCGATCCTGCGGTGACCGCCTCCGTCGGCCTCTCGGTACCCGCCCTGGCCTGCGTGGATGATCTCGCCGGCGATCTGGTGCTCGCGAATTGCGAGAAGAGCCTGTTCGGATCGGCCGAGATGACCGCCGCGGCCGTCAGTTATGCGGCGGGCATGCTGAGCCGGCTGTCCCAGGTGGGCGACGTCGCCAGCGCGAACAAGGTGATGACCGCGGAGCTGCTGGCGCTGCGCCGCGCCGTCGAGCGCGATCGTTATGGCCTGATGGCCTATGTGCTGCTGACACGCGACCGCTGTACGCCTAGCGATTGCGTGATGTTCCGTGCCGTGGGTGATCGCCAGCAACTGATGAACAACATGGAAGGGCGGACCTATGAGGGGCTGGTGACGCGCTACGCCTCGCAGTGGAATGCGGCGCCGGGCCAACCGGCCGCTGGAACCTTTGCGGGATTGGCGCCTCCAGGGCTGGCGCCGTCGGCGCCGAACGGCAAGCCGACGACCGCCGAATTTCCCAGCTCGGCGAACACCCCGCCGGTCAGCATCATGAATCCCGAGCCGACGGCCTCGACGCGCTCGGTCGCCCCGGCAGCCGCCGCGCCGAAACCGCCGACGCAGCTTGCGCCGCCCGCAGCCCCACCGACCGTGGCTGCCAGCCACGCCCAGGCGCCGCCGGCGGCCAAGAAGGCCGCGCCGAAGCCGAAGCCGGCCGCTGCGGCGCCTCAAGCGGCGCCTGAGGCCGCCGAGCCGGCCGCCAACAACGAATAGATCCCGCTGGTCGAACCGCCATCATGCCTCTGCACCTGATCAAGCTCGCCGTCGGCTGCGAGTCCGTGAAAGAGCTGAAGGAGTGGATCGCCGAGCGCATGCTCGCGGCCAAGAAGAAGGGCCTGCCGCAGCAGCACGTCCATGTCACGCGGATGACGCCGAAACGGGTCGAGGACATCCTCGCCGGCGGCTCGCTGTATTGGGTGATTCGCGGTGAGGTCGCCGCGCGCGAGAAGATCGTCGGCATCGAGCCGTTCCGCGACGGCGACGGCATCGGGCGGTGCCGCATCATCATGCAGCCGAAGGTGATCGCGGTGTCGCCGCGGCCGATGCGTCCGTTCCAGGGCTGGCGCTATCTGACCGCCGAGGATGCGCCGGCCGATCTCGGAAAGTCCGGTGCGGCGGGCGTCGAAGCCATGCCCGAGCCGCTGCGCCGCGAGCTGCGCGATCTCGGCCTGCTGTAGGACTTCGATGAGCCGGTGGTGTTGCGCGTGAGCATCTCACGCGCGGCGGCCTCTGCCTTGCGGGCGAGGGCGCGCTCACGGTGTTGGCGGACGGCTGGTCTCCCGGCGGCTCACGCGGCGATATTGTCGATCAGTCGCGTGGTTCCGATCTTGGCCGCGACCAGGATGCGTTTCGGTCCTGACTCGTTCGGGGCGATGGGCGCCAGCGTCTCGGCGTGGCGGACCTCGAGATAGTCCAAGGCAAAGCCGGCTTCGGTGATCGCGGCGGCGCCATCCCCAATGGCCGCCTGCATGTCGTCGCCGGCGCGCAGCCGGGCCGCCAGCTCCTTCAGGACACGGTGCAGCGTCGGCGCCGCCCGCCGCTCGTCTGCCGTGAGGTAGACATTGCGCGACGACATCGCGAGACCGTCGCGTTCGCGCACCGTACGGGATCCGACGACACGGACGCCGAGATCGAGGTCGCGCGCCATCTGGGCGACGACGCGGAGCTGCTGATAGTCCTTCTCGCCGAAGATCGCGACGTCCGGCCGGCATTGCGTGAACAGCTTGGCGACCACGGTCGCGACCCCGCCGAAGAAATGCGGACGGAAGCGATCCTCCAGCCCGGCCAATGCCGCGCCCTCCGGCACGATCCGCGTCGCGAAGCCGTCCGGATACATCGCCTTCGCGTCGGGATGCCAGATCAGATCGACGCGCTCGGCCGCGAGTTTCGCAACATCCTCCTTCCAGGTCCGGGGGTAGGACCCGAAATCCTCCGTCGGCGCGAACTGAGTCGGGTTGACGAAGATCGAGACGACCACCTTGTCGGCGCGGCGCTTCGCCAGCCGGACCAGCGAGATGTGCCCTTCATGCAGGGCGCCCATGGTCGGCACGAGCGCGATGCTGGCTTTTCTCGCGCGCAAGCTGTCGAGCTCGCGGCGGAGGGCGGAAACGGTGCGGGCGACGCGCGGGCTTCGTGACATTTTTGCTCGATCTCACAGCGAAAAATTGCGGTTGCACTGTTCGGCCTTGACGCTCGGGCGACTGCCCTTAACAAGAACGCGACACGCCGCTCAGCATACTTGAATACGCCTGTTAGCACGTCTCCGCGTCCGATGCGGAGTTGGTAAACGCGCGCGTCAAGTAGTAGCGGAGGATGCGTCCCCCGTGGGATTCACGATGACGATGCATTTCACTTGACCGCAGACGACCGTGACTCGAAGATGATCGTAAGAGGTCGACAACATGCTGGTGCAAACTAGCCAAGGACAATCGGGCTCGGCCCACGTGGTTGTGCTTGGAAACGAGAAGGGCGGGTCGGGCAAGTCGACCACCGCCCTGCACATTGCCGTGGCACTCCTGAAGGCCGGCCAGCGTGTCGCCACGATCGATCTCGATTGCCGCCAGCAGAGCTTCACCCATTACATCAACAACCGGAGCGCCTGGGCGCGCCGCACCGGCCTGCGCCTCGAACTGCCGACGCACTACTGCATCCAGCTCGGCCGGACGTTGCAGATCGACGAGAACGAGAACACCGAGTTCCAGCAGTTCATGGAGGCCGTGAGCGCCGTCGAACGCTCGTTCGATTTCATCGTCATCGATACGCCCGGCAACGACAGCTACCTGATGCGCCTGGCGCATTCGATGGCGGATACGCTGGTCACGCCGATCAACGACAGCTTCCTCGACTTCGACGTGCTGGGAACGGTCGATCCCGCGACCTATGCCGTGACCGGCGAGAGCCACTATGCGGAGATGGTGCGTGACGTCCGGCGCAAGCGCCGCCAGGTGGACGGTGCGATGACCGACTGGATCGTGGTCCGCAACCGGCTGTCGATGCTCGGCTCCCGCAACAAGCAACTGGTCGCCGACGGCCTCAAGGACCTGTCGCTGCGGCTCGGCTTTCGCGCCATCGACGGCTTTGCCGAACGCGTCGTCTACCGTGAGTTCTTCCCGCGCGGACTGACCGCGCTCGACGACATCGACGAGGCGACCCTGGGCACCCGCCCCAATCTCGGCCACGTCACGGCCCGGGAGGAGGTCACCAGCCTGCTGCGCCAGCTCAAGCTGCCGCTGGACGAGCGCGGCCGCCGCCGCGCCGCGAACCGCGCCGAATGGTTCGCCCAGGTCGACAAGCCACTCGACCTGCACGACATCATCAGCGCCTGAATACCGTCCGCACTCGGGCGAGACCTCGCCTGAGACATTGTGCGCGTTGAACGTGCGCCCGGCTTGGTTAAACAATCTGCGGACAGCGGTGGCGGGTAACGGCGCGTCCGGCCTGTTTTGGGGGCGGACGGAGGAAGATTTGTCTCAGGTCAACGCCGCAGCCGCCAATTTCGCTAGATTGCCGTCAAATTCATGACTGATTTGAACCTGACGTTCAGGGCTCAAGTCGCAAGAGACGGGCGGCGGAACCCAGCTATGCTGCACAGCAACTAGGTGCGGCGCACAACGAACGGGCGACGGATACACAACATTTGGTCTTCCTGTCACAGCGCCGTTACATATATTAAACAGAACGGGTCGCGAGAGTCTTACAGGTTCAAAACTACCTTTGATTGTGCTCCCGAGGGACGAACATGAAGCGTGGAATAACCGTTCTTGTGTCTGTCAGCGTGCTGGCGGCGGTCGGCTACTTCACCGCGAGCAAGTGGGCTATCCGGCACGAGACCATCAGGTTCTATGACGCCTCGCGCGACAACCGGCTGGTCGAGGTCGCCGTGGCCGTCCGGCGCGACAAGGAGATGCAGGCCGAAGCCGGCATGATCAAGCTGCCGGTCGCGATCCTCAATCACGGCAACACCGTCAAGTTCACCGAGTACTCGTTCCTGGCCAACGTATTTGCTGCGCGCGGCTACATGGCGGTCAGCATCCAGCACGACCTGCCGACCGATGCGCCGATGGTGACGAAGGTCGGCGAGCCCTATGTCGGCCGGCTGCCGCAGATCCAGCGCGGTGTCGCCAACATCCGGTTCGCCGTCGAGCAGATGCACCAGGTGCAGCCGAATGCCGACTATGATCATCTGACGATGGTTGGTCATTCGATGGGCGGCGACATCTCGATGTATTTCGCCAAGCAGTATCCCGAAGACGTCCGGAAGGTCGTCACGCTCGACAACCTCCGCGTCCCGTTCGTCACCGACGGCAAGTTCAAGATCCTGTCGTTCCGCTCGAAGGACCCGCAATTCAAGACCGATCCCGGCGTGATCCCGAGCGACGACATCTGCGAGAAGGAAGGCATCACCGTCGTCAAGACGGACTTCCAGCACAACGACATGCGCGACACCGGACCTGACGACGCCAAGTCGTCGATCCAGGCCATGCTGGACAAGTTCCTCGCCGATAGCGACAGCACCAGCGACATCGGGCCGGTCGAGACCAAGACCCCGTTGCTCGATCCGGGTCCCGTCGCGCCTTATGCGCCGGTTGGCAAGACCGTGACGCCGGCCAAGCCGCTGACGCATTGAGCGCGCAAGCCGCCGGGGCGCGCGCCAGCCTCGCCTGATCGTTGCCTGCCACGACGGCGGGCAGATGAGTTGCCGTCGTTGAAGCCGTCCGTCCGCCTGCCCACATGATGCGCGTCCGAGCAAGGTGCGTGCATGGTCGATGATCGTTCGAAGCCCGGTTCTGCCCCGTTGACCTCGGCCGAAGAGGGATCGCGCCAGCACCGGTTGCCCGACAATGAGCGTTCCACGGCAGACGCCGTTGCGGCGTTCGTTGCGCAGGCCAAGGCCATGGCTCCTGCCGCTCAGGGAACCAGAGGCCGTCTCGTCTTTGCGCTTGATGCGACCCTGAGCCGCCAGCCAACCTGGGACATAGCCTGTGCCCTGCAGGCCGACATGTTTCGCGAGGCCGCCGCACTCGGCAGCCTCGATATCCGGTTGGTGTACTATCGTGGCTTCGATGAATGCCGCGCCACTGGCTGGATATCCGACAGCGCTGAGCTCGCCCGGCTGATGGGCAAGATCGATTGCCGCGGCGGCCAGACCCAGATCGGCAAGGTTCTTGCCGAGGCGCGGCGCCATGCGACAGCATCCGGAATCCGCGCCGTCGTGTTCGTTGGCGACGCGATGGAGGAGAATGTCGATGTGCTCTGCGCAAAGGCCGGCGAGCTCGGCCTGCTGAAGGTTCCGCTGTTCATGTTCCAGGAGGGCAATGAGCCCGCGGCCGAGCAGGCGTTTCGCGAGATGGCGCGGCTGTCGGGGGGAGCATGGTGCCGTTTCGATCCCGGCGCATCCGCGCAGTTGCGCGACCTTCTGCGCGCCGCCGCGGCCTACGCGGCGGGTGGCCGCGCGGCGCTGCTCCGGCTGGCCGGCTCTGAAGCGGGCGCGGCGCGCCTGATCGGGCAGATGAAGTAGAGATCGATTTCGGCGGCCGCCAACGTCAAGCCCGGCGCAGCGGCTGGAGCCTGCCGGTCGCGGACGCAGCCGATCATGCTTTTTGTCCCGGCACGCCCTATATTCGGGTCATGACACTGATCGCTGGCGCCGTCGCCGTCATCACCCTTTATCTGTTGCTGCAGATGTTCCGGAACGCGAATCCGGCGGCGCTGGCGCGCGCGATCAAGGTTGCCGGCGGTATCGGCTGCCTTGCGGTGGCAGCCTTCACCGGCCTCCGCGGCGAGCTTGTGGTGGCGATCCCGATCGGGTTGTTCGGGGCGGGGCTGCTCGGCTGGTCACCCGGTGGTCTCGGCAATGTCGGCAGCATGTTCGGGCTGGGTGGGCAGCGCTCGTCCGGTCAGAGCTCGCGAGTGCGCTCGCAATTCATCGAGATGGTGCTCGATCATGACAGCGGGCAGATGCAGGGCCGCTTTGTCGCCGGCGCCCATGCCGGCCGGTCGCTGGACGAGTTCGATCTGGCGCAGCTCGCCGCGATGACGCCGAGCCTCGATGCCGACAGCGTCGCTCTACTTGAAACTTATCTGGACCGCCGGTTTCCCGCTTGGCGTCAGCACGCGCAGGGCGATGCGGCAGGGCGGCAGGGCCGCGCGGCGTCGAGCTCCAAAATGACGGAAGAGGAGGCCTATCAGATCCTTGGCCTGCAGCCGGGCGCGGGGCGAGACGAGATCGGGCGTGCCCACCGCGCGCTCATGAAGAAACTGCATCCCGACCAAGGGGGGTCGACGTACCTCGCCGCCCGGGTGAACGAGGCCAAGGATACTCTGCTTCGTACGCATCACGGCTAACTCCGGCAACGCCACCAACGCCACAACACCGAACCCGCTTTCAACGCAACTTTGTCGACACCGGCGGCTCTCGCCCTTGCCAGGCACGATCGTTCGTCATGGTGAAAAAGTTCTAGCGGGAAATCCTTGACGAGTGGTTTGCACCCGTGCGTCCCGCCGTCGATCGCGTGGTCCGCAAACGAAAAGGCCCGCGCTGTGTCGCGCGGGCCTCATCGGAACAGGATCAGTGCCGGCGTTAGTTGTGCACGGTCATGCAGGAGATGTCGGCGCGCTTCAGCTTCTTGCAGACGGCCTCGGCCTGATCACGATCGAGCCCGGCGAAGCGGGCGCGGATCAGCTTCTTGTCGCCCTTCGCGACCGTCTCGGTGAAGGGATCGGCCTTGCTGAGGAGACCTTGTGCCGAGCTGCGGGCCGCCTCGATCCGCTTCTGGGCCTCGGCCTCGTTGTCCAGCGCTCCGACCTGGATGATCCAGCCGCTGCGCGTGACGGAAGGCTTGCTCGGAAGCTCCGGCGCAGCGCTCGCGGAGGCGATCTGCGTCGGCGCCGGCTGGGCCGGAGGCGCCGCATAGGCCATGGCCTGCGACGAGCCTGCCGGCAGGCTGGAGGCGGGCAGCACGCCGAGAATGCCGTTGCCGGTGCCATGGCCCGGCGGCTGCGGCGGCATGTCGGGACGGGGGGCCTCGGTACGGGCGATCGGCGGCGCCGGCTCGATGGCCTCGACACGCTGAGCGAAGGGTGCGGGAGCAGGGGCGGCCGGCTGCGGCGCGGCGGTCGCGAGCTTGACCGCGCCGGCCTTGACCTGGACCGTCCTGACCTTGACCGGCTTCATCGGCTCGGTCGAGCCGGGAACGATCGACATCGGCTGGCTCTGGATCACGCCGGAGGTCATCGGCGCCGGCTCGACCTTGGCCTCTCTCGGTGCCGCCGGCGGCAGGGCCGCGGTGGCTTCCGAGAGGGTTGAGATGATCTTGGAGGCGCGGCTCGGGGCCGGCGTCTCCGGCGCCGCCGAGGCGAGCTGCATCGTGCCCTGATCGGCATCGCCGCTGTCGGAGCCGCCGCGCTCGCCGATCGCCGCCACGGTGCGCCGGGTCGCGCCCTTGTCGAGATTTTCGGCGAGCAGGTTGCGCATGATGGCGTCACGCGAGCCGCCGCTGCGGCCGCCGAGTACGACGCCGATCAGATGGCGGTTGCCGCGGCGCAGCGAGGTCACGATGTTGAAGCCGGAGGCGCGGGTGTAGCCGGTCTTGATGCCGTCGATGCCCTCGACATTGCCGAGCAGATGATTGTGGTTGCGGATCGACTGGCCGCGATAATTGAACACCACCGTCGAGAAGTAGCGGTAGTACCGCGGGAAGCGGTCCTGGATCGCGCGGCCGAGGATCGACTGGTCACGCGCCGTCGTGATCTGCGCGTCGGCCGGGAGGCCGGAGGCGTTCACATAGGTGGTGCGGCTCATGCCGAGCGAGCGCGCCTTGCGCGTCATCATCTTGGCGAACTCGTCCTCGTCGCCGCCGATCGCTTCTGCGATGACCACGGCGGCGTCGTTGGCGGAGCGCGTCACCAGGCCCTTGATCGCGTCCTCGACGCGGATGCTCTGGCCGGGGCGCAGGCCGAGCTTGGTCGGCGACTGCTCGGAGGCGTGCTCGGACACCGGCATCTCGGTGTCGAGCTTCATCTTGCCGGAATCGAGCCGCTCGAACAGCAAATAGAGCGTCATGATCTTGGTGAGCGAGGCGGGGTGCCGCAGAGCGTCGGGATTGGTCGCCGTCAGCGTCGCGCCGGAATTGCCGTCGACGACGATCGACGCGAACGCCGGGCTGTAGCTGCCCTCGTCATTATGGGGGGAGTGACGCGCGTGATGCTGCCGATGGCGCCGACGCGCCTCCGCGCTGTCGACCGTGACCACTGCTGCCGTCGCGAGGGTGATCAGTCCGTAGACGCCAACTCGCAACAGGCGCGAGGAAGCCATTTTTTTGCGAAGCATGAAATCCCCGTCCAATTTCTGACGTGATCACCGGCTCGTAAGGCGAAATTGTGCCGAACGCCCCCGTAACCGTGCCTGTCGGACCTCCCGATCGCGCCGTGACGCTGCCAAGCATCGAAGGCCTCGAACTGAGGTTTTGTTAAGACGCTGTTTTAGAACAGCTTTACGGTTCGGCCGACGCTGGCCGGGACCACCGGAGAGGTTAGGACGGTCGAGTTGCCAAAGGATTAAAGAAACCTTGCGGCGATGGCTGGTATTTCTGCCGAACTGCCCCGGCTTGGGGCGTCCGACGGTGCGTCGAGACCGCAATGCCCGGGATGGTGCATTGCACAAGATTCTTGATTTTTTTGTGCGCTGCACTATATTATGAATGCGTCAGGGAGCCGGGGCTTCCCTGAGGGCGCTCAAAATCAGGGAAAGGAATGCCACATGTTTAAGGTTGAAGACTTTCAGAACTACGGCAAAGAGCAGTTCGAGACCGTCGTGAACTCCGCGACCACCGTGCAGAACGGCCTTCAGGCCATCGCCACCGCGTATGGCGACTACACCAAGAAGTCGTTCGAGGACACCAAGTCGTTCGTCGAGAAGCTCCAGGGCGTGAAGTCGCTCGACAAGGTGCTCGAGGTGCAGACCGAGTTCGCCAAGTCGGCCTACGAGACCTTCGTCGCCGATTCGCAGAAGATCGCCGGGCTGTATTCGGATCTCGCCAAGCAGGCGTTCAAGCCGCTGGAAGGCATCGCCGCGAAGTTCACCCCGCCGGCCGCGCACTGACCGTTCGCGCCTGCAGGGAGCACAAAGCCCGGCTTGCGCCGGGCTTTTTTGTTGGCTGAAGGTGGAGCGCTGTCGGTGCCCGGCGCTTCTGTTATTTGGCGACCCGCAGCTTCGACAATGCGGTGCCGATCGAGTTGAACGTGGTCACGATCTGGCTCGAGCTCGTCAGCATGTAGAACTTGTCGGGACTGCTGGCGCAGTTCTGCAGCACGGCCGAGGTCGGATCGGCGGGCGAGCTCGTGTTCACCTGGATCGTGTAGATCGTGTACATCGCGTTGCCCTTCGAATCCTTGGTGTTCTTCAGGTTCGAGCAGAGCAGCGCCTGGCGCGCGTCGATCGGGTTGCCCGAGGCTTGCGACGAGCCGTTGCCGTATTCGGGCCAGCGGTCCTCGGTGTTCAGGCCGTCCGATAGCAGGATGATGACGCGATTATAGGTGGTGTTGACGTCCTCCGCCGGCGCGCCCAGCACGCCGTTCGGAATCAGCGACTGGACGGCCCAGGCAAGTCCGATCGCCTGGTTGGTGCCGCCGGTCGGCTGCATGGCGTTGACTGCGCTCTTCAGCGAGCTCCAGTTGTAGCTGAGCGGCACGATTTCCGCGAGTTTCGTGGAGGCCGTGCTGCTGCAGTACTGGATGTTGTTCTCCATGTGCTGGTTGGCCGGGAACAGCGTCGTCACGTCGGAGGTCGCCGGTGACACGGCATTTGCGTCGTTCGGCTGGGTGCGGTCGGCGACGCATCCGGTCCAGGTGCTCTTGGTGTTGGCGACCCAGGTGTGGGTGAAGGTGTTGACCTTGCACACCGTGCTGGATCCGCTTCCCGTGCAACTACACGTGTTGTTCGGAAGATTGCTGCCGCTGGTCGGGCAACTGCAATAGCTGCCGGTGCACCAGTTCACCCGCGTGCTGGTCTGAACGCTGTTCCAGCAGCCGTTGTAATAGCTGTGCGAGGCGGAATCGTAGCCCGGGCAGATGTAGCCCGTGTAGCTCCCACTCGTCGGAATCCGCGAGGCGCTCGAACTCCCGGTCGCCGGGTCGCTGGTGCAGGAGAAGTAGGGAAAGCCGTTGCCGGACTTGAACGGACAGGAGGATCCCGGTCCCACCATGTCCCATTGCGATTGCGTGTAGCTGCCGTTCGGGATTGCGGCCTGATAGGAGCCATTGGCAGGCTGGATCGTGGGCGGATTCTGCCAGTCGGTCCAGTCGATCCAGTCCTTGGCGTAATTGCTTGCGCCGACGTTCACGACCTTGGCGAATGGAACGACCGAGATGTAGACGTCGCCCGGGGTCTTGGCCAGCGCGCTGAGCTGGTCGATCAGCCCGCCGCTGCCGGCCACGGCGTTCTGCAGCGCGGACATCTTGCCGCTGGATGCCATCGAGCCGGTATTGTCGAGCGCGAGCGCCACCCGCATCTTCACGTCGCCCCAGGTCGATGTCGTTTTGGCGCCGAAGTCCATGGTCGGAAAGCCGGCAATCTTCATGAACTGGGTGACGATCTGACCGTTGGCCGACAATTGGATGTTGGAGGCCGACGAGCTGGTCGAGGCGGTATAGCTGGCCGTCACGGTGACGTTCTGTGCGTCCGTGCTGGTGTAGAGCGCCTTGAAATAGGCGCTTGCCTTGGTTCCGATGTCGGCTGCGCTGATCGTGCCCTGCGCCAGGTCGCGCGACAGCATCAGCGAGGTGGAGTCGAGCGCCGCCTGCATCGACGACCGCGCGGCGTTCAGCCGGCTGTAGTCGACGCCTGCCCCGACGAAGGCCAGGATGGGGACGAGCGCGATGGCGAACAGCATGGAGATATTGCCACCGCGGTCGCAGGCGAACCGTCGGACGGCGCGGCGGCAGAGTCGAATGAAGGAGACATCGGTCATGTCGCTCACCAATTATGGTTTTCTGCAGGTGTTTTCGGTTCGGCTTCGTCAAGGACGGGTAAATCGAAACCGCGAAACACCGGGCCAATGCCCGCAGCGTGGCGCCGCGCCCGCAACCGGGCTGGTTCCCTGTCAATGCCCGCTGAATGGGCTTTGTAAAATGCGACCGGTTTGATTAACCTTGCGCCTCATCGCCGGGGCAGGGAATCGGTCCTGCCGGAGCGTCGGTCCGTCCCGGGCCTGCGCTTGCGGCAAACCGGGCGCTGACCCATATTCCCGGTGTCGGTCCGACCGGACCGGTCGGCTGGGACAGGCGATCTGGAAAGCAGGACCGGGTGGCGGAAAGCGGCCCGGCAGGGGACAGGTCGGGGGGCACCCCTTATTGAGAGCAACCCGCCGAGGGAAACTCTTTATTGGGAGCCTCGCAGCCATATCTAACGCGTGCAAGATGTCGCAGCCAACTTCCAGATTGAACCGATCCGCGCCCAGGATGAGCAATAACGACAACAAGTCCGGTGGCACCGGTGGCCCGGTCACGTCCGTGATCACCAAGGTCAAGCCGAAGACCAAGCGCCCCAACCTCTACCGCGTCCTGATCCTGAACGACGATTACACGCCGATGGAGTTCGTCGTTCACGTCCTGGAGAAGTTCTTCAACAAGGACGTCGAGGCCGCGACCAAGATCATGCTCCACGTGCATCATCACGGCATCGGGGAGTGCGGCGTCTTCACCTACGAGATCGCCGAGACCAAGGTGACGCAGGTGATGGACTTCGCCCGCAAGCACCAGCACCCGTTGCAGTGTGTGATGGAGAAGAAATAGCCGGCTCCCTCCGCGAAGGGAGCCGCCGACGCGCGCATCTGCTGGCCAGGGGCGGGGGCTGGGGCGCTGCCCGATTGATCACCGCGAATCGGCATCGGACGAAGGGTCATCGAAAGCCGCAAATTGCCGCAGACGAGGTCAGCGCAATCCGGGCAGGTTTCACTTCTCGTCCGAAGAATTACGGCCGCTCTGGTCCTTATCTCTCCCCGCTCGGCGGCGTGCGCCGTTCGGTTGTCGCAGCCGGATTTGCCGCAATCGGAACGGGTTTTGCATTGACGATCCGGTGAACCCGTAATCGAGCGGCTCGGCCGGTCTTTTGTCGCACTCGGTTATAACTATATTTGACGAAGGTTGTTGTTGCCTGACCGGGCGGCGGCGATCATGATGGCAAGGGGCCACAGAGGACGCGCATGCCGACTTTTTCTCAAAGCCTTGAACAATCCCTGCATCGTGCGCTGGCGATCGCCAACGAGCGTCATCATCAATACGCGACACTGGAACACCTCCTTCTGTCCTTGATCGATGACTCCGATGCAGCGGCCGTGATGCGCGCATGCAGCGTCGACCTCGACAAGCTGCGCGGCAGTCTCGTGAACTACCTCGAAACCGAGTTCGAAAATCTGGTCACGGACGGCAGCGACGACGCCAAGCCGACCGCAGGTTTCCAGCGCGTGATCCAGCGCGCCGTGATCCACGTTCAGTCGTCGGGCCGCGAAGAGGTCACCGGCGCCAACGTGCTGATCGCGATCTTCGCCGAGCGTGAGAGCCACGCCGCGTACTTCCTGCAGGAGCAGGACATGACGCGTTACGATGCCGTGAACTACATCAGCCACGGCATCGCCAAGCGCCCTGGTGTCTCCGAAGCGCGCCCCGTTCGCGGCGTCGACGAGGAGACCGAAGCCAAGGGCAACGAGGACTCCAAGAAAAAGGGCGAGGCGCTGGAAACCTATTGCGTCAATCTCAACAAGAAGGCGCGTGACGGCAAGATCGATCCGGTGATCGGCCGAAACTCCGAGATCAACCGCGCCATCCAGGTGCTGTGCCGGCGCCAGAAGAACAACCCGCTGTTCGTCGGCGAAGCCGGCGTCGGCAAGACGGCGATCGCCGAGGGCCTCGCCAAGCGCATCGTCGACAGCGAGGTTCCGGAGGTGCTGTCGGCCGCGACCGTGTTCTCGCTCGACATGGGCACCTTGCTCGCGGGCACGCGCTATCGCGGCGACTTCGAGGAGCGCCTGAAGCAGGTGCTCAAGGAACTCGAGGCGCATCCGAACGCGATCCTGTTCATCGACGAGATCCACACCGTGATCGGTGCCGGTGCGACGTCGGGCGGCGCGATGGATGCGTCCAACCTGCTCAAGCCGGCGCTGGCCTCGGGCTCGATCCGCTGCATGGGCTCGACGACCTACAAGGAGTATCGCCAGCATTTCGAGAAGGACCGCGCGCTGGTGCGCCGGTTCCAGAAGATCGACGTCAACGAGCCGTCGGTCGAGGATGCGATCGCGATCCTGAAGGGGCTGAAGCCGTACTTCGAGGACTATCACCGGCTGAAATACACCAACGAGGCCATCGAGGCCGCGGTACAGTTGTCGTCGCGCTACATCCATGACCGCAAGCTGCCGGACAAGGCGATCGACGTGATCGACGAATCCGGCGCGGCGCAGATGCTGCTGGCCGAGAACAAGCGCAAGAAGACGATCGGCATCAAGGAGATCGAGACCACGATCGCCACGATGGCGCGGATTCCGCCGAAGAGCGTGTCGAAGGACGATGCCGAGGTGCTCAAGCATCTCGAGCAGACCCTCAAGCGCGTGGTGTTCGGCCAGGACAAGGCGATCGATTCGCTGTCGGCCTCGATCAAGCTGGCCCGTGCCGGCCTGCGCGAGCCGGAGAAGCCGATCGGCTGCTATCTGTTCTCGGGTCCGACCGGCGTCGGCAAGACCGAGGTCGCCAAGCAGCTCGCCTCGACCCTGGGCGTCGAGCTGCTGCGCTTCGACATGTCGGAGTACATGGAGCGGCACACGGTGTCGCGCCTGATCGGCGCGCCTCCTGGCTATGTCGGCTTCGACCAGGGCGGCCTCCTGACCGATGGCGTCGACCAGCATCCGCACTGCGTGGTGCTGCTGGACGAGATCGAGAAGGCGCATCCGGACCTGTACAATGTGCTGTTGCAGATCATGGATCACGGCCGGCTCACCGACCACAACGGCAAGCAGGTCAACTTCCGCAACGTGATCCTGATCATGACCACGAATGCGGGCGCGGCCGACATGGCCAAGCAGGCGTTCGGCTTCCATCGCTCGAAGCGGGAAGGTGACGACCACGAGGCGATCAACAGGCAGTTCGCGCCGGAATTCCGCAATCGGCTCGACTCCATCGTCTCGTTCGCGCACCTCAACGTCGAGGTGATCGGAATGGTCGTCGAGAAGTTCGTGCTGCAGCTCGAGGCGCAGCTCGCCGACCGCGACGTCACGATCGAGCTGTCGGAACCGGCCAAGGCCTGGCTGATCCAGCACGGCTATGACGAGCAGATGGGCGCGCGGCCGATGGGCCGTGTGATCCAGGAGCACATCAAGAAGCCGCTGGCCGACGAGGTGCTGTTCGGCAAGCTGAAGGGCGGCGGTCACGTCCGTGTCGTCCTCGTCAAGGACGAATCCGGCGTCGAGGAGAAGATCGGCTTCGAGTTCGTCGAGGGCCCGGTCACGCCGAAGTCCGAAGTTCCGGCCGCGCGCAAGCGCAAGCCGAAGTCCGGCGGCGGCTCGAAGGGGCCGGCGCCGAAGGGACCGCTGGTCAAGGCGTAGGCCCTGACGCTACGAGATCACTACGAAAGGCCGGCCATCGCGCCGGCCTTTTTCGTTTGACGCGAGGTTCTTTGATGCGACGTCCGGCTCAGGCCGGCTTGACGAAGAAATACACCGTCAGGCCGCAGCCGACGGCAATGATGAAGCGGCGCACATGGGCCGGCGGGATGATCTGGCCAAGCCGCGCGCCGACGAAGCCGCCGACCATGGCAGCGCCCATCATCGTCAGCGTCTCCAGCCAATGCACGCGGCCTGAGAACGCAAAGATGGCGGAGGCCGTCATATTCATGAGCGCAGCGAGCAGCACCTTCATGCCGTTCATGGCGCGAATGTCGCGCATGCCGTAGAACACCAGGGCCGCCAGCATCAGGATGCCGATGCCGCCGCCGAAGTAGCCGCCATAGATCGCGATCACGAACTGCACCGCCTGGATGGTCCGCGGCCCGAACCAGCGCGCGCCATCCTTGGGCGTAAAGCGCATGCCGAATGCAAACACGATCGTGGCGAACAGCAACAGCCAGGGCACCAGCCGGCTGAAGGCGGCCGACGGTGTGACCAAGAGCAGCACGGCGCCGAGCGTGCCACCGAGCAGGCTGATGATCGACAGCCGCACGAGGTCGTGGCGCCAGGGCGCCTTTGCGTCGTTCAAGATCTCACGGGAGGCCCAAGCGCTGACGAACTGGCCGGGGCAGAGCGCGACGGTGCTGGAAGCGTTGGCGTCAATCGCGGGAATGCCGGCGGCGAGCAGCGTCGGGAAGGTCAGGAACGCGCCGCCGCCGGCCAGCGCATTGACGATGCCCGAGCCGAAGGCGGCGAGGGCGAGCAGGGCCAGCATCGTCCAGTCCGTCATCGCTGTCACGACTCGCCCTTCAGCCGCTGGCCGTCCTGGACGCGGACGCGCTCGGCGCCGCGCGCGCCGGCCGGCGACAGCCTGAGCATGCTCAGGAACGCGCCGACCAGCGCGAAACCGACCCCGGTCAAGAGCGACAGCCGCGTGCCGTCGGTCGCGTCGATCGCGAGAAACATCGCGACCAGGGCCGCGCCCGTGGTCTGGCCGAGCAGGCGCGCCGTGCCGAGCATGCCGCTGGCGCCGCCGGCGCGCTCGCGTGGCGCAGCGGCGATCATGGTGCGGTTGTTCGGCGTCTGGAACAGGCCGAAGCCGCAGCCCGCCAGCGCCATGCGCCAGACGACATCCCATGCCGACGGCTCGCGCGGCAGCAGGCCGAGCGCACCGAGCCCGCATGCGAAGATCACGAGACCGATGCCACCGAGCAGCCCGGCCGGCACGCGCTCGACCAGCCGCCCCGCAATCGGCGCCGTCAGGCCGACCGCGATCGGCCACGGCGTGATCAGCAGGCCCATCTGCACCGGCGAATAGCCGAAATGGCTTTCGAGATAGAAGGGGATCGCGACGAAGGCGAGCATCTGGCCGCAGAACGACGAGATCGAGGTCGCGATCGACAGGGCGAACACCGGAATGCGCAGCAGGTCGACCGGCAGCAGCGGCGAGGCCATGTGGGTCTGGCGCCAGACCAGCCACACGCCGGCCGTGACGGCGACGACGAACTCGATCGCGCAGGTCACCAGCGCCTCGCCATGGCCGAGGCTGTCCACGGCGGCGATCAGGAAGCCGAAGGCGACCGCGCTCAGCGCCGCGCTCTGCCAATCGAACATGTGCGGCGCGCGCGGCGTATGCGGCAGGAAGCGGAAGCCGAAGACGAAGGTGACGATGCCGAGCGGCACGTTGATCGCGAACAGCCACGGCCAGCTACCGACGGCGAGGATGCCGGCGGCGATGGTCGGACCGAGTGCGGCGGAGACCGCGACCACCATCGCATTGATGCCGATGCCGCGGCCGAGCAGAGCGTGCGGATAGGTGAAACGCACCAGCGCCGAGTTGACGCTGAGGATGCCGGCGGCGCCGAAGCCCTGCAGGATGCGCGCGAGCGTCAGCAGTAGCAGGCTGTCGGCCAGCGCACAGAAGGCGGAGGCAGCCGTGAACAGCATGAGGCCGGCGAGATAGACCCGCCGATAGCCGATGATCTCGCCGAGCGAGGCCAGTGGCAGCAGCGAGATCGTTACCGCGAGCTGATAGCCGTTGACGATCCAGATCGAAAAAGCAGGACTCGCATGGAGGTCGCGGGCGATCGTCGGCAGCGCCACATTGGCGATGGCGCCGTCGATCACGGCCAGCACGATGCCCAGGGCGATCGTCACGATCGCCCAGGTACGCTGCGGCAGCGGCAGTCCGTCGGCGTGCAGACCCGTGGTCGTCGGCGTCATCATGCGGGCTCCGGTCGCAGCCGGGCCGCGGACAATGAACGGGAACGGGCAACCGGGCCGTACAAGTCCCGTTCCACGCCAGCGGAGCGCGCCGGCGCGTCACCGCCGTTTGGGGCGGACCTGGATCGCCTTGAGGTAATTGACCGCGGCCTCTGCCTCGGGCCGATCGAACTGGAAGCTCGGCATGTCCTTGTGAATGGTCGACAGGCCGGCCTGCAGCCGCTGGGCGAAATCCTCGTCGTAGAGCTTGCTGTCACCGAAGGTCCTGAACGGGGGCGCGTCGGGGTGCCGGCTGGCGCCTGTGAGACCTACCGCATGGCATCGGCTGCAAAGGCTTTGCAAGAGCGCTTTTCCACGCTTCTGCTCGCTGTCCAGCGCATGGCTGGCGGTCGACGCGAACGCCAGCAGCAGGCAGGCGGACCCCATTCGTCGTCTCATGAACTCGTTCTCGCGTGTCTTGCGCCCGGCTACCAGCGGCCCTCGGCCTTGCTATAGGCATATAGGGCGATCAGCCCGATCGTCACCAGGGTCGAGCCGATCAGGACGATCCGGTCCCAGCGCAGCTGTGTCTCGTCGTCCCGCTGCAAGGTCAGCAGGGAGAACAGGGCCTTCATGGCAAAGCGGCGCATCGGATCGATCCCGGCAGCGGCCGCACATTCCGATGACGTGGGCCGGCCGCAGCTTAGCCTGCCCAATCGTTGCGCCGCCATGGCGAACATCTTGGGTCTGATGTCCGGCTTCCGGAGGGGCTCGGAAGCCGGATGCTGGAACTACCCAGCCTGTCCCATCACGACGTCTGCAACCGCCCGCGCGACTTTCGCGATCGTTGCGTTGCGATCCTCGGGAGACGCCTGTGAACCAGTCAGATAGGCCGTGACCAGAACCGGTTTGCGGCCCGGGGGCCAGAGAATGCCGATGTCGTTGGTCGTGCCGCGGTCCCCAGCGCCCGTCTTGTCGGCGACGCGCCAGTCACGCGGCACACCGGCGCGAAGCCGAGTGTCGCCGGTCTTGTTGGCGATCATCCAGTCCGTCAATCGCTGGCGCATATTCGTCGACAAGACCTCGCCAAGGAGCACGCGGCGCAGGTTCTGTAGCATGGCGGCCGGACTGGTCGTGTCGCGAGGGTCGTCGGCCAGCGCCTCGTTGAGCTCAATTTCCCAGCGGTCCAGGCGGCTGATCTCGTCGCCGATCGATCGGGCAAAACGCGTCAGACCCGCAGGACCGCCGATCTGCCGCAACAGGAGATTTCCCGCGGTGTTGTCGCTCTGGGTGAGCGCAGCTTCGCAGAGCTCGGCGAGTGTCATGCCGCGGCCGACGTGCTCCTTGGTCACCGGCGAATATGTTACGAGATCCTTCGCCTCGAACGGGACGCGCGTGTCGAGATGCAGTTCGCCGGCGTCGACGCGCTTCAGGACAGCCGCGGAAGCCAGACACTTGAACGTGCTGCACATCGGAAAGCGCTCGGCCGAGCGCAGGCCCGCCTCGAACCCGCTCTCGGAGTCGAGGACGGCGATGCCGAGCCGTCCGAGACTCTCGCGCTCGATGCGGGCGAGTTCCCCTTCCAGATGCGCCCTTCGGTCGGCCGCCGCCTTCGCCGCAGGTGATGGCAGCCCGCTCGCCGCAGCCGCCATCCCGAGGATTCCAAAACCCAGATGCCGTCTCGTCAGCATGTGCATTCTCCAGTGACTGCGCGAACCTGCCGAACGAGGTGACGACTGACAAACGATCATTTATTCGTCGAGCCATGAGCAGAACTTGGTCATCATGCCTATCCGCAGCCATCTCCCTTTGAACGCCTTGCGGGCCTTCGAAGCATCCGCCCGGCATCTGAGCTTCACCAAGGCAGGCTTGGAGCTCAGGGTCACGCAGACCGCGATCAGTCACCAGGTGAAACAGCTCGAGCAGATGTTGGGCGCTCACCTGTTCCGGCGCCTGCCGCGTGGCCTCACGTTGACTGACGAAGCCCTGGCTCTGTTTCCCGTCCTCAACGATGCGTTCAGTCGCATCAGCGGCGCGATCGATCGCATCGAAGCGAAGGGAACCCGCGAGGTCGTGACCGTCGGCTGTGTCGGCACCTTTGCAACGGGATGGCTGTTGCAACGCCTCGACGGTTTTCGAGATGCGCACCCCCATATCGACCTGCGCCTCCTCACCAACAACAACCGCATCGATATCGCCGGAGACGGGCTCGACATCGCGCTTCGCTTCGGCGACGGATCCTGGCACGGCACTGAGGCCATCCATCTGATGTCTGCCCCGCTGTCGCCCGTCTGTCATCCCGATGTCGCGAGTCGTCTGCGCGCGCCGTCGGATCTCGCGGGCGAAAATCTCCTGCGGTCGTATCGCGCCGAGGAATGGCCATTATGGTTTGCAGTCGCGGGCGCTCCATGCCCGATGATCCAGGGGCCGATCTTCGACAGCTCCGTCGCGATGGCCGAAGCGGCCGCGCGCGGCGTCGGCGTTGGCCTGGTTCCGATCGCCATGTTCAACTGCGAGCTCGAGACGGGTCGGCTGGTCCGGCCGTTTGCGGCTGGGGTCGCCGCCGGTTCTTATTGGCTGACCTGGTTGAAGTCGAAAGAACCGACGTCCGGCATGCTTGCCTTTCGTGACTGGCTGGTCGATGCCTTGCGCGCCGATCCGCCGCGCTGACGGCCGGGCGCCACCTCGCACAAGCCGAGGGCGCGAACAGCGCCACGAGGCGCGTGAGGCGGGCGCGTTGCGGCCAGCTCAGCGCTTTACGGCGCTGCGCCGCCACTCGCGTGGCGACAGGCCGAACTGCTCGCGGAACACGCGGCCGAAATGCGAGAGGTCATTGAAGCCCCAGCAAAACGCGATCTCGCTGATCTGACGATGCGCCAGCATCGGCGAGCCGAGATCGCGCCGGCACTGCTTGAGCCGCTCGGCCAGCACGAAGCGTTGGAACGACGTCTCCTCGTCCGAGAACAGATCATTGACGTAGCGCGTCGATAGCCCGAGCTCGCGTGCGATCTCCGGCAGTGAGAGGCCGGCGTCGGATAGTCGGGTGCGGATGTGCGCCTTGATCCGATAGAGCAGCGTTGCGCGATGGCTCGAGGCGGGCAGGGGTTGTGCGCGCAACCGCTCGGCCAGGGTCATGGCGAGCAGGTCGGCGGCCTGGTTGGCCAGAGGTTCGGCATGCTCGGGGCCGATGTGCTCGGCGCGTTCGCAGAGCCTCACGATGAACTCATGGGCGAGGGGCTGGAGCGGGCTGTCGGGGCCGAAGCTGATCGCCGTCACGGTCTCCGTCGGGCCGATCCGGCGCTGCAGCATCTCGCGCGGGAGCTTGAACACGATCTGCTTGAACGCGGCGTCGAACTGCAGCTCATAGGGGCGGGTCGTGTCGTAGATCGCGAACTCGCCGGGCCGGATCACGGTGTCGCGGCCATCCTGGACGACGCCGCCGATTCCCTCACGTCCGAATGCGACGAGAACGAAGTCGGCATCCGCCCGGGAGATCCGCTGCGAGGTCCGGTGCACGCGCTGCCGGTCCGAGGCAACCTCGGAGCAGACAGCCCGTCCCAACGTGGTGTGGGTCACCGAGCCGCGAAACGCGCTGCCGAGATCGGACGTGCAATCGAGCCCGACATAGACGTCGCAGACGATGTCCTGCCACCGCGCCAGCCGGCGGTGGCCCGGGCTTCCGTCGGTGGTGAACAGGATCGGCATCGCTCCGTCTCCCCCTGCACCTGTGCCGGCTTGATCTGTGGCAATGCAGCAAATTCCGGGCCGGCTGGGGTCTTCGTCTCCGCCGCAGTCGAATTTTCGTTCCCTGGCAGACGAGCGCGAAAGCCGGCTGGCGTCAATAGTCGGCCCGGTCGCGGCGCCACCGCCGCGCACGGCATCAGGGAGCAGCAGCGATGGGACTGGCACATCCGAAATACAAGGTGGCGGTGGTGCAGGCGGCACCGGCCTGGCTCGACCTGGACGCCTCGATCAAGAAGACCATCGCCCTGATCGAGGAGGCGGCCGACAAGGGCGCCAAGCTGATCGCGTTTCCGGAGGTCTTCATCCCCGGCTATCCCTGGCACATCTGGATGGACTCGCCGGCCTGGTGCATCGGTCGCGGCTTCGTGCAGCGCTATTTCGACAACTCGCTGGCCTATGACAGCCCGCAGGCCGAAGCGCTGCGGGCTGCCGTGCGCAAGGCCGGGCTGACGGCCGTACTGGGACTGTCCGAGCGCGACGGCGGCAGCCTCTACATCGCGCAATGGCTGATCGGCCCGGACGGCGAGACCATTGCCAGGCGCCGCAAGCTGCGGCCGACCCATGCCGAGCGCACCGTCTACGGTGAGGGCGACGGCAGCGACCTTGCTGTGCATGATCGTCCCGACATCGGCCGGATCGGTGCGCTGTGCTGCTGGGAGCATCTGCAGCCGCTGTCGAAATATGCGATGTACGCGCAGAACGAGCAGGTGCACGTCGCCGCGTGGCCGAGCTTCTCGCTGTACGATCCGTTCGCGCCGGCGCTCGGCGCCGAGGTCAACAACGCCGCCTCGCGCGTCTATGCGGTCGAGGGCTCGTGCTTCGTGCTGGCGCCGTGCGCCACCGTCTCGCAGGCGATGATCGACGAGCTGTGTGACCGGCCCGACAAGCACGCGCTGCTGCATGTCGGCGGCGGCCACGCCGCGATCTTTGGTCCGGATGGCTCTTCGCTCGCCGAGAAGCTGCCGCCGGAGCAGGAAGGCCTGCTGATCGCCGAGATCGATTTGGGCATGATCGGCATCGCCAAGAATGCCGCCGATCCGGCGGGACACTATTCGCGCCCCGACGTCACCCGGCTGCTGCTCAACAAGAAGCCGCTCAACCGGGTCGAGCAGTTCGCGTTGCCGGTCGACACGGTCACTCCCGGCGAGGCGCCATCGGTGGCTGGCTGACAGGCTTGGCGGGCGCTAGGTCCCGGCCTCCGGTTGTGCCGGCGGCGGGGCCGACCGCCGCGGCGGCCGCTGCGCACGGCCTGCCGGCGCCGCCATGCGCGGCTGCAAGGTGACGATCACCGGGTTCGGCTTGTGGTCGGTCGCCGCGCCCGTCGCTGCGTCCACACCCATGCCGATCAGGCCGCCCGCCAGGATGTTGCCGGCGAAGCCGGCCGCGCCGGTCGCCGGGATGTCCTTGGTCAACGGGATGATCTGGGTCTCGTAGCCCGGTTTTTCGATGGTGACGGAGATGTCGGCATTGCGCTTGGCGACGAACGAGCAGGGCGTCGTGCAGGTCATCGGCGCTTCGAGACCGGCGATCGTGGCTTCGGCCCCGGACGGCGTCGACGCGACACTGATCGTCTCGGTTGTACCCCGCGTTACGGACGCGCAGCCTCCCAGCGCGGCGCACAGCGCCACCAACGCTACAACTCTCATTTGGTACTGCCCCCTTCAAACCCGGGGGAACTCAAGCGCAACTGGAGCGGGACGGCAAGCGCAATCAGCATTATCCGAAGAAATTCCCGGGCGAGTTTCGCGCGAGTGTGGCTTTCACACCTGCTTTCCACGAACCTGCCGCGCGATCGCCTTCTGCGCATCGAACTCGGCGCGCCGCCGCGCCAGCTCGTCCGGCGCGAGCATGGCCGGATTGCTGTAGTCGCGCTTCCAGCCGTGATCGTCGCTCCAGTGCAAAGGCGATTGCACGGTCGTGCGTGCGGCTGGTGAACTCTCGAGGACACGCAAAGCCAACTCGAGCGTGAAGGCCTGTGAGGCCGCGTCGTGCGGCTTGCCGGCGGAATTGCCCAGCGGAAAATCCGAGAACAGGAAGCGCGGCGCGGCGGCGTGCTCGACGATGTCCTTGGCGCAGCCCATGACGACGGTTGCGACGCCGTTCGCTTCGAGATGCCGTGCCACCAGGCTCACGGTCTGGTGGCACACCGGACAGTTCGGCACCAGCACGACGGCGTCGATCTCGTCGGCGCGGCAGCGCGCGAGAATCTCCGGCGCATCGGTCTCGATCGTGACGCGGTGGCTGCGATTGGTCGGCGCGCCGAAGAAGCGCGGTCCGACCGCGCCGATGCGGCCTTCACCTGCCAGCCTTAGGAGCTGTGGCAGCGGAAACCAGGTGCCGGAATCCTCGGCCGAGGTGTGCGCGCGATCATAGGCGATGTGGGAAATGCGCAGGTCGTGCTGCGCCGACGTGTCGCCGTCATAGACGGCGTAGAACTTGGCGCCGCCATTATAGGGCGCGCCGGGGCCTTGATCGCCTTTGGCGGGATCGAAAGGCGCGGCCGTGGTGACGACGGTGACGCGCGACTGCGCGAGCGGCTTGCGCAAGGGATGGAACGGCGCCGACGTGTAGTGAGCCCAGCGATAGGGCGTGTCATAGCCGATCGCGAGATAGTAGTCGCGCGTGCGCGCCATGTAGGACAATGGCGCATCGCTTTCGGGCGCGAAGCCGAGTCTGTCGTCGGTCGGTGCGGTCATCCGTCGCGCTCCCTGCGGCACTCGGGGATTGCTAGCCGGCTCGTTCGCTGTGTCAAGGCGCCGCGCGGTGGAACCCCGCATGGTCCTGGGCTTTGTCTGTCGGCAGAATTCAACCATTGCACCGCGCTCACGATGCTTTCCATGGTTTCGGTTGCTCGCATTGCCTGTCTCGGCCTTGCCTTGATGCTGACCATGCCCTTGTCCGGCGTGGCGGCGGAGCAGGCCTCCGACCGTGACGCTGTCGTGCCGGCTGATCCGAAGGACGGCGCCCGGCAGGATTCGCCGCAGGAGGCTGCCAAGCCGGCAGACGCTGCGGCAGAGAGCTCGGAGAACAAGTCCGAGGAGCCCAAGGAGAGCGGTACGCGCGAGGCAATCTGCCTGATGATCGAATCCGCAGCCAAGGCGAATGATCTGCCGCTCGAATTCTTCGCTCGCGTGATCTGGCAGGAGAGCCGCTTCCAGAGCGATGCAGTCGGGCCGGTCACGCGCAACGGCCAGCGCGCGCAGGGAATCGCGCAGTTCATGCCGGGCACGGCGAACGAGCGCCAGTTGCTCGATCCGTTCGATCCGGTTCAGGCGCTGCCGAAGTCGGCGCAGTTCCTGGCCGAGCTGCGCGACCAGTTCGGCAATCTCGGGCTCGCGGCGGCGGCCTACAATGCGGGGCCGCGCCGGGTGCAGGACTGGCTCGCCGGCAAGGGGCAGATGCCCTGGGAGACCCGCAACTACGTCTCCGCCATCACGGGAGCCACGATCGATGAGTGGGCGGCCGCCGGTAACGGCGGCAAGACTCCGCCGAGCCCGCCGCCGACCTCGTGTCGCCAGCTGATGGCGATGTTGAAGCGCGCGCCGAATCCGTTCGTCACGGAGCTCGAGCAGCATGTGGCGCTGTCGGCCGCGAAACCATGGGGCGTCCAACTGGCTGCAGGCTTCGACCGCAACAAGGCGCTCGCGATGTATTCGCGGGCGATCAAGGGGCTTGGCCCGGTCATTGGCGACCGCGACCCGAGCCTGCTGTCGTCGGTGATGCGCTCGCGCGGCAACCGCGCCTTCTACCAGGTGCGG
Organism: Bradyrhizobium sp. SZCCHNS3052; assembly: GCF_032484495.1. NCBI lineage: Bacteria > Pseudomonadati > Pseudomonadota > Alphaproteobacteria > Hyphomicrobiales > Nitrobacteraceae > Bradyrhizobium > Bradyrhizobium sp. SZCCHNS3052. The sequence goes on along the minus strand of NZ_JAUETB010000006.1, from coordinate 283,895 downwards.
ATCGGCGCCGAGACACGGGCCGAGGCCGACGCGCTCTGCAGTCGGATCCGCGAGGCCGGCGGTGCCTGCTTCGTGCTGCGCAATCGCTCCGGATAGAGCTGCCGCAGCGCGGCGTTTGGGGGATGGCTGCGCCGGACGCAGACCCGCGCGCGCCTGATGGCGGTTGACGCGAGCGGCTTTCGCCAGCCTTATCGCGGTTCGTTCCGCTGGGCCGCCCGTGACACTTCCTCCGCTCGATTCGCCGCAATGGCATGGTTCACTGCGCGCCTTCGGCTGGGGGCTGCGCGCGACGTCAGCGACCATCCTGTCACTGGTGCTGTTCGTCACCTTCATCGGCATCGGCGCGCTCGCCCACGATACCCGTTTCAGCATGCTCTGGGCGATCCTGAGCACGGTGCTGGTTTGGGCCGGTCCAGCGCAGATCATCCTGGTCTCCACGCTCGGCTCCGGCCAGACCATTCTGCAATCGGCGATCGCGGTCACGATGAGCGCGATCCGGCTGTTTCCGATGGTGGTGGCGGTGCTGCCGCTGATCCGCTCGCCGCAGACCAAGCGGCGGCACCTGGTGCTGATCGCGCATTTCACCGCCGTGACCCTGTGGGTCGAATGCTATCGCTTCCTGCCGCATGTGCCGCGCGAGCGCCGTATCGCCTTCGTGCATGGGCTCGGCACCGGCCTGATGGGGATCGCGCTGATCGCGACCATCATCGGGTATCTTCTCGCCGCCAATCTGTCGCAGACCTTCGGCGCCGCGGTGCTCTTGCTGACGCCGCTGGCCTTCCTGTTCTCGACCCTGCGCAACGCCAGGGAGCTTGCCGACGTGCTCGCGCTCGGTCTCGGCCTCGTGCTGTATCCTCTGGCCGCCCAGCTCGACAGCGGCGGGCGTGATCCCCAACCAGATCTGGCGCCTGCTCGGACTTTGGTTCGGCAGCGGGCTCGACGAGGGCTCGGACCTGCTGATGTGGGTCAAGGCGGTCGCGACCGCCATCTTGGCGGGGGTCATCGCCCAGATCCTGGTGCAGCCGCCGGGCGCGCTCGCCAGCGTGCCGTGGGGGCTGCGCTACGGTGCCGTCGTTGCCGGCCTTGCGGCCTTCATGGCGAGCCGCCGCTCGATCTTTGCCGGTGTCGTCTGCGGCGAAGCCGCGATGCTGGCCGGCAAATGGTGGCTCGGCTGAGTTGCGCGATCTTGCGCGACCGCAATTGCGGTGAGCCGAGGTTCGGATAGATTGCCGGAAAGACGCAAGGACTCCGCAATGACCACTGATACCGATCTGCGCCCGGGAGAAGTCGCCGTCGACGCGCCACAGCCGCGCGACGCCACGCTGTATTTCATCGGCCGCATCCGCACGCCCTGGACCTCACGGCTCGAGACGCCGCGGCAGGGCAGCTTCGAGGGGCCGGTCTGCCGGCTCGAGATCTTCGAGCCCTGGGTGCCGGCGCTGCAGGGCGTCGACGCCTTCAGCCACCTCCAGGTGCTGTACTGGCTCAACCGGGCGCGCCGTGATCTCGTCAAGCAGAGCCCGCGCCATCATGACGGCGACACGCGCGGCACCTTCGCGCTGCGCTCGCCGGTGCGTCCCAATCCGATCGGCGTGTCGACCGTCCGCTTCGTCGCGTTGGAAGGCAACACCGTGCTGGTGCGCGGTCTCGACTGCCTCGACGAGACGCCGCTGATCGACCTGAAGCCGGATCATTGCGCGTTCACGCCGGCGGCGGCGGGTGAGGATGACAAATAGGACCGACTGATCCGGATGTCGAATGTGAACAAGCGGCCGCAGAAGACGGTGACGGCTCTGGATGCGATCACGGCGGACCTCGTTGCCGTGCTGGTGGCGGTGACCGACGGACACCCGAAGATCATGACGATCGAGCACGCTGCGGCGCTGCCGAGCGGACCGTTTCAGTTCGCGCACCGCTCGCTGCAGATGGGGCTGCGCGCCTGGGTCGAGGCGCAGACCGGTCATCCGCTCGGCTATGTCGAGCAGCTCTACACCTTCGCCGACCGCGGTCGCGGCGGCGATCCCGACGCGCCGCACCGCATCTCCATCAGCTATCTCGGCCTGACCCGCGAGGAAGAGGGGCGTGAGGGCGCGGATGCGCAATGGTCGTCGTGGTACGACTACTTCCCGTGGGAGGATCATCGCGACGGACCGCCGACGATCCTGGCCAAGATCATCGCGCCGAAGCTGAAGGCCTGGGCGCGAGCCGCCGACGAGCCGGCGCTGCAAAAGACGAGGTGGCAGCGCGCCGCCATCACCTTCGGTCTCGATGGCCGCGAGTGGAACGAGGAGCTGACGCTGCAGCGCTATGAGCTGCTGTATGAGGCGGCGATGATCCCCGAGAGCGTGCGCGAGAAGGGGGCCAGCCAGCCGATGCTGCCCGGGCGCGCCATGATCGGTGATCACCGTCGGATTCTCGCCACCGGCATTGCCCGCCTGCGCGCCAAGATCAAATACCGGCCGGTCGTGTTCGAGTTGATGCCGGAAGAATTTACACTGCTGCAATTGCAGCGCAGCGTCGAGGCTCTCGCCGGCCGGCTCGTGCACAAGCAGAACTTCCGCCGCCTCATCGAGCAGCAGGAACTGGTTGAAGAGACAGGCGCAATTGCTGCCGACACGATTGGCCGGCCGGCCAAGCTGTTCCGCTTCCGGCAGGGCGTGCTGGCCGAGCGGGCGGTGGTCGGAACCAAGTTGCCGCTCTCGCGATCTTGATCTCCCGCTCTTGACACAGCTTATGCTCAGGATAAGTATAAGCCATCTTATGCTCATGGGGAGTATAAATGGTCGATCTTGTCCTGCCCGCCGTCGCGCCGAATGCATCGCTTGCTGAGCGTCTGAGCCGGGTGATCCCGCCGCCGGAATGGGCTGTCTTCGAGGACGATGTCGAAGCCATTCTGGCGCTGAAGCGCCGGCGCAATGCCGTGGTGCTGGCGCACAACTATCAGACGCCCGAAATCTATCACGGCGTCGCCGACATCGTCGGCGACAGCCTGCTGCTGGCGCGCGAAGCGACCAAGGTCGATGCCGAGGTGATCGTGCTCGCCGGCGTCCACTTCATGGCCGAGACCGCCAAGCTGCTCAATCCCGACAAGACGGTGTTGATTCCCGACGTAGAGGCGGGCTGCTCATTGGCGGAGTCGATCACCGCCGACGACGTGCGGCTGATGCGCGCGCGCCACCCGGGCGTGCCCGTGGTCGCCTATGTCAACACGTCGGTGGCGGTGAAGGCCGAGTCCGACGTCTGCTGCACCTCCGGCAACGCGCGCGCGGTGGTCGAGTCGCTCGGTGTCGATCACGTCATCATGCTGCCGGATGAATATCTCGCGCGGAACGTCGCCGCACAGACGAACGTGAGGATCACGGCCTGGAAAGGGCATTGCGAGGTACATGAGCGCTTCAGCGCCGAGGACGTCCGCACGCTGCGCGACAACCATCCTGGTGTCACCGTGCTCGCCCATCCGGAATGTCCTCCAGAGGTCGTGGCGGAGGCGGACTTCGCCGGCTCCACCGCGGCGATGTCGGACTTCGTCGGAGCAAGAAGGCCGGCCCGGGTGGTGCTGCTGACAGAATGTTCGATGAGCGACAATGTCGCCGTGCTCCATCCCGACATCGAGTTCATCCGCCCCTGCAATCTGTGCCCGCACATGAAGCGGATCACCCTGAAGAACATCCGCCATGCGCTCGAGACCAACACGCACGAGGTCACGATCGATCCCGCGATGGCCGAGCGCGCGCGGCGCGCAGTGGAAAGGATGCTGGCATCATGAGCATCGATGTTTCGAAGTTGATCGGCCGTCCCGTGATCATCGGCGGCGGTGCCGCGGGTCTGATGACGGCGCTGCAGCTTGCGCCCGAGCCGGTCGTGCTGTTGTCGAAGTCGCCGCTCGGCGCGGAGGCGTCGAGCATGTGGGCGCAGGGTGGCCTCGCCGCGGCGGTTGGCGATGACGATGATCCGGGGCTGCATCTGAAGGACACGCTCGCCGCCGGAGCCGGATTGTGCGACGAGCCCGCCGCGCGCCGCATCATCGATGCGGCGCCGGCCGCGGTCGAGCGCCTCGCGCAGCTTGGCGTTGCGTTCGACCGAGGTGCGGATGGACGTTGGCGTCTGGGCCTGGAGGCCGCACACAGCCGCAACCGGATCGTGCATGCGACGGGCGACGGCACGGGACGCGAGATCATGCGCGCGCTGATCGCGGCTGTCAGGCGCTGTGCTTCGGTGACCTTGCTCGAAGGCGTCGAGGCGCGCCGGCTGATCGTCAATGACAACGCGATCCAGGGCGTGGCTGCGGCGCGCGGCGACGAAGCTCTGATCCTCGCCACGACACGCGTCGTGATCGCAACCGGCGGCATCGGCGGCTTGTTCCTCGACAGCACCAATCCGGCCGGTTGTTTCGGCCAGGGCCTCGCGCTGGCGGCGCGGGCCGGGGCCGTGCTGTCCGATCTCGAATTCGTGCAGTTTCACCCCACCGCGTTCGACGGACCGTCGCGGCCGCTGCCGCTGCTCACCGAGGCGATCCGCGGCGATGGCGCCGTCCTGATCGACGACACCGGTACGCGCTTCATGGCCGACGAGCCCGGCGCTGAGCTGGCGCCGCGCGACGTGGTGGCGCGGGCGGTATGGCGCCGCCGTGCGCAAGGCCGCCGCGTGTTCCTCGATGCGCGCGACAAGCCGGGCAAGGATTTCGCCGCGCGCTATCCCGTGATCAGCGCGTTCTGCCGCATGGCGGGCATCGATCCCGCGTGCGATCCGATCCCGGTGCGGCCGGCCGTGCACTATCATATGGGCGGCATCGCTGTTGACACGATGGGACGCAGCACGGTCGAGGGCTTGTGGGCCTGTGGCGAGGCCAGCCGCACCGGCCTGCACGGCGCCAACAGGCTCGCCAGCAACTCGCTGATGGAAGCGATCGTCTGCGCGCAATGGGTGGCCGAAAGCGTGGCCGGCGCGCCGCAGCGTGCGGGCAAGCTGTGCGAGGTGGCGGCAATTCCGCCGGCGTCTGATCCGTCGGCCGTACGGCCGCTGCTGTCGCATGCGCTCGGGGTGATGCGCGAGCGCGGCGCGATCGCGGCTGCCGTCAGCAGCCTGCTTCCGCTGGCAGAGCAGGCCGGGCCCACGGCTGACCCGGCGCTGGTCGGCCTGATGCTTGCGGTCGCGGCCCATGCCCGTGAGGAGAGCCGCGGCGCGCATTTCCGCAGCGATCGTCCGGGCACGCTGCCCGTCGCGCAGCCATCCAGCCTCACTCTGCCCGAGGCGATCGCGGTTGCCCGCGACATTGTCGAGGCGGAGCAGACGCCGTCCAGGAGCGCAGTGCCATGACTCTCAATCCTCTCTCGCCTTTGCTCTACGAGCCGCTGGTGCGCATGGCTCTGCTCGAGGATCTCGGCCGCGCCGGCGACATCACCACCGATGCCATCGTCCCCGCCGAGCAGCGCGCATCGCTGAAGCTGCGGGCGCGCCAGCACGGGGTGATCGCGGGCCTCGATGTGGCGCGCTGCGCCTTCCAGACCGTCTCGCCGGACGTGCGCATGGAGATCGTGCGACCGGACGGCAGCGTCGTGACGCCGGGAGACGCGATCGCGACCATCAGCGGCCCGGCACGGGCGCTCCTGACCGGCGAGCGCGTGGCGCTCAACTTCCTCTGCCGCTTGAGCGGGGTCGCCAGCGCGACGGCGTCCCTGGTATCAGCGGTGAAGGGGACGAAGGCGCAGATCGTCTGCACCCGCAAGACCACGCCGGGCCTGCGCGCGCTGGAGAAATATGCGGTGCGCGCGGGGGGCGGCGGCAATCACCGGTTCGGGCTCGATGACGCCGTCCTGATCAAGGACAACCACATCGCCATCGCCGGCGGCATCAAGGCTGCCATCACGCGCGCAAAGGCCCATGCCGGCCATCTCGTCAAGATCGAGGTCGAGGTCGACACTCTGGCTCAGCTCGAGCAGGCGCTGACGCTGGGCGTCGATGCGGTGCTGCTCGACAACATGACGCCGGCGGAGCTCGAAACCGCGGTCGGCATGATCAGCGGCAAGGCCATCTCCGAAGCCTCGGGCCGGATCACCGTGGAGACCGCGCCCGCGATCGCCGCGGCCGGCGTCGACCTGATCTCGGTCGGCTGGATCACGCATTCGTCGGCCGCGCTCGACATCGGGCTCGACGAGGCCTGATCAGCCCTTCAGCGCCGCAATCAGCTTGGCGGCGTTCTCCTCCAGCACCTTCGGATCTTCCTTGCGGCTCGCCGGCGGCAGCAGGGAATCGCCGTTGCGGCGAGGCATGATGTGGACGTGCAGGTGGAACACCATCTGGCCGCCGGCATGCTCGTTGAACTGCTGCACCGTGATGCCGTCGGCGGCGAACGCGGTCTTGGCGGCGCGGGCGATGGTGCGCACGGCACGGCCGACGTGGAGATAGTCCTCCTCGGTGATGTCGAGGATGTTGCGTGCGGCGGCCTTCGGGATCACCAGGGTGTGGCCGGGCACGCGCGGCATGATGTCGAGGAACGCCAGCACGTGGTCGTTCTCATAGACCTTGGTGCAGGGGAGTTCGCCGCGCAGGATCTTCGCGAACGGATTGTTGGGATCGTAGGCGGTCATGGGCAGTCCCTTAAGCGGTTCCTCTTGGTGCGCCTTACTCTCACCGGCGCGTGTCGCCGGTCAAGACGGCTCGTCCATGCCTTTCCGGAACGGGGCGGATTCGGCGAGCTCGCGGCCGGCTTCCTCGACATAGGCGCGCTCGCGCTTGAGATAGTCGTCAATGGCCCGGCGCAGGCCGCGGTCGGCGATGTAGTGCGCGGAGTAGGTGGTCTGCGGCAGGTAGCCGCGCGCGATCTTGTGCTCGCCCTGAGCGCCAGCTTCGACGACTTGGAGCTTGTGCTGGATCGCAAAGTCGATCGCCTGGTAGTAGCAGACCTCGAAATGCAGGAACGGGTGGTGCTCGATGGCGCCCCAGTTGCGCCCGAACAGCGTGTCCGAGCCGATGAAGTTGATCGCGCCGGCGATCCAGCGGCTCTCGCGCTTGGCCATGACCAGCAGCACGTCGTCGGCCATGCTCTCGCCGATCAGCGAGAAGAACTTGCGGTTGAGATACGGCCGGCCCCACTTGCGTGAGCCGGTCTCCATGTAGAATTCGAAGAATGCGTCCCAGGCGTCCTCGGTGATGTCCTTGCCGGTCAGCCAATGGATGGTGATGCCGGCGGCCAATGCGTCGCGCCGCTCGCGCTTGATCGCCTTGCGGTGGCGCGAATTCATCGTCGCCAGTAAATCGTCGAAGTTGGAAAAACCCTGATTGTGCCAGTGGAACTGCTGGTCGGTGCGTTGCAGGAAGCCCTGCGCGGCGAGCAGCTCCCATTCGGCCTGCCGGGCGAAGGTGACGTGGACCGAGGACGCCTCGCTGATCCCGCACAGCGCCTTCAGTCCCTGGGCGAGGGCATTGCCGATCATGTCCCGGTCCTGGTCGGCGCGGATCAGCAGCCGCGGCCCTGTGGCCGGCGTGAACGGCACCGAGACCTGCAGCTTCGGATAGTAGCGCCCGCCGGCCCGCTCATAGGCATCGGCCCAGCCGCGGTCGAAGACATATTCGCCCTGGGAGTGGGACTTGAGGTAGCACGGCACGACGCCGAGGACCTCGTCACCCATCTTCGCCACCAGATGGCGCGGCGCCCAGCCGGTGCGCAGGGTGGCCGAGCCGGAGGCTTCGAGCGCCGAGAAAAACGCGTGTGAGATGAACGGATTGTAGCCGCGCCCGCAGGCGGAAGATGAGCCGGGACTGACGCGGCCCTCGGGATTGGCACAGGCGTCCCATGCTGCGGCCGGGACCTCGTTGATCCCGGGAACGGCTTCGAGCGTGATCTCAGGCGATGCCATCGAATCCTTGTCAAACGGGCCGGCACGGCACGCCCCGGCCGGGACGCCCCAGATGCCACGCCCTGAAGATCGTGCATCGCAGCAGCGAGTTCAAGGCCGGCGTCACGTCTCCGGCGTAAACCCCTCGAAGATCATCTGATCCGCATAGCGGGCTGCGGCGGCGCGCTGCTCGGGGGTGCGGACGGTCCAAGTCAGCAGCGGGCAGCCGAACACGTTGCGCGCGATCCAGGGGGCAGGCGCAGGCAGCTGCTCGACCCAATAGGCGACGAAATGCGGCTGGCTGCTGAAGCCATGCTTGAGATGCAGCATGCTGTCGCGCTGCGCCTGGGTCAGCTTGGCCCAGTAGCCGTCCTCGTAGCTGCGCTGCGCGACGATGCCGCGCGTCAGCGTCGGCATGGTCTCGCGCAAGGCGCGGACCTGGTCCGGATCGAACGACATCCCGACCACCGGGCCGGAGTAGGACGCCAGCACCTCGGCCATGCGCCGGACCAGCCGGCGATCGCCCTGGAACGTGCTCTTGACCTCGATGACCAGCGGCACGCGCCCGGCGATCAGGTTGCAGAGGTCGCCGAGCGTCATCATCTGCTCGTCGGTCTGCTTGAACTTGATCGCTTTCAGCTCTGCCGCGGTCTTCTCGATCAGCGGGCCGGTGCCCTCGGTGAGGCGGCCGAGATCATAGTCGTGATGCACCATGGCCTCGCCATCGGCCGACAGCTGGATGTCGCATTCGATGGCGAAGTTGCCGGCCACGGCGCCGCGTGCGGCGGCCGGCATGTTCTCGATGATGCCGCGATCAGCATCGTGCAGGCCGCGATGGGCGACGGGGCGGGCCGTCAGCCAGTCAGGTGCGCGCATTCGCCCCGTCCGTTTTGCTGGCGCATGATCTCGTCGGAAAACCGCCGCGCACTATTCCGGATCATGCGCTCTCTCTCACTCAACCTCGAACACGCCTTCGACTTCCACTGCCGCGTCCGACGGCAGCGCCGACACGCCGACGGTGGTGCGGGCGTGCCGGCCCTTGTCGCCGAACGCTGCAACCATCAGGTCGGAGGCGCCGTTGAGCACCTTGGGCCCGTCGAGGAAATCGGGCGCCGAATTGACGAAGCCGCCGAGCCGGACCACGCGCACGACCTTGTCGAGATCGCCGACCGCCGCCTTGACCTGGGCGAGCAGGTTGATCCCGCAGCCCTTCGCGGCCGCATAGCCGTTCTCGATCGACACGCCGCCGCCGAGCTTGCCGGAGGCGATCATCTTGCCGTCGGCGCCGAGGCAGACCTGGCCCGACACGAACAGCAGGTTGCCGGTGCGCACGAACGGGACGTAATTGGCCACCGGCGCCTTTGGTGCCGGCAGTGTGATGCCCTGTGCCGCCAGATTCTGTTCAACCGTACCCGCCATCTCGAATCCCCGTTCTGTCGCCTGAAAGCCGGTCCCGTGCCGGACCGCGGCCCTGTTTGGCGCAGTTGCCAGTGACATGCAAGCAGCCAGCACCGACGCGATTCCGGCGCTTTAAGCGCACGTTTCCGTGAGACAGCCGCAGTTGCGACGCAATGCAGCGATCTCTAATGTGACGGTTCAGCGATACGTCCTCCGAGGAAAACTCATGGCTCATTCGTTCCGACTGTCGATGGGAGCGCTCGCCGTCGCGGCGATCACGTTCGGTCCGGCGCAGGCCGGGGCGGCTGTGCCGTTCCTGCCGCATCAGGCGCTCTATGACCTGAGCCTGGTCAAGTCGCGCGGCTCGAGCCCCGTCAACAGCGCGCGCGGTCGCATCCTCTACAATTTCTCTGGCAACGCCTGCAACGGCTACACTTCGGAATTCCGCCAGGTCTCGGAGCTCGATCTCGGTGAGGGCAAGGTGACCCTGAGCGACCTGCGCTCCACCGCGTGGGAGGACGGCGCCGGCAAGAGCTACCGCTTCAAGATCGACTCGCGCATGAACGAGCAGGCCTCCAGCCCGGTCGACGGTATCGCCGAGCGCACCGGCGATCACATCACCGTCAAGCTCAAGCAGCCCGAGGCGAAGACCTTCACGCTCGACGGCTCGACCGTGTTTCCGACCGAGCAGATTCATCGCATCATCGCCGCCGCGCGCGAGGGCAAGTCGCTGCTCGAGCTGACGGTCTATGACGGCTCGGACAATGGCGAGAAGGTCTACAACACGCTGACCGTGATCGGTGCGCCCGTGCCGGCCGACAAGGCGGCCGCCAAGCCCGACGCCTCGACCGACAATGACGAGATGAAGAAGATGACGCGCTGGCCGGTGACGGTCAGCTATTATGACCGCGACGCCAAGCGGGCCGAGGGCGAGCAGACGCCAGTCTACGCGATGTCGTTCGAGCTCTACGAGAACGGCGTCTCGCGCGCGCTCGTGCTCGACTACAATGATTTCGTCATCGCCGGCGCGCTCGGCAAGTTCGACGTCAAGGACGTGAAGGACGGCAAGCCTTGCAGCAATTGACCGGGGCATCATTCCGTCTGCTCCGGGCCGTCATAGGCGATGCCGCGGATGACCGCGGCCTGACCGAACTTCTTGCGTAGCGCATCGATCGCGCGCTCGGCCGAGGCCGAGCGGCGGTCGAGCATGTCGGTGTCGGAGGCCTCCGAGCCCGGGCGCAGCGCGCTGACGCCTGCGCCCATCAGCCGGAACGCCGTGCCGTCGGTCTCGCGCGCCAGCATCTCCTTGCAGATTGCGAAGATCTTGCCGGCGAGCTGCGTCGGCGCCGCGATCGATTGCGAGCGCGTTCGTTGGCGGAAGTCCGCGGTTTTAAGCTTCAGCGTTATGGTCGACCCGGCGAGCTGGCTCGCCTTCAGCCGTGCCGACACCTTCTCCGACAGCCGCCACAGGGTCTTTTCCAGGGTCGCGTAGTCGCGGATGTCGGTGTCGAAGGTGGTCTCGCTGGAGATCGTCTTGGCGCCGCGATCAGCGACGACCTTGCGGTCGTCGATGCCGCGCGCCAGCCGCCACAGTCTGCGGCCGTCACCGCCGAACTGCTTCATCAGCTCGATCTCGTCGGCACGCTGCAGGTCGGCGATGGTGCGGAAGCCCTGGTTCGCCAGCCGCTGCTGCGTGGCGGGGCCGACGCCGAAGATGAAGCCGACGGGCTTGTCGGCCAGCATCGCCGGCGCCTCGTCCTGGCCGAGCGCGGCGAAGCCGCGGGGCTTGTCGAGATCGGAGGCGATCTTGGCGAGGAACTTGTTGCAGGACAGCCCGACCGAGACGGTGATCCCGATGCGCTGCTCGATCTCGCGGGCGAAGCGCGCCAGCACCTTTGCCGGGATCATGCCGTGGACGCGCTCGGTCCCGGACAGGTCCAGGAACGCCTCGTCGATCGACAGCGGCTCGACCAGCGGCGTCAGCGCCTGCATGGCCTGCCGGACCTCGCGGCCGACGCGGACATATTTCGCCATGTCCGGGGGAATCACGACCGCCGCGGGACACAGCTCCAGTGCCTTGAACATCGGCATCGCCGAGCGCACGCCATAGGTGCGGGCGATGTAGCAGGCGGCCGACACCACGCCGCGCTTGCCGCCGCCGATGATGACGGGCCGGTCGGCGACCTCGGGATTGTCGCGCTTCTCGACGGTCGCATAGAACGCGTCGCAGTCGATATGGGCCAGCGTCAGCGCGGGCAGGGCGCGATGGCGGACGAGGCGCGGCGAGCCGCAGACCGTACAGCGGCGCGCGCCATCATCGAGGTCCGTCAGGCAGTCGCGGCAGAAGCAGGCCGGCCCGGCGACCGCGCGCGACCCGCTCGCTGGCGCCCGCTCGGTCACGGCACGTCGCGCTCCCACTGCCGGTCGCCCAATACCTGCCGTGCTGCCATGATATTGGTCGGATGTAACTTGGAGTGGGCGGCAAAAGCCTTTACCGTCTCGTCGTCGCGCAGCATGAAATCGAGCACGCTGACCAGGAAATTGGGGTCGGCCGCCGAGGATCGCAGCGTCTCCGGCCCAATCCCGGTCTCGGCCAGGAAGCGGCCCAGCCGCTCCGGTTCGCCGGCCAGGAAGCCGAGGGCCTGAACTGCAACGATTTCAGCGACTTCGCGCGGATTTCGAACGGGCTTTTTCAACGGCGGATTTGCCTTTCCGTTAACTTGTCGGCTCTACTTTGCGCCCATCATGCCCGAGTCTTCGGAATGGGTTCAAGCAAGTGGAAACCATCTCGGGGAAAGATCGAATACCGACTTAACGGCTTAGAACGAATCTGGGGCTAGTTTGAATTAGATGAGTAGCGGTGGACAGGCGTCCGCCAGAGGACATGCCGGTGTCAGTGATTCGGAGGGGCGGATGGGCAAGACCGTCCTGATCGTGGAAGACAATGAGCTCAACATGAAGCTCTTCCGCGATCTGTTGGAAGCCCACGGGTACCAGACGTCCGGTACGTCCAGCGGCGTGGAGGCGCTCGACATCGTGCGCCGGACCCGCCCCGATCTGATCCTGATGGACATCCAGCTGCCGCAGGTCTCGGGCCTGGAAGTGACGAAATGGATCAAGGACGATCCGGATTTGCGTGCCATCCCGGTGGTGGCGGTGACGGCCTTTGCCATGAAGGGCGACGAGGAGCGCATCCGCGAGGGTGGCTGCGAAGCCTATCTTTCCAAGCCGATCTCGGTCGGAAAATTCATTGAAACGGTACGCCGCTTTATCGGCTAAGGAGTTTCTGCAGTGTCCGCGCGTATCCTCGTCGTCGACGACGTCCCGGCCAACGTCAAGCTGTTGGAGGCGCGGCTGTCGGCCGAATATTTCGACGTGCTGACCGCCGCGAACGGCGCCGAGGCGCTGCAGATCTGCCAGCGCGCCGAATGCGACATCATCCTGCTCGACGTCATGATGCCGGACATGGACGGCTTCGAGGTCTGCCGCCGGCTGAAGTCGAATCCGGCCACGCATTTCATTCCGGTTGTCATGGTGACGGCGCTCGACAGCCCGTCCGACCGCGTGCGCGGCCTGGAGGCCGGTGCCGACGACTTCCTGACCAAGCCCGTCTCCGACGTCGTGCTGATCGCGCGCGTGCGCTCGCTGACGCGGCTGAAGATGATGACGGACGAGCTGCGCATGCGCGCGCTGACCTCGCTCGAGATCGGCGTGCAGGCGCCCGAGCGCAACGCGGTTGCCGACGCCGGCAAGGGCGGGCGGGTGCTGCTGGTCGACGACCGGCCGTCGTCCTACGAGCGGCTCGGGCCGATGCTGGCGACCGAGCATGCCATCGACGTCGAGACCAATCCCGCCGAGGCCGTGTTCAACGCCGCCGAAGGCAATTACGACCTCGTCATCGTCTCGCTCGACCTGAACGATTACGACGGCCTGCGGCTGTGCAGCCAGCTGCGCTCGCTGGAACGCACCCGGCAGGTGCCGATCCTCGCGATTGCGGAAGCCGAGAACAATTCGCGGCTGCTGCGCGGCCTGGAGATCGGCGTCAACGATTATCTGCTGCGTCCCGTCGACAAGAACGAGCTGCTGGCGCGCGCCCGCACCCAGATCCGCAAGCGCCGCTACACCGACCATCTGCGCGACAACGTCCAGAACTCGATCGAGATGGCGATCACCGACGCGCTGACGGGCCTGCACAATCGCCGCTACATGGAGACGCATCTTTCGACGCTCGCCGACCAGGCCGCGAGCCGTGGCAAGCCGCTGGCGCTGATGATGCTCGACATCGACTACTTCAAGTCGATCAACGACAATTATGGCCATGATGCCGGCGATGACGTGCTGCGCGAGTTCGCCATGCGCGTGCGCAAGTCGATCCGCGGCATCGATCTCGCCTGCCGCTATGGCGGCGAGGAGTTCGTCATCGTGATGCCCGAAACCGACCTGCACGTCGCCGGCATGGTCGCCGAGCGCTTGCGGCGCTCGGTCGCCAACGAGCCGTTCTCGGTGCACAAGGGCGAGAAGCGCATCGAGGTCACGACCTCGATCGGGCTGTCGACCCTGGAGCAGAAGGGCGAGCCGATCGCCGACGTCATGAAGCGCGCCGACAATGCGCTCTACCGCGCCAAGAACGAGGGCCGCAACCGCGCGGTGGCGATCGCCCCCGTGCATCAGCCGGCGCCGTTCCTGCCGCAAGCCGCCGGCCGCGGCCGCTAGAGAGGGGCAGGGCGGCGGTCCCGTGTGACCGCCGCTGAGCATCCGTTGCTGGCGAATAGCGTCATCTTTCTCCACATCGTCATTCCGGGGCGCGCGGAGCGCGAGCCCGGAATCCATAACCACGATCGGGAGTATGGATTCCGGGCTCGCCCTACGGGCGCCCCGGAATGACGGCGAGTGCGGAGCCGATTGTTTCCACACATCACTCTTCATCCTCGCCGCGCATTCCGCGCCCGAGCTGTGCCAATCAAAGCCCTCTTCGATAACAGAGGGCGCAGGGAAGGCCGGGTGCTGGTCGCACCCATGGTCCGCGTGCAGAAAGAAAGCACGCGGCAGAACCACAGGTACGAGCCGGACATCCGGCCCTCCCTGCGCGATGGCTTTACGGCTTACTCCGCGCTCTCCCCGGGGACCGGCGTTCTTGCCCCCGTCGCGAGCGCGCTTCGTCGCAGCGCCCGCTTGGCCTCAGCATCGGGAGGCCAGGACCACACGGCTTCACCGTGCGCATCAGGATGTTCGTCGGCGCGGACAAGCCACGCTGCAACCCGACACGCCCACCGCAGCCCACCTCACGCTCGTGACGATCGCGATGCGCCCCTCTTGGCGAGGTGGGATGTGCAGGGGGATAGCATGAATTCTGGAAAAGCGAAAGTAAAAAATTGCGATCTGGATAGCCGGCGAGAGCGATCTCGTTGAAAGCGTTCGAAAAGTTAGTCTTCGGCGCAGGACCGTCTCGGGGGCGCTCGATGGGGAGATCGCTTCCTCATCTCAATGCTTCAGGATGGACCCCTGATGATCAGGCCGACGCTGATCGGCCCTACGAACTTCAGGCGTCTCATGTTAGCTTGGTTGCGGCGTTGCTCTCTTGTTAGGGAAAAGGCATGAAGCCATGCTTCGCATGGGTGTTTTGGCCGGCGTGCTGATGTTGTGTGGAGTCTTGGTCCTCGAAGCGCTCGGTGTGCAGACCAACCTTTTGGTTTTCATGGTCTTGGGAGGCGTTTCGGGCTCGCTGGCTGACATCTTGGATCGGTTCATGGCGGGGCGCGGTACGTAGCGCTGGTCAGCGCGCAAGGCCGGATGGTTGTGGACTCATTCCGACGTATCTCGGACGAGAGAGCGTCTGATGTTTGTGGAGTGTGCCCGATGTGGACATTTCAGCTGGTAGTCCGCACTCCGTAGGGCGGATCAGCGCGCCGCTTCACGTTCGCCGCAAATCGGCAGATTGAGCTGACGCCAATCCGCCCGCCGTGCTCGCGCGGTCGATCTACAACAACTCGCCGCCAGGATGTGGGGCGCCCAAATATCCCTTGATGTTGCGTGCGTGCCATGATACCTTATGTGACATGAGCAAATCGGTCCGCATCGTCAACTTCTATCACATGACCCGCTTCGGCTGGGCCGTGGAAGGAGTCGCGCGCTAGGAATTGGACGTTGCGATCGTTTCACCAGGCCCCGCCGGCATCGGACGGGGCCTTTTGTTTGGCCACGCTCCCTGCCGGCATAACAGCAGGAGCAGAGGATGCCACCCCATCAGACCAACGCGACGATCGACGCTGCGCACGTGTCGGCGCTCAACGTCGATCTCTCGATCGCGTCAATCACCGACGCGATCGACAGCGTGCAGCCATCGATGCAGTCCGAAGCGTCGATCGCAGCGTTGCGAGACGTGTCGCCAGAAAAGGACGCGGCCGGTCCGCCGGCAACGCCGACCTGGCCGATCATCCGCTTGATCGGCTGGTGCTGGCGCGCGATCCAAGAATGGCAACGCCGCGAGAGCGTGCGGGACTGCCTGCATGACCTGAGCGAACGCGAGCTCACAGATATCGGCATCACGCGCGCCGAGATCGAGCACATCGCCGCGCTGCGGACGCTCGACAGGTTGAGGGATGATCCATATCCGGGCGGCGTCTCGCGTCGGGGAATGTAGTTGGTCGTTGAAAGTGGCGACGCAGGGATAACCGACCAACAGCGCGAGATGGTCGCCGCGACGTCATTGCGAGCGTCAGCGAAGCAATCCAGGGTCCCGCACACGACTCTGGATTGCTTCGCTGCGCTCGCAACGACGGAGGTGAGATCGCGCTTATCTATGGACACTATCCTGCCGGAGACGTCGTCTGCGGGAGTTCGGCAGAACACAAGCCTCGCATAGGTGCTCATCTGCGAGCGCAGGAACTACATGCCTTGATCTGGCGCAATCATCGTGGTACCGACAAACCATGATCAACGTCGTGCGCAACTCCAACCGCAAACATGCGGCCCGCCGCAGCTGGGCCGTGGGAGGAGTCGTGCGCTAGGATTTCGACGACACGATCATTCCACCAGGCCCCGCCGGCATCGGACGGGGCCTTTTGTTTGGCCACGCTCCCTGCCGGCATCACGCAGCAGGAGCGACCGATGCCACCTCAGACCCATCTCACAGACGAGATCGCGCGCAATGCCGCCACGCGCGATCGCCCCCTCTCATTGGTGAAGAACGCGGTGCACCAGGCGCCAGCCGCGCCGCGACCCAACGCATCCGTCACGGTGCTGCGTGACGCGTTGTCGGAAAAGAATGCGGCCGGGCCGCCGGGCATCTCGGCTCCGGGGCTGTTCGGCCTGCTCGCGGGCTATTGGCTGGTGTTTCAGGAAGGCCGTCGGCTCAGGCGGATGAGAGTCCAGCTATGCGACCTGAGCGAGGCGCAACTGGTGGATATCGGCCTGACGCAAGGCGATCTCGACCATATCGCAGCCCACCGCGCGCTCGAGCGCCTGAGATTCGACATAGCGAACGCCATGATGTCCCGCGGCGTGATGTAGCTGCGAACAGGCCAGTGCGAACAAATGTCTCGGCAGGGCGGATCAGCGTGTGATCGGCCCTGGCGATGTCGTGCGCGCGATCTGTTGCAACCGCGTCATTGCGAGCACAGCGAAGCAAGCCAGGGCTCAGCAAGGACTCTGGATTGCTTCGCTGTGCGCGCAATGGCAGAGGATGGTGCGCGGTGGGGTGATGTTCACCCTCGGCCGCTTTTCGCGCTATCATCGTCGGCAACGTTGATGGAATGGAACGACGAATGGCAAAACATATCGGTATCGTCGGCTGCTCCGCCGAGGGCGCGGCGCTCTGCTATCGCACGATCTGCAAGGAGGGCGCCGACCTGCTCGGGCCGCATGCCCATCCCGAGGTGTCGATGCACACGCCGTCGCTCGCCGACTACGTGGCCTGCCTCGATCGCGGCGATCTCGCTGGAGTCGCCGAGCTGATGCTGACCTCGGCGCGCAAGCTCGCCGCGGCCGGCGCGGATTTCCTGATCTGCCCGGACAACACCATCCACCAGGCCCTGCCGCTGGTGCTGCCGCGCTCTCCGCTGCCGTGGCTGCACATCGCCGACGTGGTCGCGACGGAAGCGGTCAGGAGAGGCTACGGGCGTATCGGCATCACCGGCACCAAATGGCTCGTCGACAGCAATGTCTATCCGGATAGCTTGACCGCACACGGGCTGGCGTTCGCGCGTCCGGAAGAAGCCGATCGCATCGAAGCCAACCGCATCATCATGGATGAGCTGGTCTACGGGCGGTTCGAGCCGCCCTCCGTCGCCGCGTTTCAGGCGATCATCACGCGGCTGAAGGAGGAAGGTTGCGATGCCGTCGCGCTCGGCTGCACCGAGATTCCGCTGATCATCGACGATGCCAACTCGCCTCTGCCGACGTTGGATTCGACGCGTCTGCTCGCGCGTGCTGCGCTGGCGCGGGCCACGTCCTGCGCCGGCTGAGAATTGCGGCAAGGCGCTGACCGTTCAGAGCGGGAGGTGCAGGCAGCATTGGCTGCGACGCTCGCCATCCGGCCTTCGGACGCGCAGTTCCGTCGGAACCCCCTTGGGCGGGAAACGTTTTGTTTCAGCCCAAGGAGGAGCGCCCAATGAAGAAGCTGATGTTCGCGGTTGCCGTGTCGCTGTCCGTTCTGCCGTCGTTCGCCATGGCTCAGGGCCATATGGGGACGCCGCAGGAGCAGAAGGCGTGCGCGCCCGACGCCAAGCGTTTCTGCCGCGCTCAGCTCGGCGACGACTTCGGGGTCCAGAATTGTCTGACGCAGAACCGGGCCAAGCTGAGCAAGCGCTGCTCGGCGGTGTTCCAGAGCCACGGGATGTAAGCCGGCGCGCAGCGTCTCGACGTCGCAGGGCGGACGGCCAACGCCGATCCGCCCTTCTTTGTAGTCAGGCCGCACGGACCCTGCGCAAGAATTTCTCCAGCTCATCCTTGAGGTGATCGCTCTCGCGCGACAGCGAGTGCGCGGATGACAGCACCTGCGCGGAGGCGGTGCCGGTGGCGCTGGCGCCCTTGCTGACGTCGCCGATGTTGCCGACGACGCGCGCGGTGCCGCCGGCGACCTCCTGCACGTTGCGCGAGATCTGCCCCGTCGCGGCGCCTTGCTGCTCGACGGCGGCGGCGATGCCGGCGGCGATCTCCGAGATCTGCTGGATGGTGCCGCCGATCTGCTTGATCGAGGCGACCGAGGACTGCGTCGCGCTCTGAATGCCTTCGATCTGCTGGCCGATCTCCTCGGTGGCCTTGGCGGTCTGCGACGCCAGCGCCTTGACCTCGGAGGCCACCACCGCGAAACCGCGGCCGGCGTCGCCGGCGCGCGCCGCCTCGATGGTCGCGTTCAGCGCAAGCAGGTTGGTCTGGGCGGCGATCGAGGTGATCAGCTTGAGCACGTCGCCGATGCGCTCGGCGGTGCGCGACAGCTCGCTGATGCCGACATCGGTCTGCTCGATCTGGCGAACGGCCTCCTTGGCAATGGTGGTCGATTCCCTGACCTGCCGCCCGATCTCATGGACCGAGGAGGTCATCTCCTCGGCGGCCGAGGCGACCGACTGCACGTTGGTCGAGACCTGGCCCGAGGCCGAGGCCGCGCTGGCCGACAGGTGCTGGGTCTGCTCGGCGGTCTTGCTCAGCGTGTTGGCCGAGACCTCGAGCGTGCGCGCGTCCGCATGGACCTTGTTGATGATCTGGCCGACGGTGGCTTCGAACTCGTCGGCCATGCGTTGCATGGCGACGTGCTGCTCGGTCTTGGCCGCATCGAGATAGACCGAGATGGCGAGATCCATGTCGATCATTGCCGCCTTGGTGATCGCAGCCTGCAGCGCGGCCTTCTTCTCGCGGGCCGCCTGGCCGCCGAACCAGCCGTCCGCGATCTCCGTCTCGATCGCCTTCTGCAGCCCGGTCACGATCAGCGAATAGCCGGCGATGTACCAGCGCGGCTCCAGCCCCATCCGGTTGTGCGCCTGGCCGATCCTCGTCACGGACTTCACATAGGCATCGTCGAACTTCGCGGTCGCCAGCGACATCCAATGGTCGAGCTGGGCCTTCGAGGCGTGCCGCATCGCGGCCTGGCTGGAGAACATCTTGGCGAGATGCGGGACCTTGCCGACATGGGCGTAGAACTGCTCCAGCAGGCCGGGCAGCACCTTGCCGATCAGCGGCCGGAGCTCCCGCAGCGCCTCTCGGGTCGCATTGTCGATGCCGATGAAATCGAGACGGGACTGCAAAGTCTGAGGATCGGTCATCGCTGGTCTGCCGGTAAGATAAGGAGGGAGACGCTACGGGGGTGCGCCGCTACCCCAAATCGCACGGGTTTGGTTGATGGCTCCTTAAGTCGGGAACCAGATTCAGCCGCAGCCAATGGACCGATCAGAAGCGGACGGCCCGTGCCGCAGCAGTGGGAGCATCGCGCGCAATAAAAAACGGGGCCGAAACGGCCCCGTTGAAGTCGCAGCAGACCGCGATCTTACTTGATCTTGGCTTCGCGGAATTCGACGTGCTTGCGCGCGACCGGGTCATACTTCTTCTTGACCATCTTGTCGGTCATGGTGCGCGAGTTCTTCTTGGCAACGTAATAGAAGCCGGTGTCGGCGGTCGACACGAGCTTGACCTTGATGGTGACCGCTTTGGCCATGTCTTGAACCTCTGGAATCGGGATCGGGGGTGGGCACCGGCCAAAGAGGGGGCGCCGTTGGCGGGCAACCTACCCAGCCAGCCCCCAAAGTCAAGGTTTGAGGGCCAGATTCTGGGGTCCCTAGGCCGCGAAGAAGCGGTTTTTCGGTCGGGGCAGGCCGAGATTGTCCCGCAGGGTCGGCCCCTCATACTCCGTCCGGAAGATCCCGCGGCGCTGCAGCTCGGGAATCACCTTGTCGACGACGTCGTCGAGCCCTGCGGGGAGGAACGGGAACATGATGTTGAAACCGTCCGACCCACGGCTTTCCAGCCACTCCTGCATCTGGTCGGCGATCGTCTTGGCTGTGCCGACGAAGGACAGACCGCCGTAGCCGCCGACCCGCTGCGCCAGTTGCCGCACCGTGAGCTGGTCGCGCGCGGCGACATCGACCAGGCGCTGGCGGCCGCTCTTGGAGGCGTTGGTCTCGGGGATATCAGGCAGCGGACCGTCGGGATCGAAGCCGGAAGCGTCGGTGCCGAGGATGACCGAGAGCGAGGCGATGGCGCTGTCGTAATGCACCATGCTGTCGAGCAGCGCGCGCTTCTCCTTCGCCTCGTCGACGCTGTCGCCGACCACCACGAAGGCGCCGGGCAGGATCTTCAGATGCTCAGGATCACGGCCGATCTTGTCCATGCGGCCCTTGATGTCGGCATAGAGCTTCTGCCCATCGGCGAGGCTGCCGCCGCCTGTGAACACGGCCTCCGCGGTCTCCGCCGCGAGCTGCTTGCCATCCTCCGAGGCGCCGGCCTGTACGATCACCGGCCAGCCCTGCACGGGGCGGGCGATGTTGAGCGGGCCGCGGACTTTCAGATATTTGCCCTTGTGGTCGAGCACGTGCATCTTGTCGGGATCGAAGAACAGCCCGCTCTCGACGTCGCGCACGAAGGCATCGTCGGCAAACGAATCCCACAGGCCGGTGACGACGTCGTAGAACTCGCGGGCGCGCTTGTAGCGCTCGGCATGCTCCATGTGGTCGTCGAGCCCGAAATTCAGCGCGGCATCTGGATTCGACGTGGTGACGATGTTCCAGCCGGCGCGGCCGCCGGAGATGTGGTCGAGGGAAGCGAAGCGGCGGGCGAGGTGATAGGGCTCGTCGAAGGTGGTCGATCCGGTCGCGATCAGGCCGATATTCTCGGTCACCGCCGACAGCGCCGAGAGCAGCGTGAACGGTTCGAACGACGTCACGGTGTGGCTGCGCTTGAGCGCATTGATCGGCATGTTCAGCACGGCCAGATGATCGGCCATGAAGAAGGCGTCGAACTTGCCGGCCTCCAATTTCCGGATGAGCCGCTTGAGATGCGCGAAGTTGAAATTGGCGTCCGGCCAGGCGCCGGGATAGCGCCACGCGCCGGTGTGGATGGAGACCGGACGCATGAAGGCGCCGAGCTTGAGTTGACGTGGGGCCATGGGGTGTCCGCGATGATTGCTATCTTGAGCAGATAGGAACGCGGCCCATGCGTGTCAGCAACCCGCCGCAGAACACGATTTCGTTTTTGCTGGCGGACGTAGCACGCTCATTCCATGAAGTGCCGAGCAAGCGATCCAAACAATTGTGTCATCCCCGCGTTCGCCGGGACGACACCATTGTCCGCTCGCTGCTCGAAATCGAGGCGACCGCTATCATCGACGATGGATGATCGAATACGCGGCGATCACCCGCCCAGCACGTCCTTCTGCATCTTGCCGCCGTAGAAGTGGAAGAACGGCACCGGGGCGTCGTGGCGCAGCGGGCCGGTGGCGAGGCGGCGGTCGAGCTCGTGGAGCACGTTCTTGGTCATCGGGTGCAGATCGGCGAGCGGCTTGGAGCCGAGCTCGACCCAGACCAGCTCGACCAGCTCCGCATCGGCGTGGATCACGCCGTCGACGCGATGGGTGATGGCGGAGGCATCGGCGGTGAAGAAGCGCGTGTCGAAGCGCTTGATGCGGCCGGGCGGGGTGATGGCGCGGGCGATCAGGAACAGGCCGGAGGGATCGGGCAGCAGGCCGGCGTCAGCGAACGGCGCCCATGGCCCGTCCAGTTTCGGCGCGGAGCCGCCGACCTTGCGTCCGAGACAGAGACCGGTTTCCTCACAGGCCTCGCGGATCGCGGCGACGGCGAGCGACTTCGCGCGCGAGGCCGTCGTCTGCGGCTTGCCCTTGAACAGATTGGCTTCGAGCTCGGCCGGCATCGGCGCTGCGACGGGGATGCGATGATCTGACTTGTCGACGCGGCCGCCCGGGAAGACGAACTTGCCGGGCATGAACACGACCTTGTCGTGGCGCTTGCCGACCAGCACCTTCGGCACCGTGCCGCTGCGATCCACCAGGATCAACGTCGCAGCATCCTTCGGCTTGGTGTAGGGATGATGGTCGGCTTCCTTCTCGGCCGGCTTGCCCGCCGCTGCGCCCGTGGCCTGTGCCGTCTCGCTCATGTCCTCCCCGCTTTTTCTTATTCGTTGATTGTCTGGTCGCTCAGACCGGCGGAATGCCTTCCACCGGATTGTCGTCGAAGCCGTGCATGCGGAACGCCCATTGCAGCCCGACGACGGCGCCCTTGACCGGCTGAATCAAGGCGAGCGCGGCGACCAAGGTCACCGGCAGATAGATCGCGAGCTGCAGCGCCACCGGCGGCGCGTAGTTGGTCTCGATCGAGAGCACCAGCGGCACGATGATGTGGCCGACGATGACGATCACGAGATAGGCTGGAAGATCGTCGGCGCGATGCCCGGAGAAATCCTGGCCGCAGCGGTCGCAGTTGTCCGCGACCTTCAGGAAGGCGCGGAACAGCTTGCCCTCGCCGCAGCGCGGGCAGCGGCCGCGCAGGCCGCGCTTCATCGCTGTCCAGACGTCGCGCTTCTCGGCGAGGCCGGTGTCGCGCGTCCACGTCTGCGGGGGCAATGTGCTGGGCGTTGAGGTCATGGCGTCCACGATCTGCCTTTCTTCGATGTGCCGGGCTTGCGTTTTGCCCCTGCCGTTTGACTTTCCTTGCGGTTCTTTTCTTTGTGCTTCGGCCGCGCCTCGGCCTTGGCGCGCTTCGTTGCCTTGCTCTTGGCCCTTGCCTTGATCCCGGCCTTGCCCTTCGGCCGCTCGCGGCGGCCGTGGCGCGAGACAAGCACGTCGGCCTGCGTCAAGAGTTCGAAGCGCAGCGCGCCGGCCACCGGCTGAGCTTCTACCAGACGCACGTCGACGACGTCACCCAGCCGGTGCATGGCACCGCTGCGCTGGCCGATCAGCGCATGCCGCGTCTCATCATAGTCGAAATATTCCGTGCCGAGGGTCCGGATCGGAACCAGGCCGTCGGCGCCGGTATCGTCGAGCTTGATGAAGAGGCCGGCGCGGGTGACGCCGGAAATGCGGCCCTGGAACGTCGCGCCGATGCGGTCGGCGAGGTGGTGGGCGATCAGGCGGTCGGCTGTCTCGCGCTCGGCCTTCATCGCCCGCCGCTCGGTGACCGAGATCTGCGCCGCGACCTCGGTGAGATGATCCGGCGTCTCGCTGTCGGGCAGGGCGCCGTCACCGAGGCCCAGCGCGCGCAGCAGGCCGCGATGCACGACGAGGTCGGCGTAGCGGCGGATCGGCGAGGTGAAATGCGCGTAGCGGCGGAGGTTCAGGCCGAAATGTCCGTAATTGTCGGTCGAATATTCCGCCTGCGCCTGCGAGCGCAGCACGACCTCGTTGACGAGATGCTCGTAGTCCTGGCCGGCCACCAGCGTCAGCACGCGGTTGAACAGCGATGGCCTGAGCGCGCCGCTCTTGGCAAAGGGCACGTCGAGCGTCTTCAGGAATTCCTGCAGCGCATGGATCTTCTCCACCGTCGGCTCGTCATGCACGCGGTAGATCAGCGGCAGCGCCTTCTTCTCCAGCAGTTCGGCCGCGGCGACGTTGGCCGAGATCATGAACTCCTCGATCAGTCTATGGGCGTCGAGGCGCTCCGGCACGACGACGCGGTCGACCGTGCCGTCTTTCTTGAGCAGGATCTTGCGCTCGGGAATGTCGAGGTCGAGCGGATCGCGCGCGTCCCGGCCGCGCTTGGCGACCTCATAGGCCGCATAGAGCGGCTTCAGGATCGGCTCGAGCAGGGGACCGGTGACGTCGTCCGGCTTGCCATCGATGGCGGCCTGCGCCTGTGCGTAGGACAGTTTGGCGGCCGAGCGCATCAGCACGCGGTGGAACGAGTGCGAGCGCTTGCGGCCGTCGGCCCCGAGCACCATGCGCACGGCGAGCGCGCCGCGCGCTTCGCCCGGCACCAGCGAGCACAGATTGTTGGAGATGCGCTCCGGCAGCATCGGCACGACGCGGTCGGGGAAATACACCGAGTTGCCGCGGATCAGCGCGTCGCGGTCGAGCGCCGATCCCGGCCGCACATAGTAGGCGACGTCGGCGATGGCGACATGGACAATGAAGCCGCCGACATTGTTCGGATCGGGATCCGGCTCGGCATGAACCGCGTCGTCGTGGTCCTTGGCATCGGGCGGATCGATCGTGACCAGCGGCAGCTCGCGCCAGTCCTCGCGGCCCTTCAAGGTCGCGGGCTGCGCGGCTTCGGCCTCAGCGACGGCTGCGGCCGAGAAGTCCATCGGGATCTCGTGGGCATGGATGGCGATCAGGCTGATCGCCTTCTCGGTCGCGACCGAGCCGTAGCGCTCCTTCACCCGGCCCGAGGGCAGGCCGTAGCCGCGGCCGCGCAGCAGGTCGACGCTGATGAGATCGCCGTCCTTGGCGTCCTTGGTGTCGGCGGGGGCGATGGAGAGCTCCCGTCCGGCCTGCTTCTTGTCGACCGGAATCAGGCGGCCGCCGCCGCCTGGATTGCTGCGGAAAATGCCGAGCACGCGCGGCCGCGCCTGATCCAGCACCTTGAGGACGCGGCCGCGATAGGACACGCCGCCATCATCCTTGATCGGCTCGACCCGCAGCAGCGCGCGGTCGCCGACGCCGGCCACCGAACCTGGCCCGGCATGACGCGGCGTGTGGATGCGGATGCGCGGCGGCTCGGACTGCTCGGCCTCGTCCCACTCGGCCGGCTTGGCGATCAATTCGCCGTCGCTGTCGCGCCCGGTGATGTCGGCGACCAGCGTGGCCGGCAGGGACGCGGTCTCGACGACCTTCTTGCGGCCGCTCTTCTTCACCGTGCCGTCGGCGACGAGTTCGCGCAGCAACTGCTTGAGCGCGACGCGATCGGCGTTCTTCAGGCCGAACGCGCGGGCGATGTCCTTGGTGCCAACCTTGCCCGGATTGGCGCGGATGAAGGCGACGATGGCCTCCCGCGAAGGGAAGCCGATGTCGCGCTTTTGGGTCATTTTCTCATCCGCGGGCCTTGCCGGCGCTTTTCTTGGGCGTCGCCTTGGTCGCAGGCTTGGCCGAGGTCTTGGCGGCCTTGGCGACCGGCGCACGCGCCTTGCTGGTGGAGTCTGATTTCGGTTTGGCGGCCGCCTTCTTCGCCGCGGCCTTTTTCGCCGGCTTCGGCGTGTCGTCGTCGCCGCCGGTCTTCGGCTTGGCCTTGCTGGCAGCCGCTTTGCTGGCAGCCTTGGCCGGCTTCGCCGCAGCCTTGCCCTTGGCCTTCTTGCCGCCGCCCTTGGCGGCGCGCTCGTCGAGCAGGGCGATCGCCTCGGCGAGCGTGATCGTATCCTTTTCCTTGTCGCCGGGAATGGTGGCGTTGACGCCGCCGGCGGTGACATAGGCGCCGTAGCGGCCGGCCTTGACGGCGACAGGGCCGAGCGAGGGATGGTCGCCGAGCGCCTTGCCGGGATCGGCGCCGAACCGCTTGCTCGGGCCCTTGGCGATCTTCTCGGCGATCAGGGTGACGGCGCGGTTGAGGCCGATGTCGAACACCTCGTCGCCGGCCTCCAGGCTCGCATACGTCTTGTCGTGCTTCACGAACGGCCCGAAGCGGCCGAGATTGGCGATGATCGGCAGACCCGTCTCCGGATGGATGCCCACCTCACGCGGCAGCGACAGCAGCTTCAGCGCGTAGTCGAGCTCGAGGCTCGCGGGCGACGTCCCTTTCGGGATGCCGGCGCGCTTCGGCTTCTCGCCCTCGGCGTAATCCTTCTGCTCGCCGAGCTGGATGTAGGGGCCGAAGCGGCCGGCCTTGACGACGACGTCGAGGCCGGTGTCCGGATCCTGGCCGAGCACGCGGTCGGCCGCGGCCTCGCTGTCGGCGGCGAGCGGGCGGGTGTAGCGGCATTCCGGATAGTTCGAGCAGCCGACGAAGGCGCCGAACTTGCCGGCCTTGAGGTTGAGCCGTCCGGTGCCGCAGGTCGGGCACTGCCGGACATCGCCGCCATCGTCGCGCGGCGGGTAGATGTGCGGCCCCAGCATCTCGTCGAGCGCGTCGAGCACCTGCGCCACGCGCAGATCCTTGATGTCGTCGACGGCGCCGATGAAGCCGGTCCAGAAATCCTTCAGCACCTGCTGCCAGGCGATCTCGTTGTTGGAGATGCGGTCGAGCTGCTCCTCGAGATCCGCCGTGAAATCGTACTCGACGTAGCGGCGGAAGAAGTTCTCCAGGAAGGCGATGACGACGCGGCCCTTGTCCTCGCCGTGCAGCCGCTTCTTTTCGAGCTTCACATAGCCGCGGTCCTTCAGCACCTGCAGGATCGAGGCATAGGTCGAGGGCCGGCCGATGCCGAGCTCCTCCATGCGCTTGACCAGCGAGGCCTCCGAGAAGCGCGGCGGCGGCTCGGTGAAATGCTGGGTGACGGCGAGATTCTGCCGCTTCAGCGGCTCGTTCGGGCTCATCTGCGGCAGGCGGCGGCCGTCCTCGTCCTCCTCGTCGTCGCGGCCTTCCTGATACAGCGCGAGGAAGCCGTCGAACTTGATGACCTGGCCGGTGGCGCGCAGCTCCAGGGTGCGGGCGCCGGCCTTGGCGATGATGTCGACGGTGGTGCGCTCCAGCTCGGCGGATTCCATCTGGCTCGCGATGGTGCGGGTCCAGATCAGCTCGTAGAGCTTGGCCTGGTCGTCATCGAGCCGCTTGCGTAGCTCGGCCGGCTTGCGCGACAGGTCGGTCGGGCGGATCGCTTCGTGCGCTTCCTGGGCGTTCTTGGCCTTGGCCTGGTACTGGCGCGGGCTCTCCGGCACATATTTGTTGCCGTAGATCTCGCCGATCACCTTGCGGGCCTGGGTGATCGCCGAGCCGTCGATCTGCACGCCGTCGGTTCGCATATAGGTAATGAGACCGGTGGTCTCGCCGCCGATGTCGATGCCTTCATAGAGACGCTGCGCGATGCGCATCGTGTGCGCCGGTGCGAAGCCGAGCTTGCGGCTCGCCTCCTGCTGCAGGGTCGACGTCGTGAAGGGCGCCTGCGGGTTGCGGCGCGCCGGCTTGGCGTCGACGGTCGCGACCGTGTAGCTCGCCGCGTTGAGCGCGGTCTTGAAATCCTCGGCCTCCGCGCCGGTGCCGATGTCGAGCCGCTGGATCTTCTTGCCATCGGCGCCGACGAGACGCGCCTCGAAGGTGTCGCCGCGCGGCGTCGCCAAGGTTGCGATCAGCGACCAGTATTCGCGCGGCACGAACTTCTCGATCTCCAGCTCGCGATCGCAGACGAGGCGCAGCGCGACCGACTGCACGCGTCCGGCCGAGCGGGCGCCCGGCAGCTTGCGCCACAGCACGGGAGAGAGAGTGAAGCCCACGAGGTAATCAAGTGCGCGGCGCGCCATGTAGGCGTCGACCAGCGCACCGTCGATCTGGCGCGGGTGCTTCATCGCCTCAGAGACGGCCTGCTTGGTAATGGCGTTGAAGACGACGCGCTCGATCTTCTGATCCTTGAGCGCGCGCTTCTCCTTCAACACCTCCAGCACATGCCAGGAAATCGCTTCGCCCTCGCGATCAGGGTCGGTGGCGAGAATCAGCCGGTCAGCGCCCTTCAGCGATTTGGCGATGTCGTTGAGTCGGCCCGCCGCCTTGGGATCGACCTCCCAGATCATGCGGAAATTCTCGTCCGGATCGACGGAACCGTTCTTGGCCGGAAGGTCGCGGACATGACCGAAAGAGGCCAGAACCTCGTAGGAGGAGCCCAGATACTTGTTGATCGTCTTGGCCTTGGCAGGCGACTCCACGATGACGATATTCATGTATTTCCAATGGCTTAGTGGAAGGATTGAAGCTGGCTTCGCGGGATTCGCGCCGGCTGCGTTGACCCGAACATGGGTGGTGAGGGGGTTCCTGTCAAATCGAGGGATGTTGAAAGGCGATTGCGTTGGACCGGCGAAGTACCTATCAGGTTGTACGGAGCACGATGAGAACCGCGCTCTCTTGAGGTTGTTTTTCGTCAAATTCCTTATGCTGGGTGACGGTTGTTGGCCAAGGCAGCGGACAAAAGCGACCCGGACGTCGAGGCGATGGTGGAGGATCCCGACGCCGCGGCGGCGCTGATC
Source organism: Bradyrhizobium sp. SZCCHNS3052 (assembly GCF_032484495.1). Lineage (NCBI taxonomy): Bacteria > Pseudomonadati > Pseudomonadota > Alphaproteobacteria > Hyphomicrobiales > Nitrobacteraceae > Bradyrhizobium > Bradyrhizobium sp. SZCCHNS3052. The sequence continues at coordinate 255,623 of NZ_JAUETB010000006.1, read as the reverse complement.
GCCGAGGTGACGGCCAGCCTGTCGCATCTGGCGCAGCGCCATCGTCTCGACATGCTCGATTACCTGCTGCGCATGGCGAACCTTGAGGCCGAGGAGCATCTGAGGCTGCGCAGCCGCCGCAGGCTCTGCTGACGGCCGCCCGCGCTCACCGCGGGGCGAGGGCGGTTTCCTCCGGCGCCGGCATCCGGCCGTCCTCCGCGGTCAGCAGCGCTTGCGAACCGGCCTGCGGTTCGCGCGGTCGACGAGCGCGGTGGCGATCTCGTCGGGGTGCTCGTCGAATTCCTCGCTCCACTGCCGCAGTGCGACCAGGATCGGAAACAGGCCGCGGCCCTTCGGCGATGGCGGTGCCACGAGCTCGCCGGCCGGAGCGCCGATCTTTCGGGGCTAACCGGCCGGGTCGGTGGCGGTTTGAGACCTGCCCCCGGGATTGAAAGCGGTGGCTGCCGGCGGCAGCCACCGAGGGACTCAAGCGGCGAGACCGCCGGCCGTCTGAATCGCCTTCGCCAGCGCCTGCTCGCGATGCTCCGGGCCGATCTGGACACCGTCGGCCGCAACGAATTCGAGATCCGTGACGCCGATGAAGCTGAAGACACTGCGCAAATAGGTCTCCAGGTGTTCGAATGCCGCCATCGGCGTGTCCGCGCCGTAATGGCCGCCGCGCGAGACCGCCACGATAATACGCTTGCCACCGGCCAGGCCTTGCGGGCCGTTCGGGCCATAGGTGAAAGTCTTGCCCTTGACAGCGATGCGGTCGACCCAGGCCTTGAGCTGGCTCGGGATGGAGAAGTTGTACATAGGGGCGCCGATCACGACGATATCGGCGGCCAGGAACTCCTCCAGGACGGCCTGTCCGGCCGCGACATCAGCTTTCACTGCGGGATCCTCAACGGGCGCACCGTATGCGACGGCGACATGCGTTCCGGACAGATGCGACAGCGGCTCGGCTGCGACATCTCGGTAAGTCACCTCCAGCCCCGGCGTTATCTGGCGCAACCGTGCGACGATCGCGGCGGACACCTGACGGCTGACGGAGTTGGGGCCGAGCACGCTGGAGTCGATGTGGAGGAGTTGAGTCATGGGTCAGTTACCTCGGTATTGGTTTGTAACTGGCGCACTATGAGTGACTGTGCTGTAACCCCACAAGAACGCACATTCTTGAAACCCGGGCACAGCCATGACCCCTGCTGACAGCGATGATCCCGACCTCCCGACGCAGCCAAATCATAATGATTGCCGGGGTGTGGCCTCGATCCTGGCGCGTGTCGGCGACAAATGGAGCGTGTTCGTCATCATGATGCTTCAGGACGGGCCGAAGCGCTTCAATGAGCTGAAGCGGCTCGTCGGCGGCATCTCCCAGCGAATGCTGACCTTGACCCTGCGCGGCCTCGAGCGCGACGGGCTGGTGACGCGGACGGTGTTTCCGACCATCCCGCCGCGGGTGGATTATGAGCTGACCGATCTCGGCCGCGGGCTGTCGCAGCCGGTGCAGGCGCTCGGACAGTGGGCCATGCAGCACCAGGAGCTGATCGAGCAGGCGCGCTCGCGCTTCGACGCGCGCAGGGATGCTGACTGAGAGTCAGGTCAGCGACACCATCCCGCCGCCGTGGCGCTCCAGGCGGCCGGCCAGCTCGAGCTCAAGCAGCACCATGCGCAGCACGGCGGGTGACAGGCCGCTGATCCGGATCAGGTCGTCGATCGACACCGGGGTCGGGCCGAGCAGGGCTGTGATCTGCGCGCGGTCGTGGCTTTCGGGATCGGGGGCGAACAACTCCTCCTCCGGCTCGCGCAGCGAAAAGGGCAGCGGCCGCTCCATGATCGGGCCGACGGCCTGGATGATGTCTGCGGCTTCGGTGACGAGCGCGGCGCCCTGCTTGATGAGATCATTGGTGCCCGCGCAGCGGGGATCGAGCGGCGAGCCCGGGACGGCGAAGACCTCGCGGCCCTGTTCGCCGGCCATGCGCGCCGTGATCAGCGAGCCCGATCGATGCGCGGCCTCGACGACGACGACGCCGAGCGAGGCGCCTGATATCAGCCGGTTGCGGCGGGGAAAGTCGCGGGCGCGCGGCTCGTGTCCGAGCGGCATCTCGGAGATTGCGGCGCCGCTGCCACTGATGATGGCGCCGAGAAGGTCGACGTGCTCCGGCGGATAGATCCGGTCATGGCCGCCGGCGAGCACCGCGACCGTGCCGCTGCCGAGGCTCGCGCGATGCGCAGCCTGATCGATGCCGCGGGCGAGGCCGGAGATGACGACGAAGCCGGCCTGGCCGAGCTCATGGGCGATCTGGCCGGCGAATTTCAGCCCGGCGGCGGAGGCGTTGCGCGAGCCGACGATGGCGATCATCGGGCGCATCAACGTCTCGCGGGCGCCACGCACCGCGAGCAGCGGAGGCGCATCCTCGCAGGTGCCGAGGCGGGGCGGATAGCCGTCCTCGTCCGGCGCCCGCAGTTCGACGCCTTGCCGTTTGCAGGCTTCGAGTTCGGCCTCGGCTTCGCCGACCGTGCAGATCCGGCCGGCTCCGGCCGCGCCGCCGCGGCGTGCCAGATCGGGCAGCCGGTCGAGCGCTACGCGCGCGGTGCCGAAATGGTCGAGCAGCGAGCGGAAGGTGCGCGGGCCGACATTGTCGGACCGGATCAGGCGCAGCCGGTCGCGCCGCTCGGTGTCGCTCAGCTCGATCGTCGTGTTGATGGCATCCACGCAAAGCCCCCTTTACCGGGGACTAGAATGGAGCAACCCGAGGACGCAGGGAAGAGGGCGCGCTACGCCGGCGCGACGTCGCGCACATCCTCGGACTCGGACACCGGAGACGATAGCACCGGCTGATCGCCCTGGATGGCTGGCGTGGTGCCGACCGGAGCTTCGCGCAGCCAGCGCTCGGCTGCGTCGCGTCCGCGCTGGTACAGCAGCTCGACGAAGTCGCTGCCGAGATCGGTCGCATCGCGCTGTGCCAGGGCTTCGATCTCGTCCTCGGCCGCAAGCCGATGGACGCGCGGCGGATGCAGGCCGTCGCTGCGCGCCCATTCGAGCGCCGCGAGCTCGGCGTTCAGGACCGCATTGCCGGCGATCTGGTCGAGGCGGCGATCGATCGCGGCCGAGGTCATCGGGACATGGCCGTCGCGCGCGGGCGTGACCTGAACGACCAGCAGGTCGGCGGCGCTGGACTCATGCGCGATCTGGATCAGCGGCGGATTGGTGACGTAGCCGCCGTCCCAATACGCTTCGCCCTCGATGTCGACGGCGGCGTGCAGTTGCGCGGGACAGGTGGAGGCGAGCAGTGCATCTGGCGTGATGCCGGCATTGCGGAAGATCTGCGGCAGGCCGTCACGGGCCCGGGTCGCCGCAACCAGCAGGCGGGGCGCGGCCGGGCCCTGCACGGCGTCGAAATCGATCGTCTCGCGGAGGATGTCGCGGAGCGGATCGAGATCGAGCGGGTCGGCGCGTCCGCCGCGCAGCCCCGCACCGAACGACACCGAGCTGCTCGCCGGCGAGTACGCGCCGATCACCAGCAGCGATCGGAACGACGCCTCCTCCATCAGCCGGGTCCAGAACAAAGCGAGCCGGTTGCGCGCCTCGTCGCGGCCGCCCTTGGCGAGCCCGCTTGCGAGCAGCGCGGCGTTGACCGCACCGGCGCTGGCGCCGCTGATGGTGTCGAAGTCGCAACCGGGTTCCTCGAGCAGGCGATCGAGCACGCCCCAGGTGAAGGCCGAGAACGTTCCGCCGCCCTGCAGGGCCAGCGACAGCTTGCGCGGCGGCCATGTCCGGGGCGGCGGCGGCAGCGTAACCGTTGCGATCGTCTCCGCGAGCGTTCGCTCGGGCGCCTCTGCGGTCTTGGTCTCGCTGACCACGGGCGTGCTCGTGGCCGCCATGATCATCTCGGCGACGGCCGGCGCGCCATCGGCTCGTTCCGGCTCAGGGCTGGGCTCGGATATTTCGGCGGGGAGCGCGACGTCCGACATGACCGGCCCGGCAGGCGTCTCGGGCGTCTGCGCCGGTTCTGCAGCGGCCGTGATGCCGGTCGACCAGATCTCAGCGGCCGATAGCAGCAGGCTGGCGTTCGACCGGGCCGGGGCCGCCTTCTGCTGCGCCGGAGCCTGATCAGTACGGTCATCGTGCGTGGCCGACGAACCGCTGGAGTTGGTCTTGCGTAACCACATGCAGGAATCATGACAGGCAATCATGATTCACGCCAGAGTCCCGCGTTAACTTATGAGCTGATGAATCGCCGGTGTTGCTGCGCAGCCGCTGTGAAATCAGGGCGCAACACAGGTTTTCCGTATTTGCTCCGTATTTGTCCGGAGCGACTACTTCTTCGCCCCGATCTTGCTCTCGGTGCCCAACTGCAATCGCTTGATGTTTTCGCGATGCATGTAAATGAGCAACAGTGTGAGCAGGGCGAACAAGGCCGCCAGCGCGGTGTGGCCGAATGCCCACAACACGATGGGTGTCAGCACGCTGGCGACGAGTGCCGCGAGTGATGAGTAGCGGAGCGCGAATGCGGTGGCGAGCCAGACCAGGCAGAAGAAGATCGCGCCCGGCCAGAACAGACCGATCAAAACACCGATGTAAACGGCGACACCTTTGCCGCCGCGGAACTTCAGCCACACCGGGAACAAGTGACCGAGGAAGGCGCCGAGGCCCGCGATCATCGCGGCATTCGGGCCGCCGAGATAGCCCGAGATGATGACCGCCGCCGTACCCTTCAGCGCGTCGCCGAGCAGGGTTGCTGCCGCGAGCCCCTTGCGTCCGGTGCGCAGCACGTTGGTGGCGCCGATATTGCCGGAGCCGATGCTGCGCAGATCCTGCGTGCCGGCCAGCTTGGTCAGGATCAGGCCGAACGGGATCGACCCCAGGAGATAGCCGATGATGAGAGCGACCGGCAGGAAGGCTTCGGAACCCATCACACCACTCCTTCCAAGCTTCGCCTTGCGTCAGACATGTTCGAACACGGTGCGGCCGCCGACGATGGTGCGGACCACGCGGCCGGTGAAGCGGGCTTCGTCGAACGGCGTGTTCTTGCATAGCGATTTCAGGTCGGCCGGATCGAGGATCCAGGGCACGTCCGGATCGATCACGATGATGTCGGCCGGCGCGCCTGCCCGCAAGCTGCCGCCGGGCAGGCCGAGCAGCTCGGCGGGCCGCGTCGACATCGCGCGGATCAGGGTCGTCCAGCTGAGCTCGCCATTGTGCACGAGCCGCAACGCCGCCGGCAGCATGGTCTCGAGCCCGACCGCGCCGCTCGCAGCCTCCGCGAACGGCAGCCGCTTGACCTCGACGTCCTGCGGCGTGTGGTCCGACATGATGACGTCGATGAGGCCCGAGGCCAGCGCTTCGACCAATGCGCGGCGGTCGGCCTCGGTGCGCAGCGGCGGCGTCAGCTTGAGGAAGGTGCGGTAGGGGCCGATGTCGTTCTCGTTCAGCGTCACGTGGTTGATCGAGACCGACGCGCTCACGGTGAGGCCGGCTTCGCGCGCGCGCCTGAGAATGTCGAGCGAGTCCACCGAGCTCAGCGCGGCGGCGTGATAGCGGCCCTTGCTGAGCGCCACCAGGCGCATGTCGCGTTCGAGTACCACGGCTTCCGCTGCGGGCGGGATGCCGTAGAGGCCGAGCCGCGAGGCGAACTCGCCTTCGTTCATGACGCCTTCGCCGACGAGATTGGGATCTTCGGTGTGATGCACGATCAGGGCGTCGAAATCCCGCGCATAGGTCAGTGCGCGGCGCATCACCTGCGCGTTCATCACGCTGGTGTGGCCGTTGGAGAAGGCGACGGCGCCGGCGGCGCGCAACAGCCCGATCTCGGTCATCTCCTCGCCGCGCAGGCCCTTGGTCAGCGCCGCCATCGGCTGGATGTTGACGATCGCGGTGTCGCGGGCGCGGCGCAGCACGAAGTCGACGGTCGCCGAATTGTCGATCACCGGCTCGGTGCCGGGCTGGCAGATGATGGTGGTGATGCCGCCGGTGGCGGCGGCCTGGCTGGCGCTGGCGAAGGTCTCGCGATGGCCCAGACCCGGCTCGCCGACGAAGGCGCACATGTCGATCAGGCCGGGGGCCACGATCTTGCCTGCGCAGTTGACGACATCGGTGCCCTCCGGCACGCCCGCGGCGCCGATGCCGCGCTTGAGGTCGCGGATCACGCCGTCGGCGATCAGCACGTCGCCGGGGCCGTCGAAGTCGCGGGAGGGATCGATCACGCGCGCATTGGCAAGCAGGATCGGGCGGCGGTCGGTCAGCATGGCGTTTGGTCCCGACTTCTGTATCACGCGTTGGGCAGGTTGCGGGCCAGAGCCTCGAGCACGGCCATGCGCACGGCCACGCCCATTTCGACCTGCTCCCGGATCAGCGATTGCGCGCCGTCGGCGACGATGGATTCGATCTCGACGCCGCGGTTCATCGGTCCCGGATGCATGACCAGCGCGTCCGGCTTGGCGTAGGCGAGCTTCTTCTGGTCGAGCCCGAAATACTGGAAATATTCCGACGAGGACGGCACGAACGAGCCGTTCATGCGCTCGCGCTGCAGCCGCAGCATCATGACGATGTCGGCGCCGTTGAGCCCTTCGCGCATGTCGCGCGCGACCTCGACGCCCATGCGCTCGATGCCCGGCGGCAGCAAAGTGGAGGGCGCGACGATGCGGACGCGGGCGCCCATCGTATTCAGCAGCAGGATGTTGGAGCGCGCGACGCGCGAATGCAGCACGTCGCCGCAGATCGCGATGACCAGCCCCTCGATGCGACCCTTGTTGCGGCGGATGGTCAGCGCATCGAGCAGCGCCTGGGTCGGATGCTCGTGCGCGCCGTCACCGGCATTGATCACGGAGCCGTCGACCTTGCGCGCCAGCAGCTCCACCGCGCCGGAGGCGTGGTGACGGACGACCAGGATGTCCGGATGCATCGCGTTCAGGGTGACCGCGGTGTCCATCAGGGTCTCGCCCTTGCGCATGGACGAGGACGACACCGACATGTTCATGACGTCGGCGCCGAGCCGCTTGCCAGCGATCTCGAACGACGACTGGGTCCGCGTCGAGGCCTCGAAGAACAGGTTGACCTGGGTGCGGCCGCGCAGCACGGTGCGCTTCTTGTCGACCTGACGATTCAGTTCGACATACTCCTCGGACAGATCGAGGAGGCCGGTGATGTCGTGGGCGGAAAGGCCCTCGATTCCCAGCAAATGCCGGTGCCCGAGGACGAAAGTCGATTTCGGAGAGGTTGCCATTAAAGCCAGAGCTATAGGCGCGGTTTCCATGGGGGGCAAGGCCGAAAGCCGGGGTTCCGAGTTTTCCCCCGTTCCGTCTTCCGAGCCTCTCGGGGGGCTCCAAACCGGGGACTGGCGGGCCATCGCCGGAAGAGGTCCGCTCCGATACGCCCTGATCTTGCTGGCGGCGATCGTGCCGGCCGGCGCGGCCGCGTTGCCGTTCGATTTCGTCTATCTCCGCGACATCGACCCGACGATCCTCCAGGACATCCGTTATGCCGGCAGCAACAATTTCGTCGGCCGACCCTTGCCGGGCTACGAGGCGGCCGAATGCGTCGTGACGCGTGACGTGGCGCGGCGGCTGCAGGCGGCTCAGGCCGAGCTGCGGCCGCGCGGCCTGTCGCTGAAGATGCTCGACTGCTACCGGCCGGTGCGTGCGGTCGCAGAGATGCTGGCCTGGTCGCAGGACGGCGTCGAGACCACGGCCGGCCGCCGCTACAGTCCGCGCATTGCCAAGCAGGACCTGTTCCGTCTCGGCTACATCGCCGTGCGTTCGAGCCATTCGACCGGTGCGGCGCTCGATCTCACGCTGGTCGAGCTCGCGGCCGACAATTCCGCGGCGTTCGACCCGGCCAAGGACTACGCGGACTGCACCGCGCCCGCAGCGCTACGCGCGCCCGAGGGCGGCGTCGACATGGGAACCGGCTACGATTGTTCCGACGTGAAGGCTCATACCGCCGCGCAGAACCTGACACCGGAGCAGCGCCGCTGGCGCAACGAACTGGTCGCGGTGATGGCGCGGCAAGGTTTTGTGAACTATGCCAAGGAGTGGTGGCACTTTTCGCTGCCGGGCGCTGGCGCGACGACTTATGTTTTTCCCATTCGGCCGCGCCGATGATCGATCTCTGTAGGGCACGGCCATGACGCAGTCTTCCTTCGCGACCCATGAGGTCTTCAACCAGTCGCCGCCGTTCGAGGACGTCAATCTGTTCACGGCGGACCGGCCGTTGATGGATGCCTTGAAGGCCAATGATGGTGCCGGAGCCGAGCAGGAGCTGACAGCTTTCGGCAAGCTATGGGGCTCGGCCGAGATGGCCGAGCAGGGCCGGCTCGCCAATGAGAACACGCCGAAGCTGCGCAGCTTCGACGCCAAGGGCTTTCGGCGAGACGTCGTCGAATTTCATCCGGCCTACCATGCGATGATGACGCGCTCAGCTGCGGCCGGCCTGCACAATTCGACATGGACGGCAGAAGGCCAGCCCGTCGGCGGCTGCTCGGAGGTGGTGCGCGCCGCGAAGTTCTATATCGCCTCGCAGGTCGAGAGCGGCCATCTCTGCCCGATTACCATGACGCGGGCCTCGGTGGCGGCGCTGGCCGCCCAGCCTGATCTGCTGGCAAGAGCGATGCCGGTCATCGCGACCGATGACTACGATCCGGCGTTTGCGCCGTGGTGGCAAAAACGCGGCATGACACTCGGCATGGGCATGACCGAGAAGCAGGGCGGGACCGACGTGCGCGCCAACCTGACGCGCGCTGAGCGTACGACCGATGGCTATCGCATCACGGGGCATAAATGGTTCATGTCGGCGCCGATGTGCGACGCCTTCCTGGTGCTGGCGCAGGCCGATGCCGGCCTGACCTGCTTCTTCATGCCGCGCTTCAAGCCGGATGGCTCGGTGAACGCGATCCAGTTCCAGCGCTTGAAGGACAAGCTCGGCAACCGCTCCAATGCCTCGTCGGAGGTGGAGTTCGTCGGCGCCTATGCCGAGCGGGTCGGCGACGAGGGCAGGGGCATCAGCACCATCATCCAGATGGTGCAACTGACGCGGCAGGATTGCGCGATCTCGTCTGCCGGCCTGATGCGCTCGGGGCTCGCGCACGCGCTGCATCATGCGCGCCATCGCAGCGTGTTCCAGAAGCATCTCGCCGACCAGCCGCTGATGCAGGCGGTGCTCGCCGACATGGCTCTCCATGTCGAGGCGACGGTGGCGCTGGTGATGCGGCTGTGTCAGGCGTTCGATCGCGCGCCTCTGTCGCCGCGGGAGGCGAACTACGTGCGGCTGCTGACACCGGCGATCAAATACTGGGTCTGCAAGAGCGCGCCGCCGTTCCTGTATGAGGCGATGGAATGCCTGGGCGGCAACGGCTATGTCGAGGACGGCATCCTCGCCCGCCATTTCCGGGAGTCGCCGGTCAATGCGATCTGGGAAGGCTCGGGCAACGTCATGTGCCTGGACGTGCTGCGGGCGCTGGCGCGCGAGGCGGAGGCGGCCGCGCACGTCCTGATGCATCTGAAAGCAGAGACCAGCGGGTTGCCCGGCGCGGCGGATTCGCTCGCCTTCATCGAGACCAGCTTCCGCCGGCCGGATTCCGAGCGCGTCGCGCGCCTCGCAGTCGAGAAGTTGGCGCTGCTCGCAGCCGCCGCCGCGCTCAACCTCGTTATGCCCGCTCATGCGGAGCTTTTCGCCGCTACGCGGCTCGCCAATGTTCACCCGAGCATGTATGGCGCGGTCGATCTCGATCGCTCAGACATCCGTAGCTTGCTGGAGCGCGCGCTGCCTTGACCGACACTCCCGAAGCCGCCGTGATGGATTCGCTCGATCCGGGCAACCCGCCGCAGCAGGTCGTTCCGGCGCATCATCAGCCGCGCACGCTCGGCTTCTGGCGCACCTTGCTGTGGGGCCTCCTCATCATCGTCGTGTTCTTCATCGGCCAGCTGACTCCGATCGTCTATTTCCTGCTGCGCCATGAGGGTCCAATCGACAGCATGGCCGCGTTTCAGTTGGCCATGATCCAGATCGCGAGCCGGTCGCTCACGGTCTCGCTGTCGGCGATCATGGGCGTCCCGGCCATTTTGATCCCGATCTATTTTGCCGTCCGCCACACCCGCATGTCGTTCGTCGACTATCTCGGCCTGCGCTGGACCGGCTGGAAAAATTTCGTCTTTGGCGTTGTCGGGATGGTCGTGATCCTGGGATGCTGGGAGCTGGCGGCACAGCTGACGGGACGCGAAGAGAAGTCGGCGAGCTTCATGGTGGACATCATGAAGACCGCCAGAGGCGACGGCGTGGTCTGGCTGATGGTCATCGCCTTCTGCGTCGCCGCACCGGTGTCGGAAGAGCTGATGGCGCGCGGCTTTCTCTACCGCGGCTGGTCGGACTCCTTCCTGCGCGTGCCCGGCGCCATCGTGCTGTCGTCCTTGTTGTGGACCGTCCTGCATCTCCAGTACGACTGGTTCGCCCTGCTCAACGTGTTTTCCCTCGGCGTGTGGTTCGGCTATCTGCGCTCTCGTACCCACTCCACCTATCTGACCATGGTGCTGCACGGCCTCAACAACCTCGCCGCCACGGTGCAGACCATGTGGCTGGCCAGCGGTTCTTCCTGAACGGACGCGTTCAGCTCGCCCAGGCGATCGCGAGCGGCATGGTCAGCGCCGCCAGCACCGTTTGCAGCGAGATGATCTGCGCCAGCAGCGGCGCGTCGCCGCCCATCTGCTTGGCCAGCACATAGGCGCTCGGCGAGGTCGGCACCGCCGCGCAGATCGCGACGACGACGAGGCTCGGGCCGGTGACGCCGAACCATCCGGCGAGCCCGATCGCGAGGAGGGGCATCAAGACCAGCTTGAGCACGACGCCGAGCGCAGCGGCCGGGCCAGCGCGGCGCAAGCCTTCGAAGTGCAGGCCGGCGCCGGTCACCAGCAGGCCGATCGGCAGCGAGGCCTGTCCGAGCGCATCGGCGGCATCGTGCCAGAGCTTTGGCAGCGGCATATGCGCCACGTTCAGCGCGAGCCCGGCGATGCAGGCCCAGATCAGCGGATTGCGCACGATGGTGGCAAGGATCTCACGCATCGAGCGGCGGGTCGGCGAGGCGTAGTGGGCGAGCACGGCGACGCTGAACACGTTGACCATTGGGATGATCGCGATCATCGCCACCGACGCCGCCGCAAGCCCGGACGCGCCGAACAGGCTGCCGGCGACGCTGAGCGCGACGTAGGTCTGCCAGCGGGTTGCCCCTTGGAAGATCGAGGTGAAGGCCGGACCATCGATGCCGGAGCGGGTGAGCAGCGGCCGCAGCACGAGGCACAGCGCCGACATCGCCAGCATCGCCAGGAACAAGGCGCCGCCGATGCCGGCGACCGGCACCTTGCCGAGATCGGCCTTCACCAGGCTCTGCATCAGCAGCGCCGGAAACAGCACATAATAAGTCAGCCGCTCGAGCCCGTGCCATTGCGTATCCAGCCGGATCAGGCTGCGCCGCAGGCCGAAGCCGACCACGATCAGCAGGAATACCGGCGCGAGCGCCGCGGCGACGGGGCTCATGGGCTAGCGACCGGACTGGCGCAAGGTCGCAAGCCGATCGAGCGCTCCCTGCAGGATGAAGATCGCCGCATGCGTGTCGATCACCTCGGCGCGCCTGGCGCGGCTGACATCCATGCCGATCAGCTCGCGCTCGACCGCCGCCGTCGACAGCCGCTCGTCCCACAGGCCGATCGGCAGGTCGGTGAGGCCGGCGAGATTGCGCGCGAACGCCCGGGTCGATTGCGCCCGCGGCCCCTCGCTGCCATCCATGTTGATGGGCAGGCCCAGCACCAAGCCGACCACCTTGCGCTCGGTGCAAATCGCCAGCAGTCGCGCCGCGTCGGCCTTGAAGGCCTTGCGCTGGATCGTCTCGACGCCGGTGGCGAGCCGCCGGTCCGGATCGGACACGGCGACGCCGATGGTCTTGGTGCCGAGATCGAGGCCGACGAGCGCGCCGCGCTCGGGCCAGCGGCCAGCGGCTTCGATGAGGGGGAGGATGGGGGCGGGCATGGCAATGCGCTTAACACGCAGGTGCGTGGCGGGCCAGCAGGTGAGGACGTGCATCGCTTCGCCGCCCCGATGAAGCTCACGCACGCGAGTCGACCGGCCCAGATGTCGAGCGTTGCAGTCTTTCCCGGATGCGCCGGCTTTGGATCATCAAGCGAAGCTGGTGGAGCGCGAGAGCTTGTTCCAGGCACTCACTTCGGCTTTCATGCCCTCGATCTTCTGCTCGACCAGGGCCAGCGCGTCCTCACCGAGGAACAGCCGCACAGGCGGTTTTTCGGCTTCCACGAGGGCAAGCAATGCCTGTGCGGCCTTCGCGGGATCGCCGGGTTGGTTTCCGCTCTTGGCCAATCGGGCGGCGCGAATCGGATCCATGACGGCGTCGTAGTCCGAGATGCTGCGCGGCGTGCGATCCATGGACCGTCCTGCCCAATCGGTACGAAACTGACCGGGCGCAAGTGCAATGACGCGGATGCCGAAGGGGGCCACTTCCTTGCCGAGCGACTCCGAGATGCCCTCCAGCGCGAACTTGCTGCCGCAATAGAAGCTGATCCCGGGCATGGTGATGAAGCCGCCCATGGAGGTCACGTTGACGATATGGCCGCGCCGCCTCGCGCGCATCCCCGGCAACACGGCCTTCATCATCGCGACAGGGCCGAACACGTTGGCGGCGAACTGCCGCTGCAGATCGTCGAGCGAGGACTCCTCCAGCGTGCCCTCGTGACCGTAGCCGGCATTGTTCACCAGGACGTCGATCGCGCCAATCTGCTTCTCGGCCTCTGCCACAGCAGCCGGGATTGCATCGAAATCGGTAACATCGATCACGAGAGGATGAGCCTTGCCCGCTGCAAGCGCGGCAAAAGCCTCGGCATCCCCGACCCTTCGCACGGTCCCGATCACCCGATGGCCGGCGGCCAGCGCGCCCTTTGCGAACGCTCGGCCCAAGCCCGAACTGACGCCAGTGACGAGGAAAATCTTCGATTCGGCAGCCGCCATCGTACAACTCCGCATGACAGGGTTATCTATATCATGATATAGATATTGCATGGCACCTCGCAAGACCGAACATTCATCCATTGGCATGAGAGGCGAGCCGCTTCGTCGGCACGTCCTCGATGCGGCAGAGCGGCTTCTCCGTCAGGGCAGGGCCGATTTCTCGATGCGAGACCTTGCCGCTGAGGCGGGGGTCAGCTTCGCGACGCCATTCAATCAGTTTGGCAACAAGGCTGCGATCATGCAGGCTCTCTCCATACGTCGGATCGACACCATGGAGACGCGGTACACCGCCGCGCCACCATCGAGAGATACGAAGACACGCGTGCTATTGGCTATTGATACGGCGGTGGCGGTGATGTTGGAGAATCCAGACGTGAACCGGACCGTGATGGGATGGCTGGGTGCCGCCCAGGCTTCGCCCGGTCAGACGCTTTCCCGATCCACTGCCTTCTGGGCACTGGCCTTGGGAAAGGGAGAGGGACTGACGGCCAGCCGGCGAGAACAAGCGCTGTGCTGCCTTCCAGAGCAACTCGCCTTCAGTTTCCGCGGCGTGTTGTCCTTCTGGACTGCGGGCGAATTGTCGGACGCGGCGCTCGCCCCGCGTGCGCGAGACATGGCGAGTGCCTTGTTGCTCGCCTACCTCCATTAACGTCCGATAGGGGCGGCTTGGTCGACTGACCGACCGGTCCCAGGTCTGTGTCGGCCGGCTCGCTCCAGGCGCGCCTGCGGCGGACTCCTTGTCCAAGGCTTGCTTTCGCAGGACGATTCCAGACTCCTCGTGAGGACGCGGCGCTCCCGGGATGCCCTCACGAGGAGATCGGCGGAGCTTAACGGATCGCGATCGGGTTGATCATGCCCTGGACGCCGCCGCGCCAGCGCGGCTGACCCAGCACGAACAGGAACTCGTAGCCCTTGTCCTTGGCGAGGTCGGCCGTGTTCATGTTCTCCAGGATGTAGGTCCCGTTCATGGCGAGCAGGATCTGGTGCACCTCGAACAGGTTCGGCGACTCGAACGGGATCGCCTCCACCGCCCAGTTGTCGGCCCCGACCGCGACCACGCCCTTCGAGGTCAGGTATTTGGCGCCCTCGACGCCGAGACCGGGCTCGCCGGCGCCGTAACGCTTATCGTCCTTGCCGATCAAACCAAGCCAGCCGGTGTGGAAGATCACGATGTCGCCCTGGCGGATCTCGACGCCCTGCTTCTTGGCAGCTTCCTCGATCTCCTTGACGTTGAACGCGGTGCCTTCCTTGACCACGTCGGTGTTGTAATAAGCCGCCATGTCGAGCAGCACGCCGCGCGCCACCAAGGGCGGCACCTTCTCGATGCCGAGCTTCTTCAGGCCGGTCGGATCGGCGAAGTCGAGCAGCTTGTTGCCGTTGTAATAGACGTGCTCGATGCCGAGATGGCCGAGCCCGTCGATCTGGCTGCCGACGCCGACCCAGCCTTCGACGATGTCGTCATTGTAGGTCGCCTTGTTCGGGCCGAGGCCGGGAATTCCGGTCTGGCCCGGCTGCACCACGGTGATCTTGAACGAACGCGGCGGATAGGCCGGCGTCTTGGAATCGACGATCATGCCGAGCGGGTAGGTCTTGCCGGTCTTCACCAGCGAGGCGGCTTTGACCACGAGCTCCGGCGTGATGTAGTTGGCCGCGCCGATCTCGTCCTGTGGGCCCCATTTCGATTTCGTCCAATCCGGGGTCTTGTCCTGGGCATTCGCCGTCCCGATCGCACCCATCATGGCAATCGAGCAGCACAACACGAACGCGTTGCGCATCGCATTTCCTCCGACATGTTGACGTTTGTTCTGTTTCGCGCTGGGCCAGCGCTGCATCCTAACGTAGTAGAGGATGGCCAGACAAAGCTATTTCGCGCGCGTGCGCTGCACAGCGCCCGAAAGTCGCATCGGTCGAAATGGCTGTTTTTCCCTGCGCGAAAACGTCATTTCGCGCAATGGAATGCGCCGTTCGCTGGCGATGCTCAGCACAATCTTTGAATGAATCGCGTCAGGCTGCGATGTCGTGGTCCCGGCCGGCGAGTCCGGCCATGAAGGCCGAGAGGCCGCTGCTGCGATGCGCCGCGCGGCGGTGGATGAACAGGGTTTCGACGCGTCCATGACTTGGATCGAGCGTGTGCAGGCTGACGCTGCCGATCATCTCGTTTCGCGTCACCACAGCGCGTGGCAGCAGCGCGACGCCCATGCCAGCGGCGACGCAGCCGATCATGCCGTCGAGCGTACCGAGCTCGATGCGCGCGGCCGCGGGCCAGCCGAAATCGTTGAAGACCTGCTCCAGCCGCTGCCGGTAGGTGCAGCCGGCCCTGAACACCAGCGCCGTCGGGCCGGAGGCAGCCGTGGCCGCACGCAAGGCTGACAGGCTTTCAAAGCGCCGGGCCGTCACCAGCACCAGCTCTTCCTCGAAGGCGATGATACCCGAGAGCTCGGGATGTTCGATCGGGCCGGCCACGAAAGCGCCCTCGAGCGTCCCGTCGAGTACGGCGGCCACCAGCTCGGCGGTTGGCGCCGTGCGCAGACCGAGGGCGACAGCCGGGAAGCGCCGATGAAAATCCGCGAGCAGCGTCGGCAGGCGCACGGCGGCGGTCGTCTCCATCGAGCCGATCGTCAGCGGTCCTCTCGGCTCGCCGTCATCGCGCGCGGCGAGCAGCGCTTCGCGCGACAGCGCCGCCATCCGGTCGGCGTAAGGCAGAAGTCGCAGCCCGGCATGGGTCAGGGTCATGCCGCGGCTGTGCCGCTCGAACAGTGCGGTGCCGATCTCGCCTTCCAGCGCCTTGATCCGCTGGGTCACGTTGGACTGCACCGTGTTGAGGGCCTCAGCAGCGCGGGTGATGCCGCCGCTGCGCGCCACGGCTGCAAAGGTTTCGAGGTCGCTCAGTTCCACGCCGATCTCCGTTTTGAATCTGCGATGGCAGAGTTCTCAAGTATTCATTTTGAGAGAATGCTAGCCGCGCCTAAAGTCGCCGTCCAGAGTTGAGGAGACTTTCATGGCACTGCGGACGGCGTTGACGGAGAAGCTCGGCATCAGCCAGCCGATCCTGCTGGCGCCGATGGATCTGATTGCCGATGCGCGCCTCGTGCGCGCGGTCAGCGACGCCGGGGGATTCGGTATTCTCGGTGGCGGCTATGGCAACCGAACCTGGCTCGCGCAAGAGACCGCAAAGCTTGAAGGCTTGCCTGCGCCGTTCGGTATCGGTTTCATCACCTGGTCGCTGGCGAAGCAACCCGATCTGCTCGACGTGGCGCTCGCCGCCAGGCCCGCGGCGATCATGCTGTCATTCGGCGATCCCGCGCGGTTCGCGCCGGCTATCAAGCGGGCCGGTGCGTTGCTGATCTGCCAGGTGCAGGACGAAGCGATGGCAGAGCAGGCGATCGCGGCGGGTGCCGACATCCTGGTTGCACAAGGAACCGAGGCGGGCGGTCATGGCGCGTCGCGGACCACGCTCGATATCGTGCCGGCGATCGTCGACCTCGCCGCGGGGCGAGTGCCGGTGGCGGCGGCCGGCGGTCTTGCCGATGGCCGCGGCCTTGCGGCGATGCTGATGCTGGGGGCGGAGGGCGTGCTGCTCGGCACGCGCTTCTATGCCAGCCGGGAGGCTGCCGGCGCCGACGAGGCCAAGCGGCGCATCTGCGCTGCGAAAGCCGGCGAGACCGTGCGCGGCATCATCTTCGACCTGTCCCGCAACAATGTCTGGCCGGCGCCGTTTACCGGACGCTGCCTGGTCAACGACCATGCGCGCCGCTGGAAGGGGCGCGAGGTCGAGCTGCTGCAGCAGGTCGAGAACGTGTCGGCGGACTATGTGAAGGCACGGACCGAAGGCAATTTCGACATCGCCGCCGTCATTGCCGGCGAGGCCGTCGGCCTGATCCATGATATCCCGCCGGCCGCCGAGATCGTCGCGCGCATCGTCGATGAGGCCGAGCAGATCCTGCAAGGGCGGCGCAACTCGTCCGCCGTCTTCGCCAAGCAATAGGAGCAGCCCATGTGGCCCGATCGCCGCTTCCTGGATCTCGTCAAGACCGAGCACCCGATCGTGCTCGCGCCGATGGCCGGCGTGATG
Source organism: Bradyrhizobium sp. SZCCHNS3052 (assembly GCF_032484495.1). Lineage (NCBI taxonomy): Bacteria > Pseudomonadati > Pseudomonadota > Alphaproteobacteria > Hyphomicrobiales > Nitrobacteraceae > Bradyrhizobium > Bradyrhizobium sp. SZCCHNS3052. Next base: position 238,569 of record NZ_JAUETB010000006.1, on the reverse strand, counting down.
GATGCCGATCTCGTCATCGCGGTGGCGCAAGGCGGCGGGCTCGGCTCGCTTCCCTGTGCCATGCTCTCCGCAGACAAGGCGCGCGAGCAGGTCAACATCATCCGCCAGCGCGTGTCGGCGCCGATCAACGTGAACTTCTTCTGCCACACGCCGGTCGAGGCCGATGCGGCACGTGAGGCCGCATGGAAGCAGAGGCTCGGCGCCTATTACCAGGAGTATGGCGTGGATCCGGCGGCTCCGGTGACGGCCGCGAACCGCGCTCCGTTCGATGCCGCGATGTGCGCCGTCGTCGAGGAACTGGGGCCGGAGGTCATCAGCTTCCATTTCGGCCTGCCTGAGCCGTCGCTGTTGGCGCGCGTGAAGGCGACAGGCGCGGTCGTGATGGCGTCCGCGACCGTGGTGCGGGAGGCGGTGTGGCTGGAGCGGAACGGCGTCGACGTCATCATCGCGCAAGGTGCGGAGGCGGGCGGTCATCGCGGCACGTTCCTGACCGACAAGCTTGCCGAGCAGGTCGGTACGTTCGCGCTGGTGCCGCAGATCGTGGATGCGGTGAAGCTGCCTGTCATCGCCGCTGGCGGCATCGCCGATGCGCGCGGCATCGCCGCGGCGTTCGCGCTCGGCGCCAGCGGCGTGCAGATCGGCAGCGCGTTTCTGCGCTGCCCCGAGTCCAAGGTCAGCGCGATGGCCCGCGCCGCGCTTGCCGCCGCCGATGACGAATCCACCGTCATCACCAACGTGATGACCGGCCGGCTCGCCCGCGGCGTCGCCAACCGGGTGATGCGCGAGGTCGGGCCGATCTCGCCGGATGCGCCGGCGTTTCCGCATGCCGCCACCGCGCTCGGTCCGCTCAAGGCCGCCGCGGAGAAGCAGGGAAGGGTCGATTTCACCAATCTCTGGGCCGGGCAGGCGCTGCCGCTCGGGCGCGCGCTACCGGCCGCCGAATTGACGCGGACACTGGCCGAACAGGCCCAGGCGCGCTTGCGGCGGATGGCGGGCTGACGCTGCGGGCAGGGCGCTGCCCCAGAAAGTCCGGAGGCTGCCGGTTGCGGCGCGAAAGCGGGCTCTGCTATAGGGCGGGTTCACCTTGTCCCGTGAGGCCCTATATAATGTCGGTCGATGCCGCCACCGTCCGCCGGATCGCGCAATTGGCGCGGATCGCTGTCACTGACGCCGAGGTCCCGCATCTGCAGGGCGAGCTCAATGCGATGCTTAACTTCGTCGAGCAACTGTCGGAGGTCAATGTCGAGGGCGTCGAGCCGATGACCTCGGTGACACCGATGGCGATGAAAAAGCGCCAGGACGTCGTCACTGACGGCGAGATCGCCGACGACATCGTCAAGAACGCGCCCATGACCGAGAACAACTTCTTTCTCGTGCCGAAGGTCGTGGAATAGCCAGGGCAGGTCCGCGCTTATCGCGCGTGATCCGCTCCTTCAAACCGACAAGCGAGCCAACGCCATGTGCCTGCTCTGCGACGATGAAGCGGCCTACAAGGCCTATATGGACTATCTCGACGCCATGGAGCGGCAGGGCAAGGCCGCCGATCCGGACAAGACCGTCAACGAGATCCTCGACCAGCTCGAAGCGGCCGCCAATACCAAGAAAGCCTCCCCTGCGAAGAACAAGTTCTTCGCGGACGACGCGGCCGACGACAAGACGCTTTCCCCTTTCTTCTGCAGCCCGATCAACAAATGACCGATTTGACGTCCCTGACGCTCGCCGAGGCCCGCAAGGGTCTCGCGAGCAAGACCTTCACGTCGCTGGAACTCACCGACGCCCATCTCAAGGCGATCGAGGAGGCGCGGGCGCTCAATGCCTTCGTGATGGAGACGCCGGACCAGGCGCGCGCGATGGCGCGCGACGCCGACGCCAAGATCAATAGAGGCGAGGGTGGGCCGCTGGCCGGCATTCCGCTCGGGATCAAGGACCTGTTCGCGACCAAGGACGTCCGCACCACGGCCTGCTCGAAGATCCTCGGTAATTTCGTGCCGACCTACGAGTCGACAGTGACCTCGCAGCTCTGGCGCGATGGCGCGGTGATGCTCGGCAAGCTCAACAATGACGAGTTCGCGATGGGCTCGTCGAACGAGACCTCGTACTTCGGCCCGGTCGGCAACCCCTGGCGCCGCGAGGGCTCCAACACCACGCTGGTGCCGGGCGGCTCGTCCGGCGGCTCGGCGTCGGCGGTGGCGGCGCTGCTCTGCATGGGCGCGACCGCAACCGATACCGGCGGCTCGATCCGCCAGCCGGCCGCGTTCACCGCCACCGTCGGCATCAAGCCGACCTATGGCCGCTGCTCGCGCTGGGGCGTCGTCGCCTTCGCTTCCTCGCTCGACCAGGCCGGGCCGATCGCGCGCTCGACCCGCGATGCGGCCATCCTGCTGCGCTCGATGGCCGGCCACGACCCGAAGGACACGACCTCGGTCGACATCCCCGTGCCGGACTACGAGGCTGCGATCGGGAAGTCCGTGAAGGGCATGAAGATCGGCATTCCCAAGGAGTATCGGCTCGACGGCATGCCGGCCGAAATCGAGAAGCTCTGGAGTGAGGGTCGCAAGTGGCTGGAAGCCGCCGGCGCAGAAACCGTCGAGGTGTCGCTGCCGCACACCAAATACGCTCTGCCGGCCTATTACATCGTGGCGCCGGCGGAGGCGTCCTCCAACCTCGCCCGCTACGACGGCGTCCGCTACGGCCTGCGCGTGCCCGGCAAGTCGATCGGCGAGCTGTACGAGAACACCCGCGCCGAAGGTTTCGGGCCCGAGGTGCGGCGCCGCGTCATGATCGGGACCTATGTGCTGTCGGCCGGCTATTACGACGCCTATTACATCCGGGCGCAGAAGGTCCGCACCCTCATCAAGAAGGATTTCGAGGACTGCTTTGCGAGGGGCGTGAACGCGATCCTGACGCCGGCGACGCCGTCGGCCGCGTTCGGCATCGGCGAGAAGGGCGGCGCCGATCCGGTCGAGATGTATCTCAACGACATCTTCACGGTGACGGTGAACATGGCGGGCCTGCCGGGCATCGCGGTGCCGGCCGGCAAGGACGGACAGGGGCTGCCGCTCGGGCTGCAACTGATCGGCCGTCCGTTCGACGAGGAGACGCTGTTCTCGCTCGGCGAGGTCATCGAGCAGGCGGCGGGACGCTTCACGCCGGTCCGGTGGTGGTAAGCGTCGCCGAGTTCAAGACGAGCCTCGCGGGCGACGCGCCCGCGGCCGGACTGACGCCGGTGCTTACCGGCCTGTGGTGGCTGGCGAAGGGCGACTGGGACCGGGCGCACAAGATCATTCAGGACGAGACCGGCCGCGACGCGGCCTGGGTGCACGCGCATCTGCATCGCGTCGAAGGCGATCTCGGCAATGCCGCCTACTGGTATCGGCAGGCCGGGCAGCCCGTCGCCAAGGATGCATTGGATATCGAATTTGAGCGGATCGTCTCCGCGCTGATGGGGAGTTGAGGGCCATGACGGCAACCAGCGGCAAGCTGATGAAGGGCGCCACCGGCGACTGGGAGGTCGTGATCGGCATGGAGATCCACGCCCAGGTCACCTCGAAGTCGAAGCTGTTCTCGGGCGCCTCGACCGCGTTCGGCGGCGATCCCAACAGCCACGTCTCGCTGGTCGACGTGGCGATGCCGGGCATGCTGCCGGTCATCAACGAGGAGTGCGTGCGCCAGGCCGTGCGCACCGGGCTTGGTCTGAACGCCAAGATCAACCTGCGCTCGGTGTTCGACCGCAAGAACTATTTCTATCCCGACCTGCCGCAGGGCTACCAGATCAGCCAGTACAAGGACCCGATCGTGGGCGAGGGCGAGGTCACGGTCGAGCTCGACGGCGGCAAGACCGCCACTGTTGGCATCGAGCGCCTGCACATCGAGCAGGATCCCGGGAAGATGCTGCACGACCAGTCGCCGTCGCTGTCCTATATCGACTTCAACCGCTGCGGCGTGGCGCTGATGGAGATCGTCTCCAAGCCGGATATCCGCGATGCCGAGCAGGCCAAGGCCTACGTCACCAAGCTGCGGTCGATCATGCGCTATCTCGGCACCTGCGACGGCGACATGGAGAAGGGAAGCCTGCGCGCCGACGTCAACGTCTCCGTGCGCAAGCCGGGCGGCCCGCTCGGCACCCGCTGCGAGATCAAGAACATCAACTCGATCAATTTCATCGGCCAGGCGGTCGAGGCCGAGGCGCGGCGCCAGATCGAGATCATCGAGGACGGCGGCGTGATCGAGCAGGAAACCCGCCGCTTCGATCCCGACAAGGGCGAGACGCGCTCGATGCGCTCCAAGGAGGAGGCGCACGATTACCGTTACTTCCCGGATCCGGACCTGCTGCCGCTCGAATTCAGCCAGGCCTTCGTCGACGAGCTGAAGGCTGCGCTGCCGGAGCTGCCGGACCAGAAGAAGGCGCGCTTCATCGCGGATTTCGGCCTGTCGCCCTATGACGCCTCCGTGCTGGTGGCCGAGCGCGAGAGCGCTGCGTTCTACGAGGCCGTCCTGGAGGCGCTGTCCGAGCGGGCGCGCGACGGCAAGCTCGCCGCCAACTGGGTGATCAACGAGCTGTTCGGCCGGCTCAACAAGGAGGGCCGCGACATCGCGTCCTCGCCGGTGTCGGCTTCCCAGCTCGCGGCGATCGTCGCGCTGATCGGCGAAGGCACCATCTCCGGCAAGATCGCCAAGGACCTGTTCGAGATCGTCTGGAGCGAGGGCGGCGACCCCCGCGAGCTGGTCGAGAGCCGCGGCATGAAGCAGGTCACCGACCTCGGCGCGATCGAGAAGGTGGTCGACGAGATCATCGCCGCCAATCCGGACAAGGTCGCGCAGGCGAAGGCCAAGCCGCAGCTCGCCGGCTGGTTCGTCGGTCAGGTGATGAAGTCGTCGGGCGGCAAGGCCAACCCGCAGGCGGTGAACGATCTCCTGAAGAGCAAGCTCGGCATCTGAACGACGATCGCCCGTCTTCGTTTCCAGCGGCGCGCACATGGTGCGCGCCGTTTGTCTTGGCGTCGCGGTCCGGCGAATCGCCGCACGCGATTCGCAAAAAAGCCACCATTGCCGAGCGTTCGAACGCACACGAGGGCGTGTGCAATGAAAATTTTTTCATTGCCAAAATTTACGACTCAGAGTCCGCGCGTTGCTCTCACCATGCGAGTCTGCACGCCGACACGCCGGCGTCGTCGCGTGCGCCGTGCCGTTCAGCCGTTCAGAAAAATACTTGCAGCACAGGCTTTTTGCGCAATCTCGATTAGTTGCGATCGCGGCCTTGCGCGGGGAGACGTTTGTATTTTCTCGATCGATCGACGCGCTGCTTCGCGCGTTTCGTCAGCCGCACACGCGCGCGCCTGTCAACACTTCCTTAAGCCGGAAGCTGTTTTTTTTCACTCGTTGGTGTATCGATGAGGAGTGCAGCTCGATTCCCGAGTGCACGCATCGACTAAGCCATCTCACATCGGAGGGCAACATGGCCAAGAAAGCGAAGAAGGCGAAGAAGGCAGTGAAGAAGGTCGCGAAGACCGCGGCGAAGAAGACTGCCAAGAAGACCAAGAAGGTCGCCAAGAAGAAGTAACTCTCGCAGTCCTCTGCGAGATGAGTCCGGCAACTGATGCCGGCACGTCGTTGGAACGCAGGTCGGCATAGCTCCTCGAGAGCCGGGCGGATCTCCTGAAGCTCCAACAGACGATAGAGGGTGTCGGCGAGACATCAGGTCAACGGTCGGATCGAACTCGAGGGCGGCTTCGCTCGCGGTACGGTCCGGCAGAAGAAACAGGATTTCTTCGTTCGGTGCAGATCGCGTTTCCGGTCTGCAATCTCACGAGCGGCTATCAGCCAGAGTGGGATCTGATCCTGACGTGTTCGCCGACGCCCTCGATCCTTGAGCACTGCGCCTTTGGCGACTGTGTGCCTCCAACCTTCCCATAGACGAACGGCATCATCATCAGCAGCTCGGCGCAGCCGTGCTCGTACCGCGCTGCGCAATCCCCCGCACGTGCTGTCGAGACGTGTCCAGTCCCGGTGCGGCTGTTGACCAACGGCGTGGTGCGCTCCGCGCCAGCGCGGTGAGGCGCTTTCGCGGATGGTTATGAGTTTGCCAAACAGAACGGTAAACCGCTCTTTGCCGAGTTGAAGAATCCATTTCGAATCAATGCATTGAAGCCGGCCCGGGAAAATGCGGGGCTCCGCGTTCAGGGCTCGTTCAGCACGATGTTTAAACTGCCTTTCAAACTTGATCGGTCATCCTTCGCGCATAAGCCGCGAGACGGCATGGGGATAACCAGGCGTTGAACAGTTGGACGGGGGCGTGCTCGGGTGACCGGCCGCCTCCTCGAGCGAAGGAGAGCGACGATGTTTCAGGGACAACTCAATTTTGATGACGTGACCACCGCGGAGCAGGGCGCCAGCGGCGATGTGCTGTTCGAGCTCGGCATGCTCTATGCGAGCGGTCGCGACGGTATGGTCGATCTGATCGCTGCGCACAAATGGTTCAATCTCGCCGCCCTCAGGGGGCGCGTCGACGCCGTGGCAATGCGCCGCGAGGTCGCCGAGCAGATGTCGGATGCCGAGATCGCGACCGCGCAGCGCGAGGCGCGCGCCTGGATGACCGCGCACTGAGCGAGCTAAGCCGCGGCTTGGCGGATCTCGCTTTCGGCGTGAGCATGCCGCACGCGCCAGTGTTGCCGGCCGCGAACCGGGGTGCTGGGGTGGCCACCCGCGCCCGATCGTTCATTCTCGTCGGAAGCGGGCCTCGTCGCGCGCCGATAAATCTCCTATCTGTCGTTCGGTGTGACGCAGACAAGCGGGATTGACGGCATGGGCCAGGCACGGCGACAGGCGCGGCGGCAAGAGCTGTACGACTGCCATGACTGCGGCAGCGGTGTCTCCTTCAGCGCAGTGGCGTGCCCGCATTGTGGATCGACCGAGCCGGCCGGGCCTGCGGTGCAGAGCCGGCGCGAGTTGAAGCGTCTGCGGGTCGAGGCTCATAATGACCGCCGCCTCGTCGTGGTGACCGCCCTCTGTGCGGGTCTCGGCGCCATCTATGGTGCCGTGATGGGAGCAGGAGGCGCAGCGTCATGGTGGGCTGCGCTCGGCTATGGGTTCGTCGGCACCATCATCGGCGTGCCCGCCGCCTTCGTGATCAACATCAGCCGTGGCTTGTTCGATTGAACCGCGCGTGATTGAGCGGCAACCGTGATCACGACGGCCACGGTCCGTTGCGATCCGGCAGGTGCGTGAACGGCTCGGCGTTGAGGCGGATGATCAGGGGGAGGGGCTGTTGACCGCGCAGGGGCGGCTGGCGGAGACGGAGGGATTCGAACCCTCGATAGGGCTTTACAACCCTATAACGGTTTAGCAAACCGCCGCCTTCAGCCACTCGGCCACGTCTCCGGCGAGGGTCGGTATGCCCGACGCCGCGCTGAGCCGCAAGCGGCAGATTGCATGCGGTTTCGAAATCCTCACAGGGCCGCGGCTTCGCTGGACCGGTGCGGACGGTGCTCTTCACCTTCGGCCATCGATGCGAGCTGAGCCTGCCGTTGATCGGCGGCGGCACGGCGTGGAAGTCGACGGGCGGCGCCGGCCCTCTCGACGGTCCCTGACACGGAGGACCCCTAATATAGAGGGTCGTCTGCAAAGGCGGCCGGTGGTAGGGGCGCAGACGGCATCGTCCTCCAGCCCGATTCTCGTTCAGCGCGTGGGCTGGATTCGTGGTCCCAGACGCCTGACTTGGGGCGGGTTCCTGGCGGGCGAGTGCTCGCGGCCTTGAGCACCCCAAATTGCGTTGTCACAAAACGACAACATAAACAGCCACTTAGGTGTTCCCGCAGAACCACGGTTCCGTGCCTTTTGTGCAACACCGGTCCGAAAAGGCGCCGCTCGAGCGCCGCAATGATGGTTCCTTTGTTGCGTGTGCAAAGGCCTTCGGTAATTCTGCTCGCACGACGAAGGGGGGCATCCCAACGTCGTCCCGTTTAGGTCGTTCGCTCAAGTCCCTCGCGTTCATGCGGGTGTGTCCGATAGCGCGAAGCGGCTGAGCGACGGGTCGAAGAGGGATAACGGGTCCAACCCCAAGGGTGTCTCTCACCCAGCGGAGGCGGAACCTTCCCTGACTGAGCAACTTGGAGGTTTAACATTATGAACACGATCAAGAGCCTTGTCCTGGGCTCGGCGGCCGCTCTCGTCGCCATGTCTGGGGCTCAGGCAGCTGACCTTCCGATCAAGGCCAAGGCGGTTGAATATGTGAAGGTCTGCTCGCTTTACGGCGCCGGCTTCTACTACATCCCCGGCACCGACACCTGCATCAAGCTGGGCGGCTACCTGCGTGCTGAAACGTCGTTCGCCAGCAACGGCCAGTACAACAACGCCGTCAACGGCGTTGCCGGCGGCATGAACCGTAACAGCAACTACTACTACAGCCGCGCTCGTCAGGACCTCAACATCGACACGCGCACCGCGACCGAGTACGGCGTGGTCCGCACCTTTGCTGACCTGACGTTCACCTGGACCAGCGGCACCTACGCTGGCTCGGGCTCCGCGACCGGCGCGACCGCCTACTCGACGGCTGGCGCTCCTGGCGCTCAGGCCGACGGCAACATCGCCCAGGGCGGCATCGGCGTGTACTACGCCTTCATCCAGTTCGCTGGCTTCACGATGGGTAAGGCCGTGTCGCAGTTCGACGCGCCCTGGACCAACTACCCGGGCAACAACTTCGACGGCCTGTGGGGCGGCGGCGGCACCGTGACCGGTGTCAACCAGTTCACCTACACCGCCGACTTCGGCTCGGGCATCACTGCGGCGATCTCGGCGCAGGACGCGACCCAGTACTACACCACCAACATGTGGAACGTGTCGGGCATCACCGCGGCCGGCATCATCGGCGGCTCGTATGGCACCAACAACTTCGGTGGCAACGTTTCTCCGGACATCGTCGGCATGGTTCGTGTCGACCAGGCTTGGGGTCTGTTCCAGGCGTCGTTCGCGGCGCATGACAACCACACCGGCTACTACGGCGCCACCGAGCTCACCGGTCACCCGGCTGACAAGTGGGGCTGGGCTGCTCAGCTGGCCTTGTCGATCAAGAACATCCCGACCGGCCCCGGCGACACCATCAACATCCAGGGCGTCTACACCAACGGTGCGAGCCGCTACAACGCTCAGAGCCTGGTGCCGACCACCTACGCGATGTACGGCGGCAGCAGCACGGCTGGTGTCTACGGCACGCTCGGCTTCGCTGGCGTCAGCGATTCGGTCTTCGTGACCGGCGGTGAGCAGCAGCTGACCACGACCTACGGCTTCCGTGGCGCCTACACCCACAACTGGAGCCCGACCTGGAACTCGGCGATCTACGGTTCGTGGGCTGCCGTGAGCTACAACAACACTGCCAAGGGCCTGATCTGCGGCAGCGCGGCGATGGGTGCGATCGCGGGCGCAGGCTTCACCTGCAACCCCGACTTCAACATCTCCTCGCTCGGCTTGATCACCCGTTGGACCCCGGTCAAGAACCTGACCTTCTCGGCCGACGTGGCCTGGACCAACCTGGACCAGAAGTACTCGGGCAACATCGTTTCTCCGGCCACGACCACGACCTCCAAGCCGGCTGCGGTCTATCAGCTCAAGGACCAGAACTCGGTGTCCTTGCTGCTCCGCGCTCAGCGCAACTTCTGATCCTGATCGTCTGATCGGGTTCAAGAGCCCCCGGCAGGAAACTGCCGGGGGTTTTTGCTTGTGTGCGGGCGCCCATTCCGGCGCGGCACCGGGTCTGGTTCGCTCAAGCAGCGATCGATGCCAAATCGGCGGATCGAGGCAATTGAGCAAGGGATCCGATTGCCTGTGGCTCGAAAATCGCATTCGTTTCAGTAGTTTGGCTGCGTGTTGGCATTTTTTTAAAAATGGTGTTGAAAACAGATGAGTTGATAAGCTAATTTTGTCATGCCTGAGTAATCATTCACCACCGACGCAAGACGACGATCATACGATGTTAGACCCCAGGAAGCCTCTGGCGATGCCCCGCCGGAGGCTTCTTCATGTCGGGATCTCCTCGCCGCCCAGCATCTGACGTTGCGTCTCGATTGCAGTGCCTCGGCGTGATCTCCGCAGGCCGTGCCGTCAGCGCAAACATCGATCGTCTCTCCAAAAATCGTTGCGCATCGGCTTGACCGGGAAATGCCGGATGGTCACCATGACCGCCAGATGACGGGGCCACACCGTCACGCCAGTGAGGAATGAGTCCAAAGATGAGTTCGGAAGGCTCTGTGGGAGTGCTGCGTCCGTGGTCCGACCAAGACGATCTGGCGGGCGCCATCACGCGGCTGCTGGAAGCGCGGCCCGAGGGCCGGGCCGAGCTTGCGGAATGTCTGGCGGTTGCGCAGCGGATCGAGGCCAGCGACGACGAGTCCTGGTATCGCGAGTGGATGCAATGCGCGGATGCGATGAAGGCTGCCGCCGCCGACGCCGTGAGCAGCGGCCGTCCCGAGCTGGCGTTTCGCAAATGGTCGCGCGCGATCGATTGTTATGAGGCTGCGGCCTGTCCGTTCAGCAGCTCACGCTCCCGCCAGGCCGTCGTGCTGTCCCGCATGCGCGAATGTGCGCGCGAATTCCTGCGCGGTGCCGATCCGCAAGGAGAGGTCGTCACAATTCACTGGCGCGCCGACTACCCGCTCGAAGCCTATTTCCTGCCGGCGCGTTGCGAGGCAGGCAGGGCGCCCACCGTCATCTGCATCGGTGAGCCCGGCCGTCGCAAGGAAACCTCCCTGTTCAAGCTTGCAGGCCATGCGGAGCAGCGCGGCCTGGCGCTGCTGGTGGTCGATCTGCTGGGCAGCGGACCGGACTGCCGCTTCGAGGAGATCGTCGGCCGTCGCGATCTCGAATCAGCCATCGCAAGCGTGATGGACTACGCGACGTCCCGTGACGACGTGGACGAAGGCCGGATCGCGATCCTGGCGGATGACTGGAGCTCGTCCTTCGTCGCGCGCGGCATCGCACTCGATCCGCGCTATGCTGCAGCGGTCTGCGACGCCGGCTTGTGGGATATTCACGAGCGCGTCTTCCTGTCGCGCCGACCCGGTGCGGGCGAGCGGGGCAGGCTGTCGATCGCCAGCGATGGGCTGGCGGCCCGGCAGATCATGTGTCCGCTGCTGGTGACGGTGCCGGAGCGTGGCTGGCTGCGGGCCGACATCGCAACCCGGCTGATCGCGCAGATCAAGCGCGAGCACCCGGACATCACTCTGAAGATCGTCTCCAGCGCGGGCGCCGATTGGCTCGAGGCCGATGCCTTCGTCTTCGACTGGATCGCCAAGCGTCTGGCGGGGTCTCAGCGGCCTCCAGGCTGACGCGACCGCATGTCTGTTCCAGCTCCCCCGTAAGAGGCGGTCGGGCCGTGACCGCCTCGGGGGGGCTCAGAGTCCCATCGTGAGTCGCGCGCTGGCCTTCTCGAAACGGTCCTTGAGGCCAGCCAGCTTGTCCGTGAAGGTCGCCAGCTCGCGAGCGTCGAATTCCTCGAAGATGAAGCTGAAGATCTGCGCCTGCTGAGCTTCCAGCTCGGCGAACTGCTCCGATGTCTTGGTGGTGAGCGACATCCGGACCACGCGCGCATCGTTGGGGGCGGGCTTGCGTTCCATGAAGCCCTTCTTCTCGAGCAGCTTCGACTGCGTCGTGACGAACGAAGGGTCGACGTGCAGCCGCTTGGCCGCCGCATTCACGGCGACTCCCTCGCCTTGATCCAGCTCGGAGATCGCCATCAGGATCATCCATTGCGGGCCACTGATGCCGATTCTCTTGGCCCAGAAGTACCTCAGCTCCTCCAGATGGACGTTGATCGTGGAGATCTCCCGGGCGAAGCGAAGAATGGCGTCGCGATTCTTCGGCAGATGTTCGACAGTCTTCGGTTGCGCGTCCGCTTCCACAGGTGCGGCAGACATGTTCTTCAAGGGCGCCATTGCTCAGGAGTTCCAGTACGAAGCTCGACCCTAAAGAAAAAAAATCCGCAACAAAATCACTTATCTAGGAGGACATCGGCCGTCCCCCGTGCGCTGCACAACAAGCTGCCATTGTGTTGCCCCCAAGACACATTTCGGCTTCATTCAATTACCTGACTGCATAAACTATTTTGCTTACTGAATGAGCGAAGGCATAGTTCCTGATGACGGTGGGGGGTTACTCGATCGTCCCGTGACAGGTGGTTCGCTTAAGTCCCTCGCGTGATGCGGGTGTGTCCGATGGCGCGAAGCGGCTGAAGCGGTTTTTCGGGAGCAGAGGAAGCGGATCGTCCTGGGGGATCTTGGTCCGGTTCTTTCTCAAAAGAGCAACTTGGAGGTTTAAATGAAGACGGTTAAGAGCCTTGTCCTCGGCTCGGCGGCAGTTCTGCTCGCCATGTCCGCGGCTCAGGCGGCCGACCTTCCGATCAAGGCCAAAGCGGTCGAGTATGTGAAGGTTTGCTCCCTGTATGGTGCGGGCTTCTACTACATCCCCGGCACCGACACCTGCATCAAGCTGGGCGGCTATCTCCGCGCTGAAACGGCGATCGCCACGAACAGCGACTTCAACGGCACGTTCAGCGGCCAGGGTGGTGCGCATAACCGCCTGAGCAACTACTACACGGCCCGCGCTCGTCAGGACATCAACATCGACACGCGCACGGCGACCGAGTACGGCGTGGTCCGTACCTTCGCTGACCTGACCTTCAGCTGGACCTCCGGCGGCTATGCCGGCACGGGTTCGGCCACCGGTGCGACCGCTTACTCGACGGCTGGTGCGCCGGGCGCACAGGCTGACGGCAATATCGCGCAGGGTTCGGTCGGCGTGTACTATGCCTTCATCCAGTTCGCCGGCTTCACCATGGGTAAGGCCGTGTCGCAGTTCGACACGCCCTGGGTGAACTATCCGGGCAACAACTTCGACGGTCTCGCCGGCGGCGGCGGCACGGTCACTGGCGTCAATCAGTTCAGCTACACCGCTGACTTCGGCTCCGGCATCACGGCCACCGTTTCGGCTCAGGATGCGACCGCCTACTACCAGAACAACCTCTGGAACGTGGCGGGTTCGACGGCGGCTGGCGTGATCGGTGGTGCTTACGGCACCAGCAACTACGGCGGCAACGTCTCTCCGGACTTCGTCGGTATGGTCCGTGTCGACCAGGCCTGGGGTCTGTTCCAGGCGTCGTTCGCGGCGCATGACAACCATGTCGCTTACTACGGCGCGTCCGAGACCTCCGGCCACCCGGCCGACAAGTGGGGCTGGGCGGCTCAGCTGGCCCTGTCGATCAAGAACATCCCGACCGGACCTGGCGACACGATCAACGTGCAGGGCGTCTACACCAACGGTGCGAGCCGCTACAACATCCAGAGCCTGATGCCGAACAGCTACGCGATGTACGGCAGCACGGGTCTGGCTGGTGCCTACCAGAGCCTCGGCATTGCCGGCGTGGGCGACTCGGTGTTCACCACGGGTGGCGAGCAGCAGCTGACCACGACCTACGGTGTGCGCGGTGCGTACACCCACAACTGGAACCCGGCCTGGAACACTGCGATCTACGGGTCTTGGGCTGCCGTCCGCTACAACGGCACGGCCAAGGGCCTGATCTGCACCAGCCCCGGCGTGGTTGCGACCTTCAACGCGGGTTCGACCTGTAATCCGGACTTCGATCTGGCCACCATCGGCCTGATCACGCGCTGGACCCCGGTCAAGAACCTGACCTTCTCGGCCGACTTCGCCTACTCGTGGCTCGACCAGAAGCACTCGGGTTCGGTCACGGCCCCGGCTGCCGCCGCTGTCGCCAAGCCGGCTGCGGTGTATGAGCTGAAGGATCAGCAGTCGGCTGTCCTGCTGCTCCGCGCTCAGCGCAACTTCTGATCCAGACCGTCTCACGACGGTTTGACCAACCCCCGGCAGGCAACTGCCGGGGGTTTTTCTTTGCCTCGCCAGCGCGTGCTCCAGCACCGAGACCCGCATTCCTCACCGTGCCGCTTTGTCGCTGACAAACATGCTGCCGACCCGCCCGAGAACCACACCGCGCGGCCACGCGACGCAATACGATCTGGATGGAATTTCGCGACCGCCTCGTGGCCATGCGGCTCAAACATCCGTGAGAGGCGGTCAGCGGGTTCGCTCGGTTCGACCGCGCGTTTGAGCCAAGCTTGGCCTGCGTGATCTCGGGCGGGCGAGGGCCCGTGCCACGATCGCCGGGATGACGGGGCCAGAGAGTTTGAGCCTCGCGCTCGCCGCGGTTCTCGACGTCCGTCCTGCTGCATTCCCGCCACGACCGCGACACGCATTCGGCGGCGAAAGTCTTCCCCGACACATTACTCTTGGAGATCCGGCGACCGCGCGCCGTGCCGCGGCCGTGCCACATGCGTGATCCGGCCGGTCACGAGAATGGTCCGATAAAGCACCAACTCTGCCTCGCGATCGTTCCCACTGCAACGCTATGCGCGGGCACTGTGGTGCAGCTGGAGACGGGCTGACCGTTGGGGCGGTCGTTCGATGTCGAGCCGGGCCGGTCTGAACTGAGCAATTTGGAGGTTAGTATGAAGACTGTGAGGAGCCTTGTTTTGGGCTCAGGGGCGGCGTTGCTCGCCATGGGTGGGGCTCAGGCCGCCGACCTTCCGATCAAGGCCAAAGCGGTCGAGTATGTCAGGGTCTGCTCGATGTACGGCGCCGGATTTTTCTACATTCCGGGCACCGACACCTGCATCAAGCTCGGCGGCTATCTGCGGGTCGAGGCCGGCTTCGGCACGAATACGATCTTCCAGAATGCCGTGAACGGCGTCGCCGGCGGGCGAAATCGTCTCAGCAACTACTACACGACGCGTTCGCGCGCCGACCTCAACATCGACACCCGCACCGCGACCGAATATGGCGTCGTGCGCACCTTCTTCGACGGTGTCTTCCAGTGGACCGGGGGCAGCTATGCCGGGACCGGCTCCGCCACGGGCGCAACTGCCTATTCGACGGCGGGCGCGCCTGGAGCGCAGGCTGACGGCAACATCGCACAAGGCGGGATCGGCGTCTTCTATGCCTTCATCCAGTTCGCCGGCTTCACCATGGGTAAGGCCGTGTCGCAGTTCGACGCGCCCTGGGCCAACTACCCCGGCAACAATTTCGACGGTCTGACCGGAGGCGGCGGCACCATCACCGGCGTCAACCAGTTCACCTACACCGCGGACTTCGGTTCGGGCATCACGGCCGCGATCTCGGCCCAGGATGCGACGCAGTATTCGCAGTCGCAGATCTGGAATACGGCGGGACAGACGGCCGCCGGCGTGCTCACCGGCAGCTATGGCACGTCGAATTTCGGCGGCAACGTCGCGCCCGACATCGTCGGCATGGTGCGCGTCGATCAGGCCTGGGGCCTGTTCCAGGCGTCCTTCGCGGCACACGACAATCACGCCGCCTTCTTCGGTGCCAGCGAGACGACCGGGCATCCCGCCGACAAATGGGGCTATGCCGGTCAGCTCGCCCTGTCGATCAAGAACATCCCGACCGGCGCCGGCGACACCATCAATCTGCAGGGCGTCTACACCAACGGTGCCAGCCGCTACAACTTCCAGAGCCTCGCGCCGATCAACTATGCGATGTACGGCGGCAGCAACATGGCCGGCGCTTTCCAGAGCCTGGGCTTCGCCGGCGTGTCGGATTCGGTGTTTGGGGCGAATACCCAGCAGCAGCTGACCACCACCTACGGCTTCCGGGGTGCCTTTACCCACAACTGGGATCCGTTCTGGAACACGGCGGTCTACGGCTCCTGGAGCGGCGTCAGATACAACAACACCGCGAAGGGACTGATCTGCAACGGTGCGGGCATGGTCGCTCTCGGAATCACGCCTGCGAATTGCAACCCCGACTTCAACATCTCGACGGTGGGTGTGATCACGCGCTGGACGCCGGTCAAGAATCTGACCTTCTCTGCGGACGTCGCTTGGACCCGGCTGGACCAGAAGTTCACCGGCGTGGCGAACGCACCGGCGGTCGCGGCGGTCGCCAAGCCGGCCACGACCTACCAGTTGAAGGACCAGGACTCGGTCTCGCTGCTGGTGCGTGCCCAGCGCAACTGGTAAGTGCGGGCGAATGGCGAATAGGGAGTAACGAACAGCAGTTGACGACGGAGCGGAGCCCAGGCTTCGCTACTCGCTACTCGCTACTCGCTACTCGCTACTCGCTACTCCACCACAGCGCCGCGGCGCAGATCGGCCTCGATCTGCAGCCGCGAGCCGCCGCCGAAGCGGGCGCGATAGACCTGCAGGTTCTCCATCACCCGCTGCACGTAGTTGCGGGTCTCCGCGAACGGAATCAGCTCGACCCAATCCACCGCGTCCACCTTCGGATCGCGTGGGTCGCCATACCGCTCGACCCATTTCCGTACGCTGCCGCGGCCGGCATTGTAGGCCGCGAACGTCATGATGTAGGAGCCGCGATAGTCCTCGAGCAGGCCGCCAAGCTCGGCCGCGCCGAGCTGCGCGTTGTAGACCGGGTCGGTCTTCATCCGGTTCAGATCGAAGCTGACGCCGGCGCGCTTGCAGACGTAGCGACCCGCATCCGGCGTGACCTGCATGAGCCCGTAGGCCTGAGCCGGCGAGACCACGGCCTGGTTGAAGGCGCTCTCCTGGCGCGCGATCGAGAAGATCACGCTCTGTTCGACCTCCGGCCCGAGCGCCCGGAACGCGGGGATGCCCGTGACCGGATAGGCGTAATGATCGAACGGCAGTCCGCGATTGAGCGCGGCCTTGCCGACCAGCAGCATCGCTCGCGCATCGCTGTTTCGCGCGGCGATTTCCGCGATTCCGACCAGCACGTCGGGGTCGCCGTTGTCGCCCATGTCGGCGAAGATCGGGATCGCGACCTCGCCCTCGTCGAGCTCGTAGAGCAGTTGCACCGCGCGCACCACCTCGAGCCGTTCGACGCCGCGTCCGCGGCCGCTCGGCGCGGCATTGAGGCCGAGCTGCGGCAGGCCGAGCTTCGCGCGCGCCAACTGTCCGTAGTAGCTCGTGGACTGCTCGGCGGCCGACGTATAGGCCGCGCGCGCCTCCTGCATGCGCCCCATCGCTTCTGCCGCGCGGCCCTGCCAATATCCGGCCCGCGCCAGGGTGGTCGGATTGACGCTGCCGACGCCGATCCGTGCAAAGTGCTGGGCCGCGGTGGCCGGATCGTTGAGGAAACGCAGCGCGATCCAGCCCGCGGTGAATTCCTGCTCGGTCTTGTAGATGTCGCGGTTCGGCAGCGCCGCGTCGCGCGCGATCAGGTAGGCGCTGCGATATTCGCCGGTGTCGATCATCTTGCGCGCCAGCAGTCGGCGCTCGATCCACCATTCGTCCAGATTGTGCAGGCGGCCGGGATCCTTGGGCGCGTTCAGCATCAGCTGCGCCGCCTCGGCGAATTTTTCATCGCGCCGCAGCAGTTGGATGCGGCTGAAGATGTAGCCTGCATCGCCGTGGAGTTCGCGCGGCACGGCATCGAGCAGGCTCTGGCTGTTGGAGGCTTTGCGGTAGGCCGCGATTCGCGCTTTTGCCAGCGCCACGTGGCCCGAGCCAAGCCGCCGGGCAGCGCGCATGGCGGCCTCGTGCTCGCTGCCATACAGCAGCGTGTCCATCCGCGCCTTGTGATCGCCGCCGGACAGCAGGGCACCGTACTGGTCCAGGATGTTGTTCTCGGTCTCCTCGGACATCGCGTCGTTGCGCCAGGCATCGCGCACCAGGCGCTCGGCATTGGCGCGGTCGCCGCGATTGAGCATCACCCGGGCCAGCGCGAACTTGCCCTTGGCCGACAGCGGCGATTCGTTCTCGAACCACGACCACACCACGGCATCGTCGCGCTTGTCGTCCCACAAGGCGGCCTCGAGCCGGCGCCGCAGGAAACTCTGTGACGGCCAGGACGGGTTGGCGGCGATGAACGCGCGGTAGCGCTCCACGCTGGCATTGTTGTTGTCGCTGCGCAGGATCACCCACTCCGCGAGCTTGCGCGCCACGGGATCCGAGATCGCCTGCACGACCTCGGTGGCATCGCTGGGCTTGCGCTTGCGGACGAGCTCGATCACGTTTTCGAGCGCGTCCTTGTCGGACTGCGAGGTCGAGGACGTCACGGCGATCGCAGCCGGCACCACGAGCTTGCGGGAGGCGGGCAGGGCGGCATGCTGGCGGGCCGGCAGGCTTGCAGCCGCCGCGCTGGGGGTGATGTCCCTCGGGGCCGCGCGCGGCGTCTCGCCGGCGCCTTTGGGGCTGCTCTTGACCTCGGCCTTCGCCTCGGCCCGCGCGTCGACCTCGCTCTTGGTCCCGGCGGCCTCGTGGGTGTTCGTCTTCGGAACCGCGCTGCGCGCGATCGGACGCGCCTTCGGCACCGGAACCTTGGTCGCGGGAGCCTTGGCTCCTGTAACCTTGGATCCCGAAACCTTGGACCCAGCGGCCTGGTCCTTGGCGAGAGCGCTATGTCCGGCGAGAGCCCATCCGAGTGTCAGGCCGGCGGCCAAGGACACCGAGAGTGACACCGACAGGGCGGTCGATCGCAATGCAGTGGCGCGGGCAGAAAAGGGCACGGCGTTCCTTTTGCGGCGGATGACTTCGATCCCCTGACCAACATGGGTCTATCGAAAAGGTGAACAAATCCTAAATATACCGGGAAGGACTGCAACCTGCGCCAACACCGCGGCGAAATCACGACCGAAGGGCGGCGTGCGGGCCGTGGGGCTTCAGCGAAGGGTGATCGCGGGCCTCGGCAAAGCGATTCGCGCGATTCGTGTGCCTGTTGAGAAGGCAGCCCAGCCGCGGGCGGGCCTTCCGCCCCGTCGGTAGACCCGGTATGAAGTGGCTCGCACAGGGGCCAAACGGCGTTTGGGAGGGAGTTTCATGGCAGCCAAGACGAATTTCCGGGGTTCTTTCACCGCCTTGGTCACTCCTTTCAAGAACGGGTCCGTGGACGAGGCCGCTTTTCGCAGCCTTGTGAACTGGCAGATCGACGAGGGCACCAACGGCCTCGTGCCGGTCGGCACGACGGGCGAGAGCCCGACGCTCAGTCATGACGAGCACAAGCGGGTGGTCGAGTGGTGCATCGCCGAGGCCCGGGGACGCGTGCCCGTCGTCGCCGGCGCCGGCTCCAATTCGACCAAGGAGGCGGTCGAGCTCGCCCAGCACGCCGAGAAGGCGGGGGCGGACGCAGTGCTGGTGGTGACGCCCTATTACAACAAGCCGACGCAGGAAGGCCTGTATCAGCACTTCAAGGCGATCAACGACGCGATCGGCATTCCGATCATCATCTACAATATTCCGCCGCGCTCGGTGATCGACATGTCCGTCGACACCATGAAGCGCCTGTTCGAGCTGAAGAACATCGCCGGCGTGAAGGATGCCACCGCGAGCATGGTGCGGGTGTCGCAGCAGCGCGCCGCGATGGGCGAGGAGTTCAACCAGCTCTCGGGCGAGGATGCGACGATCATCGGCTACATGGCGCATGGCGGCCATGGCTGCATCTCGGTGACGTCGAACGTCGCGCCGCGGCTGTGCTCGGAATTCCACCAGGCCTGGCAGAAGGGCGATGTCGCGACGGCGCTGAAGATCCACGACAAGCTGATGCCGCTGCACACCAATCTGTTCATCGAGTCCAACCCGGCCCCGGTGAAATACGCGCTGTCGCTGCTCGGCAAGATCGAGGAGAAGCTGCGGCTGCCGATGGTGCCGGTGTCGGAGCCGACCCGGGTCGCGGTGCGCGAGGCGATGGTTCATGCCGGACTGATCAACTGAGCCGACGTATCTGAGGGGGACGCGAGCATGTTGAAGGAATTCCGTGAATTCGCGATGAAGGGCAACGTCGTCGACCTCGCCGTCGGCGTCATCATCGGCGCGGCCTTCGGCGCCATCGTCACCTCGCTCGTCGCCGATGTCATCATGCCGATCATCGGCGCCATCACCGGCGGCCTCGATTTCTCGAACTACTTCATCCCGCTGTCCAAGACGGTCAATGCGAGCAACCTTGCGGACGCGAAGAAGCAGGGTGCCGTGCTGGCCTATGGACAGTTCCTGACCTTGACCCTGAACTTCTTCATCATCGCTTTCGTGCTGTTCATGATCATCCGTGTGATAAACAGGTTGAAGCGGAACGAAGCGGCAGCCCCCGCGGCGCCGGCGAAGCCCTCGGCCGAGGTCGAGCTGTTGACCGAGATCCGTGATCTCCTGAAAAAGTCCTGATGGCTGAAAAGAACGAACCCAAGATCACGGTCGCCGCCGAGAATCGCAAGGCGCGGTTCAACTACGCGATCGAGGACACCATCGAGGCCGGCATCGCGCTGACCGGCACCGAGGTGAAGTCGGTCCGCGGCGGCAAGTCGACGATCGCGGAATCCTATGCGGATTCGCGCAACGGCGAGATCTGGCTGATCAACGCCAACATTCCGGAATATCTGCAGGCCAATCGCTTCAATCACGAGCCGAAGCGGCCGCGCAAGCTGCTGCTGCATCGCAAGCAGATCAACAAGCTGATGGGCGCGGTCGAGCGCGAAGGCATGACGCTGATCCCGCTGAAGCTCTATTTCAACGAGCGGGGCCGCGCCAAGCTGCTGCTCGCCGTCGCCAAGGGCAAGAAGCTGCACGACAAGCGCGAGAGCGAGAAGAAGCGCGATTGGGGCCGCGAGAAGGGCCGGCTGCTGCGGGCGCGCGGCTAACGAGACCTTTGCCGCGCGCTCCTCGGCGGCACGCCTGAGCCTTGGGAAAGCATCCGATGAATCAGAAGAACCTCTTGGACGTCGACTGGAGCCGGATTCCGGCTCCGACCGACGACGGCGCAGCCGATCATCTGGTCGGGACGATCATTCCCGCGATCGGACTGCGTGCGACCGACGACACGCTGGTCACGTTGTCCGATCTGCCAGGACGGACCGTCGTGTTCGCCTATCCGCGGACCGGCGAACCCGGCAAGGTGTCGCTCGTCGATGACTGGGACATGATCCCGGGTGCGCGCGGCTGCACGCCGCAGACCTGCAGCTTCCGCGACCTGTTCGGCGAGTTGAAATCGGCCGGCGCCGCGCATGTGTTCGGCCTGTCGACGCAGAGCAATGCCTATCAGACCGAGATGGCCTCACGCCTGCACCTGCCGTTTCCGGTGCTGTCGGACGAAAAGCTCGAGCTGACCAATGCCCTGCGGTTGCCGACGATGGAGATCGCCGGGCTGACCATGATCAAGCGGCTTGCCATGATCGTGGACGACGCCCGCATCACCCACGTGTTCTATCCGGTGTTTCCACCGGACAGGAACGCGGGCGACGTGCTGGCGTGGCTGAAGGACAACCGCGCATCTGCCGCGTGAGGGTGGGGCGGCCGAACTAATCCAGATCCGCCTTCACGCGCGCGAACACGGCGTGGAACATCTCGGTCGTGAGCACGCCGGTGTTCGTATTGTAGCGTGAGCAGTGATAGCTGTCGTACAGCCGGATCCCGCCGGCCTGGTGCACGGCGCCATGGGCGAACGGCGCCGCGACCGCGCGCAAGCCCAGCAGCTTCAGCAGCGTGTCGTGGGAGATGCGGCCGAGCGCGACGATGCTGCGCAGCCGAGGCATCGCGGCGATGGTGGCGCCGAGGAAGCTCCGGCATTGGTTGATCTCGGCCGGCAGCGGCTTGTTCTGCGGCGGCACGCAGCGCACCGCGTTGCTGATTCGGCAGTCCACCAGCGTCAGCCCGTCGTCGGGGCGGGCTTCGAAGCGGCCTTTTGCAAATCCGTAGTGCAGCAGCGTCCCGTAGAGCAGCTCCCCGGCATAGTCGCCGGTGAACGGGCGCCCGGTGCGATTCGCACCCTGCAGCCCTGGCGCGAGGCCGACGATCAGGAGGCGCGCGTCGGGATCGCCGAACGACGGCACCGGGGCGTTGAACCATGACGGCTCACGCGCGCGCTGCGCCTCGCGGAACTCAACGAGGCGAGGGCACAGCGGACAGTCTCGATCGGGATTGGTCGAAGACGGGGCAGGCGGCGCAGGCTGAGTGCCCGTCCGCCTAGTCCTCGAAATCGTCATCGTTGGGCGTGGTGGTGGTGGTCGTGGCACGGGCGGGCGCCGTGGTCGAGCGCTGCAGGAATTGCGGAGAATGGTGGCGCGGCTCGCGCGGGGCGGGGCGCTCCGATGGGTCGCGGCCGAGCTTGGACTGCAACTCCATGAGGTCGGTGAAGACGTCGGCCTGGCGGCGCAACTCGTCGGCGATCATCGGCGGCTGGCTGGAGATGGTCGAGATCACGGTGACGCGAACGCCGCGGCGCTGCATCGCTTCGACCAGCGAACGGAAGTCGCCGTCGCCCGAGAACAGCACCATCTGGTCGATATGCTCGGCGAGTTCCATGGCATCGACGGCGAGCTCGATGTCCATGTTGCCCTTGACCTTGCGCCGGCCGCTGGCGTCGATGAATTCCTTCGTCGCCTTGGTGACGACCGTATAGCCGTTGTAGTCGAGCCAGTCGATCAAGGGCCGAATCGACGAGTACTCCTGATCCTCGATGATCGCGGTGTAATAGAACGCGCGGAGCAGCGTGCCGCGGCTCTGAAATTCCTTGAGCAGGCGCTTGTAGTCAATGTCGAAGCCGAGCGTCTTGGCCGTGGCGTATAGGTTGGCGCCGTCAATGAAGAGCGCAATCTTGTTGGTCGAAGATGACATTCAGTGTCTCGCGTTCAGTTAGATTCTATTTTTGGCGCGACTCCAGTCGGTCGCGCATTCCATTTCAAGATACTGCCAAGGCGTCGGCGGTCCATCTGGTGTGAGGTTACCGCAAACAGGAGTGGTCGGGGCAACAAAGGCGCACTTGTGACGACGTAATGAAGCGTTTTCTTGTCCAAGGCCCGAATTCCACGGGTCTGGACGGAGCGCCAGTCAAGGTTGCCGAATTCGGTACTCCTTGCCCCTTACCGAACCCTGACGCCAGTTTTGCCTTGCGAAAGCCGGCCAGCCTCTATAACTAGCCCAGCATAATCAGCATATTAAGCACACAAAGGACCGGAGCGACAATGGCGCGCGTCACTGTGGAAGATTGTATCGATAAAGTCGACAACCGGTTCGACCTGGTTCTCCTGGCCGCGCATCGCGCGCGCATGATCTCATCAGGATCGCAACTTACAATTGATAGAGATAATGACAAGAATCCCGTCGTCGCACTCCGGGAAATTGCGGATTCGACCATTTCTCCCGAGGATCTGAAGGAAGAGCTGGTGCATTCGCTGCAGAAGTTCGTCGAGGTCGACGAGCCGGAGCCGGACACGGTGCCGCTGATCGGCTCGGCCGGTGCCAGCGTCGATGCCGACGACACCGAGGTCGCCGTCGAGCGCATGACCGAGGAAGAGCTGCTGAAGGGCCTCGAGGGCCTCGCTCCGCCGGAAGAGCAGCCGGAAGAGGACGAGTGACGGTCTCGTCACCGTCAGCGCGAGCTCCAGCTAACTTGTGAGAATGTGAAGGCCCGGACCACGTCCGGGCCTTTGCATTTGAACGTGATTCCGTGATTACCATAGGGCTGCGCCGAGCGCCTGCCATCCGGCAGATTTGGTCACGAAGATAAAGGTTTAGTCATTTTCCATGGTGGTTTCGGGCCACACTCCTCAGCAGATGCAGGCGGCGGCCGAATCGGCCGCGTTGGCGCCTCCGCCGCCGGCTGAGCGGCCGCGGCCGCCGAAGCCGCGCTCCCGCATGATGCGGCAGTACGATCTCGTGGAACGGGTCCGCTCCTACAATCCGGATACGAACGAGGACCTGCTCAACCGCGCCTACGTGTACGCCATGAAGGCGCATGGGTCGCAGACCCGCGCGTCGGGCGACCCGTATTTTACGCATCCGCTCGAGGTCGCGGCCATTTTGACCGACCTGAAGCTGGACGACGCCACCATCGTCGCGGCGCTGCTGCACGACACGATCGAGGACACCGAGGCGACCCGTGCCGAGATCGACCGCTTCTTCGGCCCCGAGATCGGTGCGCTCGTCGAAGGCTTGACCAAGCTGAAGCGGCTCGAGCTGGTCTCGCGCGAGGCCAAGCAGGCCGAGAATCTGCGCAAGCTCCTGCTGGCGATCGCCGACGACGTGCGTGTGCTGCTGGTCAAGCTCGCGGATCGCTTGCATAACATGCGCACGCTGGAGTTCGTGCCGGAGGCATCGCGGCGGCGGATTGCCGAGGAGACGCTCGACATCTACGCGCCGCTGGCGGGCCGGATGGGCATGCAGGAGATGCGCGAGGAACTCGAGGATCTCTCGTTCCGGACGCTCGACCCGCAGGCCTACAGCGTGGTGATGCAGCGGCTCGATGCGCTGGCGGAGCGCAACCGCAACCTGATCGGCGAAATCGAGAGCCAGCTGGCCCGCAAGTTTCGCGAGCACGGCCTCACCGCGCGGGTGTTCGGCCGCCGCAAGCGGCCATTCTCGATCTGGACCAAGATGGAACGCAAATCCATCGGCTTCGAGCAGCTGTCCGACATCTTCGGCTTTCGCGTCATCATGCCGGATCTGGAATCCTGCTATCGTGCGCTCGGTATCGTGCATACGACCTGGCCTGTCGTGCCCGGCCGCTTCAAGGACTACATCTCGACGCCGAAGCAGAACGACTATCGCTCGATCCACACGACCGTGATCGGCCCGGGCAAGCAGCGCGTCGAGCTGCAGATCCGCACCGAGGAGATGGATCAGATCGCCGAACTCGGCATCGCCGCCCACGCCTTCTACAAGGACG
Source organism: Bradyrhizobium sp. SZCCHNS3052 (assembly GCF_032484495.1). Classification (NCBI taxonomy): domain Bacteria; kingdom Pseudomonadati; phylum Pseudomonadota; class Alphaproteobacteria; order Hyphomicrobiales; family Nitrobacteraceae; genus Bradyrhizobium; species Bradyrhizobium sp. SZCCHNS3052. The sequence goes on along the minus strand of NZ_JAUETB010000006.1, from coordinate 213,924 downwards.
ACCTCGCCTCGCCGACGGAACGGCTGAAGCGCGAATCGAACGCCTTCGCCTGGCTCCGCCACACCATCGGCATCCTTTCGGAGAGCGCCAACCCCGAAGAGTTCCTCGAGCACACCAAGCTCGAGCTGTTTCACGATCAGGTGTTCTGCTTCACGCCGAAGGGCAAGCTGATCGCGCTGCCACGCCACGCAAACGTGATCGACTTCGCCTATGCGGTGCATACCGACGTCGGCAACAGCGCCGTCGGCTGCAAGATCAACGGCAAGTTCGCAGCGCTGTCGTCGGAGCTGCAGAACGGCGACGAGGTCGAAGTGCTGACCTCGGATGCGCAGTCGGCGCCGCCCTCGGCCTGGGAAACGCTCGCCATCACCGGCAAGGCACGCGCCGCCATCCGGCGCGCCACCCGAACCGCCGTGCGCGATCAATATGCCGGGCTGGGCCGGCGCATCGTCGAACGTCTGTTCGAACGGACCAAGCTCGAATATGCCGACGACAAGCTCAAGGGCGCGCTGCCGCGTCTGGCGCGCGCCTCGATCGAGGACGTGATGGCGGCGGTCGGCCGCGGCGAGATCAAGGCCTCCGACGTCGCGCGCGCGATGTATCCGGACTACAAGGAAGAGCGCGTCGTGCGCTATGGCGCCAAGAAGACGGCCGCCGCGCCGGCGGCCAAGGCTGCCGCGCCCGCGGCCGAGCCCCACCGCGGCCCGTTCGCCATCCCGATCAGCGGGCTCAATTCCGGCCTGCCGGTGAAGTTCGCGCCGAACGGTGGCGCCGTGCCGGGCGACCGCATCGTCGGCATCGTGACGCCGGGCGAGGGGATCACGATCTATCCGATCCAGTCGCCGGCGCTGAAGGATTTCGAGGAGGAGCCGGAGCGCTGGCTCGACGTGCGCTGGGATGTCGACGAGACCTCGCCGCAGCGCTTTCCGGCGCGCATTCGCGTCGAGAACGTCAACGAGCCCGGCAGCCTCGCCCAGGTCGCCACCGTGATCGCCGAGCATGACGGCAACATCGACAACATCAGCATGAGCCGCCGCTCGCCTGATTTCACCGAGCTCACGATCGATCTCGAGGTCTACGACCTCAAGCATCTCTCGGCGATCATCAACCAGTTGCGCGCCAAGACCATCGTGGCGCGGGTCGACCGGGTGAATGGCTAATCTGCGGGGATGGCTGCGGCGTTCTGCTTCGGGATGCGCTAAACAAGCCGTAGTCTATTCGAAAGTCCTGCGAGCCGGCCCATGTCCGATCCGTCAAAGTCACATCCTCCGAAGCTGCGCCTCGGCGTCAACGTCGACCACATCGCCACCTTGCGAAATGCCCGCGGCGGCCGCAGCCCCGATCCGGTGCGCGCCGCGCTGCTCGCGATCGAGGCCGGGGCCGACGGCATCACGGCGCATCTGCGCGAGGACCGCCGGCACATCCGCGACGACGACATGGCGCGGCTGAAGGCCGAGATCTCCAAGCCGCTGAACTTCGAGATGGCGGCCACCGAGGAGATGGTGCGGATCGCACTCGCGACGCGCCCGCATGCCTGCTGCTTGGTGCCGGAGCGGCGCGAGGAGCTGACCACCGAGGGCGGCCTCGACGTGGTCGGCCAGCACAAGGCGCTGGCGCCGGCGATCGCCCGGCTGAGCGACGCCGGCATCCGGGTGTCGCTGTTCATCGCCGCCGACCCGGCGCAGATCGAGATGGCGGCGCGGCTGCGCGCGCCCGTGATCGAGATCCACACCGGCGGCTGGTGCGATGCCATCACCGACGGCCACCACGACAAGGCGGAGGTGGAGTGGGAGCGGATCGTGACCGGCGCCCGGCAGGCCTATGCGGCCGGGCTCGAGGTCCATGCCGGCCACGGGCTCGACTATGCCACCGCCGAGCGGATCGCGGCGCTGCCGGAGATCGTCGAGCTCAACATCGGCTACTTCATGATGGGGGAGGCGCTGTTCGTGGGCCTCGCCGAGACCGTCCGGACCATGCGCGCGGCCATGGATCGCGGCCGGGCGCGGCTGGGGACATCGGCATGATCATCGGCATCGGCTCCGACCTGATCGACATCCGTCGCGTGGCCGAGGTGATGGACCGGCACGGCGAGCGCTTCCTGAACCGGATCTTCACCGCGGCCGAGCGCGCCAAGGCCGAGCGGCGGGCCAAGAACGAGAAGATGGTGGTCGCCACCTACGCCAAGCGGTTCGCCGCCAAGGAGGCCTGCGCCAAGGCGCTCGGCACCGGCATCCGTCACGGGGTGTGGTGGCGCGACATGGGCGTCGTCAATCTGCCCGGCGGCAGGCCGACCATGCAGCTCACGGGTGGCGCGGCCGAACGGCTGAAGGCGCTGACCCCCGAGGGCCACGAGCCGCGCATCGACCTGTCGATCACCGACGACTGGCCGCTGGCGCAAGCCTTCGTCATAATTTCGGCGGTGCGCCGCGAGACATCCTGAAGGGCGGCCGCCCCCGCAGGAAAAACAAAAATGCGATCGATTCCAGCGAGTTATGTAGTTTTGATACGGCGATTGATTGCGCGGCCCCGCGCAGTCGTCTAAAACCCGCCGGGATCGAACCGGCTACATCACGGGCGGATTCTGGGTCAAACCGGAGTTGGCCTTAACCACCAGAATCAGGACAGACTCCCTTAAGCCGCGGAACGGTATGGTGTTCGCGGACGGAGGGGTGTTCGGCAACGGCTGGCGAATCGTCGGACCATTCGCCAAGGGACATTGAAAGAGCGATGAGCGTGACCTCCGGAACCAAGACTGAGAGCGGCCTCGGTGAAACCGTTCGTGTCGTCGTTCATGCGCTGCTGATCGCGCTGGTGATCCGCACCTTCCTGTTCCAGCCGTTCAACATCCCCTCGGGATCGATGAAGGCGACCCTGCTGGTCGGCGACTATCTGTTCGTATCGAAATATTCGTACGGCTATAGCCACTACTCGATTCCGCTGTCACCCCCGATTTTCTCGGGCCGCATCTTCGGCTCGGAGCCGAACCGCGGCGACATCGTCGTGTTTCGTCTGCCCAAGGACGACACCACCGACTACATCAAGCGGGTGATCGGCCTGCCTGGCGACCGCATCCAGGTGCGCGAAGGGCTGCTCTACATCAACGACAAGCCGGTGCAGCGCGAGCGGCTCTCCGATTTCATCGGCGAGGATCCCTGCGGGCAGCCGGACTCGACCGCGCGCGTCAAGCGCTGGAAGGAGACCCTGCCGAACGGCGTCAGCTATGAGACGCTGGACTGCGTCGACAATGGCTATGTCGACAACACCGCGGTGTATACCGTGCCGGCCGGCAACTTCTTCATGATGGGCGACAACCGCGACAACTCGACCGACAGCCGCTTCCTCAGCCAGGTCGGCTACGTGCCGTTCGAGAACATCGTCGGCCGTGCGCAGCTGATCTTCTTTTCCATTGCCGAAGGCGAGCATGCCTGGGCGTTCTGGCGCTGGCCGGTATCGGTGCGCTGGAATCGAATCTTCAAATTCGTGCGATGATCGACGACTCACCCGAAATCCAGACCACGCAGGCTGCCGCATCGAGCCCGCAACCCGGCACGGGTGCGCTGGAGGCAACGCCCAAGGCCGCGTCGCGGCCGAAGTCTGAGATCAAGCCTGAGCAGAAGAGCGAGCCCAAGACCGAGCCGAAGGCCGATTCCAAGACCGACGCGAAGCCGGTCTCCAAGCCAGACATGAAGACCGTCGAGTCCGAATCGGTGCCCGCTCGCCCGACCGAGGATGGGGCGGACCCGACCGCGCTCGTTGCCGAGGCCGATTCCGACGGCAAGCCGCGCAGCAAGGCGAAGGGCGGTCGCCGTACCAAGAGCGCGGGGACCAGCGCCGCCAAGGGCGCCAAGGCCGCGGACAAGGCCGCCAATGCCGCGATCGAGGCGCGCATCGGCCATCACTTTGCCGATCCGTCGCTGCTCAGCACCGCTTTTACCCACGTCTCGGCGCTGAAATCGTCCAAGAAGCGCGGCGACAGCTATCAGCGGCTCGAATTCCTCGGCGATCACGTGCTCGGCCTGATTGTGTCCGACATGCTGTACCGCTCGTTTCCGAGCGCGGACGAGGGCGAGCTGTCGAAGCGGCTCGCCGATCTCGTGCGCAAGGAGAGCTGTGCCGACGTCGCCAAGTCGCTCGGCCTGCTCGACGACATCAAGCTCGGCGCGGTCGGCGCCGGCGCCGGGGCGCGGTTGCGCAAGTCGGTGCTGGGCGACGTCTGCGAGGCGGTGATCGGCGCGATCTTCCTCGACGGCGGCTACACGGCCGCCGCTGGATTCGTCGAGCGCAACTGGACCGAGCGCATGCACAAGCCGCGGCGCCCGCTCCGCGATCCGAAAACGGTGCTGCAGGAATGGGCGCAGGGCAAGGGCCTGCCCACCCCGGTGTACCGGGAGGTGGAGCGCACCGGCCCGCATCACGATCCGCAGTTCCGTGTCGCCGTCGACCTGCCGGGGCTGGAGCCGGCCGAAGGCGTCGGCGGCTCGAAGCGGGCGGCAGAAAAGGTGGCGGCATCGGTCATGATCGAGCGCGAAGGCGTCAGCGGCGGCAGCAATGACGGCTGAACAACAATCGGTGCCGGCTGCCGGGACCCGCTGCGGTTTCGTCGCGCTGATCGGCGCGCCCAATGTCGGCAAATCGACGCTCGTCAACGCGCTGGTCGGCTCCAAGGTCACGATCGTCTCGCGCAAGGTACAGACGACGCGGGCACTGATCCGCGGCATCGTCATCGAAGGCGCGTCTCAGATCATCCTGGTCGACACCCCCGGCATTTTCGCGCCGAAGCGCAGGCTGGACCGCGCCATGGTCACGACGGCCTGGAGCGGGGCGCATGATGCCGATCTCGTCTGCGTGCTGCTCGATGCCAAGAAGGGCATCGACGATGAGGCGCAGGCCATCATCGACAAGGCGGCTGCGGTCGCGCACGAGAAGATCCTGGTGGTCAACAAGGTCGACCTGGTGCCGCGCGAGAAGCTGCTGGCGCTGGTCGCGGCTGCCAACGAGAAGCTGTCGTTCGCGCGCACCTTCATGATCTCGGCGATCTCCGGCGACGGGGTCGACGATCTCAGGCGGGCCTTGGCGGAGATGGTGCCGCCCGGTCCGTTCCACTATCCCGAGGACCAGATGTCGGACGCGCCGATGCGGCACCTCGCGGCCGAGATCACCCGTGAGAAGATCTATTCGCATCTGCATCAGGAGCTGCCCTACCAGTCCACGGTCGAGACCGACAGCTGGACCGAGCGCAAGGACGGCTCGATCCGCATCGAGCAGACGATCTTCGTGGAGCGGGACAGCCAGCGCAAGATCGTGCTCGGCAAGGGCGGTGCGACGATCAAGTCGATCGGCGCGCAGGCGCGCAAGGAAATCGCAGAGATCACCGGCGTGCCGGTGCACCTGTTCCTGTTCGTGAAGGTGCGTGAGAACTGGGGCGATGATCCCGACCGCTACCGGGAGATGGGGCTCGAGTTCCCCAGGGAATGACAATGAGCGTGCCGCGCAACGTGTTGTGGTTCGAAGTGCTGCTCTACATCTCGCTGATGCTGGACGCGCTGTCGGTTGCGGTCTCCGACCGGACGCCGACCTTCGACGTAACCGAGGACATGATCACCGCGCAGACCGTGCTCAACGGGGTGGTCATCCTGCTGCTGTTCTATTTCGTCTATCTGGCGGCGCAGCGCCGCAGGAACTGGCCGCGCTGGGTGCTGCTGGGGGCGCTGGTGCTGTCCGACATCTCCCTGGTGCAGGTGATCGGGCAGAAGGGCATGACGCTCGATGCCGGCATCGAGGTCATTTCCTGCGCGCTGACGACGATGGGCTTGTACTATTCGTTCACGGGCGATGCGCGCGGCTGGTTCAACGCGTGATGGATGGAATGCAGATTGCGGGGTGGGCAAGCGCAGCGCGCCCCCCTGCGTTTGGCGCTTAACGATCATTCCGTCATTGCGAGCGCAGCGAAGCAATCCAGGGCTGCGCGTGAAACTCTGGATTGCTTCGCTGCGCTCGCAACGACGGTGTTTGTGGCGGCAGCACGCGCGAGCAACGTTGGAGCTTGATCGTCGACTGGCGCTCACGGCTTGGCGTCTGCGAGTGGTGGAGATCCCACACCGATGGAATGGACCGATGACGGCATCGTGCTGGGCGTGCGGCGGCACGGCGAATCCTCGGCGGTCGTCGAGCTGCTGACCCGCGAGCATGGCCGGCATCTCGGTCTCGTGCGCGGGGCGAGCGGCAAGCGCATGCGGCCGGTGCTGCAGCCGGGCAACACGGTGCGCGCGATCTGGCGCGCGCGGCTCGACGAGCATCTCGGCATGTACGCCATCGACGCGCTGACCTTGCGGGCGGCGGGGCTGATCTCCGCGCAACACGGCGCCTACGGCGTGACGCATCTTGCCTCGCTGGCCCGGCTGTTGCCGGAGCGCGATCCGCACGAAGACATGTACCTGCGGCTCGAACATGCGCTCGATGATTTCGAGGATGCGGGCGGCGCCGCCGCCCACATCGTGCGCTTCGAACTGGCGATCCTCGCCGAACTCGGCTTCGGGCTCGATCTCGACTCTTGCGCTGCGACCGGCGAGACCTCGGACCTGATCTACGTATCGCCGAAGTCGGGCGGCGCGGTGTCGCGCACGGCCGGGGCGCCATGGGCCGACCGGCTGCTGCCGCTGCCGCCCTTCCTGCGCGAGAGCGAGCAGGGCCATGGCTGGTCGCAGCAGGATCTGCTCGACGGTTTCCGGCTGACCGGCATGTTCCTTCTCCGTCACGTGTTGGAGCCGCGCGGGCAGGGCCATTCCGACGCCCGCGAGGGCTTCATCAACGCCGTGACGCGGGCAAGGCCCGCCTCGCGATAGGGCTCGTTTTCGACGTTCGTCGTCATGCGCCCGCGCGCTCGTTCGCCAACGTCGAGACTGACGACACACGCGCCGGCATCACGGCAAAGCTGATCCGGATACCGTCTCCGACTGTGACGTCATTCACATCCGCCTTCACATGACCGACGTAGGATCATGCAACAATCCTGGTTGATGAACATTTTCACATCATTTTGAAGTTGCGTCGTCCGCGGCTCATGGCGAAGATTGCAGCCCTTCGGCGAGATGCGTTTCGTGCGCGCCTTTTTTCATCACCGTGGGGCATTTCGATCATGAGCGATTTCGAGAACAGCAAATCCAGCAACGGGTTCACGTCCAAGCTGTGGCGTGGAGAGCGCATGACGATGATCGGCTTCGACGTCGCCGAGCCCGAACCCGATCTTGTCGGATTCTCGATCGAGGTGAAGTCGCCGGGCGCGCGGGATTTTTCCCAGTTGCGCAACAGGATCGCGTTTTCCTATCCGGCCGGGGCCGGCGCGGAGGTCGACGGCAACCGGAATTTCCCGTCGACCGAGGCACCGTTCCAGAAATTCCGCTGGATCCACTTTCCCTACCGGCCCAAGGATGGCGTCTATACGTATCGCGTCGCCAAGCAGCACATGCGCAACGACGGCACGCTCGTGGCAGGGACCAGCCTCACGCTCGACATTGCGCAGAGCGCGGTCACCTATGATGGCCTCATCGACATCGGCTTCACCCGCAACTTCGCCTCGTCTCAGGCCTATCGCGATCAGTTCGGCAACAATGCCGAGATCATCCCCGTCGAGAGCCGCGACGGGCCGAGCTTCGAAAAGCTCGACCTCGCCAACGAGGCCGGCGACAGCGTCTATGAGTGGCTGGGGTTCGAGGCCTACGACCTCCTGTTCGGCTTTTTGAAAGACGCCCTGGCGGATCCCGGGCTCACGCTCGACGTGATGGCCTATGACCTCAATGAGCCCGACGTGATCGGCCTGCTGGAGCAGTTCGGCCCGCGGCTGCGCGCGATCATCGACGACTCCAACGCCAAGGATAACAGCCACAAGCTGCCCGGCAGCGCGGAATCGCGCAGCGCCAAGCGCTTCAAGCAGGCGGGTGCTGCCGTGCTGCGCACGCATTTCAGCAATCTCCAGCACAACAAGGTCCTGATCACGCGCCGCAACGGCAAGCCCGAGAAGGTGCTGTGCGGCTCGACCAATTTCACGTTCCGCGGCCTCTATATTCAGGCCAACAACATGCTGGTCTTTCATTCGCCTGATGTCGCCGGGCTGTTCGGCGAGATGTTCGACATCGCCTTCGAGGACCCCTCGCTCTTCCGGAAGAATGATTTCTCCAAGAAATGGCACGCCGTCCATTCCGAGGGAAAGCCGACCGTGCAGCTCTGCTTCTCGCCGCACCAGGCCACCGATCTCTCGCTCAATCCGATCCGGGCCGCGATCGATCAGGCCTCCTCGTCGGTGTTCTACTCGGTCGCGTTTCTGAGCCAGCTCGGCGACGGTCCGACCAAGGAGGCGTTCGACCGCGTGATGGAGCGGCCGATCTTCAGCTACGGCACGGTCGACAAGCGCGGCGCCCTGGAGCTGCGCAAGCCCGACGGCTCGATCGGTCTCGTCGATTTCGCCTATCTCGCGAGCAAGGCGCCGGAGCCGTTCCGCAGCGAATGGTCCGGCGGCAAGGGCCGCAACATCCATCACAAATTCCTGGTGACCGATTTCAGCCTGCCGACAGCGAAAGTGTTCACCGGATCGAGCAACTTCTCGCCGAGCGGCGAGAAGGGCAACGGCGACCATCTCATCATGATCGAGGACCGAAAGATCGCGACCTCCTATGCGATCGAAGCCACCCGCGTGTTCGATCACCTGCAGTTTCGCAATCGGATGCGCGACGCGTTCCACGGCAAGTCCGAGCGGCAGCGCGCTGCATCCGCGCCTGCCGCGATCACGCTGCGCAAGCCGACCGCATTGTCCGGCAAGCCGGCCTGGTTCGAGCGCTTCTATGTCGAGGGGTCGCAGGCTGAACGCGATCGATTGCTGTTCTCGTCCTAGATATCGCTACGGACAGAGTTGGAGACGACCATGCCATTGAATGACTATTCGCTTCTCAAGGGGCGGCCCATCCACAATCGTCTGGCGACGGGAAGCAGTCCGCACTATCAGGTGCAGGTCTCGGCCGGCGGTGAGCTCTATCGTATCGCCATCAATGTCCGCTCCCAGGATGGCAGCGAGGTCGAATTCCTGGTTCGCTCGCGCTTCGAACATCCAATCGTCGACGACCTGAAGGCGTTTTCGGAAGGGCTGCATCCGTTGGAGAGCAAGCCCGGCGGCGTGGCGCTCGATTTCATCCGGGGCAATCTGATGCAGCCATGGGAGCTGAAGCCGCTGCCGCTGTCGGCCGCGGGCCCCGACAACGATCTCAACGAGAAGATCGACGCCTACGTTCAGCGCGCCATGTCCGACGAGACGGCTCTCATCTATGCCTTCGGCGTCGCATGGGGACCGGAGGAGAAGGCGGACCGCTATTTCGGCTTCAAGCCCGGCCGCGGTATCCACGACATCCATTTCAACCAGGGCAATCCGCCCGGCCAATATGCCAAGGACAACGGTCCCTGGCAGGATGGCGGACTGCTCTTCGAGTTTCCCGACCAGCAGCAATGGGTCGCCATCTTCCTGAAATTCCAGACCCAGGCCTGGCATTCGGACGATGCCAGCGGAGGGGTCATCCTTCCGCCCGATCCCGATTACCCGAACGCGCCGCATACGCCTCCCGACCGCGACCACATTCCGCCGCTCGACGTGCCCGACGGGCTGGTGCGGATCATCGCGGCCTATGTCAACGATGTGCGCACGCCCGAGCACGAGACGGTCACGCTGCTGAACACCGCCGATGTCGACGTCGATCTCACCGGCTGGCAGATCAAGGACAAGCAGAAGAACGCCATGCAACTGAGCGGCATGATCGGGCGCGGCGCCACCCTGGTGGTGCCCATCGTCGCGCCGGTCGCGCTGTCGAACCGGGGCGGCATCATCACGCTGTTGAATGCCGCGGGCGTGAAGGTGCACGGCGTCTCCTATACGCGGGAACAGGCGGCGCAGCCGGGGCGCACCATCCCGTTCCAGTCGTGACCGCGTGTTCGGCGGAGCCGTCTTCTCGGAGCGTGCTCTCTGCTGGCGCAGCGGCGGGGTGACGTGTACTCCTGTCACGTAAGGGCCCAGGCGAAGGGGCTGCAGGTTGCAGTCCTGTGCACAGGCCACGGTGTGAGAGGAGAGCGTCATGGGAGTCCTGGTCGACGGCCAATGGCACGACGTCTGGTACGACACGGCGGCGTCCGGCGGCCGTTTCATCCGCAAGGATTCGGCGTTCCGTAGCTTCGTCACGGCTGACGGCCGTCCGGGCCCATCCGGCACCGGCGGCTTCGAGGCCGAAGCGGGCCGCTATCATCTCTATGTCAGCCTGGCCTGCCCGTGGGCTCACCGCACCCTGATCATGCGCGCGCTGAAGGGGCTCGATGACATGATTTCGGTATCGGTCGTGCACTGGCTGATGCGCGAGCAGGGCTGGACGTTTGCCGAGGGTCCGGGCGTCGTGGCCGACAGCGTCAATCACGCCGGCCTTCTGCATCAGGTCTACACCGCCGCGGAGCCGCATTATTCCGGCCGCGTCACCGTGCCCGTGCTCTGGGACAAGCAAAACCGCACCATCGTCAACAACGAGTCGTCAGAGATCATCCGCATGCTGAACTCGGCGTTCGACGGCGTCGGCGCCAGGCAAGGCGACTATTATCCGCAAGCCCAGCGCGATGAGATCGACGCCATCAATGCGCGCGTCTACGACACGCTGAACAACGGCGTCTACAAATGCGGCTTCGCGACCACGCAATCCGCCTATGAGGAGGCGATCGGCCCGCTGTTCGCCACGCTCGACTGGCTGGAGGAGCGGCTGTCGGCGCGCCGCTTCCTGCTCGGCGACACCATGACCGAGGCCGACATCCGGCTGTTCACGACGCTGATCCGCTTCGATGCCGTCTATGTCGGCCACTTCAAGTGCAACATCCGCCGCATCGCCGACTATCCGCATCTTTCAGCCTACACGCGCGATCTCTACCAATGGCCGGGGATTGCCGCGACGGTGAATTTTGAGCACATCAAGCGGCACTACTACGAGAGCCATCGCACCATCAATCCGACCGGCATCGTCCCGGTCGGGCCGCGGCAGGATTTCACCTCGCCGCATGGGCGCGAGCGCCTGGCGGCGAACTGACGGGGATCCATGGCGGGCGGACGCAACCTCGATACGCTGCTGCGCACGATGGCACCCGAGCTGCAGGACGGCGTATTCGTGTTCTGCACCGTCGATACGCATCACGACATCCCGGCCGAGCTGACGCCGTTGATGCTGTTTCGCGAGCGCGAAGGGATCACGCTGATCGTCCGGCGCGAGGACGCCGAGCAGGCCGGGCTGCCGTATCAGTTCGTCGCGCGCCTGATCACGCTGTCGGTGCGATCAGCGCTCGATGCGGTCGGCTTCCTCGCCGCAGTCACGACCTGCCTCGCAGGGGCCGGCATCAGTGTCAACGCGGTCTCGGCCTTTCATCATGATCACCTGTTCGTACCCGAAGCGCAGGCAGAGCAGGCAATGCGGGTTCTGGAGGAGATGTCGCGCCGCGCGGCCGTCGGATGATGGCGCAGGGCCACGCCCCGGTCAGGCTTTGCTCCTGGTATGACTTCGCGACCGGTTGCGCCGGGGTGCACCCGGCTTCTTGCGTGATCTCGGCCGAGATCGATGCGCGTTGCGTGCGGCGCGCGGAGCCGGCGGCCGGCGCGGTCCGGTCAGCATTTGCGCGGCTTGCGCGCGCACCATGTCCATCAGCATCATCGCCGCCGGCGACAGGGTGCGGCCCTTCAGGCGCAGGATGCCGAACTGCGCCAGCAGCAGGTCGGATGCGCGCGGCTCTTTCAGCTCGGCCACATTGAGCCGGACCAGCTGACCGGAGGCCAGCTCGTGGGTGACGACCGCATCCCCCGCGACGAGCACGACGTCCGAGCGGACCGCCATTTGCACCAGCAGGCCGGCGTTCTCGGATTCGAGGGCGACATTGAAACCGCGTCCCCGTGGCGCGGCGATCAGGTCGTCCAGCCGCCGGCTGAAGTCCGGCGGCAGCGCGACGGAGGCGAAGTGCTGGCCGGCCAGATCGCGCGCCGACAGCTCCCGTCGCCCCGCCAACGGATGGGTCGGCCGGCAGTAGAAGTAGCCGGGAAGGCTTCCGAGCGGCTCGAGGTCCAGGCTGTCGTCGGTCCTGATGTCGGTGATGTGCGCCAGGAAGAAATCGAGCTTGCCTTGTTGCAGCACGTCCATCAGGGCGCGCCAATTGTCCTGCACCAGCTTGATGCGCACGGATGGATGCTCGGCATACAGCTGCGCCATCGCATCCGGCAGCAGCACTAGGCCCGTGAACGCGCCGACGCCCACCGTCACCTGGCCGGCATCGCCCGAGCGCAACAGCCGCATCTCGCGGCCGAGATCGTCGGCGCCCGACAACAGCGAGCGGGCCCGCGCCACCAGCCGTTCGCCGACCGCCGTGATCTCCACCGAGCGCGAGCTGCGGTCGAACAGCCGCATCCCCGCTTCGTCCTCCAGGGTCTGCAGGCTGCGGCTCAGCGCCGACTGGGTGACATGGGCGCGCTTGGCGGCCCGGGCGAAATGCCGCTCTTCCGCGAGGTAGACCAGCTGCTGCAACTGACGCAACGTTGGTGTGTGCATCGATGATCCCAGCTCATTGATCAAAGCATAACAATTCATTGGATTTCTGAGACCGTCAATTCCAAAATGGCACAAATACAAACAGGGGAAATGCCATGGCGGGGCCGGCCAAGTCGCCCCGAGCTGCGGCAGTTTCCCCGCAACAGGCTTTTCTCATGCCCAACGGCGCACAAGCTCTGATACGGACCCTGGTCAATTCCGGCATTCGGGTCTGCTTCACCAATCCTGGCACCTCCGAGATGCATTTCGTCGCGGCGCTGGACTCCGCGCCGGAGATGCGCGCCGTGCTGTGCCTGTTCGAAGGGGTGGCGACCGGTGCGGCGGACGGCTACGCCCGGATGACCGGCACGCCCGCGGCAACGCTGCTGCATCTCGGTTGCGGCCTCGGCAACGGCCTCGCCAATCTGCACAATGCGCGCAAGGGCAAGGTGCCCGTCGTCAACATCGTCGGCGACCACGCCACCTATCATGTCCCTTATGACGCGCAGCTCCAGTCCGATATCGAGACCGTCGCGCGCAACGTCTCGCCGGAATTCGTCTGGACCTCGCAGGTGACGTCGGAGCTGTGCCGCGATGCGGTGGCGGCCGTGAAGGCGGCGTGCTCCTGGCCCGGACAGGTCGCGACGCTGATCCTGCCGGCCGACGTGTCCTGGGGTGAGGGCGGCGTCGCCGAGCCGGCGCCGGTGATCGAGCCGCCGGCGCCTGCGGACGATGCGACCGTGCAGGCCGTCGCCGAGGCGATCAGGGCGGGCGGCCGCAGCGCTTTTCTACTCGGAGGCACGGCGCTGCACGAGGAGTCGCTGCTGGCGGCCGCGCGCATCGCCGCGACCTGCGGTGTGAAAGTCTATGCCGAAACGTTTCCGACACGCATGCAGCGTGGAGCGGGCCTGCCGGCCGTCGAGCGGATCGCCTATCTCGCCGAGATGGCGCAGATCCAGCTCAAGGAGATCGACACCCTGATCCTGGTCGACGCCAAGGCGCCGGTGTCGTTCTTCGCCTATCCCGGCAAGAAGAGCTATCTGCCGCATGACGGCTGCAAGGTGCTGACCTTGTCGACGCCGGCGCAGCACGCCGCGTGCAGCCTGACCAGGCTTGCCGCCGCCCTGGAGGCCGGGCGCGCCACGCCGGCATTGTCGCCGGCCTCGCGGCCCGGGCGTCCGCGCGGCAAGAAGCTGACCGCGGAAAAGGTCTGCAAGGCCGTTGGTCACCTCCTGCCCGAGAACGCCATCATCATCGACGAGGCGATCAGCTCCGGCCTGATGCTGTCGAAATTCACCGCGGGCGCGCCGCGCCACGATCTGATCACTTTGACCGGCGGCGCCATCGGGCAGGGGCTGCCGAATGCCATCGGGGCGGCGATCGCCTGTCCCGACCGGCCGGTGATCGCGCTGATCGGCGACGGCAGCTCGATGTATACGATCCAGTCGCTGTGGACGATCGCGCGCGAGCGGCTCAACGTCACCGCCATCATCTTCAACAACGCCTCCTACTCGGTGCTCAACGTCGAGCTGGAACGGGTCGGCGCCGAGGAGATCGGACCGAAGGCGCGGGCGCAGCTCGACCTGCACGGGCCGGTCCTCAAGCTCGCGCAGATCGCCGACGGCATGGGCGTGCGATCGACCCGCGTCACCACGCCGGACGAACTCACCAGCGCCTTGCAGGGGGCGCTGGCGCGGCCGGGGCCCCATCTGATCGAGGCGATGGTGCCGCCGGCGCTGACCGGCCTCAAGCTGAAGCTCCTGCCGCACCTCCTGGGATCGCTCGACCGCGTTCCGCTGCCGGTGGCGCGGATGCTCAAGCGCAAGATCGCGCCGTGACATGAGCGCGACGCTGCAATCCGATGTTGTCATCGCCGGCGGCGGTCTTGCCGGCATCGTCACCGCGCTGGAGGCACTGCGCGCCGGCAAGTCGGTGACGATCGTGGACCGGGACACGCCCGAGCGGCTCGGCGGGCTGGCGCTGTGGGCATTCGGCGGCATGGCGCTGATCGGCACGCCGTTGCAGGCGCGCATGAAGATCCCGGATACGCCGGAGATCGCGTTGCGCGACTGGATCAGGTTCGGCGAGCTCGATGCCGCCGAGCACTGGCCGCTGCAATGGGCGCGCTACTACGTCGCGCATTCCCGCAGCGAGGTCTACGACTGGCTGCTGGCGCACGGCGTGACGTTCATGCCGGCAGTGAACTGGGTCGAGCGCGGCCGGTACGGCGACGGCAATGCGCTGCCGCGCTATCACATCGTCTGGGGCACCTCGCAGCGGCTCACGCGCGTAATGATCGAAGCGATGCGCGCGGCCGACGGTGGCGGCAGGCTGACGGTGCTGCACCGTCATCGCGTTGTCAGCCTCGATTGCGCTGCCGGCGCCGTATCGGGCGTGGTCGCCGTCAACGAGGAGACGGGCGCCGAAATCCGCATCGCCGCGCCGCTGACGGTGCTGGCGATGGGCGGCCTCAATGGCAGCCATGCGGAGGCCCGCGCCAACTGGATCAAGGGCCGGCCGCTGCCGGCGGCGATGCTCAATGGCGCGCATCCGTTCTCCGACGGCAAGTTGCATCACCACGCGGCCGAGGCGTTCGGCGCCGAGATCACGCATGCCGGCGAGATGTGGAACTACGCCGCCGGCATCCCGCATCCGTTTCCGCATTTCGAGGGCCATGGCCTGTCGCTGGTGCCGTGCAAATCGGCATTGTGGCTCAATCACAGGGGCGAGCGCATCGGGCCCGAGCCGCTGGTGACCGGCTTCGACACCCATGATCTGTGCCAGCGCGTCGCGGCGCAGGAGAAGCCGTATACGTGGCATCTGTTGAACTGGCGCATCGCTGCCAAGGAGTTCGCCATCTCCGGCGCCGAGCACAATCCGCGCATCCGCGACCGGCAGATGCCGATGTTCCTCAAGGAGACGCTGCTCGGCAATCATCGCCTGGTCAGGCAGATGCAGCGCGAGAGCCGGCATTTCCTGGTCGACGAGACGCTGACCGGTCTCGCCGCCAAGATGAATGCGCTGACCGGCACCGGCGACGTGAAGCCGGAGGTGCTGCAGGCCACCGCCGACGCCTTCGACGCGAACTTTGGGAATGGCGACAAGCTCCACAATGACGATCAGTTGCGCCGCATCCTGCACGCGCGGCAATGGGGCCCCGACAAGCTCCGCACCTGCAAGCCTGCGCCGCTGCAGGCCCCGGGCGCCGGGCCTTACATCGCCATTCATATGCAACTGATTACCCGCAAGAGCCTCGGCGGCCTCAAGACCGATCTGCAGAGCCGGGTGCTCGACACCACGGGTGCGCCGATCGGCGGGCTCTATGCCGTCGGCGAAGCCGCCGGCTTCGGCGGCGGCGGCGCGTCGGGCAAGCGTTCGCTGGAGGGCACGTTCCTGCCGGGTTGCATTCTCACCGCACGGGCGGCGGTGCGCGCGATGTGACGGCTACGGGAACCGTACGAGTCGGCGGAACCGCCGCTGAATTTTTGCTCCGTCACTGTCGATCCGGTGCTGCGACGTTCGTCTTCAAGGCACAGGAGATGGAGACCCGTCATGAAGATCTACTGGATCAAGGCCCAGGCGCCGCGCCGCGTGCTCGCGCTGGTCAAGCATCTCGGCGTGCCCGCCGAGTTCATCGACATCAGCCGCGGCCTGAAGACGCCGGAGTTCGCCGCGCTCAACCCGAATATGAAGGCGCCGGTGCTGGTCGACGGCGACACCGTGCTGTGGGAGTCGACCGCCATCATGGCGCACCTCTGCATCCGCGAGAGCTGCGACATGTGGCCGGCGCGCAATCCGCAGGAGCAGATCGAGGTGCTGCGCTGGCTGGCCTGGAACGACTGCCACTGGGCGCCGGCGGTCGGACCGTTCTATTTCGAGCACATCGTCCGCAAGACGTTCGGCCTCGGTGCGCCCGACCGTGCCGCGCTGGCCGGCAAGGTCGCCAACCTGAAGACCTTCGCCGCCGTGCTCGATGCGCATCTGCGGGCGCGCGGCCACGTCGCCTGCGACCGGCTCACCATCGCCGATTTCGCGGCCGCGTCGATGGCGACCGACTGGCGCGAGGCCGAGATGCCGATGGAGGCGTTTCCGAACATCGTGCGCTGGCTCGATGGCCTGATGCGGCTGCCGGCGTGGGCCGAGCCGTGGCCGGAGAAACGCTCGGTCGCGGCCTGAGCGTCACGGCTGCGCGATGCCGTGGCCGAGCTGCTTGGAGATCTCGGCCGCACACGCGCGCAGGCGGTTGGCGAGCGGGGACTGCCAACCGGCGTCGAAGGTGCCGGCCGGGCCCATCGCGGTGATGACCAGTGCGACGTGGCCGGCGTGATCGAACACCGGTGCGGCGAAGGCATTGACGCCGGGCAGCGGATCGCCGATGGCGCGCGCCAGGCCCTGTGCGCGCACCTCGGCCAGCATCTCCGCCACTTTCGGGCTCTTCGGTGCGCGCTTCGGATTGTAGCCGACACCGAGATGATCGAGGCCGGTGTCGAGCGCGGCCTTCACGGTCTTCGGCGGCAGGAACGCCGCGAACGCGCGGCCCGTCGCCGTCTCCAGCAGCGCCATGATCGAGCCGACGCGCATCACGATGTGCACCGGATGGCTCGGCTCCTCAAGCCGCACCACGGTTGGGCCATTGGTGCCCCACACCGCGAGCGATACCGCGTGATCGATCGCGCCGGCGAGCGCTGCGATCTTCGGGGTGGCGATCCGGACCGCCGACAGCCGCCGCAGGCTGATCAGGCCGAGCTCGAGCGCCAGCGGGCCGATCTCGTAGCGGCCGGTGGTTTCGTCCTGCTCGATCAAACCGATGCGCGAGAAGCTGACGAGATAGGGATGCGCCTTGGCCGGCGGCAGCCCGGCCTCGCGCGCGAGGTCGCGCAGCATCATCGGCTCGCCGCTGCGCGCCAGTGCCTGCAGCAAGGTGCCGCCGACCTCGATCGACTGGATGCCGCGGCTCTCTCGTCCCATGTCTTGTTGTGCCCCTGGTCCGGCGCCGTGCCTACACCGCCAGGAAGCCGCCGTCGACCGGCAGCGTGACGCCGTTGACGTAGGACGCCATGTCGGAGACCAGGAACGCCACCGGGCCAGCGAGCTCCTCGGGCTGGCCGACGCGGCCGAGGGGCGTGCGGCTCATGAAGCCGGCGAGCCGCTCGGGATCGTTGCGGGTCGACTCCGTCATCGCGGTGGCGATCACGCCGGGGGCGATGGCATTGACGCGGATGCCGTCCGCGGCGAGCTCGCGCGCCAGCGCCTGGGTCAGCGACTTCACGCCGCCCTTGGACGGCGAATAGCCGAGCGTGTTGCTGATGCCGACGAAGGAGGCGACGGATGCAATGTTGACGATCGTGCCGCGCGTCGCGCGCAAGGCGGCAAGGAAGGCGTAGGTGACGTTGAACACGCCGTTGAGATTGACGTCGAGTACGCGCTGCCAGTTCTGTGGCGCACGCGGCGAGTCGATGTTCTCGCGAATGATGATGCCGGCATTGTTGACGAGGATCGAGATGGCGCCGACCTCGGCGCGCAATTGCGCCGCCAATGCGGTGCATCCGGCGGCGTCGGTGACATCCAGCCGATGCGCCCACGCCTGGCGGCCGTGCTCGCGGATCTCGGCGGCGCAACGCTCGGCACCCTCCAAGTCGATGTCGGTGATGACGACATCGGCGCCGCGGCCGGCGAGGCCGAGCGCAATCGCGCGGCCATTGCCGTGCGCCGCCCCTGTGACCAGCGCAAGCTTGCCGGCCAACATCTGACTGTCGCTCATGCGGCGCTCCTTTGGCCAGCGCGTTCGGCGAGATGGCGGCCGGCAATGTAGCCGAAGGTCAGCGCCGGTCCCAGCGTGATGCCGGCGCCCGGATAGTTGCCGCCCATGATGCTCGCCATGTCGTTGCCGGCGGCATAGAGCCCCTCGATCGGGTGGCCCTGGGCGTCGAGCGCGCGGGCATGCGCATCGGTGCGGATGCCGGCATAGGTGCCGAGATCGCCGATCACCATCTTGATGGCGTAGAACGGCCCGTCCTTGATCGGCGCCACACACGGGTTCGGCCCGTGCAGCGCATCGCCCTGATAGCGATTGTAGGCGCGCGAGCCCTTGCCGAACGTGGGATCCTGGCCCAGCGCGGCATCGGCGTTGAACGCGGCGACGGTTGCTTCGAGCCCCCGCGGATCGATGCCCGTCGTGCTCGCGAGCTCGGCGAGCGTCGCGCCGCGCTTGAGATAGCCGGTGCTCAGATGGTGCCCGAGCGGCATCGGGAACGGCGGCACGCAGCCGAGGCCGTAGCGGCGCAACGAGCGGTGATCGGTGATCAGCCAGGCCGCGATCTCGCGGCCGGGCTTCGCCGCCTTGACCATCGCCTGCACGAAGTCGTGGTAGGAATTGCCTTCATTGGCGAAGCGCACGCCGTCCGCGGTCACTGCGATCACGCCGGGTTTGGCACGGTCGATGAAGTGCGGCATCACGCCCTTGCTGCCGTCCTTGCGCGTGGTGACGGAGACCGGCACCCAGGCCGCCGCGTGCGGCAGGCCGTCCTCGACCCGGCCGCCGACGGCCTCCGCCAGCCGCAGGCCGTCACCGGTGTTGCCGACGGGGCCGGGCGACACATGCTCCTGTCCGGTCGGCGCATGCGGAAACATCGCCTTGCGCCTCTCGACGTCATGCGGGAAGCCGCCGCAGGCCAGCACCACGCCGAGCCGCGCATTGACCCTGATACGCTTGCCCTGCCGCGTCACCACGGCGCCGCGCACGGCCTCGCCGTCGCGGATCAGCTCGGCCACCGGCGACGACAGCCACAGGGGAATGCCGAGATCGAACGCGGATTTCGCCAGCCGCCCCGCCAGCGCATTGCCGTTGGTCAGCGTCATGCCGCGGCCATGGCGCAGCACGTCCAGCGCATGCTTCGACAGCCGCTTCGCGACGTAGAACGCCGACGCCAGCGACTTGGTCGCGCGCATGAAGTGGATGATCTCCTTGCCGGAGCCGAGCATCATGCCGAACACGGTGAGCTCGGGCAGCGGCTGGCCGAGATCCTCGATGTGACGCCCAAGCTCGCGACCGTCGAACGGCCGGGTCACCATCGAGCGGCCGCCTTGGGTGCCGCCCGGCGCCTCCGCGTGGTAGTCCGGAAAGGTCAGCGGCATGTCGAACTTCAGCGCGGTCTTGCTGGTGAAGAAGTCGACGGCCTCCGGCCCCTTGGTCAGGAACGCGTCGACGCGCGCCGCATCGAAACTGTTGCCGGCCTCATGGCGCAGATAGGTGCGTGCCAGCTCTGGCGGCTCATCGATGCCCCAGGCCTTGGCGAGCGATGTGCCCGGAATCCACAGCCAGCCGCCGGATCGCGCCGTGGTGCCGCCGAAGCGCGGCTCCTTCTCGGTCACGATGACCTTCAGCCCGGCATGGGCGGCGGTGACCGCCGCCGACAGCCCGGCGCAGCCGGAGCCGACCACCAGCACGTCGCAATCATGGGTGTCGCCGGCCGGGTGATCTGCTCCGCTCATGTGCGCGCTCCTACTTCTTCAGCAGCGGGCACTTGGATTCGGAGACCGGCCGGAACGCATCCTCGCCCTTCACGGTCTTGACGATCTCCAGATAGTCCCACGGCTCCTTCGATTCCGACGGCTTCTTGACGCGGGCCAGATACATGTCGCGGATGACGCGGCCGTCCTCGCGCAGCTTGCCGCCGTGAACGAACGTATCCTCGATCGGCAGCTCGCGCATCTTCGCCATCACCGCCTTCGGATCGTCGGTACCGGCCGCCTTGATGGCCTTGAGATAGTGCAGCACGGAGCCATAGACGCCGGTCTGGATCATCGTCGGCATCACCTTGGCGCGGGCGAAGAACTTCTTCGACCAGGCGCGGGTGTTGTCGTCCATGTTCCAGTACGACGCCGTGGTCATGTAGGTGCCTTGCGCGGCCTCGAGCCCGATCGCATGCACGTCGGTGTCGAACATCAACAGGCCGACCAGCTTCTGGCCGCCCTTGACCAGGCCGAACTCGCCGGACTGCTTGATGGCGTTGTCGGTGTCCTGCCCGGCATTGGCGAAGGCGACAACGTCGGCCTTCGAGCTCTGCGCCTGCAAGGCGAAGGAGGAGAAGTCGGCAGTGTTGGTCGGATGCTTGACGCCGCCGAGGATGGTGCCGCCGAGCTCCTTGATGAAGCGCGTGGCGTCCTTCTCCAATTGCTGGCCGAAGGCATAGTCCGCGGTGATGAAGTACCAGGATTTGCCGCCCTGGCCGATCACGGCCGAGGTCGTCACCTTGGACAGCGCATAGGTATCGTAGGTGAAGTGCACGGTGTTCGGGCTGCACAGCTCGTCGGTCAGCGAGCTCGCGCCGGGCCCTGACAGCAGCGCGATCTTGTTGCGCTCGCGCACCATGTTGTGCACGGCGATCGCGATACCGGAGTTGGGGATGTCGACGACCGCGTCGACCTTGCCGTTGTCGAACCAGTCGCGTACGACCGTCGTTCCGACGTCGGTCTTCATCTGGTGATCGGCGCTGATGATCTCGATCGGCTTGCCGAGCACGGTGGGGCCGAACTCTTCGACCGCCATTTTCGCCGCCTCGACTGAGCCCGGGCCGCTGTTGTCGCGGCCCCAGCTCGAGAGATCGGTGAGCACGCCGATCCGCACCACGTCGTCAGAAACCTGGGCTGAAGCGCCTGTCGCGATGAATGATGTCGTTGCCAGGAACGCGCAGGCGAGCAGCTGCCGTCGCATGAAGATCCTCCCCGTTTTGCTCCGCTCTGTCGGCGGCGACGGGAGTTAGACATTGACGAATAGATTTGTCAATTGCGAACGGGTGGGACGTGGCGCAGGGGCTGGGGGGATGGACGCGGGAGGCCGGCGGCGCGTCAGGCGCGATCCGACATCCTCATGGTGAGGAGCGCCGCGTGCGGCGCATCTCGAACCAGGAGGTCCGGAAGTGAGCGCGTTGGGAATGCTCTACGACTGTAGGAAAGCCTGTGATCCGCTCTACATGCGCGGCATGATCTGCAGTTCGAGCAGCGCGAGCCGCTGCATCGCGGTGACGTCGCGCTCGCCGGCCTTGGCGGCGCGCAGCACGGCTTCCGCAAGCAGGTTCACGTTCGTCGAACTCACCGGCTCAGGCAGCGCGGCGACCGACGCGTTGAGGGCTTCGGTCATCAGCGCGATGACATCAGGCGAAAAGGATGCATCGGAAAAATTCTTCATGCAAAGATGCCCGCCAGCAGGTCGTGCTTCGGTTGATATCGCATACGCATTACGTTGATGCGGAGAGAACGCGCCTCGGGCGCCATCGGTTCCCGCGGTCGCGCCGAGCCTCAGCCGGTCCGGTTTCTGATATGCAGAATGGCGCGATCTCCCATGCGCCAATTGCCCGTCGAGCCAATCTGCCGCAGGGGGCTCGCCTTGTGTCGTCGGGCAAATCAGGACGATGTTTCCCGGCATCCCGCCTCCACAGGAGGGGCGCATCGCGATCGTCACGAGACGTAGGAAGCGGGGAGCGGTGGCCTGCCGGATCGCAGCGCGCATGTGCGCGCGGACGAACGAGTCCAGCAGGACGACGAAATCGCAGCGTCCTGGCGCCCCGATGCTGGCGCCAAGTCCGTGGGTGATGATCCCAGGGGCGACGGTGGCTCACAAGCCGGACACCGGGGAGACTGCGTATAACTCGTAAGCCCATCGCACAGGGAGGGCCGGGTCGTCCGGCTGAACCTGTGGTACCTGCCGCCTGCATTTTTTGAGCAGGCGGGCCACGGGCCTCAGTCGAGGTCCGGCCTTCCCTGTGCCCTCTGTCCGAAGAGGGTAATCGATCTTGATAGCTCGGGCGCGGAGCGCGTCGCGAGAAGGCAGGACGACGTCTCCAACGCGGAAATTGAGATAGTGGATCAATGGTAGCCCCGAACTCGTCGTGCCCGGGCTTGTCCCGGGCATCCACGTCGTTCGGCGTGTGCAGTGCTGCGTGGATGGCCGGGACAAGCCCGGCCATGACGAGCAAGATTTGAGATCTATCGCTTCATCGGCATCGGAATGCGCATTCGGCGAAGTGCAATGATCGAGCTACCCCCTGACGAACGCGAGCAGGTCCGCATTGATCACGTCGGCATGCGTCGTCGCCATGCCGTGCGGGAAGCCCGGATAGGTCTTCAACGTCCCATGCTTCAGCAGCTTGATGCCGAGGCGCGCGGAGTCGTCGATGGGCACGATCTGGTCGTCCTCGCCATGCATCAGCAGCACCGGCACGTCGATCGCCTTGAGGTCCTCGGTGAAGTCGGTTTCGGAGAACGCCTTGATGCAATCGTAATGCGCCTTGGCGCCGCCCATCATGCCCTGGCGCCACCAGTTGCGGATCACGCCTTCGGAAACCTTGGCGCCATTGCGATTGAAGCCGTAGAACGGGCCGGTCGGAATATCGAGGAAGAATTGCGCGCGGTTGGCGGCGAGCGCCGCGCGGAAGCCGTCGAACACCTCGATCGGCAGCCCGCCGGGATTGCTCTCCGTCTTCAGCATGATCGGCGGCACCGCGCCGAGCAGGGCAGCCTTGGCGACGCGGCCCTTGCCGTGCTTCGCCACGTAGCGCGCGACCTCGCCGCCACCGGTCGAGTGGCCCACATGGATCGCGTCTCGCAGGTCGAGCTTGGCGGCGAGCGCGGCGACATCGGCCGCATAGGTGTCCATCTCATTGCCGGTCTCCGTCTGGCTGGAGCGACCGTGACCGCGCCGGTCATGCGCGATGACGCGAAAGCCCTTGTCGAGGAAGAACAGCATCTGCGCGTCCCAGTCGTCGGACGACAGCGGCCAGCCGTGGTGGAAGACGATCGGCTGGCCCGAGCCCCAATCCTTGTAGAAGATCTGCGTGCCGTCCGATGTCGTCACGAATCCTGAGCTCATGGAGTGTCTGCCTTTCTCACTGGATGGAATCTGCCGCGTTCAAGGCGCGGCGTGATGGCGCGCCTCGTCGCGTCGGCCCGCAACCAAGGATGCCCGCTGCCACCTTAGCGACGGTGACGATCTCAGCAACACAGACTCGTGTGCGACAGCGTTGCACCTCAACGGGACGCGCGTTGGCTGCTCAATCCGTGAGCGGAGCCGCATGCACCGGCGGCGCGTGATCTGCATGATTTGCGGGCTACTTTGCGGTTCCGCGGCCGGACACCCGGCTTTTTCCTCCTGGAACCGGGCAGGGCCGTCATTGCGCCCCGGCGCGTCATCGCATAAAGCCTGTTCCCAAATCGTTCACGCCAGCTCAAGCTCCTGGGCTAACCCACTGAAAGCTAAACGCTAATGGGAAAATCACTGATTCCGCCGGAGCCGGCGGAGATTCACGAGGTCGCGCTGCGCGAGGCGCTGGAGGAGCGCTATCTCGCCTACGCGCTCTCGACCATCATGCACCGCGCGCTGCCGGACGCGCGCGACGGCCTCAAGCCGGTCCACCGGCGCATCCTTTACGGCATGCGGCTGTTGCGGCTCGATCCCGGTACCGCGTTCAAGAAGTCCGCCAAGATCGTCGGCGACGTGATGGGCTCGTTCCATCCGCATGGCGACCAGGCGATCTACGACGCGATGGTCCGCCTCGCGCAGGACTTTTCCTCTCGCTATCCGCTGGTCGACGGCCAGGGCAATTTCGGCAACATCGACGGCGATAATCCGGCGGCCTATCGCTACACCGAAGCGCGCATGACCGACGTCGCGCGTCTGCTGTTGGACGGCATCGACGAGGACGGCGTCGAGTTCCGGCCGAACTATGACGGCCAGTCGAAGGAGCCGGTGGTGCTGCCCGGCGGCTTCCCGAACCTGCTTGCCAACGGCGCGCAGGGCATCGCCGTGGGCATGGCCACCTCGATCCCGCCGCACAACGCCGCCGAGCTGTGCGACGCCGCGTTGCATCTGATCGAGAAGCCCGACGCCAAGTCGCGCGCGCTGTTGCGCTGGGTGAAGGGCCCGGACTTCCCGACCGGCGGCACCGTGATCGACTCCAAGGAATCGATCATCGAGGCCTACACCACCGGCCGCGGCTCGTTCCGTGTCCGCGCCAAGTGGAAGCAGGAGGAGGGCAACCGCGGCACCTGGATCGTCGTCATTACCGAGATTCCCTATCTCGTGCAGAAGTCGCGCCTGGTCGAGAAGATCGCAGAGCTGCTCAACGAGAAGAAGCTGCCGCTGGTCGGCGACGTCCGCGACGAATCCGCAGAGGACGTGCGGCTCGTGATCGAGCCGAAGTCGAAGAACGTCGATCCGGCGCTGATGATGGAATCGCTGTTCCGGCTCACCGATCTCGAGAGCAAGATTCCGCTGAACCTCAACGTGCTGATCAAGGGCAAGATCCCGAAGGTGGTGGGTCTCGCCGAGTGCCTGCGCGAATGGCTCGACCATCTGCGCGACGTGCTGCTGCGACGCTCGAACTACCGCAAGAATCAGATCGAGAACCGGCTGGAGATTCTCGGCGGCTATTTGATCGCCTACCTCAACATCGACGAGGTGATCCGGATCATCCGCACCGAGGACGAGCCCAAGCCGGTCCTGATGAAGACGTTCAAGCTCACCGAGGTCCAGGCCGAGGCCATCCTCAACATGCGCCTGCGCTCTCTGCGCAAGCTCGAGGAAATGGAGATCCGCACCGAGGACAAGAACCTGCGCGGCGAGCTGAAGGGCATCAATGCGCTGCTGGGATCCGAGCAGCTGCAATGGGCCAAGGTCGGCGAGCAGGTCAAGACGGTCCGCGACATGTTCGGGCCGAAGACGCCGCTCGGCAAGCGCCGCACCAATTTCGCCGACGCGCCCGAGCACGATCTCGCCGCCATCGAGGAGGCCTTCATCGAGCGCGAGCCGGTTACGGTCGTCGTCTCCGACAAGGGCTGGGTGCGCACCTTGAAGGGCCACGTCGCCGACCTGTCGAACCTGCAGTTCAAGACCGACGACCAACTCGGCCAGGCGTTCTTCGCCGAGAACACCTCGAAGGTGCTGCTGTTCGCCAGCAATGGCAAGTTCTACTCGCTCGACGTCGGCAAGCTGCCCGGTGGCCGCGGCCATGGCGAGCCGATCCGCATGTTCATCGACCTCGACCAGGACGCCTCGATCGTGTCGATGTTCGTCGCCAAGGGCGAGCGCAAGTTCCTCGTGGCGGCCTCCGACGGCCAGGGCTTCGTGGTCAAGGAAGAGGACTGCGTCAGCAACACCCGCAAGGGCAAGCAGGTGCTCAACGTGACCGCGCCAGCGGAAGCGCGCGCGATCACCACCGTCGCGGGCGATCAGGTCGCGGTCATCGGCACCAACCACAAGATGGTGGTGTTCGGGCTCGACCAGGTGCCGGAGATGGCGCGTGGCCGCGGCGTCCGGCTGCAGAAATACACCAGCGCGCAGCTGTCCGACGTCACCACCTTCGAGCAGAAGCAGGGGCTGGCCTGGAAGGATTCCGCCGGCCGCGATCAGGGCCTGAGCTGGAAGGAATTGGCCGACTACCGGGGCAACCGCGCCGACGCCGGCCGCATCGCGCAGGGGCTGCCGAAGTCGAACAAGTTCAACCGGCCGATCGAGTGAGGCGCGGGAGAGTGAAGATCGAGCGCCCCTTCGGTCTGCCACTCATCGGGACGACACCAAGACTGTCGTCCCGGGCAAGCCATCGGCAACGCGTAGCGTTGTCCGATGGCGCCGACCCGGGACCCATAACCACAGGACGTGGGAATGGGCAGGCTGGAACGACGCGCGTGCCAACCGATTGCCGCCGGTGGCTATGGGTCCCGGCTTTCGCCGGGACGACATCGAGAGCGCTCATCAGCAGCGAGTAGTAGGTCAGATCGCATGGCGCACTCACACCAGCATCACGACGACCACCGCGACCATGATCATTCGCACGGCCACTCACATGCCCACGGCCACGCCGGCCACAGCCATGCGCCGGCGAGCTTCGGCGCGGCCTTCGCGATCGGCGTGTCGCTCAACACCGGCTTCGTCATCGCCGAGCTCGTTTTCGGCTACGCCGCGCATTCGCTGGCCCTGATCTCGGACGCGGTCCACAATCTGTCCGACGTGATGTCGCTGCTCCTGGCCTGGGGCGCGCTGTGGTTGTCGGGCCGGCGGCCGACCGATCGCCATACCTACGGCTATCGCCGCGCCTCGATCCTGGCGGCGCTGATCAATGCCGGTCTGCTGCTGCTGGTCGTCGGCGGCATCGCCGTCGAGGCGTTCGACCGCCTGCGCAATCCGGGGGAGGTGGTCGGCACCACTGTGCTGTGGGTCGCCGCGCTCGGCATCGCCATCAACGGCGCCACCGCGCTGCTGTTCATGCGCGGCCGCGACACCGACCTCAACATCCGCGGCGCCTACCTGCACATGGCCGCCGACGCCGCGGTGTCGTTCGGCGTGGTCGTCGCGGCACTGGTCACGATCTGGACGGGGTGGCTGTGGGTCGACCCGGCGGTCAGCCTGGTCATCGCGCTCGTGGTGCTGTTGAGCGGCTGGGAGCTCGCCCGCGACAGCGTCAATCTGGCGCTCGACGCCGTGCCGCGCGACATCGCGCTTCCCGAGGTGCGCGATTATCTCGCCTCCCTCGACGGCGTCAGCGAGGTGCACGACCTCCATGTCTGGGCGATGAGCACCAACGAGACCGCGCTGACGGCGCATCTGGTCCGGGCAGGCGGAACGGATGATGCGTTCCTGCATCGCGTCTGCGCCGAGCTGTCACATCGCTTCAACATCCAGCATCCGACCCTGCAGATCGAGGCCGATGGCTGCGCCTGCAAGCTCGCTCCTGCCGACGTGGTGTAAGCCGCGATGGGTCAGCTCCGTCCTGCCAGTCTGCACATCGCGCCGGCGATTTCCCTCGACCGGCGGAGTTCCCATTCCGGCCGGCGGCGGCGCCGTGATAACAGTGACCATCTCCCGCATCGCGGCCGCACCATCAGGCACACGATGTCTGGGGTGAGACGCACGGCACGGAAATGTGCCTTTGGAATGCAACGACTGGACAGCCCATGCCCGTGACGATCTTTCACAATCCGGCCTGCGGCACGTCGCGCAACACGCTCGCGATGATCCGCGCCTCGGGTGAGGAGCCTGAGGTGATCGAATATCTGAAGACGCCGCCGAGCCGCGAACAGCTGATTGCGCTGATCAACGCGATGGGCGTCAGGGTGCGCGACGTGCTGCGTGAGAAGGGCACGCCCTATGCCGAGCTTGGTCTGGGCGATCTCAAATGGACCGACGACCAGCTGATCGAGGCGATGCTCGCGCATCCCATCCTGATCAACCGGCCGATCGTGGTGACCAGCAGGGGTGCGCGGCTCTGCCGCCCGTCCGAACTTGTGCTCGACCTGCTCGATCATCCCGTCTCCTCCTTCACCAAGGAGGACGGCGAGGTGGTGAGCCGGCCTGCCTGAAGCCTTCCGGATCGTGACGCGTTGGTGAGTTGAAACGATGGATACGGCGACCCGTCTCGAAGTGGCGAGCTGGCTCGTAGGTCAGAGCCTGACCGGAATGCCGGAGAACGAGATCCTGCGCGGCTTCTGCGAGCGCTGTCGCGCGGCCGGGCTTGAACTGTCGCGCAGCCTTGCGATCATCGATACGCTGCATCCGATTTTCGAGGGGCGTGGCTTCCGCTGGAACGATTTCGACACGAACGAAGCCGACAGCTTTGAATATGGCTCCAGCAATGAGGGAGAGGCGGCACAGAATTGGCGGCGCTCGGTCTTCCACCACATGCTGGAGAACGGCCATGACGAGTTCAGCATTGACTTCATGAATTGTGCGCATCTCGATTTTCCGATCATCGAGGAGCTTTCCGCACAGGGACATCGGCACTATCTCGCCTTCGTGCACCGGTTCGGGGAAGCCGGCACGCTCGGCCAGATGGACTGCTTCTATTCGAACTGGCTGACGCGGCGTGACGGCGGCTTCACCGACACGCAGGTCGGCGCATTGCGCGACCTGGTCCCGCTGCTCGCGCTGACGATCAAATCCGCGCAGCAGGTCGACATCGTGCGAACCCTTGGCCGCGTCTATCTCGGCCGCGATGCGTCGGAGCAGGTGCTGCGCGGCCGGATTTCCCGCGGTGTCACCGAGCGCATCAATGCGGTGCTGTGGTTCTCCGACCTGCGCAGTTCGACCGCAATCAGTGAGAGCATATCGCCGGACGAGATCATCCCGCTGCTCAACGACTATGCGGAAGCCTCGATCGACGCGATCTACGAGTCCGGCGGCGACGTGCTGAAGCTGATCGGCGACGGCGTGCTGGCGATCTTCACCGGAGGCGACATGGCCTCGGCTCGCCGGGCTGCGCTGCGTGCCGAGCATCGCTTTCGGCTGAACATCCTGAAGCTGAACGCACGGCGCGCCGGCGAGGGACGGCCCGTCACCTCGGCCTATGTCGGCCTGCATGTCGGCGAGGTGTTCTACGGCAATATCGGCAGCGAGGACCGGCTCGACTTCACCGTCGTGGGACCGGCCGTCAACGAGGTCAGCCGCATCGCCTCGATGTGCCGCTCGGTCGATCGCGAACTGTTGGCGTCCGCCGAATTCTGCGAGGGGCTCGACGACGAAGGTCGCCGCTACCTGGTGTCGACCGGCCGCTACGCGCTGCGCGGCATCGGCCGCGCGCAGGATCTCTTCACGCTCGATCCGGAAATTGCCGGCAGCGCCTTGGCCACGCGGGCCTACGAGAACTACCTGGCGGACGAGATGTCGCACCCTTGACCCACGTCAATGCCCAGCCGAAGCGAGTCTGCCCAGCATCCCTCTGCCGGGAGATGAAAGCTCATGTACAAACATATTCTGCTGCCGACCGATGGCTCCGATCTGTCCAAGGCCGCGATCAAGCACGGCATTGCGCTCGCCAAGGCGACCGGCGCAAAGGTCACGGCGCTGGTGGTGTCGACGCCGCTGCATTCGCTGGTCGTCGATCCTCACGCTGCGACCAAGGCGCTCGCGCAATACAAGTCGCTGGTGGCCGATCAGACCGCGAAATATCTCGATCATGTGAAGGACGATGCCGAGCAGGCCGGCGTCGCCTGCGCCACGCTCTGCGTCGAGCACGACAAGCCCTATGAGGCGATCGTCGAGACCGCCCGCAAGCAGCATTGCGATCTGGTGCTGATGGCCTCGCATGGGCTGCGCGGCGTCTCGGCGATCCTGGGCAGCGAGACCTTGAAGGTGCTGACGCATTCGACCGTGCCGATCCTGGTCTATCGCTAGGCGGGCTGCGGCTCCGGTTGCCGCGCGATCGCCACGACCGGCGAGGCGAGGATGACGAGCGCCTGCAGGCCGAAGATGGCGGCGACGAGGTAGAGACACGTGTCGGCGCCGTAGCGGCCGCCGACGACCGCGCCGAGCAGCGAGCCCAGCGGACGGGCGCCGTAGCTCAGGATGTTGATGGCCGACACCCGCCCGAGCAGGCCGGCCGGGGTCACCGACTGCCGCAGCGTCGTGGTCGAGATCACCCAGAGGATCGGCCCGGCGCCGAGCAGGAAGAAGCTGAGCCCGGCAAGGACAGGCGAGGGAACGAACGTGGTCAGTGCCATCACGAGCGCCGCGGCGAAGCCGGTGACGGGGCCGAGCCCGATGACGGTGCCGAACGGCAGAAGCCGCATGATGCGCGTCGCCAGCAGCGCGCCGCACACCATGCCGACGCCGAACATCGACAGCACCGAGCCGACGCCTCCTGCCGACAGGCCGAGCCGGTGGACTGCATAGGGCACGAACACCGCGAGCAGCAGGAAATGGGCCGTGTTGAAGATGAACTGGGTTGCGAACACCGGCCGCAGCAGCGGATGATGCAGCACGAAGGCGGCGCCTTCCCTGATGTCGGCCAGCGGATGGCGGCGCGGCACGGGCGCGCGGGCGGGCTCGGCGATGCCGGCCAGGCAGACGGCTGCGACCAGCGAGAGCGCAGCGGCGCAGCCGAAGGCGGGCGCGCCGCCGATCCAGCCGACCAGCACGCCGCCGAGCGCGGGCCCCGCGGCGAAGGCGACGGTACGGGCAAGCTCGATGCGCGCATTCGCAGGCGCCAACTGGGCGGGGGCGACCAGGCTCGGCACCAGGGCCGGCGCGGCGACGCTGAACACCACCGTGCCGCACACCGCTGCGAATCCAAGCGCCGCCAGCAACGGCAGCGTGAGCGCGCCGGCCGCGAAGGCGATGAGGATCGCGAGCAGCGCCAGCGCGCGAAGCATCTCTGCCAGCGCCATCAGCAGCCGTCGCGACATCCGGTCGGCGAGCAGCCCCGCAGGGATCGCGAACAGCACGAAGGGCGCGGTCAGCGCCGTCTGCAAGAGTCCAGTCTCGCCCTCGCCGACACCGAGCGCGAGCACCGCGACGATCGGCGCTGCGGCGAGCGCGATCTGCTCGGCCGATTGCGCGGTGAGGTTCGACCAGGCGAGGCGGTGGAAGGCGGCGGGCAGGGCGGGCGAGGGAGTCATGAAGAGGAACCTGATGTGATGATGTGGCCATCATCGCCGCTCAGCCTCCCTGCGCCCACCCGCTTCCTGATCTCCGGCATCGGCCGTCGTGCTGCGGACGGCCTACGCCGCGGTCGGTGCCTCGGCCAATCCCCATTCCGGCGGCAGCGTGCGGAACGCCAGATGCGTGCCGGCATTCAGCGGCGCCGTCTTGAAGCTGAACCGGTGCCAGGCCAGCGCCAGCGCATGCTGGGTGTAGATCGAGATGTGGCCGTTGCGCGGCGCGATGTACCACCAGGACATGCCCTGGCTTTCGAAGTCGTCCGGCTGGGTCAACGTCGAGTAGAATACCGCGCCCGGTTCGGCCACGCAGGCTGCCATGGCTCCGATCGTCGCCAGCGGATCGGGCACGTGCTCCAGCGTCTCGAAGCAGGTGACGAGATCGAACTTGCGATCGGGTTGGGTTGCGTGCTCGGCCACCATCGGATCATAGGTGACCGCTTCCGCGAAGCCTTGAGCGCGCAGGCCGGTGCAGAACAAGTCGTTGCCGCCGCCGAAGTCGAGCACCCGCATTCCGGCCTTGTGTGGCGCCCAGAAGCGGGCCACGGCCGCCGCATTGTCGGTCGGCCGCTTGATCCGATAGTCCGGATCCACGGCTTCGTAGCCGTCGTTGTAAATGTGGGTCTTGAACTGCTCAATGCTCCAGTCGTCGAAGGCGTCCGTGAATAGGAAGCCGCAATCCGCGCAGCGCCGGTAGTAGATTGGTACGCCGGCCAGCGGCGGGCGATGGGCATGGGCCGTCTGGCAGGGGCGGTTCATGTCGACCACGCCGTAGAGCGAGGCAGGACCGTCACAGATCTTGCAAGGCACGGGCGCGTTCGTGACCGGTCGGAGCCCGAGTTGGGTAGAGAGCATGGTGGATCCCGTCAGTGGGAAGTGGCGCCCGTCGCCGATGGGGCCGCCTCGAGGAGGCGGGCCGCGAATCGGCAGGGACGAGCTTTCGCAATGATGAAGCGGTATCGGAGGATTTCCAGCATCTCTATGTGGCACCGCCACATGGGCAAGTCGCACTTGCAAGTAAGTTGCATTAAACGTCGGTTTCGTCCAGGATAGCGCCATGGACGCAAAATCGTCAGACCTTTCGCAGCTGCACGCCATGGTTCCGCCGAGCGACCGCCTGAACGGAGGCTGGCGCGGTGAGCGCGGCGATCCGTCTCTCGGCGACATGTTCGCGACGGTACGAACCGCGACAAAAGGGTCGCTCTGGCGCAAGCTGCTGGCCTTTCTCGGACCCGGTTACCTCGTCGCCGTCGGCTATATGGACCCCGGCAATTGGGCAACGTCGCTGGCCGGCGGTGCCAAGTTCGGCTACGTCCTGCTCTCGGTCGCGCTGCTGTCCAACCTGATGGCGATCGTGCTGCAGTCGCTGTGCACACGGCTCGGCGTCGCCACCGGCCGCGACCTCGCCCAGGCCTGTCGCGACTCTACCCCGCGCTGGGTCTCGGTGCCGCTTTGGCTGTCGGCGGAGATCGCGATCACGGCCACCGACCTCGCGGAAGTGATCGGTACTGCGATCGGTCTCAGCCTGCTGTTCGGGCTGCCGCTGTCGATCGGCGTCTGCGTCACCGCACTCGATGTCTTCCTGATCCTGGCGCTG
The DNA here is from genome assembly GCF_032484495.1 of Bradyrhizobium sp. SZCCHNS3052. Classification (NCBI taxonomy): domain Bacteria; kingdom Pseudomonadati; phylum Pseudomonadota; class Alphaproteobacteria; order Hyphomicrobiales; family Nitrobacteraceae; genus Bradyrhizobium; species Bradyrhizobium sp. SZCCHNS3052. The sequence goes on along the minus strand of NZ_JAUETB010000006.1, from coordinate 181,329 downwards.
CAGGCGTTCGGCTTCCGCTGGATCGAGGCGTTCGTGGTCGCGCTGCTCGGCATCATCGCGCTGTGCTTCGCGATCCAGATCGCGATGGCGCAGCCGGACTGGGCCGAGGTGGTGAAGGGCTTCGTTCCCAGCGGACAGCTGATCGCCAATCCGGAGATGCTCTATCTGGCGCTCGGCATTCTCGGCGCCACCGTGATGCCGCACAATTTGTATCTCCACTCGGGCCTGGTCCAGACGCGCGGCTACGGCGACAGCCCAGAGGACAAGCGCGAGGCGATCACGCTTTCCACGATCGATTCGACCATCGCGCTGTGCCTGGCGCTGACCATCAACGCCTCGATCCTGATCCTGGCGGCGGCGACGTTCCACCGCACCGGACAACGCGACGTCGCCGAGCTTGACCAGGCGTATTCCTTCCTGGCGCCGCTGCTCGGGTCGACGCTGGCGCCGACGCTGTTTGCGATCGCGCTGTTGTGCTGCGGCCTGAATTCGACGATCACCGCGACACTGTCCGGCCAGATCGTGATGGAGGGCTTTCTTCACTGGCGGATCGCGCCCTGGCTGCGCCGGCTGATCACCCGCATGATCGCAATCGTGCCGGCCGTGGTGGTGACGATCTGGGCCGGCGAGAAGGCGACCGGGCAGCTCCTGATCCTCAGTCAGGTCGTGCTCAGCCTGCAACTGCCGTTCGCCATCGTACCGCTGGTGCTGCTCACCGCGAGCCGGGCCAAGATGGGGCAGTTCGTGGCGCCGCGCTGGCTGACGGCGATTGCGACCTTGATCGCGGTGGTGATCATCGCGCTCAATGCCAAGCTGGTGTGGGATCTGGCCACGGGATGATGAGGAGAGGCGAATAGCGAGTGGGGAGTAGCGAATAGGGACGTTCGAAGCGCTCTATTCGCTACTCCCCATTCGCTATTCGCCTCCTCCTAGTCCTGCGGCTCTGGCGCGGTGTCGCCTTCGGCATCCACGCGCAGCCAGCCGGCAGCCGCGAGCCGTTGTTGCGGCAGATAGCGGCTCTTGTAGTCCATCTTCTTCGAACCCTCGATCCAATAGCCGAGATAGACGTAGGGCAGGCCCTGGCGCCGCGCCCGGGCGATGTGGTCGAGGATCATGAAGGTGCCGAGCGAGCGCGTGGTCTCCGACGGGTCGAAGAACGAGTACACCATCGACAGGCCATCGCTGAGCACGTCGGTCAGGGCGACCGCGACCAACTCGCCGCCCCTGGCGTTCGGACCGTTGCTCAGATTGCGGCGGCGGTACTCGATGATTCTCGTCTCGACATGGCTGTCCTCGACCATCATGGCGTAATCGAGCACCGTCATGTCGGCCATGCCGCCATGGCGATGGCGCTGATCGAGATAGCCGCGGAAGATCGAATATTGCTCGGAGGTCGGCACGGCGCTGCGCTGCTCGCCGACCAGATCGGAGTTGCGCGCGAGCACCTTCCGGAAGTTGCGCGAGGGGCGGAATTCGTTGGCGATCACGCGGACGGACACGCAAGCGCGGCACTGGTCGCAGGCCGGCCGGTAGGCGATCGACTGGCTGCGACGGAAGCCGCCATGGGTGAGAAGGTCGTTGAGATCGGTCGCCTTGTCGCCGACCAGATGCGTGAACACCTTGCGTTCCTGCCGGCCCGGCAGATACGGGCAGGGCGAGGGCGCGGTCAGGTAGAATTGCGGGGTGTCACGCGAATGCTGGGTCAAGGAACGTCGTGAGCCTCCGAGGCGATCATCAACAGAATTGCGCTCCGGAGGCGGCCGGTCAATCGCTTTTGCTGTGCCACCGGACGTCTCATCAGGTACGAGCCGGTTCAGTCAGTTGCGAGCGCACAGACGTGTTGATCACGACGGTGCCGAGCACGAAATCGTGCAGCAGCCGGCGGCGGCTGTTGAACAGTCCGACCAGCAGCACGAGCGGCGACAACACCGAGACCGAGATCCAGAAGCAGACGGCATGCACGGCACCGAGCACAAAGTAGCCCGGCGCGCCGTACCAGGTCCGCACCTCCAGATCCATCACCCGCATGCCGATCGTCGCCGAGTTCGGCCCGCCGATCGTTGCGCCGTAGTAGACGATGGCCCAGATCACTGAAGCCGGCGACACCAGCCAGAACAACGCCCAGCCGAGACCCAGCGTGACCACGCCGAACACGGCAATGAAGATCACCGCCAGGATCACCGGGACCGAGAGCACCAGGAGATCGATCAGGAATGCGATCATCCGCCGCGTCAGCACGCCGCGAAACAATTCCGGCTGCTGATAGGGATCGTAGGCGTGCGGCCGAGCACCGGGACCGTCATTGCTATCGCCTGAACCCATATACGCCATGAATAAGCCCTCCGGATTGGCACCCAGCACATGGGAACCCGACTTGCGCTTGCAAGGGCCGTTCTTGCAGGAGGCGCGGCAAATTTCCGGCCATTTCGCGACTTCTGAGCCCTCTCCGCGACCCGGCGGTTCGCGCACGCGAAAGGATCGGCGTGCTCAAAGACCGGCGGGTCCCGAAAGATCCCAGCGCCTCCTCAACGCTGCTGCCGCAGCCGTTCGGCGGCTTGCGGGGCGAAATAGGTGAGCACACCGTCGGCGCCGGCGCGCTTGAAGGCCAGCAGGCTCTCCATCATCGCCCGATCGCCGTCGATCCAGCCATTGTTGGCGGCCGCCGCGATCATCGCGTATTCGCCCGACACCTGATAGGCGAAGGTCGGCATGCTGAACGTGTCCTTCACGCGCCTGACGACGTCGAGATAGGGCATGCCCGGCTTGACCATCACCATGTCGGCGCCCTCGGCGATGTCGAGCTCGACCTCGCGCAGGGCCTCGTCGCTATTGGCGCTGTCCATCTGGTAGGTGCGCTTGTCGCCGGTGAGCGTCTTGGCCGAGCCGATCGCGTCGCGGAACGGGCCGTAGAAGGCGGATGCATATTTGGCTGCATAGGCCATGATCTGCACGTCGAGGAAACCGGCTTGATCCAAAGCCTGGCGGATCGCGCCGACCCGGCCGTCCATCATGTCCGACGGCGCAATGATGTCGCAGCCGGCCTCGGCCTGGACCAGGGCCTGGCGCACCAGCACGGCGACGGTCTCGTCGTTGAGGATGCGGCCGTCCCGGATCAGGCCGTCATGACCGTGACTGGTGAAAGGGTCCAGCGCGACGTCGCAGAGCACGCCGATCTCAGGGAACTCCTTCTTGATCGCGCGCACCGCCTGGCAGACCAGGTTGTCCGGGTTGCAGGCCTCGGAGCCGTGCTCGTCGCGCAGCGACGGCTCGGTATAGGGGAACAGTGCGATGCAGGGGATGTCGAGCCTAACCGCGCGTTCGGCATCGCGGACGATCTCGTCGACGCTCAGCCGCTCCACGCCCGGCATCGAGGCGACGGTGCTGCGGGTCCGGTCGCCCTGCACCACAAACAGGGGCCAGATCAGATCGTCGGTGGTGAGCACGTTCTCGCGCACCAGCCGGCGCGCCCATTCGGCCTTGCGGTTGCGGCGGGGGCGGATGGTCAGCTCGAGCGCCGGTGTCGGTGCAGTGGCCGGATTGCGCGCGGTGTCGCGCAGGTCGATCGGGCGGCCGAATTTGATCGCCATGGGGTGCTGGCTCCTTGAGCTGGCCGGCGAGCCGGATTTGATTTGTTGTAATTCCAACAATCTGTAGCACTTCGGCCGTCGCCCGTCACTTGACCTGACGCAAGCGGCCCGGTTGATTTCCTACCCGGTTGCTTTCACGGTGCCGGCCGGCCAAGAATCGCCATGCTCCTGGTCTTGAGAGGCCCCAATGACGACCATCCTGTTCTGCTCGAGCTGCCATGGCTGAGATTCCCTCGGCGCGAGATCTGGCACGTGACAACGCCGCCATGTCGATTGCCGCCATGTCCTCGGATCGGCGCGAGAGCGACGACAATGTCTGGACGCGGCGGCTCGTGCTGTTTTTGCGGGTCATGGCCATGCTCTCGATCGCCAAGGGCCTGTACCACTGGGCCCAGGTGACCGGCTTCATCGGCGGCGAGGACGACGCGTTCGAAAACCAGGCGATGGCCTGGCAGGCTGCGACGGTCTATTTCGCGGTCATCGAGCTCGTCGCCGCCGTGGGCCTGTGGCTCGCCACGCCGTGGGGCGCCGTGGTGTGGCTCACCACGGTGGTGTCGATGGCGGTGATCGAGCTGATGTTCCCGGGCATCTATGGCGGCAATCTGCTGGTGGTCGCGGGCGAGGCAATCATGCTCGCCGCCTACCTCGTGCTGGCCTGGATGGCGGCCCGGGAGCGGCCACCATAGGTCGTGCGAAAAATTCGTTGCACGCTGTAAATCTTTTCAGCGCCATGCAAGTAATGTTTCGAACACCTTAAGAGCGCCTGCCACAGCTGTTACAGAGACCTTAGCGGCGCTACCCAAGCGTGTTTTGTAATGCGACAGGTGGGTGAAACAGAGCGCGAACATCGCGCCTCGACCGTCAACGGACTATTGCGAAAGCCTCTGTAATTACTGAATTAAAAGAGGATTCACTCTCCGCGATTCATTCTCTCTTTATGCTCTTATTTAAGGCGATCTTCAAAGCACGCCCCTTAAGTTCGTTCTATCAGACGGGACAAAAGTTTCGTCGAATAAGTCGACAAAAACGACGACAGGGGAAGTGTCATGATGAAAGCCGTTGCGACGGCCGTGGAGACTGCTGCGCCGGGCCAGGGCGGCACCGTCCAGTCGCTCTATCTGGAAGCTCTGACGCTGGTGGAGCGGCTGCATCGCCGCCTGCTCGACGTCATCAAGGACGAGTTCGACCGCCGTGGTCGTTCCGACATCAATTCGGTCCAGGCGCTGCTGCTCTATAACATCGGCGACAAGGAGCTGACCGCGGGCGAGCTGCGCACGCGCGGCTACTATCTCGGCTCCAACGTCTCCTACAACCTGAAGAAGCTGGTCGAGCTCGGCTTCCTCGATCACCAGCGCTCGCGCGTCGATCGCCGCTCGGTCCGCATCCGCCTGACCCCGCAGGGCCAGGAGATCCGCCGCATCGTCGACTCGCTGTATCAGAAGCACGTCAAGACCGTGGAGCAGGTCGGCGGCATTTCCAGCGAGGAGTTCTCGACGCTGAACAAGTCGCTGCATCGTCTCGAGCGGTTCTGGACCGATCAGATCCTCTATCGCCTCTGAGCAGGCCTCATCGTCTCGGTTGAGCCGGCTCCGACCTCGAGAGCCAAGACCGGACAGTCGTTGATCGTCTGGAAGTCGTTCTTGCGCCGGCCCCTTCGGCCGGCGCTTTTTCGTGTTCGTTTGGCAAAATCCCCGGTCCGAATTGGAACCAATCAAGGCTCCTGGGCTTATGTCCTTGGACCGGAGGTCGGACCATGCTGCACGATGCCGGAATGCAAGTCATGAACGTGGCGATGGTCGGCGATGCTTATGCCATCGCCTCCAACTATCTGCGTCTCTCTGGCGAGATGCCGGAGGAGTTCACGCCGAACGAAAGACTTGTCGACATCATCGTTCAACTGATTCACCGCGGAGAATTCAACAAGCTCAAGCTCGCCAACAAGGCGATTTCGATGTTCAAGTCTGCCTGACGGCTGACGTTCAAGAGGGGATGATATGGAAGCCGCCATCGATCGCATCATGCACACCTACGACCTGCTGGCGAACCGCACCGCTGCGGCGAGCGACGAGGCGCGCCGCAAGGTGAGCGCCTACATCCAGACGCTGTTCGAAGCCGGCGAGCGCGACCCGCATCGTCTCACGGTGTGCGGCCTGACCTATCTTCGCCAGCTCGACGGCCGCGTCGATCCGGTGAAGGCGGGCTACACCGGCCTCTGATGTGTTCGGCGCGAATTTGCTCGCGCGACGCTTGCCTCATGATACCCGACAACCTGGATGAGACCTTCCGGTTTCATGCAGGTTGTTTGTTTTTGGGGGATCGATGCGTTTGGTGTCCCGAGTTATTGCCACGGCGGGAATCTTGGCCTTCGCGTGCGGAGAGCTGAGTCTGCCTACGAGGAGCATGGCTGAGACGGTCTGGCCCCAGAAGGGACCGAACAGTCGAGAAGCGCTGGCAAGAATAGGCGCCTGCGTAGAGACGACGATTACGAAAATTGCTGGTCGGTTCGATGAGCCGCTGTCGCCGACCCCGTTCAAACTCGGCGAGAAGCTCGACGAGCATGGTGAGCCCATGATGGATCAGGGCGTCCACTTGCTGTACCAGAACGGCGCCGAGCAGATCGACGCGGAGTGGAATGCCGCCGTCGCCCATTCCAAGTTGGGCGATGCCGTGCGGCTCTGCACCGTCTGGAAGCCGAAGAAATGTCCGCCCGGCGATGATCGGGGGCGAATCTACAAGGCCACAAATCTCCGGACCAAGGGAACGTGGCAGATGTCGGAAAGCTGGCACTCCTGCGGCGGGGCCTGAGCAGGGGGCTTGCTCCAGCGGCCGTCCACCATATCTGGCGCAAATATCCGGTTTGACCCGCAACCGCTTGGTCTGTCCCTTGGCCTGCCGCCGCCCGTATGGTAAGGGCAGGGGTCTTTTCCGACCGCCTTCACTGAACCGACCGCCGGCCGCCTAAGGCCTTGCGGACGTGGAGATATTCCGCCGATGACCGCTTCCAGCGCCAAGCCCGCCTCGTCAGTCGATTCCTTCTTTTCCGCCACCCTGGCCGAGGCCGATCCCGAGATCGCCGCCGCCATCAAGGGTGAGCTCGGTCGGCAACGGCACGAAATCGAGCTGATCGCCTCGGAGAACATTGTCAGCCGCGCGGTCCTGGAGGCCCAGGGCTCGGTGATGACCAACAAGTACGCGGAAGGGTATCCGGGCGCGCGCTATTATGGCGGCTGCGAATGGGTCGACGTCGCCGAGAACCTCGCGATCGACCGCGCCAAGAAGCTGTTCGGCGCCAATTTCGCCAACGTCCAGCCGAACTCGGGCAGCCAGATGAACCAGGCCGTGTTCCTGGCGCTCTTGCAGCCCGGCGACAGCTTCATGGGCCTCGACCTCGCCGCCGGCGGCCATCTCACCCACGGCTCGCCGGTCAACATGTCCGGCAAGTGGTTCAAGGCCGCGCATTACACCGTTCGCCGCGACGACCAGCTGATCGACATGGATGCGGTGGCGAAGCAGGCTGAGGAAGTGAAGCCGAAGCTGATCATCGCCGGCGGCAGCGCCTATTCGCGCCCGTGGGATTTCAAGCGCTTCCGCGAGATCGCAGACCACGTCGGAGCCTACCTTCTGGTCGACATGGCGCATTTCGCGGGCCTCGTCGCCGGTGGCGTCCATGCCTCGCCGGTGCCGTACGCCCACGTCACCACCACCACCACGCACAAGTCGCTGCGCGGCCCGCGCGGCGGCCTGATCTTGTGGAACGACGAGCAGTTCACCAAGAAGTTCAACTCGGCGATCTTCCCGGGTCTGCAGGGCGGCCCGCTGATGCACGTGATCGCCGCCAAGGCGGTGGCGTTCGCCGAGGCGCTGCGGCCGGAGTTCAAGACTTACGCGAAGAACATCGTCGAGAACGCGAAGGCGCTGGCGGAATCGCTGCGCGCCCACGGCTTCGACATCGTCTCCGGCGGCACCGACAACCATTTGATGCTGGTCGACCTCCGGCCCAAGGGGCTGAAGGGCAACATCTCGGAGAAGGCCCTGGTCCGCGCCGGCATCACCTGCAACAAGAACGGCATCCCGTTCGATCCCGAGAAGCCGTTCGTCACGTCCGGCCTGCGCCTCGGCACGCCGGCGGCGACCACCCGCGGCTTCGGCGTCGCCGAATTCCAGCAGGTCGGCAGCCTGATCGCCGAGGTGTTGAACGCGATCGCGCAGGCGCCGGACGGCAGCGCGCCGCTGGTCGAAGCCGCGGTCAAGCAGAAGGTGAAGGCGCTGACCGACCGGTTTCCGATCTACCAGTAAGGCTTGAAGCCACAATGCGCTGCCCGAGCTGCAACAGCCTCGATACGCAGGTGAAGGACTCCCGCCCCACCGAGGATTCCTCGGTGATCCGGCGGCGGCGGGTCTGCGTCACCTGCAATTTCCGCTTCACGACCTTCGAGCGGGTGCAGCTGCGCGAACTGACCGTCATCAAGCGCAACGGCCGTCGCGTGCCGTTCGACCGCGACAAGCTGATGCGCTCGGTGCAGATCTCGCTGCGCAAGCGCTCGGTCGATCCGGAGCGGGTCGAGAAGATGGTCTCGGCGATCGTGCGCGAGCTCGAGAGTGGCGGCGAATCCGAGGTGTCCTCGGAGGCGATCGGCGAGATCGTGATGGAGCATCTGCGCGATCTCGACGACGTCGCCTATGTCCGCTTCGCCTCGGTCTACCGCAATTTCCGCGAGGCCAAGGATTTCGAGGCCGTGCTCGGCGAGCTCTCGGCCGAGGACGAAGCACCGCGCCTCGCGCCGGTCCGCAAATGATCTTCCGGGTTCTGGTCGATCAGGTCGGCGAGAAGCTGAAGGCGCAGAAGGACGCCGACCGCCGCTTCATGCAGCTGGCGCTGTCGCTCGGCCGTCGTGGGCTGGGGCGGACTTGGCCCAATCCCGCCGTCGGCGCTGTGGTGGTCAAGGACGGCGTGATCGTCGGCCGCGGCTGGACCCAGCCCGGTGGACGCCCTCATGGCGAGCCCGAGGCCTTGAAGCGCGCCGGCGAGGCCGCCAAGGGCGCCACCCTCTACGTGACGCTGGAGCCGTGCTCGCATTTCGGCAAGTCGCCGCCTTGCGTGGACGCGGTCATCGCAGCCGGAATCAACCGCGTCGTCTCGGCGATCGAGGACCCCAATCCCGAGGTCGCAGGGCAGGGGCATGCTAAGCTGCGCGCCGCGGGCATTCAGGTCGAGGTCGGCCTCTGCTCGGCGGACGCCAAGCGTGATCATGCCGGCCATTTCCGCCGCATCAGCGACGGACGGCCGCACGTGATCCTGAAGCTCGCGGTCTCCGCCGATGACAAGATCGCAGCCGCCGGCAACAAGCCGGTGGCCATTACCGGCGAGGCAGCACGGACGCGCGTGCATGTGCTGCGGGCCCAGAGCGACGCCCTCCTGGTCGGGGTGCGCACCGCGATCGCCGACGATCCGCTGCTGACCTGCCGGCTGCCGGGCATGGAATCCCGCTCGCCGGTCCGGATCGTGCTCGATCCGATGCTCCGGCTTCCGGCCGCGAGCCGATTGATGCAGTCCGCGCGCACGACGCCGCTCTGGCTCGTCGCGTCCGAGGTGGCCGAGCCGGCTACCGCGACCCGGCTGGGCGCCGCCGGTGCGCAGGTGATCCGTGTCCCGCCGCAGGCCGACCCGTCGGCGCTGGAGCCGCCGGCCGTGCTCAAGGCGCTGGCGGAACGCGGCGTCACGCGTCTGATGATCGAAGGCGGCAGCCGCGTCGCATCATCTTTCATGGCAAGCGGCCTGGTCGATGAGATCTGGCTCCTGCGCGGCCCCGGCGAGATCGGAGCTGACGGGATCGCTGCGCTGGACGCATTGCCGCTGACCGCAATCACGCAGTCGCCGGCCTATCGCGTTCGTGCTAGCGAGACTCTCGATCCCGATACCCTTACGATTTACGAGCGCGCCTAATGTTCACAGGCATCGTCACCGACATCGGCGAGATCGTCAGCCTGACGCCGCGGACCGAAGGAAAGCTGCATCGGCTGCGCATTGCCTGCCACTATGATCAGGCCGGCATCGCCGATGGCGCGTCGATCGCCAATAACGGCGTCTGCCTCACGGTCGTGCAGTCCGGCGTCACCGATGGAAAGACCTGGTTCGAGGTCGATGCCGCCGCGGAGACCCTGGCGCTGACCACCGCCAAGCACTGGCGCGTCGGCACCACGCTCAATCTGGAGCGGGCGCTGAAGATCGGCGACGAGCTCGGCGGCCACATCGTCTCCGGCCATGTCGATGGCATCGCGACCATCGTCAGCCGAGAGAACCTGCCGGACATGGCGCGGTTCGTTTTCAGGACGACGCGGGATCTGGCGCGCTTCATCGCTACCAAGGGCTCAGTAACCCTCGACGGCGTCTCGCTCACGGTCAACACCGTCGATGAACTGGTCTTCTCGGTGCTGATCATTCCGCATACGCTGTCGGTCACCACGCTGTCGTCCTGGCAGGCCGGCAGCGAGGTCAATCTCGAGGTCGACCTGATGGCGCGCTATGCCGCGCGCCTCACGGAAATGAAGTAGCCTCGAAGGGGGCTTTCCGTCTTGGCTTTGCGGGCGCTCGCGCCTACAAGGCCAGCCCTCATGGCGAGGAGGCGCCGATGTGTCGTCTCGCAGCATGAGGCCGATTTCATCTCGCTCTTCGCGACGCGGCCGGATGGCCGCTCCATTGGGGCGAGGCACCTGAAGACAATGGAAACAGAACCATGGCAGACGCACGGCGCGCGCCGCTCAAAGACCAGACCGACATCTCCGGCGCCCGCGCGCTGATCGTCGAGGCCCGCTTCTACGATGACCTTCAGGACGCCCTGCTGGAGGGCGCCACCGCCGAGCTGAAGGCGGCGGGCGTGGGCTATGATGTTCTCACCGTCGCCGGCTCGTTGGAGATTCCGGCGACTATTGCCATTGCGCTCGATGCTGCCGCGAAGGCCGGCAAGCCCTATGACCTCGCGATCGCGCTCGGCTGCGTCATCCGTGGCGACACCATCCATTTCGAGATCGTGTCGCAGGAATCCTCGCGAGCCCTGATGGATCTGTCGGTGGCGCGCGGCCTGCCGCTCGGCAACGGCATCCTCACCGTCAACAATGAGGACCAGGCGTGGGCGCGCGCCCGCGTCTCCGAGATGAACAAGGGCGGCGATGCCGCCCGCGCCGCGCTCGCCGTGCTGCGCATCAAACGCCGTCTGGCGCGAGGCTGACATGGCCGAGAGCAGCAACAAGCCAATCAAGGGCCCGGTCCGTGCCGGCGACCGCAAGGCCAATCGCCGTGGCGCCGCCCGTCTCGCCGCCGTGCAGGCGCTCTACCAGATGGACATCGCAGGCGCCGGCATCAACGACGTCCTGGCCGAGTTCGAGAGCCACTGGCTCGGCAACGAGGTCGAGGGCGAGCAGTATCTGCCGGCCGAGGCTGCGTTCTTCCGCGACATCGTCTCCGGCGTGGTGCGCGACCAGACCAAGATCGATCCGGTGCTCGATACGGCGCTGGAGCGCGGCTGGCCGCTGCAGCGGATCGAGGCGATCCTGCGCGCGGTGCTGCGCGCCGGCGCCTATGAACTGGAGCGACGCAAGGACATTCCGGCGCGGGTCGTCGTGTCCGAATATGTCGACATCGCCCATGCCTTCGTCGAGCGCGACGAGACCGGCATGGTCAACGCGGTGCTGGAGCAACTCGCCCGGCAATACCGCGCCGACGAGATGGGGCCGAAGTAGCGATGGGCGGCGCCGGAGCACGATCGCTGCGAACCGGCGCGATGCCAGTCTCTTTCCTCGACTGTCATCACCCGCGACGGCGGGTGATCCCGTATTCCACAGACGTTCAAGGGATACGGAAGGGCCGCGGCGTACTGGATCGCCCGGTCGAGCCGGGCGATGACAGCAGAGTGTGGGGGACGAGCGCGTGACCCGCGACGCCTCCGGCGAAGATTCCCTGATCGCCCGCTACTTCAAGCCGCTGGCGACCGACCCCGGCGCGTTCGGCCTCCTCGACGATGCCGCGATCATTCCGGCCAATGGTGACGACATCGTCGTCAAGACCGACGCCATCGTCGAAGGCGTCCATTATCTCGCCAACGATCCCCCCGACACCATCGCGCGCAAGGCGCTGCGGGTGAACCTGTCCGATCTCGCCGCCAAGGGTGCGGTGCCCGCCGGCTTCGTCCTGACGCTGGCGCTGCGCGAGAAGGACGACGCGTGGCTGTCGGAGTTCGCGCGTGGCCTCGGCGAGGACGCGGCGGCGTTCGGCTGTCCGCTGCTCGGCGGCGACACCGTGTCGACGCCCGGTCCCGTGATGATCTCGATCGCGGCTTGGGGGAGGGTGCCCAGGGGCCGGATGGTGCATCGCTTCGGCGCGCGTCCCGGCGACCGGGTGATGGTGACCGGGACCATCGGCGACGCCTTGCTCGGCCTGCGCATCCTGACGGGCACAGCCGAGGCCGCGGCGCTGGCCGACGATGCCGCCGCGCGGGATATGCTGATCGGCCGTTATCGCAAGCCGCAGCCGCGCAATGCACTGGCCGCGGCCGTGAGAGACTGCGCGACCGCCTCGATGGATGTCTCTGATGGCCTCGCAGGCGACCTGACCAAGCTCTGCGCCGCCTCTTCCGTGAGCGCCGACATCGCGCTGTCCGACATTCCTCGATCGCCGGCAGCGGCGAAGCTGCTTGCTGTCGGGGCCGCGCAGCTTGAAGGCATGATCTCCGGCGGCGACGATTACGAGATCCTCTGCACTGTTCCCGCAGCGCAATGCGCAGCGTTCCGTGCTGCAGCCGAGACGGCGGGCGTTGCCGTCACCGACATCGGCGCCATCGTCGAAGGGGCGCGAGCCCCGCGCTTCCTGGACGGGCAGGGCCGTCCCGTCACACTGACGCGGTTGTCCTTCAGCCACTTCTGACACCTATTTGCACCGCACAATGCGACCAAAGAAGCGTCTGAATTTGGAGCGGTTCAGGCGTCGCGGCGTTGCGTCATCATGGCGATTTTGGCAAGCTTCATATGTTCGAGGCGGCTCCGCCCGGAGCGGCCTGACAGGGGGCGTGCGTCGCACCATCGCGGCGTGACGTAGTTAGAAAAAGCAAAGAGCCGAGGAAACTAAATGTCAGCTTTATGGGTGATCGTGCTCTGCGGAGCGCTGTCGATCGTCTATGCGATCTGGGCCACACAATCGGTGCTCAGCGCGGACGCCGGCAATGCGCGCATGCAGGAAATCGCGGCGGCGGTGCGTGAGGGCGCGCAGGCCTATCTTCGCCGCCAATATACGACGATCGGAATCGTCGGTGTCGTGATCTTCGTGCTCCTTGCGTATTTCCTCGGCATGCTCGTCGCGATCGGCTTTGCGATCGGCGCGATCCTCTCCGGCGCGGCCGGCTTCATCGGCATGAACGTGTCGGTGCGCGCCAACGTCCGCACCGCACAGGCGGCCATCACCTCGCTCGCCGGCGGCCTGGAGCTCGCCTTCAAGGCCGGCGCCATCACCGGTCTGCTCGTGGCCGGTCTCGCGCTGCTCGGCGTCACCATCTACTTCGGCATCCTCACCGGCTTCATGAAGCTCGCGCCCGACAGCCGCACCGTGATCGACGCGCTCGTCGCGCTCGGCTTTGGTGCCTCGCTGATCTCGATCTTCGCCCGTCTCGGCGGCGGCATCTTCACCAAGGGCGCCGACGTCGGCGGTGACCTCGTCGGCAAGGTCGAAGCCGGCATTCCCGAGGACGATCCGCGCAACCCCGCGACCATCGCCGACAACGTCGGCGACAACGTCGGTGACTGCGCCGGCATGGCCGCCGACCTGTTCGAGACCTACGCGGTGACCGCTGTCGCCACCATGGTGCTGGCGGCCATCTTCTTCGCCAAGTCGTCGCTGCTGACCAACATGATGACCCTGCCGCTCGCCATCGGCGGCATCTGCATCATCACCTCGATCGCCGGCACCTTCTTCGTCAAGCTCGGCGCCAGCCAGTCGATCATGGGCGCGCTGTACAAGGGCCTGATCGCCACCGGCGTTCTCTCGCTCGGCGGCGTCGCGCTGGCGATCGGGTGGCTGATCGGCTTCGGCAAGCTCGACGGCGTCGACTACACGGGCACGGCGCTGTTTATGTGCGGCGTCGTCGGTCTCGTCGTCACCGGCCTGATCATCTGGATCACCGAATACTACACCGGCACCGACTTCCGCCCGGTGAAGTCGATCGCGGCCGCCTCGGTCACCGGTCACGGCACCAATGTGATCCAGGGCCTCGCCATCTCAATGGAGTCGACTGCGCTGCCCGCGATCGTCATCATCGCCGGCATCCTGGTCACCTACAGCCTCGCCGGCCTGTTCGGCATCGCGATCGCGACCACGACGATGCTGGCGCTGGCCGGCATGATCGTCGCGCTCGACGCCTTCGGCCCGGTGACGGACAACGCCGGCGGCATTGCCGAAATGGCCGGCCTGCCCAAGGAGGTCCGCAAGTCGACCGACGCGCTCGACGCAGTCGGCAACACCACCAAGGCGGTCACCAAGGGCTACGCGATCGGCTCCGCCGGTCTCGGCGCCCTGGTGCTGTTCGCGGCCTATAACCAGGACCTGCAGTTCTTCATCGCGGATTCGGCGCACCATCCCTATTTCGCGGGGATCAAGCCGGACTTCTCGCTGAACAACCCGTATGTCGTGGTCGGTCTGCTGTTCGGCGGCCTGCTGCCGTATCTGTTCGGCGCGATGGGCATGACCGCGGTCGGCCGTGCCGCCGGCGCGATCGTCGAGGAGGTGCGCCGCCAGTTCCGCGAGAAGCCCGGCATCATGCAGGGCACCGACAAGCCGGATTACGGCAAGGCCGTCGACCTGCTGACCAAGGCGGCGATCAAGGAGATGATCATTCCCTCGCTGCTGCCGGTGCTGTCGCCGATCGTCGTCTACTTCCTGATCTACGCGATCGCAGGCGGTGGCGCGGCCGGCAAGTCGGCAGCGTTCTCGGCCGTCGGCGCCATGCTGCTCGGCGTCATCGTCACCGGCCTGTTCGTCGCGATCTCGATGACCTCCGGCGGCGGCGCCTGGGACAACGCCAAGAAGTACATCGAGGACGGCCATTTCGGCGGCAAGGGCTCCGATGCTCATAAGGCTGCGGTCACCGGTGACACCGTCGGCGATCCCTACAAGGACACCGCGGGCCCCGCGGTGAACCCGATGATCAAGATCACCAACATCGTGGCCCTGCTGCTGCTGGCGATCCTCGCGCATTGAGGCGCGCCGACGCGTCTTGACGAGCGAAGACCCCGCGGCGCGAGCCGCGGGGTCTTTTCATGAGGCTGTGTTGTTTGGTTGTTTGCTACTCGGCCGCGCGCTGCCGCGTCCGATAGCTCTGCAACGTGCTCTGCGCCATGCGCGGCTGCAGCTGCGAGAAGCTCGCCAGATGCTGGTCGAGCTGTGGGCGTGCGCTGCCGCTGGCGCTCGCCTGCATGAACAGCAGCGTCGTCGTCGTGACCCAGGACAAGTCGAGCGCCTTGGCGAGCACCAGGAGCTGGTCCGGCTGGTTGCGCACGAAGGCGCGCTCGACCACGTCGAGCGGCAGCTTGCACATCAATGACAGCGCCAGCGTGACCTTGTCGAAGCTGGCTTCCTTGGCGAAGCCGTGCAGTTGCGCCTCGTGGAGCTGGCCGGTCGCGTGCAGCAGCTCGACATAGTCCCTGGCGGTGACGAAGTCGGCCGAGCGTGTCCGCGCGGCGGCCTGCAGATGATCCGAAGCCTGCGCCACGGCGAGCTCGACGATCTCGGTCCGCGCCGCGTCGGCGCTGGCGAGCTGGCTGCGCACCGCGTCGGAGGCTTCGACGAACAGCCGAACCAGCACCTCGCGTGGGCTGTCGGGTCGACTCCAGAGTTTCAAGGCGAGGCCGGGATCGTCGGACGCCTTCGTCACCAGGCCGGAGAAGCCGTGATCGGAGAAGCGCGCGCCGCCATTGTTGGCGGTGTTCGAGACGACGGCCTGATTGCCGCGATCGACCAGAACGTCGGTGACGGATTGGGTGAGGATCTTGCGGTCGGAGATCGCGAGCAGATGCTCCTGGCCCCGGGTCTGCGCGGTCGCAACCAGGATCTCGTCGTCGAGCCGGTCGCTCCGGCGCAGCACGGGGCCTGCCACCGCAATCGTCTCGTCGCTGGCGAGCAGCCGGAGCAGCCGCGGCGGTGCATCAGGCAGGACCGCGAGCCGGCTGCCGAGCTGCGCCCGCGCCGCAATGGCGACGTTGTCGAGCAGCTTGGACAGCACGTGGTCGAACAGATCGACATGTTCTTCGGTGAACTTGCCCGAGCCCACCACGAACAGGTCGGTGACGCGCTCCAGGATCTCGGCGCGCCGGGAGACGTAGCGGCTGGCGAGAATGTCTTCGAGCTGATGGAGGACGCTGTTGGGCAAGGCACGGCTCACGCGATGGACGACGCCGACGCCTGCCCCTCGGACGATGATCGGACCGCATCCACGCGAGGTTGTCGGCCCGGCATCCGCCGACGGTATCTCGCAACCAGATCAAAGACACGCGGCCGCCATCTATCGCATCATCCCGCTTAAGGTGCCGTTACACCACGAACCCCCATTCCAATGCTCCGCCGAGACGCGGCGCCGCCGGGCCCAGGGCTATTTCACGTCCATCTGCAGGCCTTCCTTCTGGATGATCGACGCGAATTTGGCTGTCTCGGCTTGGACGAAGTCGCCGAACTGCTGCGGCGTGCCGTAATCGGCCCGCGCGCCCATCGCGGCGATATTCTTGCGGATGTCCTCGCGCTCCAGCATCGCCTTGACCTGCAGGTTGAGCGCGCTGACGATCTCGGGCGGGCAGGCCTTGGGCAGGAATACGCCGAACCAGGACGAGACGTCGAACTTGGCCAGCTCCGGCGCGCTTTCGCGCATCGTCGGCAGGTCAGGCGCATTGGCGCTGCGTTCCGGCGTGGTGACGCACAGGCCAGTCAGCTTGCCCTCCTGCACCTGCGGCAGCGATGGAAACAGATTATCGAACAGAATCTGAATGTCGCCGGCGAGGGCGGCCTGCAGCGCCGGGCCGGCGCCGCGGAACGGAATGTGCGTCATCTTCAGCCCGGTGAGCTGCAGGAACCAGGCGCCGGTCAGATGCGGGCTCTGGCCGACGCCGGACGAGGCGTAGTTCAGCTTGTCGGGATTGGCCTTCAGAAAAGCGATCAGCTCCGGGATCGACTTGAGGCCGGTCGAGGGATGCGCCGAGACGATGTTGGGGATGCGGATCATGTTGGAGACCGCCTGCAACTGATCCGGCTTGTAGGCGAGGTTGCGGAAGATCGAATAGGCGATCGCGTTGGGACCGGGGTTGCCGATCAGGACCGTATGGCCGTCGCCCTTGGTGTTGCGCGCGACCTCGGCGGCGCCGATCGTGCCGCCGCCGCCGGAGCGATTCTCGACCACCGCCGATTGTCCCCACGCCGTCTGCAGATGCGCGGCCAGCAAGCGTCCCATCACATCGGTGCTGCCGCCGGGCGCGGCGGGCACGATCAGCTTGACCGTCTCGGTCGGACGCCAGTCGGCGAGACTCGCGCGCGGCAGGATGGCGGCTGTGGACAGCGCGGCGGCTCCGGACAGCAGCTTGCGGCGCGACAGCGCGATACGAAGAGCCAATGATTCCTCCCTGCCTGTGTTTTGCGGCAGGGTAGGGAAGATTGCGGCGCCAGAGCAAGCAGGCGAATGGCGCACGAGCTGCGCCAATCAGCGCAGTTCACCGGCTTTGTGCCGTCACCCGGAAACATATTCCGGACCGCGGCGATCGGGCCCGGATCAGTTGAAGCTGAGCAGCTTGAACAGCGGCGTCAGGTAGCTGAGCTCCTGGCCGGAGGTCGGCGTCGTGCGGCTGACGAAGTCGAAGATCTTGCCGTCCTTCATGCCGTAATTGGCGAGGCGGCGGACCTGGCGGTTCTTGTCGAAATAGATCGCAATGACGCGCTGATCGACCACCTTCTGGTTCATGAAGGCAACCGGGCGCTCGGCTCGCTGGGAGATGTAGTAGAATACCTCGCCGTCGAGTGTCGCCACCGTCGAGGGCGTGCCCATCACGATCAGCACCTGGTCCTGGCTGGCGCCGATCGGGATCTGCTCCAGCGCGCCCGGCGGCATGATGTAGCCCTTCTGGAACTGCTCGCCGGTGCAGGCGCCGAGCGCCAGGCAGATCAGCGCGATCGCACCAAGGGTGCGCAGACGGGAGCTCAAGCCACGGGAGAGCAGGCGGGCAGTCGTTCGCATTGTCTGGGTCATCTTCTTCAGATCGGATCCCGTCCCCTTGCGTCGGGCAGGGCGTTGACGTACCGGGCAAACTTGCGGATTGCAACATGCCCCTGAACAGGGTCAGGGAAACTCGACCGCGGAACCGTCATGCTCTGGCCATTCAACCATCTCAGGAAATCCCGACCGTCCCCGCGCGGGACCATCGAGCCGATCTATGGCACGATCGTGGCACAAACCCGAGACCCGTTGTTTTATAGACACTTGAATGTCCCTGACACGGTCGATGGGCGGTTCGATCTGCTGATTCTGCACCTCTGGCTGGTGCTGCGGCGGCTGCGCGGGGTGGGATCGGACCTGTCGCAGGCGCTGTTCGACCGGTTCTGCGACGACATGGACGACAATCTGCGCGAGATGGGGGTGGGGGATCTCACCGTGCCCAAGCGGATGCAGAAGTTCGGCGAGGCGTTCTATGGCCGCACCGCCGCCTATGACCTTGCCTGGTCCGAGAGCGAGGCCCGGCTGGCGGACGCATTGCAGAAGAATATCTTGAACGGGGAGCATCCGGACAGCGCGGCCGGACTTGCCGCCTATGCGGCGCGGGTGGCCGCGCACCTCGCCGCTCTCGACGACAACAGGCTGCTCGGCGCCGGCTGGAGCTTCCCGCGGCCGGTTCAGCAGGACTAGCGACATGACCAGAGACAGAGACACCTCGCGCGAAACGGCGCGAGACCCTTCCAAGGACCCCTGGCGGGCACCGCCGGTGATCGTGGCGCAGATTCCGGATGCCGGCCTGCATCGCGAGATCGAGGCCGACGAGGCCACGCGCAACGCGCTCGCCGCGATTGCCGATCTGCGCGAGGTCATCTCGGCCCATGCCTCGTTCGACGTCGTCCAGAAGCGGGACGGCAAGGTGCATGTCGAGGGCCGTGTGCAGGCCCGGATCGGTCAGACCTGCGTCGTCACGCTGGATCCGATCGAGATCGAGATCGACGAGCCGATCGACCAGATGTTCGCCCCGCCGGAGCAGATTCCGGAGCTTGCCGATCTGGTCGAGGACGATCCCAACAGCGAGGTGGAGACGGCCGATCCGCCGGAGCCGATCATCGGCGGGCAGATCGATCTCGGCCGGCTCGCCGCCGACGCGCTGCTCCTGGGGATCGATCCCTATCCGCGCAAGCCGGGCGCCGTGTTCGAGCAGCCGGTGGCTGCGGCCGCCGAGCCGGAGGACCATCCCTTCGCGGCGCTGAAGGCGCTGAAATCGGCAGATGCCGCCGGGCCGGGCGCGGTCAAAGCGAAGAAAACGGGTGAGGATTGACGCGCCGTTGGGCAGGCCGGAAACGATCGATCCTGTCACAAAGCCTCTCGAAATCCTCTCAAGCTGCTGATTTCGATGGCAAAGGCGGGTCCCTGCCGGCCCCGGCCCGGCGCGGCGGTTGCAAAATGCATCGCTCCCGGGAGGTTGTTTCGACACGGAGAGACGCTATTGTCGCGCCCGGGTCGGGGTGCGACGAAAAGGCCCGGACGGCCTCTGGCCCGTCCATCGGCCGCGCAATGCCTCTGAACGACCGCCAAACACGGCCAACCAAGTCAAGGCCAAGACGAGACAAAGCTCGAGATCAGGTTTCCGGGACGTCATGCCTCAAAAGGTTCGAATCGCGCTGGACGCCATGGGCGGGGATTTCGGCGCGGCCGTCGTCATCCCCGGTGCCGCGATCGCGCTGAGCCGCCATCCGGATGCAGAGTTTCTGCTGTTCGGCGACAGTGCCAAGATCGTTCCCGAGCTCGACCGGCATCCGCGGCTGAAGGCGGTCTCGCGCGTCATTCACACCGATGTCGCCGTCAGCATGGAGGACAAGCCGAGCCAGGCGCTCCGGCGCGGCCGCAAGACCTCGTCGATGTGGCTCGCGCTCGAGGCGGTGAAGAAGGGAGAGGCCGACGTCGCCGTGTCCGCCGGCAACACCGGCGCGCTGGTGGCGATGGCGCGCTTCTGCCTGCGCACGCTGGACGGGATCGACCGGCCGGCTCTGGCCGCGATCTGGCCGACCGCGCGCGGCGAATCGGTGGTGCTCGACCTCGGGGCAACGATCGGCGGCGATGCCCACCACCTGGTCGCGCTGGCCGTGATGGGCGGCGCGCTGGCGAGCGTGCTGTTCAACAAGCCGAGGCCGACCGTCGGCCTTCTCAACATCGGTGTCGAGGAGATCAAGGGCCATGAGGAGATCCGCGAGGCGGCCGAGCAGCTGCGCGCGATGAACCTGCCGCAGCTCGACTATATCGGCTTCGTCGAGGGCGACGGCATCGGGAAGGGTGCCGCCGACGTGGTCGTGACCGAAGGCTTCAGTGGCAACATCGCCTTGAAGACGGCCGAGGGCACCGTCCGCCAGGTCACGGATTTCCTGCGCGGCGCGATCCAGGCGAGCTGGCTTGCCCGGATCGGCTATCTGTTGGCCCGCGGCGCCTTCGCCGCTTTGCGGGCCCGGCTCGACCCGCGCAAATCCAACGGCAGCGTGGTGCTCGGCCTCAAGGGCATGGTGGTCAAGAGCCACGGCGGAACCGATGCCGAGGGCTTTGCCTCGGCGGTCAGGGTTGGCTATGAGATGGCCCGCTACGATCTCCTGACCAAGATCAATCAAACACTCAATCCCGACGGCGGCGCGCCAGCGTCCGAACCCGTCGCCCAGGAGGCTGTCTCGTGACAATTCGTTCGGTCGTGCTCGGCTGTGGCTCGTACCTCCCGCAGCGGGTCGTGACCAATGCCGAGCTGGCAAGCCGCATCGAGACCTCGGACGAGTGGATCGTGCAGCGCACCGGCATCCGTGAGCGCCACGTCGCAGCCGACGGCGAGTTCACCTCGCATCTGGCGATCAACGCGGCTCGTGCCGCGTTGGCCGCGGCCGACGTCGATCCGCAGTCGATCGATCTGATCGTCTTGGGCACCTCGACCCCGGACAACACCTTTCCGGCGACTGCAGTGGCCGTGCAGAACGGCCTCGGCATCCATCATGGCGCGGCGTTCGACCTGCAGGCGGTGTGCTCGGGGTTCGTCTATGCGCTCGCGACCGCGGACAATTTCCTGCGCAGCCGCTCGTTCAAGCGCGCGCTGGTGATCGGCGCCGAGACCTTCTCGCGCATCCTCGACTGGAACGACCGCACCACCTGCGTGCTGTTCGGCGACGGCGCCGGAGCGCTGATCCTGGACGCTCAGGAGCAGGGCGGCACGGCAGCCGATCGCGGCGTATTGACCACGCATCTGCGCTCCGACGGCCGTCACAAGGCCAAGCTCTATGTCGACGGCGGTCCGTCCTCGACCCAGACCGTCGGGCATCTGAGGATGGAAGGCCGCGAGGTGTTCAAGCACGCCGTCGGCATGATCACCGACGTGATCGTCGACGCCTTCGATGCCACCGGCCTGTCGGCCGAGACCATCGACTGGTTCGTGCCGCACCAGGCCAACAAGCGAATCATCGACGCTTCGGCGCACAAGCTGCACATCGCGCCGGAGAAGGTGGTATTGACGGTCGATCGGCATGGAAATACCTCCGCTGCCTCGATCCCGCTGGCGCTCGACGTGGCCGTCAAGGACGGCCGCATCAAGAAGGGCGACGTGGTCTTGCTGGAGGCGATGGGCGGCGGCTTTACCTGGGGCTCGGCTTTGGTGCGCTGGTGAGCCTGCCGCGCGGCGGGATTACGCCTGAGATTGGCACTACGGCCTGTACTTCTATTCACGCTGCTGTTGACCACCGCCGCTTAACCTCTTAATTTCCGGAGCGAATTATTCGCCGTGAGTTTGGGGCAGGCGATGGCGGGAACCGGAAAAACAGTCACACGCGTCGATCTCTGCGAGGCAGTCTACCAGAAGGTGGGACTGTCGCGGACGGAGTCGTCTGCGTTCGTCGAGCTGGTCTTGAAGGAGATCACCGACTGCCTCGAGCGCGGCGAGACGGTCAAGCTATCGTCCTTCGGGTCGTTCATGGTGCGCAAGAAGGGACAGCGCATCGGACGAAACCCGAAGACCGGCACGGAAGTGCCGATCTCGCCGCGGCGGGTCATGGTGTTCAAGCCGTCCGCGATCCTGAAGCAGCGCATCAACGGCCAGCAGGGCAGCGGCAAGATGAACGGCGAGGCCAGCGCCGAGTTCGGCGCCGAGCCGGATTAGGGTCGAGGCCGTCGCCCCGCCGCATGTCGGCAGGGCCGTGCCGAACGCGTATCGTTCGTCCCGCGTATAGTTCGTCCAATCTTTTCAGCGTAGTCTCCCACTTTCTTGTCAGCACGGTCGAAGGGGAACGGGCATTTGGACAAGGCGCCGGATGCGTTTCGGACGATCAGCGAGGTCGCGCAGGAGCTCGACATTCCGCAGCACGTGCTGCGGTTTTGGGAGACCCGGTTCGCCCAGATCAAGCCGATGAAGCGGAGCGGCGGCCGGCGCTATTACCGGCCCGACGACGTCGACCTGCTCAAGGGCATCCGGCGTCTGCTCTATGGCGAAGGCTACACCATCAAGGGTGTGCAGCGCATCCTGAAGGAGCACGGCGTCAAATCGGTCCAGGGACTGGCCGACAGCTCCGCCGCGGTCTCGTTCGGCGCGATGGAGGAGACGCTCGGCCAGGCGATGATGGAAGAGGAGCCGATCGGCGAGGCCGAGGTCGAATCGGAGGACGAGGAGGAGGAAGCTTCCGACGAGGAGGGCATCGACTTCCGCTTCGTCGACACCGAGGACGACATCCTCGACACCTTCCGCGTCGGCCCACCGACCCGCGCCGGCATGAAGCCGGAGGAGCGGGAGAAGCTCCAGGGCGTGCTCAAGGAGCTGCTCGACTGCCGCGCGCTGCTCGACCGGGCGATGAGGGAGGTCTGAGGGGGCTGGTCGTCAGAATGCGCCAGCATGGCGGCAGGTGTCCGTTGCATTGAGCCACGCCGAGCAGCCGCGAGTCGGCTGTGCACCCTCCACCGTTCTGGAAGGGGGCGAAGGGCGACGATCTCCGCTCCATCCGATCACGCCATGAAACCCTTCCGCCGTGCCTTGCATCCCGCCCCGATCACGGCTAGAGGAACGGCCATCGGAGCGTGGCGCAGCCCGGTTAGCGCACTAGTCTGGGGGACTAGGGGTCGTGGGTTCGAATCCCGCCGCTCCGACCATTTTCTCAAATCGCTGTATTTGACGTCGGCCGATGCGGTTTTGCGCGCACCTGCCACGACCGCTTCGTCCGTGAGATTGGCTTTTCAAGCTGCAGACCGCCCCCTAAACTCCCCGAACTGGGCGCCGCTGGACACTGTTCGAGCCGGCTCGTTTCATTTGTGAACTTTGTTGCCGAGACTTCCCTCATGGACGCCGCCGTCGCCGACATCTCCTTTGGGCATTTCGAGAACGCCGAGCAGATCGCCTTCTGGAACGGTACGGGCGGCGGGCGCTGGGTCGCGCGCCGCGCCGAGATCGATGCGCTGCTGGCGCCGGTGCAGGAGGCGCTGCTGGAGCGCGCGGCAATTCAGGCGGACGAACGGGTGCTCGACATCGGCTGCGGTTGCGGGGCGACCTTGATCGCGGCTGCCGAGAAGGTCGGCCCCGGCGGCAGCGTGCTCGGCCTCGACGTGTCCGCAGCCATGCTGACCGCGGCCCACGAGCTCGCCCCTGCCGATGCGCCGGTGAGCTTCGTGCAAGGCGACGCCATGGTGCACCACTTCAAGGCCGCGAGCGCCGATCTCGTGATCTCGCGCCTCGGCGTCATGTACTTCGCCAATCCGGTGCGCGCCGTGCTCAACATCCGCAATGCGTTGCATTCGGAGGGGCGCGTCGCGTTCGCCTGCTGGGGCGAGCTGCGCGACAACCCGTGGGCGCTGGAGCCGCTGCAGGCGGCCTATGACCACGTGCCGAAGCTGCCGGGCTTGCCGCCGCACGCGCCGGACGATTTCGCGTTCGGTGCTCCCGAGTGGATGGAGACGGTGACGACCGATGCCGGGCTGCGGCGCATCCGGCTCGAGCGTCACGACATCGCGCTCGACTTCGGCGCGGGCGCCGGCCTCGATAGCGCGGTGCAGACGGCGCTCGCGATCGGGCCCGCCGGCCGTGCCGTGGCCGGGCAGCCGTCCGAGGCGGTGGAGGCCGCGACGGCCGCCGTGAGGAAGGCGTTGGCGCGCTACGCCAAGGGCCCGGGCGTCATGGTGCCCGCTTCGTTCTGGACCGTGACGGCCGTCGATCCGTGAAAGTCGGTCTTGATCACTGCGTCCCGTGACAAAGTCGCAAGATCGGTCGAGCGCGTCATGTCCGCCTGCGCTTAGCTGCAGCCGCCACGGAGCAGGGAACGATGAAGGCGGCGCTGCGAAACTACCATGCGCGGATGCAGCGGGTGCTGGATCATATCGACCGGCATCTGGAGGATGATCTCGATCTGGACGCGCTGAGCAGCATCGCGGCCTACTCGAAATATCATTTCCACCGGCAGTTCACGGCGACCTTCGGTCTGTCCGTGAATCGCTACATCCAGCTCGCCCGCATGAAGCGGGCGTCCTATCAGCTGGCCTACAGCGATGCCCAAAGCGTCACCGAGGTCGCGATGGAGGCCGGCTACGACGCGCCGGACGCCTTTGCCCGCGCCTTTCGGCAACGGTTCGGGCAATCGCCGTCATCGTTCCGGAAATCTCCCGACTGGGAGCCGTGGCTTGCGGCCTTCGGGCCTCTCGACGACGCAAGGAGCAAGCTGATGCGGACGACCTATACCCCTGACGACGTGACGATTCGCGAGGTGCCGACCACGCCGGTGGCGATCATGGAGCATCGCGGCGACCCGGCCACGCTCGGCGCCACGATCCAGCGCTTCATCGCCTGGCGCAAGGCCGCCGGCCTGCATCCCCGAGCCAATCCAACCTTCACGGTCTGGCGCTCCGAGCGTCGCCCGGCCTCGCCTGCCGACTACAGCGTGGACCTTTGTGTCGGGACCGACCAGCCGGTCGAAACGCAGGACGCGACAATCAGGGCCGGCGTGATCCCCGGCGGACGCTGCGCGGTGCTGCGTGTCGTCGGCAACACCCACAATCTGGAGCCGGCCGCGCTGTTCCTCTATCGCGACTGGCTTCCGGCCAGCGGCGAGGAGGCGCGTGACTTCCCGATCTATTGCCAGCGGCTGAACTTCTTCCCGGAGGTTCCCGAGCACGAAATGGCTGCGGACCTGTTCCTGCCGCTGAAATAGCGCCTGACGGCCGGATCCATCCTAAAAACTTGCAGCCAGGAGCCTTCTCAACCTTCGAGCCCCGCAGAAGGCGGCTCTGAAGGGGAGAGGGGCCTTCGTTGGAGCGATTCCTGTTCCATTCGGGAACCGCGATCGGCCATGTCCGTTAACGATCGAGCAGCTCAATTGAGGCCCCACACCCTGACATTGAACCTTTGCGCGCACGCGCGCACCAAACCTGTGTTCGGCTCGTTGTGGAGCCGGTTCCAGGAAATTTCAGACTGACATCGGGGTTCACCCCGATGTGCTGTTCATTGTCGTTGAAGGAGGCGCGTATGGTCCTCAGGACTTTGAAAGTTTCGCTGTCCGTTTTCGCCGCTGCAACCTCGGTGGTATCGCTGTTTGCCGTCAGCTGGGTCGGTCTCGCACTGCTCGGCTACTGACAATTCACGCAACAAGGATCGAGGCGCATCTGTGCCTCGCGAGACGGAAAGCGCGCCCGGATCGAGACTGATCCGGGCGCGCTCGTTCTTGCCGATGCGAGAGGCGTTATGCGAAGGCCTTCTCCATCGTCTCGATCAGCACGCGGAACGACTTGTCGTGGCGCGTGATCGGCGGGATCGCCCGGGTGATGCCGAGCAGCTGATAGACCGCCATCTGCGCCGCGCGCACCGAGTATTCCACCGTGAACACGACGTCGTCGGGGATCTCGACGAACTGGCTGACGAAGGCGAGGTTCTTCGAGTTCGCCGGCACCGGCAGCGGCCGGTCCGCCTTGTTGCGCGGCATGAACATGCTGGTGATGTAGGGCAGGCGGCAGGGCACGCAGGTCGCCTGGTCGAACACCGAGAGATCGAAGTTGAGGTGGCCGCAGAGCTCCTTGAGAATGTCGGCGCCGCCGCAATCGGCCATCGCCTTCGGCACAAAATTGCCGATGCGATCGGGATGCAGCGCATAGCCCCAGAACACCTGCACGTCGGCAGGCTGATCGACGAAATGCGGCTGGTGATACAGCACGACCGACATCAGCCAGTTGGATTCGGTGAAGGTGACGAGCCCGCCGGTGCCGGCGGCGTTGCCGCTGAACGCCTCCATCGCGTCGAAGAAGCGCGGATTGCGGCAGGTGACGGTGAACGATTCCCAGCAGGATTCCGGTATCGATGAGTTGAACGCCGCGGGATTGCCAAAATCGGGGCGGTCCTTCGCGATCTTCTCCCACAGCGTCCAGCCCTGGCTGTCCTGCTTGGTGAGCCGCGGCGGCGGTGAATCCTGGGTGCCCAGGCTGGTCGCGTCCGTCATCGAGCCGTTCTGCAGGAAGACGAGATCGTCGCTCGACAGCGCAATCGTCTCCGGCTGGCCGTTGCGATCCAGCATCAGGCGCTTGACGACGTGCTTGCCGGCTTCCGTCGCGATCTCCATGTCGGTGACGTCGACGCCGCCAGCGAAATTCACGCCACGGCCCTCCAGCCATTTGACGAGCGGCACGACGATCGCGTCGTACTGATTGAACACGGTGCGCTTGACGCCAGCCAGCGTCTCGATGCGCGGAAACTCGTTCATGAAGCGATGCAGATAGCGCTTGAACTCGACCGCGCTGTGCCAGGGCTGGAACGCGAACGTCGTCTGCCACATGAACCAGAAGTTCGTGGTGAAGAACGGCGGCGACAGCCAGTCGGTGATGCGGGAGTTGCCGAGCTTCTC
The DNA here is from genome assembly GCF_032484495.1 of Bradyrhizobium sp. SZCCHNS3052. Classification (NCBI taxonomy): domain Bacteria; kingdom Pseudomonadati; phylum Pseudomonadota; class Alphaproteobacteria; order Hyphomicrobiales; family Nitrobacteraceae; genus Bradyrhizobium; species Bradyrhizobium sp. SZCCHNS3052. The sequence goes on along the minus strand of NZ_JAUETB010000006.1, from coordinate 154,647 downwards.
CTCGGAGGCCTCGGTCAGCCGCACCAATTCGAGCCGGTCCTGCATGGTGAAGCCCATGGTGGAGACGTCGACCTTGTGCCGGTTGCGGTCGACGAGGCGCGCCTGCGAATGCGCGACATGGACCTTGTTGAAGGCGATCGTTTCGTCGCGCACGGTGCGGTTGGGATCGCCGGCATCGGGGATGGTGGAGAGCAGGTCCCACGTGCACTCGTAGTGATCGGTCGTCAGCATGCGGCCGCCGCGCAGCGAATAGGAGCCGTCGGGCAGCCGCGCACCATCGAGGCTGCCGCCATAGGGCAGGTGCTTTTCGAAGATCGTGATGTCGCGGCCTTCGACGCCGCCGTCACGGATCAGGAATGCCGCGCCGGCCAATGCGCCGATGCCGCTGCCGATGAAATACGCCTTCATGATGGTTCACCCGGGATCGTGTGCTACGATCCGGGGCTTAGCCGCTGTGTTCCCTCGTGGAACTGATCCAGGTCAAGCGCTGCGACGCGCGGTGATCACGATCTCGCGTGGTCCGTCAGGCGAATGATTTCACCACCGACTGCAGCAGCGCCTTCAGCGATTTGTCGTAGGGCGTCACGGGCGGAATGGCCCGGTCGATCTTCAAGAGCTGATAGACCGCATGCATGGCCGCGCGCACCGAATATTCGATCGTGAAGACGGCGTCCTCAGGCAGCTCGACATATTGGCCGATGAAGGCGAGATTCTGCGAGGTGAGCGGCACCGGTAGCGGCCGGTCGCCATAGCTGCGCGGCATGAACATGCTCATGATGTAGGGCATCCAGCACGGCACGCAGGTCGCCTCGTCGAACACGGCGAGCGGGAAGCGCAGATGCCCGCACAGCTCCTTCAGGATTTCGGCGCCGCTGCACTCGGACATCGGCTTCCCCACGAAATTGCCGACGCGGTCGGGATAGAGCCCATAGCCCCAGAAGATCCTGATGTTGTCGGGTTGGTCCGGAAAGTATGGCTGGGTGTAGAGCACGATCGACATCCGCCAGTTCGAATCCTTGAACGTGACGAGCCCGCCGGTGCCGGCGACATTGCCGGTGAAAGTCTGCATCGCATCGAAGAAGCGCGCATTGCGGCAGGTCACCGTGAACGACTCGAAGCTCGATTCCGGAACCGATGAATTGAACGCGGCCGGATTGCCGAACTCGGGGCGGCCCTGTGCGAGCTTCTCCCACAGGGTCCAGCCGTGGCTGTCGTCCTTGGTGAGCTGTTGCGGCGGAGCCCCGTGGCTGCCGAGGCTGGTCGCATCCGTCATGGAGCCGGCCGTGTAGAACACCAGATCGTCGTCGGCGAGATCGATCGTGCGGCTCGCGCCGTCCTGCGTCAGAGCAAGCCTGACGGCGCGGTGCTTGCCGCTGATGGTGACGAGCTCGATATCGGTGACATCCGTGCCACCGACGAAGTTGACGCCGTGGCCTTCGAGCCAGCGGACCAGCGGCTTGACGATCGAGTCGTTCTGATTGTGCACCGTCCGCTTGACGCCGCCAAGCGTATCCATCATCGGGAATTCGTTCATGAAGCGGCGCAGATAGCGCCTGAACTCGACCGCGCTGTGCCAGGTCTGGAAGGCAAACGTCGTCTGCCACATGTACCAGAAATTGGTGGTGAAGAAAGGCGGCGACAGCCAGTCCGAGATCAAGGAATTGCCGAGCTTCTCCTCGGAGGCCTCGGTGAGCCTGGTCATCTCGATGCGGTCCTGCATCGAGAAGCCCATGGTGGAGACGTCGACCTTGTGCCGGTTGCCGTCGACCAGCCGCGCCTGCGCGTGGGTGACGTGGAGCTTGTTGAACGCCACGGTCTCCTGGAGGATGGTCTCCTGAGCGTTGGTTTCGCAGGGAATGGTCGACAGCAGGTCCCAAGTGCATTCGTATTGCTCGGTCGTCAGCATGCGCCCGCCGCGCATCGAGTAGGAGCCGTCCGGAAGACGCGTGCCGTCGAGGCTGCCGCCATAGGGCAGGCGCTTCTCGAAGACGGTGATGTCCGATCCGGAGATGCCGCCGTCGCGGATCATGAATGCTGCGCCTGAGAGCGAACCGATGCCGCCGCCGATGAAATAGGCCTTCATGAGACCGACCTGCAATCTAAGGGTTTGAAACACAATAACGAAAATGCGGGCAGGCGCGGCGTATCACAGGCCGATCAAAGCCCGCCGGGAGCCATGTTACCCCGGCGCGATGAATTAGTCGTCAACACGTTGAAGTCGTTTCGCGGGGCCGGCTCAATGCCCCGCCATGTGGCGGCCGATCTCGGTGAGATCGGCACCGCTCGCCCGGGTCTCGTAGACCAGCTGGCCGTGGAACATCACCACGAGGCGGTCCGACAGTTCGAGCAGCTCGTCGAGGTCCTCGCTGACCAGGAGCACGGCTGCGCCGCGGTTGCGGGCGGCCATGATCTCGGCATGGATCTGCGCCACCGCCGCGAAGTCGAGGCCGAAGCAGGGATTGGCGGCGATCAGCACCTCGACGTCGTGGCAGAGCTCGCGCGCCAGCACGGCGCGCTGCACGTTGCCGCCTGAGAGTGCCGAGATCGGCGTGTCCGGCGTGCGGGTCTTGATCTTGTAGCGGTTGATCTTGGCGGTCGCGTCCTTTCGGAAGGCGGACTTGTTCAGCCAACAGCCGCCGCGCGCGAACGGAACGCGGTCGAAATCGCGGAGCGCGATGTTGTCTGCGACGCTCATGCCGCCGACGCAGGCGTTCCTCAGTGGCTCCTCGGGGAGCAGCGACATCTTGTGCCGGCGCATCTCGTCGCGCGTGGCGGAATAGGCTGCGCCGGAAACTCTGACAGCGCCGCTCTCGGCCTCGCGCTGGCCGGCGAGCACCTCGACCAGCTGGCGCTGGCCGTTGCCGGAGACGCCGGCGATGCCGACGATCTCGCCGGCGCGTACGGTCAGCGACAGGTCATGCACTGCCAGGCCTCCGGCGTCGTCGCGGGCGACCAGCTTGTCGATCGCGAGCCTGATCGCACCGGCCGCGCCGGTGCGCGCCGGCTGTACGGTGAGCTGCTCGGCGCCGATCATCATCCGCGCCATGTCGTCGGGGGTGAGCTCGCCGACCTTGCCGCGGCCGGCGAGCTTGCCGCGCCGGAGGATCGTGACCTCGTCGGCGAACGCCATGACCTCGCGGAATTTGTGGGTGATCATCAAAATGGTCAGCTCGCCGGCCTCGACCATCTTGCGCAGCATGCCCAGGACTTCATCCGCCTCGCCCGGCGTCAGCACGGAGGTCGGCTCGTCCAGTATCAGGAAGCGCCGCTTCAGATAGAGCTGCTTGAGGATCTCGCATTTCTGCCGCTCGCCGGCGGAGATGTCCGACACTTTGGCGTCGAGCGGCACGCGGAACGGCATGCGCGCCAGGAAGGCCTCCAGCTCCTTCTTCTCCTTTGCCCAGTTGACCACCGCCGGTACGTCGTCACGCGCCAGCACCAGGTTCTCGGCCACCGTCATCGCCGGTACCAGCGTGAAGTGCTGGTAGACCATGCCGAGGCCGAGCGCATGCGCATCCCTGGGGTTGTCGATTGCGCGCTCGCGCTCGGCGATCAGCACATCGCCCTCGGTCGGCCGATAGTAGCCCATGATGCATTTGACCAAGGTCGACTTGCCGGCGCCGTTCTCGCCGAGCAGCGCGTGGAACGAGCCGGGCCTGACCTTCAGCTCGACATTGTCGAGCGCGGTGAACGCGCCGAAGCGCATCGTCATCGCGATGGCCTCGACGCCGAACGCGCCCGCAGGCGTCGGATCGTCGCCGATCACGACAGCGCCTCGATCAGCGCGGAGGAGGTCGCGACCGCGCCGAACACGCCGCCCTGCATCTTGATCATCTTCAGTGCGTGATCGTGATTGCCCTTGTCGGTGGCGCCGCAGCAGTCCGACAGCAGCACGCATTCGAAGCCGCGGTCATTGGCTTCGCGCATCGTGGTGTGGACGCACACGTCGGTGGTGATGCCGGTCAGCACGATGTTCTGGATGCCCTTGAGGCGCAGGATCAGCTCGAGGTCGGTGGCGCAGAACGAGCCCTTGCCGGGCTTGTCGATGACGATCTCGCCCGGAGCCGGCGCGAGTTCGGGAATGATCTCCCAGCCCGGCTCGCCGCGCACCAGGATGCGGCCGCACGGCCCGGGATCGCCGATCCCGGCGCCGATCTGCTGCGAGCGCCAGCGCTTGTTGGCGGGCAGGTCGGAGAGATCGGTGCGGTGGCCCTCGCGGGTGTGGATGATCAGGAAGCCCTGCGCGCGCATCACCGTCAGCAGCGTCTTGATCGGCTCGATGGGGGCGCGGGTCAAGGAGAGGTCATAGCCCATTTTGTCGACATAGCCGCCGACGCCGCAGAAGTCGGTCTGCATGTCGATCACGATCAGTGCCGTGTTCTCTGGACGGAGATCGCCGTTGTAGGGCCAGGCATAGGGCTCGGAGCGGATGGTGCGCGTGGTCATGATGGACCTCCGAAATCAGCGGGTGATGGACAATTCAGCCGGCGCGCCGCTCAGGGTGCGTTTCGGCGAGCAGGTGATGATCATGATCAGCAGCGTCAGGATATACGGCGCGGCATTGAACAGATGATAGCCGGAGGTGACGCCGACGGATTGCAGCGCCGGTCCGAGCGCGGCAGCACCGCCGAACGCCAGCGAGGCCCACAGGCACAGCATCGGGTCCCAGCGTGCGAAGATCACCAGCGCGACCGCGGTGATGCCTTGTCCCGACGACAAGCCCTCGTTCCAGCTGCCGGGATAGAACAGCGACAGGAACGAGCCGCCGATGCCGGCGAGGAAGCCGCCGGCCATGGTGGCGCGCAGTCGGATCATCAGCACCGAATGGCCCATCGCCCGCGCCGCATCGGCGCTCTCGCCGGCAGTGCGGATCAGGAGGCCCCAGCGCGTGGTCTTGAATGCCCACAGCAGCAACGGCGCGAGCACGACGCCGAGCAGGAAGAGGACGTTGATGCGCAAGGCCGCGCGCACCTGCGGCACGTCGCTCCACCAGCCGAAATCGATCGCCAGCAGCCGCGCGGCGGTGGGCTCGATCAGCGGCTTGCCAAGGAAGAAGGCGAGGCCGGTGCCGAACAGCATCAGCGAGATTCCTACCGCGACGTCGTTAACGCGCGGCAGCGAGCAGATGCCGGCGTGGAGCGCGCCGAGCAGCGCGCCGGTGAGGCCAGCGGCGAGCACGCCTGCCCACGGCGATCCCGTGAGATAGGAGATGCCATAGGCGCTCATTGCGCCCATCACCAGCGTGCCCTCGAGGCCGAGATTGATGCGGCCCGAACGCTCGGTGATGCATTCCCCGAGGCTCACGAACAGGAACGGCGTGGAGACGCGGATGGCGCCGCCGAGCACCGCGAGCGGCACGGTCCAGAGCCCGATATTGCCGTCAGCCATGGATCAGGACTTTCCCTTGAGGAAACCGATGCGGCCGTAGAGCGCGTCGCTCGCCAGCACCGAGATGAAGATGATGCCCTGCAGCACCAGCACCGAGGCGTCGGGCAGGCCGAGCCGGCGCTGCAGCAGTCCGCCCGACGCATTGATGCCGCCGAGCAGGATCGCGACCGGAATGATGGCGAGCGGATTCTGCCGCGCCAGGAACGCCACCAGGATGCCGGTGAAGCCGTAGCCGACCGCGAGATTGGCGTTGGTGCGGCCCTGCACGGCGGCGACCTCGACCATGCCGGCAAGGCCGGCGCAGGCGCCGGCGAGAAAGCAGACGGTGAGGATCAATTTGCCGACCGACAGACCGACGATCTTGGCGGCGCGGATGTTGCCGCCGGCGACGCGCGCGGCGAAGCCGAAGGTGGTGTGGTAGATCAGCACATAGGCCGCGATGGCGGCAATCAGGCCGAACACCAGGCCCCAATGCACGTCGGTGCCGGGAATGCTGCCGATCATGTTGGCGGCGCCGATCTCGCGCGTCGACGGCTTGTTGAGGCTGGCCGGATCGCGCATCGCGCCTTCGACGAGATGGTTGAGGATCGCGAGCGCGATATAGACCAGCAGCAGGCTCGAGATCGTCTCGTTGACACCGCGATACTGCCGCAAGGCCCCGGACAGCAGGATCCACAACCCGCCGCCGGTCATGCCGGCGATCACCATCGCGATCTGCACCATCAGCGGCGGCATCCCCTGCAGCGCCAGTGCCGCCGAGGTTGCCGAGAGCGCGCCGATCAGGAGCGCGCCTTCGCCGCCGATGATCACCATGCCCAATTGCGCGGGCAGGGCGGTGCACAGCGCTGTCAGAATCAAGGGAGCTGCCCGCGTCAGCGTGTTCTGCCAGGAGAACCAGGTGCCGAACGCGCCGTAATACATGTACCAATAGAGATCGAGCGGGTTCTTGCCGAACAGCGCGACGAAGATGCCGAACACGATGAGCGCGGCGACCAGCGCCGCGCCCGGGATGAGAATGTATTCAATGCTCGCGCCATAACGTTGCAGGAAACCTGCGTCGGCGGCCGGCGCGATGGCGGCCACATCAACCGGATCGGCCGCCTCTGATGTCACGACGTGGCTCCGATCACGCCCTCGACCAGGTAGTCCATCTTCTCGAGCTCAGGATCCTTCTGGCCGCGCTCGGTGCCGGCGGTGATCACGGTGTTGCCCTTGTTGTCTTTGATCGGGCCCTTGAAGATGGTATAGCCCTCACCGAGGAACTTGCTCTTGATTTCGTCGGCATGCTTGCGCGCCTGCTCGGACACCGCCTCGCCATACGCCGAGATCTTGACCACTTCTTCCTTGAGGCCGCCGCGATAGAAGTTCGGAATGCTCTCGCCAGCCTGGAGCATCTTGACGAACTTCGGATACAGCGCTTCCCAATTCCATTCTGCGCCCGTGAGATACGCTTTCGGTGCCAAAGGCGACTGGTTGACGTGATAGCCGGTGACGAAGGCGCCGCGGCGCGCGGCATTCTCCACCATCGTCTTGGGACCATCGACATGGCAGGTCAGCACGTCGACGCCCTGGTCGATCAGGCTGTTGGTGGCCTCGGCCTCCTTGACCGGCATCGACCAGTCGCCGGTGAAGATCACCTGCGTGGTGGCCTTGGGATTGGCGAGCTTGGCGCCGAGCGTGAAGGCGTTGATGTTGCGCAGGACCTGCGGGATCGGCTTGGCGGCGACGAAGCCGAGCTTGCCGCTCTTGCTCGTATAGCCGGCGACGATACCGGCAATGTATTGCGCCTCGTCGATATAACCGAAATAGGAGCCGGCGTTCTTCGGGTCCTTCTCGCTCCACAGGCCGCCGCAGTGTTCGAAGCGCAGCTTCGGATACTTCGCGGCCATCTTGATCATGTGCGGATTGTAGTAGCCGAACGAGGTCGGGAAGAGCAGCGTGGCGCCGTCGAGATTGATCATCGACTCGATCGTCTTCTCGACCGCGTCGGTCTCCGGCACCTTCTCCTCTTCGATCACCTTCAGCCCGGGCAGCTTCTTCAGCGCCGCCGCGCCTTGCGCATGCGCCTGGTTGTAGCCGTAGTCGTCGCGCGAGCCGACATAAATGAAGCCGATCGTCGTCTCCGCTGCGAAGGCCGGCCGCAGGCCCGCGGCTGCGCCGAGCGTCAGCGCCGCGCCACCCTGCAACAGATGCCGTCGTGAAATCCTGCCAAAGTCCATTGGTGAGCTCCCTCGGCGGGTCGGTCCGCCCGCGCTGTCATCTCGGCTTCACCGCCACGGCGGAGCCTTGAAGGGGGTGATCGCAAGCTTTGTGCCAGCGGCGCGCGGGAAGGCAGGCGCACCAAGCTGTTGAAATGGCAACATTTTGCAGATGATCGCAGCTTAGGCAGACGAATTTCCTGCCTGATATCAGCCTAAAATTTAGTCAATTGACTTTAATTGTATGCAACGAGTTCGACCGGATGGGACCTGTACCGCTGCCTGCGACGCGGCGGCGGCCTCCAGCTCAAAGCGGTGCAGAACGAACGTCGCGGCGAGGAGGAGCGGCGGCGCAATCGTCCTGCGCAGGCCGATCGCCGGTGGCGAGCCTTTTCATATCTGCTGCAGACGGTCTCGGGGTCTCAGATCCCGAGCAGCCAGACCGCGACGATGGTGCCGATCACTGCGAGCCCGCTGATCGTCCAGCCCGTCACATAGGCGCCGTCGTCAGATCCCGCGGGATCGACCATCGTGTCGCGCCAGCCTTCGTCCTGCCAGTGCCCCTGTTGGTACGCCATGCGAACCTCCTCGAGCCTGCCTCCCCGTGGAATAAGTCGGACGCCCCTCGAGAAGGTTCAACCCCAAGCTGAAATCTTCGTTGCATGCGCTGCAACGCAAATCCCCGACATCCCCTCTGGTCAGGCCGGCGAAACGTCCTAAGCTCGGAACGCGTTCCGCGAAGAGAACGAGCAAGTCGCCGGGACGGCATGGCCGTCCCGCAGCAGGGAAGGAAGACCATCCAATGAAGGATTTCGCCGGCAGGATCGCCGTGATCACCGGGGGCGGCACGGGCATGGGCCGCGAGCTCGCGCGCCAGCTCGTTGCCGAAGGCTGCAACGTCGCCATGTGCGACGTCTCGGCCGAGGCGATGGCCGAAACCAAGCGGCTGTGCGAGGCCGAGAAGCTGCCGCAGGGCCTGCGTGTCACCACCCATGTCGCCGACGTCTCGATCGAAGCGCAGCTGCAGCGCTTTCGCGATGAGCTCGCCGAGCAGCAGGCCACGGACAGGATCCACCTGCTGTTCAACAATGCCGGCATCGGCGGCGGCGGCAGCCTGTTCACCAACTCCCGGGAGCAGTGGGAGCGCACCTTCAACATCTGCTGGGGCGGCGTCTATCTCGGCGTCCGCACCTTCCTGCCGATGCTGCTGAAGGCAGACGAGGCCCATATCGTCAACACCTCGAGCGTCAACGGCTTCTGGGCCTCGGTCGGCATGGGCGTCTCGCACACCGCCTACAGCGCCGCAAAGTTCGCGGTGAAGGGATTTACCGAAGCGCTGATCAACGACCTCCGCCTCAACGCCCCGCACATCAAATGCTCGGTGGTGATGCCCGGCCACATCGGCACCTCGATCGTGTCGAACTCGCGCAAGGTGCAGAGCGGCACCGAGTCAGACGAGCTGAGCGAGACCGAGATCGGGCTTGCGCGCCAGCGCATGAAGGGCATGGGCATCGACGTCGCCGCCATGAGCGATGCCGACATCCAGGCTGCCGCCCGCGAGCGCGCCCGCAGCTTCCTCGAGGACGCCCCGACCACGGCGGCACAGGCGGCGAAGATCATCCTTGACGGCGTCAAGGCCGAGCAATGGCGCATCCTCGTCGGCGAGGACGCCAAGCTGCTGGACCTGCGCGTCCGCCAGTCGCCGGAGCAGGCCTACGAGCCCGAGTTCTTCCAGCGCTTCGCGCAGGAGGCGGGGTGGAAGCTGGGGTAGGGGATTGTTGTTAGTTAAAGATCGCTGCTCTCGCTACGCAGACGGTGAGCTCCCCTCCCCGCAAGGGGGAGGGGAGACGAGACCGCCGCGCCGTCCCCGCAGAACGCGGAGACTTAGCAAGGCGTAGCGCGTCAGCTAGCTCTATGCGGGCTCTGCTGCCCGCGCGGGGAAGGCTCCGACAAGGAGCTCGGCAGATTGTTGCTTACCGCGACGACGCCACCCGGTACGCCATCCGCGTGTGGCTCGGGCAATACGGCAGCCCCTCGATCGGCTTCGATCCGCAGAAGCAGAAATCATCCGCGCCGGGCGTCGAGATCGGCCAGCGGCAGCGTTCCTTGGAGAGCTCGAACAGCGAGCAGCCGTTCACGACGGTGCCGACCGGCTCCTCGACGATCACAGGCGGCGGGTCGTTCTGAACCGCGCGCAGGATGCGGCGGCGCAGCTTTGGCACGGGACGGCGTGCGCCATCGCGTGTCGGCTCGGCGCGCACCACGCGCCTGGTGTCGCCGCCATTGTCGCGCGTCAGCGCCAGGCGGGAGATCTTGCCGATCACGGCGTTGCGGCTGACGCCGAGCTCGGCGGCGATCTCTCGGCAGGTCAGCCCGGCCTCAAAGTGCTGCTTCAGGGCCTGGAGCCGTTCCTCGGTCCAGGTGGGGAGTGTCTGTCGTTCGGCGGGCATTGTTGTCGCTTCCAAGTTTGATCCGTCCTGGATCGTCCTGGCCGACGGCTGCACCGAAACTGTTGTCCGCGTTGCGTGTCCCTAGCTTACGCCCGTCCGTTGTCGCGAATCGACAGCAGCCCATCCTTGATGGCGAGCCGGATGCCTTCTTCAATCAACGTTCTGCAGACACCCGGAACGCTGGTGCCGTGGGTTCCCTGTTTCACGAGCTTTTCGAGATAGCCGATGGTTGCCAGGGCTAGGGTTACGGGGATGCGGTCAGTTTCGGCTTTTTCCGTCGCCATGCCTAAAAGCTAGTCCGTAACCGGTGTACAGAAAAGTAACTTTTTAGACTCTATTAGGAATCCAATAGGTTGTACAGCGGCTTGGGGATAACTGGTTAAGATATTGAATTTTATCGTAATATGACGAATCGGCGAGGTCGCGATGGTGACTCTCCGCCCGCTCGGCGAGTCCGGGGCCGGAATGGTACGGGAAAGCAAGGGCCGGGAAGATTCGCGTTAGCCGCGGTGCCCGATGGTCGCTTCAACCACCGCCGTGCCGCGGCGCCTGCTTCGGGATCCCCTTGGTGAATTTTAAGCAGAGCAGGCAGACGGGTCATCGCGGTCACGGCGAGAAAAGTTCGTCATTCCAGAAATAACGCTTTCGCTTTTCCGGAAATTGTGCTTTGGATGCCGCCATCCCGCCTCACTCGGAAGGGGCGTTGCGCGCGATCGTCACGACACGCGAGGCGGGGAGCGATGGCCGCGATGGAGCCGCAGCGTATCCTCTCGGGTGCGCGGACGAACGGCTCGGCGCGGACGTGAAGTCGCAGCGTGCTGACACCCCGACGCTGGTGTTATCCGCGCAACGCGCTCTGCGCGTTGTCGCGATCGCGACGAGGCTTCGCCTCGCGCGGAGGTGGCCAACAAGCCCGGCGCACCAGGCAGACTGCGTATAAGCGTGAAGACCATCGCGCAGGGAAGGCCGGGCGTTCTCGGCTGCACCTGTGGTACCTGCCGCCTGCATTTTTTCTCGCAGGCGGGCCGCAGGCGCCAGCCGGCGCCTGGCCTTCCCTGCGCCCTCCGACATTTCAGAGGGTGAGATCTGCAGCATGACCCGGGCAGGATCTGCCGCGGCAGCGCGACGTCACGCGTCGTTCGATGCGCTCCCTCGCGCGGCATCAATGGCGTCGTCCCCGCGAACGCGGGGACCCATAACCCCAGGGAGCAGTTGGCTTGCGCAAGTCCAACCACCTCGCGTCACGACTTGGTTCGGTGGTTATGGGTCCCTGCGTTCGCAGGGACGACAGCAGTGTGTTTGGCCCGACGCTCAGCCCTGTCTTCTCACCCGTGCACCACCGCCTTCGCGATCATGCAATGAATGCCCTTGGAGCCGTTGACGGTCTGGGTCACCCGCAGGTCGGCGGCGAGGCTGCACAGGGTATAGGCGTCCTCGCGCGACAGATTGCGCTTCTCGCCGAGCAAGACGATCATGTCGCGCAGCGCCTTCACCGCGCACTGGTCGAGGTCGGGGTCCATCGCCATGGTCATGTAGTGGGTGGCCGTCTCGGCGCGCGGATAGTCGAATTTGAGATCCTTGCGCACAGTGAGACGGAAACGCCCCTGCAGCGCGGTCTCGATCGCGGTGACGCAGACCTCGCCGTCGCCCTGCACGCCGTGGCCGTCGCCGCAGGAGAACAGCGCGCCGGGCACGAACACCGGCAGATACAGCTTGGCGCCGGCACCGAGCTCCTTGTTGTCGAGATTGCCGCCCATCGCGCGCGGGATCAGCGACGTGATGCGGCCCCAGGCCGGCGGCGGCGCCACGCCCATCACGCCGAAGAACGGCGCCAGCGGCAGCTCCAGGCCCCACGGCAGCTTGCCGACCATCCGGTCCTTGTCGAGCGGGATGTTCATCAGCCGGCTCTCGTGGAAATCGTCGGGCAGGGTGCCCGCCAGCGGCCGGATGAAATTGTAGCCCCAGTCCTGCCGCAGCTGGACGTCGAGGATGTCGACCTCGAGCACGTCGCCGACCTCCGCGCCCTTGACCGCGATCGGGCCGGTCAGGATGTGGCCGGGCACCATGCGCTCGCTGCGGGCGTGGACGTCGAACAATTCCGGCGGCACATGGAATTTGCTGGTGTCGGGCACCACGTCGGGCCCGCCGCTGATCGAATCGATCGTGACCTCGTCACCGCTGTCGATCGTGAGCACCGGCTTCAGCCGGGATTCGAAGAAGCCCCAGTGGCAGGTCTCGGGGCTCGCGTGCAGATGGTGATGGGCCATGGTCCTCTCATTCGTACCGGTTCGGGACCAAGCATAGCGCATCCGCCGGCCGCCGCAGAGAGATGGCGACGCATGGCCGCTGTCGTGTATGAGGGCGGCCGTGGCACCTCACCCCGCGCCGGAGCTCGCAATGTTCTTTGTCCTGTCGAAGACGCTCGGTCTGCTGGCACTGCCGACCAATTTCATGATCGCGCTGGGCCTCGCAGGCGCCATCCTGATGCTGACCCGGTTTGCCGTGCTGGGGCGCAGGCTCGTGGTGTCTGCCATGCTGCTGCTGGCGATCGTCGGCCTGACGCCGCTCGGCAGCCTGATGCTCTATCCGCTGGAGAGCCGGTTTCCGAAATGGGACCCGGCGAACGGTGCGCCCGACGGCATCATCGTGCTCGGTGGTCCCGTCGATTCCGATCTCTCGGTGATGTACGGCATGCCGGTGACGGTGGCGGGCGCCGATCGGGTGATCCAGGCCGCCGCGCTGGCGCGGCGCTATCCGAACGCGCGCATCCTGTTCACCGGCGGCAGCGCCAATCTGATCGCGACCGAGGCCAAGGAGGCCGACGTCGGCGCCGAGATCCTGCTCAGCCTCGGCGTGCCGAAGGAGCGGCTGTTGCTGGAGCGGCAGTCGCGCAACACCTACGAGAATGCGATCTTCTCCAAGGCGATGATCTCCCCGAAGCCGGGCGAGCGCTGGCTGCTGGTGACCTCGGCCTATCACATGCCGCGCTCGGTCGGGCTGTTCCGCAAGGCCGGCTTTCCAGTCGAGCCCTATCCGGTGGACTGGCGCGTCGGCCGCGTGCTCGACTTCGACGGCATCTCGCTGCTCGGCCTGCGCCGCGCCGACATTGCGGTGCGCGAATGGGTCGGGCTCGTGGCCTACCGCCTGCGCGGCCGCATCGACGATCTGTTTCCGGGACCGGCCTAGGCAATCGTCTTGCTGAAGCTCGCCGCTTTCGCGGCCAGCTCGCCGCGCACGCGCGCGACGACCGGCTCGTAGCGGCAGCTCGAATCCTGCCGGAACAGCCGCGCGCTCGGATACCACGGGCTGTCGTCGCGATCCCTGAGCCAGCGCCAGTCGGCGAGGTGGGGCAGCATGATCCAGGTCGGCCGTCCGAGCGTCGCGGCGAGATGCGCGACGCTGGTGCAAACGGTGACCACGACGTCGAGACAGGAAATCAGCGCCGCGGTCTCGACGAAGTCGGTCAACTCGACGGTAAGGTCGCGGATGCCGCTCTGCTGCGCCAGCACCGCCTTGTCGGCTGGCCGCAGCTCTTTTTGCAGGCTGATGAAATCCGCCCCGAGATCGAGCAGCGGCAGCAGGGTCGCAAGCGGCATCGAGCGGTTGCGATCGTTGCCCTGATGCGGATTGCCGGACCAGACGAGGCCGACCCGCAGCCGGTCATGCGCTCCGAGCCGCCGCTCCCAGGCCGCGATGCGCTCGGCCGGCAGTGGCGGGAGATAGCTTGGCGGTGGAATGGTATCGAGCGTGGTGCCGAAGGCCAGCGGCAGGCTCATCACCGGGCAGTGCATGTCGAAGACCGGCCGCTGCAGGTCCGGCGCGTAGGCGAGGCATTGCGTCACACCGTCGATGCCGGCCATCAGCGGCCGCAGCGCCTCGCGCACCACCAAGATCACCTTGGCGCCGCGCGCGGCGACCATCGGCACGTAGCGGGCGAACTGGATGGTGTCGCCGAAACCCTCGTCCTCCTCGATCAGGATGGTCTTGCCGGCGATGTCCTCGTGGCCCAGCCATTTGGACTCGGCAAAGCGCGGATAGTCGATCGAGAAATCCGGCATGGCCCAGCGCGCCTCGCGCCGGGCCCAGCCGGAGACGAAGTCGCCGCACTGCAGCTCGATATGCGCGAGCTGCCACGCCGCCTTGGGATGATCGGGGACGAGCGCGAGAATCTGCCGGTAGACGGCAGCAGCATCCTCGAAACGCAGGAGCTGCATCAGCGCAAAACCCTTGTTGAGCAGCACCTCGACGAAGTCCGGCCGCAACGCCAGGGCCTGATCGAACCACGGCAGCGCCTCCGCGCTGCGGCCGAGACAGACAAAGGCATCACCGAGATTGTTGCAGACCATCGCCTCGGTCGGCGCCAGCGCATGCGCGCGTTCACAATCGGCCAGATACGCGTCGTAGTGTTTGAGCTCGCGGAGGCACCGGGCGCGCATCTGCAGCGACTGCAGGTCATTCGGCAGCTGCGTCAGGCAGATCGTGAAGGCCTGGGCGGCTTCCTCATAACGCTGCTGCTGATGCAGCAGCAGGCCGCTCTGGAACGCGGCCTCGCGGTGCGAAGGATCGATCGTCAGCGCGTGCTGATAGCTCAGCAGCGCCTCGGCGCCACGGTCGAGCGCCAGCAGCACGCCGCCCATATGCTTCCACAACTCGGCCTCGTCGGGCTTGAGCTGGATCGCCTTGTCGAAGACGGCGAGGGCGTCGTCGAGCCGGCCCATCTGCTTCAGGGTGAAGCCGAGGCTGGTGAGATAGTCGATCTTCGGCGTCTGTCGGATCGCGCGCGAGAACCACGCAACGGCATGGTCGTGCTGGCCGGTCTGCAGCGCGATGATGCCCATCAGCGCAAGGCTGTCGGCGTGGGCCGGGTCGGCCGCCAGCGCCTGCTCGCAGCACATCTGGGCATCGAGCAGACGCCCTCCGCCGAGGTGATGCAGTCCCGCCTCGTAGAGCGCGGCGGGCGACAGCACGGGCGTTCCGCCGGGGCCGGCCGTTGCGCTCTTGGCGCCTTCCTTCCGGTCGCTGCGGGTCATCGACTGATCCTGTCCGAGGATCGAAAATTCATAAGTGATTCCCGTAATATCGAGAAGGATCATGGTATGGCGGGCGAGCCCGGAGGGCGGAAATACTGGCATCACGCGGTGCGAGGGTCTAACAAGCGCCCCGAAGTCGAACCACGCATTGGACCGGCAGGCGGTGCGGTAGGGAGGGAGCGCCACATGCAACAGCCGAACGGGACGGACAGGCTGGATCTGGCGGCCATGGTGGCCGATCTCAACGGCCTGCTGCGGCTGAAGACGACCGTGATCGGCATCAAGATGTTCGCCCGCGTCGAGGACATGGAAGCGGTGGAGAAGATCCGCCGGCCCAACGCGGTGCACACCACCGACCAGATCGTCAGCATGGCCTCGCGGCTCGGCTGGACAGTCGGCATCACCGGAGATGATCTGGTCGGCGCGCAGTGCCGCGCGGTGATCGGGCTCGGCCCGCAGGACGACACCTGGCTCGAGGGCGCGAACTATGTCGGCGTCTGGCACGGCACGGCGGAGGACGCGCGCAAGCGACAGGAGGCGCTGGATGTCGTGCCGTTCGGCCGCTACCAGGCCATGGCCGTCAGCCCGCTGTCGAGCGGCCGGCTGGATCCGCCGGACATCTGCCTAGTCTATGCGACGCCGGGACAGATGATCATCCTGATCAACGGCCTGCAATATGTCGGCTACAAGAAGTTCGAATGGGGCGTCGTCGGCGAGACCGCCTGCGCCGACTCCTGGGGACGCGCGCTGAAAACCGGCGAGCCGAGCCTGTCGCTGCCATGCTTCGCCGAGCGCCGCTATGGCGGCGTGCCGGACGAAGAGATGCTGATGGCGCTGAAGCCATCCGATCTCGCCAAGGCGATCGCCGGCATGAAACAGCTTGCCAGAAACGGCCTGCGCTACCCGATCGCCCCCTACGGCATCCAGAACGACGTCCGCGCCGGAATGAATGTGTCTTATGGAAAAAAGTAGACCCGCAAACTCCGTCATTGCGAGCGCAGCGAAGCAATCCAGGGCTGAGGACGGGACTCTGGATTGCTTCGTCGCTGCGCTCCTCGCAATGACGGGGCACTAAAATCGCAGCTGATCGCTAGGGAACAAGAATGACGTCATCCAAGTTCGATATCATCGTCTATGGCGCGACCGGTTTCACCGGGCAGCTCGTCGCTGAATATTTGGCCACGCAATATCGCGGCGACAGCTCGCTGCGCTGGGCGATGGCTGGTCGCAGCCTCGACAAGCTCGCGTCCGTGCGCGATGCGATCGGCGCGCCCGCCGATACGCCGCTGATCGCGGCCGATGCCGCCGATCCTGCATCCCTAAAGGCCATGGTGGCGCAGACGAAGCTGGTGCTGACCACCGTCGGTCCCTATCAGCTCTATGGCAACGAGCTCGTCGCGGCCTGCGCCGAGACCGGCACCGACTACGTCGATTTGTGCGGCGAGCCGGTGTGGATGCGGCAGATGATCGACAAGCATCAGGCCACCGCCGAGAAGAGCGGCGCGCGCATCGTGTTCTCCTGCGGCTTCGATTCCGTGCCGTTCGAGCTCGGCGTCTATTTCGTGCAGCAGCAGGCCAAGAAGGTGCTCGGCGCCGCAGCGTCGCGTGTGAAGGGCCGCGTCCGCGGCATGAGCGGCACGCTCTCGGGCGGCACCGCGGCGAGCGCCAAGGCGACCTTCGATGCGGTCGCCAAGGATCTGAGCCTGGTCGCGATCCTCAAGGACTCGTTCGCCCTGACGCCCGGCTTCAAGGGTCCGAAGCAGCCGTCGGGCAACAAGCCCGTCTATGAGGAAGATCTGCAGTCCTGGACGGCGCCGTTCATGATGGCGCTGATCAACACCCGCAATGTCCACCGCTCCAACATGCTAATGGGTTTTCCCTACGGGCAGGACTTCGTCTATGACGAGATGGTGCTGACCGGCCCGGGCGAGAAGGGCGAGGCCAACGCCAAGAAGGTGATGGCGGCGAATGCCGAGAAAACCGGCCCCAACGCGCCGAAGCCAGGCGAGGGTCCCTCGAAGGAGGAGCGCGAGAATGGCTACTACAATCTTCTCTTCGTCGCGATAGCCCCCGACGGCCGCCAGGTCCGCGCATCCGTGAAGGGCAACCGCGATCCCGGCTACGGTTCGACCTCGAAGATGATCAGTGAATGCGCCGTCGGCCTGTTGCGCGACGGCGCCGGCGTGAAGGGCGGGTTCTGGACCCCGGGCGCGGCGCTCCGCGACAGCCTGATCCAGCGGCTGGTGGACCACGCCGGCCTGACGTTCACGGTGGAGGGCTAAGAGCGGTGGAATCCATCCGCCGCGGCCCAGAGAGCAACCATGACGTCGGCTAATTTCGACATCGTCGTTTATGGTGCAACCGGTTTCACCGGCCAACTCGTGGCCGAGTATCTCGCCGCGCGCGGTAGCGGCGAAGCCAAGCTGACCTGGGCCATGGCTGGGCGCAGCCGCGACAAGCTCGCCAAGGTGCGCGATGCGGTCGGAGCGCCGCCTGATCTGCCGCTGATCGTGGCCGATTCCAGCGACCCCGGCTCCATTCGCACGATGGTCGATCAGGCTAGACTGGTGTTGACTACGGTCGGACCCTATCAGCTCTACGGGGCCGATGTGCTCGCCGCCTGCGTCGCTGCGGGGACCGATTATGTCGATCTCTGTGGCGAGCCGCTGTGGATGCGCCAGATGATCGAGAAGCATCGAGATGAGGCGGAGCACAGCGGTGCAAGAATCCTGTTCTCGTGTGGCTTCGACTCGGTGCCGTTCGAGCTCGGCGTGCTGTTCGTGCAGCAGCAGGCAAAACAGGTGCTAGGTGCGCCACAGCCGCGCGTGAAGGGGCGCATTCGCGGCATGAGCGGCTCGCTGTCGGGCGGCACTTCGGCGAGCGCCAAGGCAACAGCGGCGGCATTGACCGCCGATTTGAGCCTTGTGGCGATCATGAAGGACCCGTTCGCGCTGACGCCGGGATTCACCGGCCCGAAGCAGCCACCGGCCAACCGACCGATCTATGAGGAGGATCTCCAGTCTTGGGCCGCGCCGTTTGCAATGGCGCTGGTCAACACACGCAACGTCCATCGTGCCAACGTGCTGATGGGTTTTCCGTACGGGCAGGACTTTGTCTACGACGAAATGGTGCTGACGGGCGATGGAGAGGAAGGCCAAGCCAACGCCAAGTTGGTCATGGCGGCAAATGCCGAGAAGACCGGCCCGAATGCGCCCAAGGTCGGGGAGGGGCCCTCGAAGGAGATGCGGGACAACGGATACTTCGACCTGTTGTACGTCGCAGTGTCTCCCGACGGACGGCGCGTTTGCGCGTCGGTGAAAGGGAAGGGCGATCCCGGCTACGGTCTGACGGCGAGGATGATCAGCGAATGCGCCATCGGCCTGCAGCGCGATGGTGCCGTTGTGAAGGGCGGTTTCTGGACGCCCGGCGCCGCGCTCGGCGACAGCTTGATCAAGCGGCTGGTCGACCACGCCGGCCTGACGTTCACGGTGGAGGATTAGTAGGCTGCGATGTGCGGGCCGATCCCTGCGGATCGGTTCGCCTCGGCCTGATGGGCGCGCGTGGCGGCGATCATGCCCCACATCGTGCCGAGCATCAGGAAGAAATGCCGCCAGTGGTCGGTGTCGATGATGAAGCTTTCGCCGACGGTGCCGAGGAACGCCGAGAATACCGCGATGTAGGTGCGCTGCCAGGGCACGCGCACGAACAGATAGCGGAAGCCGAGAATGACAGTGGTGAACACCAGCGCGGGATAGCAGATGCCGGACAGCCAGCCACCCGACATGAAGGCGTTCAGATAGGAGTTGTGGGTGTCCTCGGGGAAGTAGTTGTGGAACTGCAGCGGCCCGATCCCGAACGGCAGGTCGAGCGCCATGTCGGCGCCGAGAATGTGGCGTCCGAAGCGTCCGAACCGGCCCTCGTCATAGCTCTGGTCGAAGCTTGCCCGCTGCTTGAACATGTCGGCGATGGAATCGATCGAGAGCAGAACGCCGATCAGGACGATGCCGGCCACGGCGGCCGCCAACGTCATGAAGATGATGCGGGAGCGCTCGCCCCGCGTCTGGCTGGTGAGCACCATCATTGCCAGCATGAAGGCGGCGGTGAGGACAAGGCCGCCCCAGGCCGCGCGCGAGAAGGCGAGCAGGATGGCGAGCGCCATCACGCCGAGCGCAAAGCTGGCGCGCAATGTCGCGGCGAAGCGGGCGGTCACGACGTTCTGCAGCGCGAGCAGCGCCGGCAGGATCAAGAACGCGCCGAGCACGTTGGGGTCCTTGAACGTGCCGCGCGCGCGGCCATACAAGGTGAGGAGATCGTAGCCACCGGGCACCAGATGGAAGTAGCCGGCGACACCCGCGAGGGCCGCGATCGCGCCGCCCATCACGAGGCCGCGCCGGAGCATGTCGAGCCGCGCTTCGGTGTCGTCCGACGTGAGCATGGCAATGAAGATCGCCGTGAACGCCATGTACCAGGAGGTGGCGATCCAGGTCGCGATCTTGGAATCGTCGAGCAGCGGTATCGCGCTGATCGTGTAGCCGAGATTGACCAGGACCAGCAACAGGAGGAGCGGCAGGAAGACGAGGCGCAGCCTGATGCCGGTCGCGAAGAACACCGCGGCGGAGGCGAGCGTGACGAGCTCATAGGGGCTCGGTTCGATGAACACGATGGCGCCGGAGACCCCGACCAGCCAGACCAGCGTGCGCTGCAGGGCGACGACGCCCGGAGGGGCCATCGGCCTGGATGCGAACTCTTCGGCTGCTGCCGTCACGGCCATCGCGAACTCACACTCATACGCAACGCACGGCGGGATCGGCCAGACACACGCGCGAAGCGGACGTGGGCCCGCTCCGGATCCCCGCGATCAATAGGCGTTCTCGCTCTTGGTCATCAGCGCCAGCGGCGTCTTGAGCAGGATGTAGAGGTCGAACAGCACGGACCAGTTCTCGATGTAGTAGAGGTCGAACTCGACTCGCTTCTGGATCTTCTCCTGGTTGTCGATCTCGCCGCGCCAGCCGTTGATCTGGGCCCATCCAGTGATCCCCGGCTTGACGCGGTGGCGGGCGAAGTAGCCGTCGACGGCCTCGTCGAACATCCGGTTCTGCAATTTGCCCTGCACGGCGTGCGGCCGCGGACCGACCAGCGAGAGGTTGCCCTTGAACACTACGTTGAACAGTTGCGGCAGCTCATCGAGGCTGGTCTTGCGGATGAAGCGGCCGACGCGGGTCACACGTGGATCGTTCTTGGTGACGACCTTGGACGCCGTGGGATCAGCCTGATGGTGATAGAGCGACCGGAACTTGAAGACGTCGATGCGCTCGTTGTTGAAGCCGAACCGCTTCTGCCGGAACAGCACCGGTCCCGGGCTGTCGAGCTTGATCGCAAGCGCAACCAGCGCCATCACCGGCAGTGCGAGCAGCAGGATGAGGCCGCCGACCAGTCGATCGAACAGCATCTTCATCACCAGGTCCCAGTCGGTGATGGGAGCCTCGAACACGTCGAGCGTCGGGACCGCGCCCAGATAGGAGTAGGAACGCGGACGGAAACGCAGCTTGTTGGTATGGGCCGAAAGGCGGATGTCGACCGGCAGCACCCACAGCTTCTTCAGCATGTCCAGGATGCGTGTCTCCGCCGAGATCGGCAGCGCGAACAGCACCAGGTCGACGCGGGTGCGGCGGGCAAACTCGACGATATCGTCGACCTTGCCGAGCTTCGGCGCACCGGCGCAGGCCTCGAGCGATCGCGAGTCGTTGCGGTCGTCGAACACGCCGAGGATCTCGATCTCGGAGTCGTCCTGCGCCTTCAGCGCACGCACCAGGTCCTCGCCGCTCTGGTCGGCTCCGACGATGATGGTCCGTCGATCGAGACGTCCTTGCCTGGCCCAGCTGCGGATCAGGTTGCGCAGCACGACGCGGCTCGCGATCAGCGCGCCGAGCCCCACGAAGAAGAACGCGGCGAGCCAGAGACGGGAGACTTCGCTGCCGATCTTGGCGAAGAAGGACAGTCCTATGAACAGCAGGAACACGAAGCAGTAGGACGAGACCATCCGGGTCATCTGCCGCACCTGGGCGCGGAAGACCTGGATCTGGTAGATGTCGGCGGCCTGGAAGCACACCACCGTGCTCACGGCGAGGCCGACGATGGCAACGAGATACTCCCAATGGAAGCCGCTGAGCGGCACCACGTAGCCGAAATAGACGGCGCTGCCGACGACGCTCAGCAGTACGAAATCGGTGATGCGGACGATGCCGGCGAGGACGATCGGAGAGTAGGCGCGGTGAACCTTCTGATTGGCGACCGCCAGGGCCGCCGGCGACAGGCGGCGACGCCGTTCAACGGCCGGCTTGCCTGCCGCGGCCGTCGATGCGGCCGTGGCCGCAGCAGCATCCAACATCGAGCGAGCGTTGATCGGTTCCACAGTCGTACAAGCCCGGATTATGTTTGTTAGTATTTGTGGTCATGTAAGCGCTGATAGCGCCGGGGGAAATTCCCCACCGGCGGGATTAAGGGCCAAATCGGAAGAAACGGTTAGCGATGGTAAATGACGTCAGGTCTTGGTAAACGCCTCGCGGTAGCTGTCGAGCACGCCCTCGACCATCGCCTTCTGCGAGAAATGCTGGAAGATCCGCTCGCGCAGCGCCTTGGCGCGCAGCTGCGCGGTAGCCGGATCGTCCAGTGCGGCTGCAATGGCGTCGGCCAGCGCGGTCGCGTTGCCTGGCATAAACATCGCGTCGTCGTGCGCCCCGAAGATCTCGGGGATGCCGCCGACCCTCGCCGCGATCATCGGAACCCCAGCGGCTCCCGCCTCGATCACGACATAGGGCATGGAATCGCCGCGCGACGGAACGACGAGCAGTCGTCCTTTGGAAAATCCGTCGCGGGCCTTCACATGGCCGATGAAACGCACCGCGGCCGCAAGACCGAGGCGTTCGACCTGGGCTTTGAGCTTCGACATCTCCTCGCCGTCGCCGCCCAAGGTCAGCGTCAGCGGCCGGCCACGGGAGCGCAACTGCGCGACAGCGTCGATCAGCAGATCCGTGCCCTTGATGTGCCTGAACTCGCCGACATAAGCCAGGTCGGTCTGGTCCTGAGCCGGCGTGACCGGGTCGAATTCGCCTGCAGTGACGCCGTTGAAGACGCAATTCACCAATCCGTTGGGATGGCCGATCATGCGCTCATAGGTATCGCGGGCGAAGGCGCTCTCGAACAGGAAGAGATCCGTCCGGTTCATCAGCGCACGTTCAAGCCGGCCATACAGCGCGCCTTTGAGCGTGTCGAGCGGGTAGTGCAGCGAGCCGCCGTGAGGCGTGTAGATGCGGATCGTTCCTGGCCGATGCGGCAGCAGGCGTACGAACGCGCCGGCTTTGGCGCCGTGGCCGTGCAGCACGTCGGGGGCGAGCGCGCGGGAGAGGCGATGGAATCGGCTGAGTGCCAGAATGTCGCTCGGCCAAGGCTCCCGATGAATGGGAACGCGGTGCACGCCGAGTGTCAGGCGAGGCGCGATCTGGGCCAGCGCGGCATCGGCGCGTTCGCCGCCGGTCAGGCTGTCCGCAATGATGCCCACGTCATGCCCGCGATCGACCTGGCCGTTGGCAAGGTCGAGGATGTGCCGAAAGATGCCGCCGACGGGAGCTCTGACCGCGTGAATGATTTTGAGAGGTTTGTTCTGCGACGGTGCCATATCGAACTCGCCCGCGCCTTCGGCCTGCGCGTGGTTTAGCCAGGCGTCGCTGCGCGAGCTGATCTGACGACTGGCGGATAGAGGAAGCACGGGCGCCTCTCGTCGCTGAATATTGATAGCTCCAACCTCGATAGAGGCTTGATGGTTAACAAAGTCTCACTTGTCGTCATTGCCGGGCAGGTTCGCTCCAGCATTGTGACGATCTGGCGCAAGCCTACGTGTTGCGAGCAGCATTTGGCGAAGGATGACGATTGTTCGATAGGGCGAGGTTGCAGGCGCTCCGGTTAACCCGTCAGCAACCTTAATGGAGTGTAATTGTACCACGTATGGTAGCGGCGTGGCGTAGGTCTCGCGGGAGTGGATGATGCGGTTGGCGTTCTGGCGTGCCGGCGAGAAGACACAGGTTGACGGAGCCTCCGTCCGACCCGTGACAGGCTCGCCATCGTCGGCGGAGCCGGGCCCGGCCGGCGATCTCGATCTCCGGCTGGTCGGCCGCGCCTTGGCACGAAAGCGTGGCTTCATTCTTTTGCCGACGCTGCTCGCTCTCGTTCTGTCGATCACCGCGGTCAACATGATCACGCCGCGCTACAAGTCCGAAGCGCGGATCCTGATCGACGGACGCGAGAACGTGTTCGTGCGGCCGAACGGGGAGCGTACCGAAGAGCGGACGGCACTCGATGCCGAGGCGGTCACGAGCCAGGTGCAACTGGTCCTGTCGCGAGATCTGGCGCGCGACATTATCGCGAAGAACAGGTTGGGCGAGCTGCCGGAGTTTGATCCCGTCCTGCGCGGCGTGTCGCCGCTGAAGTCGGTCTTGGCGATGGTCGGGCTCGTGAAGGATCCGCTTGCCATGACGCCGGACGAACGCGTCATGGATGCCTATTACGAACGCCTGACCGTCTACGCCGTCGACAAATCGCGCGTCCTCGTCGTCGAGTTCCAGTCGCAGGATCCGGCGCTTGCGGCGAAGGTCGCGAATTCGATCGCGGACGGCTATCTCGTTGTTCAGCAGAACGCTCGGCAGGCGCAGGCGAAGTCGGCCAGCCAGTGGCTGGCCGGGGAGATCCAGGGCCTGCGCAAGAAGGTCGAGGAGGCGGAATCGCGGGTCGAGGAGTTCCGCGCCAAGTCGAATTCGTTCATGGGGACCAACAACACCTCGCTGTCCAACCAGCAGATGGGCGAGGTCAATACCCAGCTCAACAATGCGCGCGCCTTGAAATCGGATGCCGAGACCAAGGCGCGGCTGATCCGTGAGATGCTGCAGAGCGGCCAGCCGATCGAGGCGTCCGAGGTGCTCAATTCGGAGCTGATGCGGCGCTTGTCGGAGCAGCGCGTGAGCCTGCGCGCGCAACTCGCGGAACAGTCGTCGACGCTGCTCGACAATCACCCGCGCATCAAGGAGCTGAAAGCGCAACTGGCTGATCTCGACCGCCAGATCCGCGACGAGGCCGGCAAGATCTCCCGCTCGCTCGACAGCGACGCGCGCATCGCCGACGGGCGGGTGCAGATGCTGAGCCAGAGCCTCGATCAGGCCAAGAAGCAGGCCACCTCCACCAATGGCCTCGATGTCCAGCTGCGGGCGCTGGAGCGGGATGCCAAATCGCAGCGCGACCTGCTGGAATCGTATCTCGCCAAATACCGCGAGGCGAACACCCGTGAGTCGCTCGACACCCCGCCCGCGGATGGACGGATCATCTCGCGGGCGGTGGTGTCCAACACGCCGGCGTATCCGAAGAAGCTGCCGATCGTGCTGATCGCGACATTGGCGACCTTGATGCTGACCTCGGGCGTGGTCATCACCGGCGAGCTGCTGCGCCTCACGGCTCCGCGTGCGGTGGGCCCGGCCGCCCCGGCCATGAGCAGCATGGCCGATGTCATGGTGCTCGCGGCGCGGGTCGAGCCGATGATCGCCCCGCGTACGGTCTCCGCATCGCCGGCCGTTGCACCACCTTCGACGTCGGCGCCGGTTGAGGCCGCGCGTCCGGCTTCGGTACCGCCGCCCCCCACGGCCATGCAGCCGGCCGAGGCGCCGTCGGCCGAGCCGGTCAAGCCTGCGCCGCCACCGCTGAACGAGTTCGAGCAACTCGCCGCCGATCTGCTCGGCGCGGGCGAGGGCGCCCGCAAGGTCACCGTGCTCGGCACGGCCGGCGGCGAGGCCGTCACGTCCACTGCGCTCGCGATCGCCCGCACCATGGCGGCGCAGGCGCGCGTGGTGCTGGTTGACCTCGCCGGCAGCCCGCAACTGCTTGCGGGCGTCTCGGTCGATCCGGCCGCGCCCGGGCTGATCGAGCTGATGCTGGGCGAGGCATCGTTCGCGTCCATCATCACCAAGGACCAGGCCTCGCGGCTGCACATCGTCAATGCTGGCCGTCCCGGCGCCGACCGCAGCCAACTGCAATCGCCGCGGCTCGCGCTCGCGATCGACGCACTGTTGCGCGTCTACGACCACGTCCTGCTCGACGCTGGCAATGCCTCCGATCTGCCGGCCGAGCTCCTGACCGCGGGCGCGCGCGCCGTCGTCGTGCCCGATCCCAAGATGGCCGCCGAGGCGCGCAGCCAGATGAGCGAGCAGCTGCGCGAGGTCGGCTTCGGCGCCGTCACCATGCTGAAGGCACCGGCCGGAGGCGCCAACCGCAACCAGCCGGGGCCGCGCGGCGTCGCCGCCTAATCTTCGGCCCTCTCGTCAGCCTTGGCGGCGCCGCCACGCGATTGCAGCGCGCCGCGCAGCTGTTGCGCCAGACGGAACAGGGCAGGGCTGTGCTTGACGGCATGCTTGGCCCGTCCAACCGCAGCCATCGTCGTCGCGGCGACGCGCCCCCGCGCGGTCAACGACATGAAGCTGTCGAAGATCGGCTCGTCATTCTTGCAGAACATCCGCTTGTAGTCGTCCGATCCGATGCCGAGATCGAGGGCACGAAAATCCTGTTGCGCGTAGTGATCGATGATCGAGCGCATCAGGATCAGTCCGGGACTCCAGCGCGCATTCTCCGACAACGTGTAGGTGTTGAACATCATCGAGAAGCGCGCCCCGTCGGCCACGCCGGCAAACAGTGCGATGATCTCGGCGTCGCAGCGCAGTGCGTGGATATCGATGGCGCGATGCCCGCAGTCGAGCTTTGCCATACAGGCGCTTCGCACGAAGGCCTCGATGCAGGGCTCGGCGAACACGTTCGGCAGCCTCTGCTCGGCCATGCGGATCGGCTTGGTGCGGAAGAACCAGTCGAGCAGTTCGGCGATCTCGGCGTCGCTGCTCGCGACCATGTAGCGGTAGCCGGGCAGCGTCTGCAGCTTCTTTTCCTTGCTCTTCAGCCGCTTTCGGAACGAATTCGACAACAGCGCCGTCGGCGCAGCCCCCGGCGGCATCAACAGCACCGGACAGTCGTTCACCGACGGCTGGTGCGGCCATTGCGCCAGCGGATTGGCGAGATCGCGCCAGCGCTCCGGCTGCTGTGTCAAGGCGAGCAGGTCGACACCGCCGCGATCGCGCAGCCCTGCGAGCAGGACGTCGAGATCGCCGGCGCTGGCGCGCGCGGCGAATTCGCGATCCATCAGCGGCATGTTGAAGGTCGTATGCTTGCCGCCCATGAAGGTGGCGATGCGCACGCCGCAGGCGTGCCGCAACGTCAGCGGCAGCAGCAGCAGCGGGCGTTGCTCGGCATCACGCCCGATAACGATGAACGGCGTCGCATGCTCGCGCGCGCCGACGTCGCGCTGCCATGCGCCGAGCAGATCGAAGCGCTGGTAGGGCGTCGAGACATGTTCGGGGACTTCGAGCGCGCGCCAGACCGGCTCGGCGGCAGCCAGATCGGACACGATCTCCACCCGCGCGAGCCCCGACGGCAGCCGCCGCGCGGGCGCCTGCGCCGTCCGGCTCTCGATCACGGCGGCCATGGTCATCGCGCAGCTCGCGTTGTCGTGGAATTTTGTTGCTTGACGTCCGGAGACCCTCGCAAAGAAGTCTCAACAAAAGGTAATGGCAATGACGTCGTCCCAAATCGGGAATGGCACAAACAAAGACCTGTTCAAATCGGCAGCGGCCACGCGATCTTGACGGCGGACGATCGCTATCATCGGATGGCGGTGATCATGACGCGATCGCGCCACGGTCTGTCCGCATCAGGTGGGCGCGGACGGTCTGGTTTCAAGTGGGATTCGGGGAAGGGGCGCGGGAATTGTCGTCGGACAACAGGTGGCTGCGCAGCGCCCGGCTCGAGCTGGCCTATTTCAGCGGTGGCACGCTGCTCGCGTCGCGCGCCACGGGTGGCGCGGGCGCCGTGCTGCGGTTCGAGCGCGTGCGCCCGCGGCGCAAGGGCGCGTTCCAGCCGCTGAAATGCGCGGAGATCACCCCCGTTTTCCTCGACAAGGTGATCCGGGCGCTGAAGCGCTGGGGCTATGACATCGTCTCGCTCGACGAGGCCTGCGACCGCGCCGTGCGCCTTCCCCAAAGCAGCCGCTTCGCCTGCCTGAGCTTCGACGGCACCGCGAGGGACCTGATCACGCACGCCTATCCGGTGCTGGCGCGCCACGGCGTGCCGTTCACCGTTTACGTGCCCTCGGCCTTCCCCGATGGGCTCGGCGAAGCCTGGTGGCTGGCGCTGGAGGCCGTGATCGCGCGCGAGGCCCGCATCAGCCTTGTGATCGACCATCGGGAACAGCGCTTCAACGTGGTCACGCCGGCCGAAAAATACGAGCTGTTCGCGTATCTTTCGGCGTGGCTGCGCAAGCTGCCACCGGCCGAGCTGTCGATCGCGATCCGCGACCTCTGCTCGCGCCATTCGGTCGATCTCGCCGCCCTCAGCCGTGAGGCCTCGATGGACTGGGCCGACATCGCCCGTCTCGCCGCCGACCCCAACGTCACGATCGGCAGTGCCACCGTGCATTACTCCGTGCTCGCCAATCTCAGGGATGCCGACGCCCAGCGCGAGATCACGATGGGCAAGGCGGTGCTGGAGACGGCGCTGCGCCGCCCGGTCCGGCACATGGCGTATCCGTTCGGCGGCCGCTATTCGTTCCGCCGCAGCGACGTCGTGCTCGCCGAGCAGGCGGGCTTCGTCAGCGCGGCCTCGACGATGCCAGGCGTCGTGCAGAGCGAGGGCCGCACGCATCTGCACATGCTGCCGCGGATCGCCTGGGACGGCCGCTCGCGCTCGCTGCGCGCCTTGAAGGTGCTGATGGCCGGCATCACCCTGCCGCGGGAAAAATCCGCGCCGCAGCCGAAGCTCGATCTCGGCTGATCAGCCCTGCTGCCGCTCCGGATCCGGGCGCAGCATCCAGCTCACGATCGGCATCGCGGGCAGCACCCAGCCCATGCCGACCACGACGTAATACACCGCCTGCAGCCAGCCCGAATTGGCTATCAGGGGGAATTGCGCCATCACCATGCCCATCATCGACCAGGCGAAGGCGAGCAGGAGCAGCGCGACGGCGCCGATCAGTTTGCGGGTGCGGATCGTCATGACGGGATTGTCAGCCTCGGCTGGGGGCGGCGCGGCTTGCGCGTGATTTCCCCGGGATTATAAGGGCCTGTCAGCCCCGGTTCAATCGAGCGTTCAACGTCCATGACCACGGTTCCCCGCACGACAGATCTTGCCGCGATCCGCATCTGGCTGCTCGCCGTCGCCGGCCTGATCGCGCTGATGGTGTTGGTCGGCGGCGCCACGCGGCTGACCGAATCCGGGCTGTCGATCGTCGAATGGAAGCCGGTCACCGGCACCCTGCCGCCGTTGTCCGAGCAGGCCTGGACCGACGCCTTCGAGGCCTACAAGACCATTCCGCAGTATCGGCAGATGAACGCCGGCATGACCCTGCACGAGTTCAAGACCATCTTCTGGTGGGAATGGAGCCATCGGCTGCTCGGCCGCGTCATCGGCATGGTCTATCTGCTGCCGTTCCTGTGGTTCCTGTGGCGCGGCGCCGTGTCCGGCCCGCTCGGCCGCAGGCTGTGGCTGATCTTCGGCCTCGGCGCGCTGCAGGGCGCGGTCGGCTGGTGGATGGTGGCCTCCGGCCTCACCGAGCGCACCGAGGTGGCGCCGGTCCGTCTCGCGACGCACCTCTCGCTGGCGCTGTTGATCTATGCGTCGATCGTCTGGACCTTGCGGCGGCTTTCGTCGCGTGAGGAAACCGCGGCACCGGCGCGGCTGCGGCTCACCGCGTGGATGCTGGTCGGCGTCACCTTCGTGCAGCTCTATCTCGGGGC
The DNA here is from genome assembly GCF_032484495.1 of Bradyrhizobium sp. SZCCHNS3052. Classification (NCBI taxonomy): domain Bacteria; kingdom Pseudomonadati; phylum Pseudomonadota; class Alphaproteobacteria; order Hyphomicrobiales; family Nitrobacteraceae; genus Bradyrhizobium; species Bradyrhizobium sp. SZCCHNS3052. The sequence goes on along the minus strand of NZ_JAUETB010000006.1, from coordinate 125,710 downwards.
GCTGGTCGCCGGCCTGCGCGCCGGCCTCGTCTACAACACCTGGCCGGAAATCGACGGCGGCCTGATCCCGAAGGCGGCCAATCTGTGGATCCATTCGCCGTGGTGGATCAATCTGTTCGAGAACGATCTGACGGTGCAGTTCATGCATCGCATGACCGCCTACACGCTGCTGGCATTGGCAGCCTGGCACGCCTTCGACGTGATGCGTGCCGGCGTCGGCCGCGACGTGGTGCGCGGCGCGCACCGGCTGCTGGCGGCGATCCTGGTGCAGGCGGTGCTCGGCATTCTCACCTTGCTGGCGCTGGTCCCGATCTCGCTGGCGCTGCTGCATCAGGGCACGGCCATCATCGTGCTGACCTTCGCCGTGCTGCAGGCCGAACGCCTGTCGCCGCGACGTGTCGCTGTTGTCGCCGTGCCGCAGACGGCCGTGGCGGCCGGGCAGGCGGGGTAGGGCGTTCTCGCGCTCGCTGTTGCAGCGACCTCCGCCGTCATTCCGGGGCGCCCGCAGGGCGAGCCCGGAATCCATTGAGCCGCGAGACACGCTGGAAAATGGATTCCGGGCTCGTGCTGCGCACGCCCCGGAATGACGGTGGAGAGACATTCGCGCAAGCCAACAAGCGTGACTACGCACGCTGCGCAATGATGTGAAGACAAACATCCTCTTCCTCGCGCGCCATCACGCCGAGTTCTGCCGGTCGTTTCACCCTCGAAACACGCGAGGGCGCAGGGAAGGCCGGATGCCTGGCCGGCACCCATGGCCCGCGTGCAAAGAAAAGAGCACGCGGCGGTCACCACAGGTACGGCCTGATACATCCGGCCTTCCCCGCGCGATGGTTTTAACGCTTATACGCGATCTCCCCGGGGACCGGGCTCTCTTGCCCCCGTCATCTCGCGCGATGCGTTGAGCACCGACACGAGACTTGGCGCCAGCGTCGGGGCGCCAGGACCACGCGATTTCGCCGTCCGTGACAATCCGCTCGTCCGCGCAAACCTTCGTCCACGCACGGCCCGCCACGTCCACCGCATTCCCAATCCCACGCAACTGGACGATCCGGAAGCGCCCCTCGGCTGGACAGGAACAAAAAGAGAACATAAGCTGATTTGCGTCGTTTGGCAAGCGTGGCGTGTCGCGGACATCGCCGGGTGGGGCGGACCATGCAATTCGAGTTCGATTGGGATCCGGCCAAGGCAGAGAGCAATCTGCGCAAGCATGGCGTTGCGTTTGAGCAGGCGATGAGCATCTTCGGCGATCCGTTGGCGCTCTCGCGTCTCGATGACGGATCTGGCGCAGGCGAGGAACGATGGGTTACGATGGGACGCAATATTGCTCACGAGCTACTGCTGGTCGTGCATACGTACACGGAGCTATCGGCAGACCGCGCAGCGATCCGCATCATTTCTGTCCGTCGCCCGACCCGACGCGAAATCCGCTCCTACGAGAATGGGTGATCCGATGAAGGATGAATACGATTTCTCGAACGCCGAACGCGGCAAGTTCTTTCGCAAGGGCGCGCGAATGCTGCCTCCGGTGCATCTCGAGCCTGATGTGCTCGATCACCTGACCGGGCTGGCCAGCGCGCGGGGCGTCTCGTTGACCGAATTGGTCAACACGCTTCTCAAGGAGGATATTGAGCGGATCGAGGCTGCGAAATAGCTCTTTGGGAGTTTCTGCGAGCACCTCATGTGCCTTCGCGACCAGACTTCCGCGACACGGTTCGGGCGCGCGCGGACCGCGATCCGGCGTTTCGCGAGGCGTTGCGCGGAGAGGTCGATGACGGCCGCGCCGGCCTGCGTGCGTATATCAACGCAACGATCGGCTTCGAGGCGTTGAGCAACGCGCTTGGGCGGCCGTCGAAGAGCCCGATGCGCATGTTAGGGCCATCCGGCAATCCCACGGCCGAGAACCTGCTTGGCGTGATCGGCGTGTTGCAGGCAGAGACAGGCGTGCAGTTCGACGTGCGCGTCGTGGTCGCGGAGTGAGTTACTGGCGCGCGCGGATCAACAAGATCACAGCTGCTCTCAACCAATGAAGAACGAATACGACTTCTCGAACGCCGCCGCTGATCTCGGCAATATCCGATGGCCGTCTGTCGCAGGCGACCGCGGCGGATGAGGCTGTCTCCGCCGTTGCCGTTTGCACGGATACCGCAGGCTTCAATCGGGCGCATACGCGTCCGGGTCGGGACTGCTGCTGGGCGACTTGAACGCGGCGCGCAGGGGGGCCGGCATCTGGTAGTTGAAGTTGATCCCGGTCGGCGGCACGGGTGACTCGAACCATTTCTTGTAGAGCGCGTCGATGGCGGGGCTCTGATAGAGCTCGGCGGTGACGCGATCGGCGATGGCCTTGAACGGCGCATCGTCCTTGCGCAGCATGATGCCAAAAGGCTCGGGCTTGGAGAATGCGTCGTTGCTGATCATGTACGCCGCCGGGTCCTTCGACCGCGCGATGGCGACCGCGAGCTGGACGTCGTCGAGCACATAGGCCTGAGCCCGGTCGGTCTCCAGCATCAGGAACGCTTCGGCCTGGTCCTTGGCCGGAACGATGTTGATGCCGAGCTTGCGTTCGACATTGACCTTGTTCAACTGGGCGATGTTGGTCGATCCGGCGATCGCGACGGCCGTCTTTCCCCTGAGGTCGTCGATCGTCTGGAGCGAGAGCGATTTCTTGGCCGCATAGCGTGTGGCGCTGAGAAAGTGCGTATTGGCAAAGGCCACGAGCTTCTGACGTTCGGCGTTGTTGGTGGTGGAGGCGCACAGGAGGTCGATCGTGCCGTTCGTCATCAGCGGGATGCGATTGGAGGACGTCACCGGAACGGTTTCGATCGTGAGGTTAGGAAGCCCCAGCTCCTTTTTGACCGCATCCGCGATCCGGCCGCAGATGTCGAGCGCGTAGCCCACCGGCTTCTGGTTGCCGTCGAGATAGCTGAACGGCACCGACGATTCCTGGAAGCCGATCGATATCCTGTTCGTCTCCTTGATCTTCTGGAGCGTGCCCGTCAGTTCCTCGGCGCCGGCGGCGTTTGCAGCGAGCGCTGCCGTCAGCAGAAGTCCCCAAATGCGCATCAAAGCCTCTCCTCGCAGCAATCCTCTTCGCGCGTGCAGCGTTGCACGCGCAGCGACGATGCAGCCTCGCTGCGTCCAGCCTGGATGAAAAGGGATAAAACCGCCTTCTTTCTCATTCCTGGAGGTGATGGATCGCCGCGCCGGGCGTCGTCGCCGGGTTCACCTACCCGGTCTAACCTTCGAGTTGACGGCCGAAATCGCAGGTCTGGCGCGCCAGCTCCGCTACGGCGGCCGCGAAGGCCGAGGGTCTGTCGTTGCGATACATGGCCGCATAGGGCACGGCCGGCAGCGTCGGCTTGACGGGCAGGATGACCAGCTTCTTCTGCTCGAACAGAGGACGAAAACAGCGTTGCGGAAGATAGCTGATGCCGAGGCCGGCCACGGCAAGCCCGACCAGCGCAGTCAGATTGTCGACCGAGATGGCGCGCTTGAAGGAGACACCGTTGGCCGCGAGCCATTTGTTGACGAAGAGGCCGGAGCCCGAGCGACGGCCCTGCATCAGGATCGTATGATGACCAAGCTCGTCGAAATCGAGGCTCCGGCGCGCTCTGACCAGGCCGGGGCGCGCCGTCCACACGTTCTGCACTTCGGCAAGCCGCAGCGACGTCACCTCCGGGTCCGAGAAGACGTCCGGGATGACGACCAGATCGAGGCTGCCCTCGATCAGCCGATCGTAGAGGCTTCGGGAGGTTTCGACCTCAGGCTCGATCATCACCGCCGGATGGGCTTCGCGAATCGCCGAAACCAGACGCGGCAGCCATGTCAGCGCTGACAGCTCCGTCGCCCCGAGCCGCAGACGGCGGGCCGGTGACTGCCGGCCGTCCTTCAACTCCAGGATCTGGTCCTGCAACGCCAACATCTGCCGGCCAAGAGCAAGGATCTGCTCGCCACGTTCGGTCAGGCGAGCCCCGCGCTGGCTGCGATCGAACAGCGGAACGCGCGCGGAGGCCTCCAGCTCCTGGATGCGCTTCGAGATCGCCGATTGCGTCGTGTTCAGCTTGGCTGCGGCGCGTTCGAACGTGCCGAGCTCCGCGATCCAGTTCAAAGCTTCCAGCTGCTTCAGGGTGACCATGTTCGCATTCAAAAAAGAGATGGATCGATATCTCCATTTATCGGTTTTCTGAATTCAAGGCGAGTCCTACACCGCCGAGGCGGGGCGCCATCGAGCGACGCTCTGGACTGTGCAAGACGGGGAGCGAGAATGGGTGAGGGACAAGCGCAGCCTGGTGCGCCAATCGATGCGGCGGTCGTCGCCGCGTTCAAGAGCGTTTCCACGGCCGTGATCAGTGACAACCTTCAGCGGCTGCCTGGTGCAACCAGTCTACGGCCATTCTATACGGGCTCGCCGATGGCCGGGATCGCGCTGACCGTGAATACGGCGCCGGGGGATAATCTCTTCATTCATCGCGCGCTCGATCTCATCACGCCTGGCGACGTCCTCGTCGTCAATGGCGGCGGCAACGAGACGCGGGCATTGGTCGGCGAGATCATCGCCGCCATCGCGAGGGAACGCGGCGCGGCCGGGATCGTCGTCGACGGTGCGATCAGGGACTCCGGCGTGCTGATGAAGTCCGACTTCCCCGTGTTCGCGCGTGCGGTCAATCACCGCGGCCCCTACAAGAACGGTCCGGGCGCGATCAACGTGCCGGTGTCGATTGGCGGCATGATCGTCACGCCAGGCGATATCGTGGTCGCCGACGCCGACGGGGTGGTCGCTTTCGCGCCGGCGATCGCGTCCGAGCTGCTCGAGTCCGCCCGCGCGCAGGAACAGCGTGAAGCCGAGATCCTGGCGAGCATCCGCGCAGGGCGCTATGCCGGTGCCTACGCAAAATAGCCGGCTATTGCGGTCGTCCGCACGAGCCTCGGTGGTATGCGGAACCTCGTCCTTGTCGTCCCGGATGTCGCTTCGCCCATCCGGGCTACTTACATGCCAACGGCACCCCGCTCAGCAATACCCATACACGCCACACGCGTAGGGCAGGCGGAACATGTAGTTGGTATAGCCTTCGCCGCCGTAATAGGGGCCCTGGTAGTCGTAGGAGAAGGCGCGGCCGTAATAGCCGGGCAGCTCCTGGCGGCCGAACAGCAGCGGCGTCGAGGGCCACATCGGGGAGATCAGCGAGTCCTGGTCCCTGACGACGACGACCGTCGGCGGCGGCGCTCTCACGGCGCGGCGGGCCTTGGTGTGCACGATCTTGTCGTGGACGGCCGGCAGGTCGGCCGCGAGCACGACGCCGTTCGCCGCGATGGCCGCCAGCAGCATCATGATCACCAACGTTCGCATCCTGCTCTCCTCGACTTCTGTTCGGGTGGCGTCGGCGCTTCGCGATACATCCACCGCTGCTTTCACGCGGGTCCGGAAGGCGATTCCACGGGCGGCAGGATGAGCCGGGTATGGTTAACGAAATCCTTCCGGCATCCGACAGTTGGCTGCAATCATCCGTAGAAGGACGGGCATTTTCAGCTTTTGTTAAGTTCTGCGGGTGCAAGCTTACTGCTGCCGGCGATTTTGAAGGTCGGCCGAATGCAGCCCGGCCGCTGCGTCCGGGCGCGAAAATCTCTGCTGCATTTCATCAGAGTCTCAGACCAGAAGGTTTCGAGCATGTCGGTGATCATGTTTTCGGCGTCGGCGCGCCAAAATCTCCAATCACGGACCGGCTCAGTCAACGCTGAACTCGCTGCCATTGACGAGGGCGCCGCCGGCCTGCAGGCGCTGTCGGCGAGCCGGCTGATCGCGGCCTCCGCGCTGCCTCTGGCCGGCCAGATGCACACGCGCCTGTTGCAGCTGATGAGATGATCACCTGGAGTTAACGAGGGCGCGGTCCGAGAAGCCGGCAACGGCCCGGCCGTGGGACGAAGGAGAGCGCGGAAGCCCAAGGGGGCCGCCCGCGCTCTCTTTGTTTTCGGGGCCGCTTGCTGCCTCAGCTGTCAGTTGTTCGTCATGCGCGGGCTTTTCCCGCCTGCGGGGCCGAAGCCCCTTCGGCGCGGCGACGGCCCGCGCATCCACGTCGTCATTGCCGGGGCAAAGACATGAATGGCCGGGACAAGCCCGGCCATGACGTGGTGAGAGATGCGCTCGTCATGCCGCATGTCGACGCGCGGCGCGATCCGTGGAGCGAAACGCGCCTTACGCGCTCAGCGCCTGCTCGAGGTCGGCGATCAGGTCTTCCTTGTCCTCGATGCCGACGGAGATGCGGACGATGTCGGGGCCGGCGCCGGCCTTGATCTTCGCCGCGTCGTCGAGCTGGCTGTGCGTGGTCGAGGCCGGGTGGATCACCAGCGAGCGGGTGTCGCCGACATTGGCGAGATGCGAGAACAGCTTCAGGTTCGACACCAGCTTGACGCCGGCGTCGTAGCCGCCCTTGAGCGAGAAGGTGAACACGGCACCGGCGCCCTTCGGGCAGTATTTGCGGGCGAGCGTGTAATACTTGTCCTCGGGCAGGCCGGCGTAGTTCACCGAGGCCACGCCGGGATGCTTGCTGAGATATTCGGCGACCGCCTTGGCATTGTCGCAGTGCTTCTGCATGCGCAGCGGCAGGGTCTCGATGCCGGTCAGGATCATGAAGGCGTTGAATGGCGACAACGCCGGTCCGAGATCACGCAAGCCCAGCACGCGGCAGGCGATCGCGAAGGCGAAATTGCCGAACGTCTCGTGCAGCCGGATGCCGTGATATTCCGGTCGCGGCTGCGTCAGCATCGGATATTTATCGCCGCTGCCGGCCCAGTCGAAGGTGCCGGCGTCGACGATGACGCCGCCGATCGAGTTGCCGTGGCCGCCCAGGAACTTGGTCAGCGAGTGCAGCACGATATCGGCGCCGTGATCGATCGGGCGGATCAGGTAGGGCGAAGCCAAGGTGTTGTCGACGATCAGCGGCACGCCCGCCTTGCGCGCCACCTGCGCGACCGCCTCGATGTCGGTGATGGTGCCGCCGGGATTGGCGATCGACTCGATGAATACAGCCTTGGTGCGTGGGCTCACCGCCGCCTCGAAGCTCGCGACGTCATCGGTGTCGGCCCACACCACGTTCCAGCCAAAGCTCTTGAACGAATGCGTGAACTGGTTGATCGAGCCGCCATAGAGTTTTCGCGCGGCGATGAACTCGTCGCCGGGGGACAGCAACTGCTGCAGCGCCACGACCTGCGCGGCATGGCCCGAGGCAACGGCAAGCGCGGCGGTGCCGCCCTCGAGCGCGGCGACGCGCTCCTCCAGCACGGCGTTGGTCGGGTTGCCGATGCGGGTGTAGATGTTGCCGAATGCCTGCAGTCCGAACAGCGAGGCGGCGTGGTCGGCATCGTTGAACACGAACGACGTGGTCTGGTAGATCGGCGTCGCCCGCGCGCCGGTGGTCGGGTCGGGCTGGGCGCCGGCGTGAATGGCAAGGGTGGCAAATCCCGGGGGACGTTCGGTCATGGTGTTTCCTCTTGGCTTGATCCGTTGCGCGCCGGCGCCGGCTGGCGCAGGGATCGATGATGGGAGACGGTGTCGATAGCGCGCATCGTGCGCCTCCGCGTCATCCCGGCGGAGGACATTTGCCAGCGGCCAGGATGGCGTCAAGGCTGCCGGCGCCGATCGCTCCGATTTGAAATGCGCTGCTGTGTCGCGCCGTCGTCGCAACACGTTCCTTTCGCAGATGCGTCAGGCGGGATCGCTTCTGTCCTTCGCGGCGCGGTCGGCCGCGGCCGTCGTGCCGCCGCCGACGCTGGTGCGGTTCAGCGACAGCCGCATCCCTTGCGTCGGGATCGGCGCGCGCTTGGCGCTGATGGTGCGCGAGTTGACGCCCATCCAGGAGATCTCCGACGACAGCCGGCCATATTCGATCTTTGGGCAGCGGTTCATCACGACCTTCAGCCCAGCGGCCTCGGCCTTTTCGGCCGCCGCATCGTCACGCGCGCCGAGCTGCATCCAGATCACCTTCGGCAAAGGTGAGAGCTTCAGCGCCTCGTCGACGACGGGCATGATGTGCTGCGAGCTCCGGAAGATGTCGACCATGTCGAGCGGGCGGCCAATGTCGGCGAGCGAGGCGACGAAGGGGCGGCCCATCAGGCTCTTGCCGACATGGCCGGGGTTCACCGGGATCATGTCGTAGCCGCGCTGCACCAGATATTTGAAGGCGAAGAAGCTCGGCCGGATCTCCGACGGCGAGGCGCCGACCATCGCGATCACCTTCACGCCGTTGAGAATGCCGCGGATGTAGTCGTCGGGATAGGTGTCGTGATTCATGGCGGGACGCTTCTATTAGTTATTGTCATTCCGGGGCGTGCGCAGCACGAGCCCGGAATCCATACTCCCGATCGTGGTTATGGATTCCGGGCTCGCCCTCCGGGCGCCCCGGAATGACGAGCCAGTTTCAGTTTCTGTCATTGCGAGGAGCACTTGCGACGAAGCAATCCAGGGGCTCGAGCGGGACTCTGGATTGCTTCGCTGCGCTCGCAATGACGAAGGAGAGAGCAGGGCGAGCTTCACTCGTCCCGCCAATTCGGCGTCCGCTTCTCGATGAAGGCGCCGATGCCTTCCTCGGCGTCGCGGGCGAGCATGTTCTGCGTCATCACCTCTGCCGCATAGCGATAGGCGTCGGCAAGGCTCATCTCGGCCTGGCGGTAGAATGCCTCCTTGCCGAGCTTGATCGTATAGGCCGATTTGCGCGCCACTTGTTGTGCCAGCGCAATCGCGGTGTCGCGTTCCGTGCCGGCCGTGACCACGCGGTTGACGAGGCCCAATTCGCGGGCGCGGACAGCGGGAACCGGCTCGCCGGTCAGCAGCATCTCCATCGCCTGCTTGCGGGGTACGTTGCGCGACAGCGCCACCATCGGCGTCGAGCAGAACAGGCCGATGTCGACGCCGGGCGTGGCGAACGAGGCGCGCTCGGAGGCGACGGCGAGATCGCAGCTCGCGACCAGTTGACAGCCGGCGGCGGTGGCGATGCCCTGCACGGACGCGACAACCGGCTTGGGCAGATGCACGATCGCCTGCATCATCGCGCTGCAGGCGTTCATCAGCCGGGCGAAGAAGGCGCGGCCGCGGTCGGCCTCGCTGCGATGCGCGGTGAGTTCCTTGAGGTCATGGCCGGCGCAGAACGCAGGGCCATTCGCTGCGATCACCACGGCGCGCACGGCCTTGTCGGCGCCGATCTCGGCCAGGGCCCGATGCAGCTCTGCGATCAGCGGCTCCGACAGGCTGTTGCGCTGTGCCGGGCGGTTGAGCGTGAGCACGGCGACGGGGCCCGCCATCTCGCGCAACAGAATCGGCGTATCGGCGGCGTCGGCGAGGGCAGGGACGGACATTGCGATTTCCATATGGGCGCATCGATGCAGCTAATGTAACAGATGAGCAACGACGAGAGCAGGGGGAGAGATGACGGCGAAGATGACCATCGCGGAGCTGGAAACGTTCCTGCACGCGGAATTTCCCCAGGCGTTCCGCACCGGCGGTGACATTTCGATCGAGAGCGCCGACGGCAAGAGCTGCCGGATGCGCCAGCGCTTCAATGAGCGCATGTTGCGCCCCGGCGGCACCGTCTCCGGGCCGACATTGATGGCGCTGGCCGATTTCGCGATGTACGTGGTGCTCTTGTCGGCGATCGGTCCGGTCGGTCTTGCGGTGACCACGAATCTCAACATCAACTTCCTGCGCAAGGGCGCGGCCGGCGCCGATGTGCTGGCGGAGGCGCGGCTGCTCAAGCTCGGCAAGCGGCTCGCGGTCGGCGAAGTCACGCTGCTGTCAGGGGAATCGCCCGATCCGATCGCCCATGTCACGGCGACCTATTCCATTCCGAATGCGTAGGGTTTTCGAGGGTATTATTGCACCATATTTGCAAGCTGCTGTTTTTGTTGCATTAATTTGACGCCGATGGCGTTGACGAATGCAGGCCGCTTCTCTAGAAGCTGCGACCAGTTCGGTGCGTCACCCGCGCCGCATTCTCCCTGTCACGGATATCTCTCATGAAAACCTTTTCGGCAAAGCCGGCCGAGGTCCAGAAGAAGTGGGTCGTGATCGACGCCAAGGGTCTGGTCGTCGGCCGTCTCGCCACGCTGGTCGCCATGCGGCTGCGCGGCAAGCACCTCCCGATCTACACGCCGCACGTCGACTGCGGCGACAACGTCATCATCGTCAATGCCGCGCACGCCGTGCTGACCGGCCGCAAGCGCGAGCAGAAGGTGTACTACAAGCACACCGGCTATGTCGGCCACGTCAAGGAGCGCACCGCGCGCCAGATCCTCGAGGGCCGCTTCCCCGAGCGCGTGATCGAGAAGGCCATCGAGCGCATGATCCCGCGCGGGCCGCTCGGTCGCGTGCAGATGGGCAATCTGCGTGTCTATGGCGGACCCGATCATCCGCACGAAGCGCAGAACCCCGAGAAGATCGACATCGCCAAGTTGAACCGCAAGAACACGAGGGCCGCATAAGATGGCCGAAAGCATCCAGTCTCTCGATCAGCTGTCGCAGCTCAAGGGTGCCGTCACGGCTCCCGACGCTCCGAAGTATGAGAAGAAGGTCGACAAGTTCGGCCGCGCCTATGCCACCGGCAAGCGCAAGGACGCGGTCGCCCGCGTCTGGATCAAGCCGGGCTCCGGCAAGGTCACCGTCAACACCCGCGACATCGAGGTCTACTTCGCCCGTCCGGTGCTTCGCATGATGATCGAGCAGCCGATGGTCGTCGCTGCCCGCAAGGGCCAGTACGACGTGATCTGCACGGTCGCCGGCGGCGGCCTGTCCGGCCAGGCCGGTGCGGTCCGTCACGGCCTGTCCAAGGCGCTGACGAATTTCGAGCCGGAGCTGCGCGGCGTCCTCAAGAAGGGCGGCTTCCTGACCCGCGACTCGCGCGTCGTCGAGCGTAAGAAGTACGGCAAGGCCAAGGCCCGCCGCTCCTTCCAGTTCTCGAAGCGCTGATCGCCTGGCTCCGGCTCCGTCCGGATCCATCAGCTTCAAATACGAACGGGCGCCCTCGCGGGCGCCCGTTTTGCTTTTGACGCAGGCTTGCGCGGGTCAGGCGCTGGCGCGGCGCGCGGTCAGCCATTGGCTCGGCGCCAGCGGTTTCGACACCACGCGGACCTCGCCGATGCTGCCGATGAAGCCGTCCGACGGCGCGCGGTCCCACCAGCCGCAGCCGAGTGCCCAGGGCTGCGACGCCGCCGTCGAGGCGATGCCGTTGCCGCCGATGACGCTGCGCACGACCGGCGCGCCCTCGATGTAGAGCACGGTCGAATTGTCGGCGGGATCGTTGACGATCGCGAGGTGATACCAGGTGTCGAGCATGATCTCGCCGGACCAGTCGGTCTGCGGCTGCTGGGTCGAACTCGACGGCACGATCTCCCACTGCACCTCGCGCAGGTTCGAGATCGCAAACAGGATCGGCGGCGATTCCGGATCGCCGCCGGCGTAGCCCGGCAGCCAGCCGCGGTTGCCGAAGCGGGTCAGGATGTTGCACCAGGCGTGGTCGGCGGCCTTCCAGTTCGGATCGATCTTGACGAAGGCTTCGACGGTGTAGCCGGATGCGAACGTTGCCGCGTTGATCGGCGCGTTGGCCGCGGTCGTGAACCAGCTGAAGCGGCCGGCGCCCTGCTTGGTCGTGTTGAGGAACTGCACGCTGCCCGGCGCCGACGACAGGCGATGCTTGTCGGCTGTGAAGACGACGTCGGCGACCTCCGCGGCACCCGCGAGCGTGGCGCGCTGCATCGGGTTGGCGGCGGTGAGGTCCGACAGCGCGGTGCCGGCGGCCACGGCCCTGCCGATCGCCGACGACGTGATCCGCCAATGCGCAACGGTCTCGGCCACGAGCGGATAGTCCTGCTCGTTCGCGGGCGGCACCACCACCGGTTCGGGCGCCTCGGTGTAGTTGGCGTAGAGATCCTGCTTGAGGCGCGGCAGGATCGGCGTGCCGGCGAAGGCCGGCAGATGGCTGAAATTGGTGAAGCGTGAAAACCGCCGGTGGAAGTCGATGGGAATCGAGAACGCGTGATTGTCCTCGGACAGCCAGGCGCGGTCGAACTGCTTCAGGCTGTCCTTCGGCTTCTCGACCACCCAGGGCGAGAACGAGGCGACGTCGATCTTGTTGGCCGTGAAGTCGAACTCGTACAGCCGCATCAGGCCGTTGCCGCCCTGATAGGCCATCTGATAGTCGACCACCATCTGGTGGACGGGGTTGTGGAAGTCGTTGATCTTCGTCAGCAGCGCGCCACCGTGATAGTGGCCGTTCAGGGTCATGAAGATCTGGTCGTTGCTGCGGATCAGCTTCTCCCACAGGTACTGGCCGTAGGCGACCTCGAGCGGGCTCGTGCCGTCATTGGCGATGTTCAGCAACTGGTGATTGGCGAGGATCACCGGCAGCATCGGATGCCGCGCGATCATGCTGCGCGCCCAGGCGATCGCATCGTCCGAGGCGCGCCACGACAGCGACAGCACCATGAAACTGACGCCGCAGGCATGGAACACATGCGCCTCGTGCCAGCCGCTCGGATGCCGCTCCAGGAAGGTCCGCTGCTTCGCGGCGCGGCTCGTCGGAAACCATGTGAGATAAGGCTCGGACGCGCCGCGCTGCGCATCGGTGCCCGCGCCCTGGCTCGCCGCGTTCTCGAATTCCAGCGCCGAAAGCACGTCGTGATTGCCCGCGAGCACCGAATACGGCCGGCCGGCGTTCTCTAAGAGCTTCATCGCGGCATCGGCGACCGCCCATTGCTGCGGATGCTTGGACTGGTCGACGACGTCGCCGAGGTGGATCGTGAACGGGATGTGGTACTTCGCGGCGTTGTCGACGATGAACTGCGTCTGCGCGGGGTAGGGCGTGCTGCCATATTGCCGCTGATAGGCCTGGCCTTCTTCTGACGTCGCATAGCGCGAGTAGAACTGCGTATCGGGAAGGACGGCGAGCGCGAAGCTGGTCGTGACGTGACGATGGTGACGGTGCATGCGCCAATGCGCGTGCGCCGCCTGGCCGGGCAGCAGGCTGGCGCCGAGGCCGAGCGCCGAGACGCCCATGGCATTGCGCAGCAGGGTGCGGCGATCGACGCCCTGCGCCGGCTGCGGGTCGCGCGCCGGATGATCGCCTGCGGCCGCCTTGTTGTTCGATGAATCGTCGTCGAAAGACATCCTTGTCCCCACCTCGAGCGGCGGATCGCGCCGCGGTCGGGACGTGTTAGGGAGAGATGATCTCAAATTTGAGAAGGTTTCTTATCGTTTCGATGAGTGTTCGCCGCAGGACGGGAAACCATTGATTCCGCACGATGGGGCGCACAACTATCAATGAATGACGCTGTGCCGTGTACAATCAGGGCGGGCGGTCGCGCGGATTGCCCCGGCATTTTTGAATCCTGTTTGCAGATTTCTTGCGCAGCAATTTGCTGACGAGTTGTGCCGAGCTTTTCGAGAAAACTTGGTATCCCAGGCAAACCTCTTTCCAACAAACCGCCCGCTAGGTTGATCGCGATAAGGCCGCGCTAACCCTGAATTTCCGCGCCGCCGCAGCAAGCGAGGTGATCGATGGCGCTTGATAGCATGACGCTCGACATCGTAGCGACCATGGTCGCAGCGCTGCTTGGCGCTATGTTGCTCCACTTCGGCCGGCAGGAGAACACGCCGGCGCTGCGCTGGTGGGGCGCGGCCTACGTCCTCGGCGCGGTCGCGATCGCGCTGTGGACCTTGATCGGCGAGCTCTACGGCGAGGTGGTGTCGCTGTTCCTGAGCTCCATCGGCCTGATCGCCACCGCCATGGTGTGGAACGCCGCGCGCGTGTTCCACGGCAAGCCGGCGAGCGTGCCCGGGCTCGTGCTCGGCGCGACGGTCTGGATCGCCAGCGGCATGCTGCTCGATGCGTCGGCGCAGGCGCTGCGGCTGACGATCGGCGCAGCGATCGTCGTGATCTACGCCATGCTGACCGCGGCCGAGCTGTGGCAGGAGCGGCGGCGGACCCTGCACAAGCGCTGGCCGGCGCTGATCGTACCGGTGATGCATGGCTTCGTGCTGATGTTGCCGATCCTGCTCGGCAACATGCTGCGCGATTCCGACGGCGCCTTCGCCGCCGCCTGGGTCACGATCTTCTCGATCGAACTCGTGCTGTATGCGGTCGGCACCGTGTTCGTGATCTTCATGCTGGTGTCCGAGCGCATCGTCAGCGCCCACAAGCGCGCGGCGACCACCGACCCGCTGACGGGCCTGCTCAACCGCCGCGGCTTTGCCGAGTCCTGCGCGCAGCTGATCGAGCGCGAGGCGCGCGAGCAGCGCCCGGTCAGCGTGCTGATCTTCGACATCGATCATTTCAAGTCGATCAACGACCGCTTCGGTCACGCCGAGGGCGACGAGGTCCTGAAGCTGTTCGCAAACGTCGTGGTCAACAATCTACGCCTCACCGATCTCTCGGGCCGGATCGGCGGCGAGGAGTTCGCAGCACTTCTGCCCTGTTCCATCGAAGAGGCCATGGTCGCCGCCGAGCGTGTCCGCGAGGCGTTCGCGGCCTCCGGCGTGGTGTGCGAGGACAAGCCGGTCGATACCACCGTCAGCATCGGCGTTGCCGGCGGGCCGGGCGGGACCGATCTCGACGTGCTGCTCGCGGCCGCCGATACCGCGCTCTACAAGGCCAAGCGCTCCGGTCGCAACCGGGTCGAGGCCTCGGCGGAGCTGCCGCTGTCGCTCGACCGCTACCGCCGCCAGCGCGCTGCCGCGGCTGCCAGCCTGCCGCAGTCGGGAGAGGCGGTGTTGTCCAGCTGAGGTGCGGCTTTCGCTCTCCCGAGGTCTGGGCTAGACAAGCGGCCCACACCAGGGGAGGCCGACAGAACATGATCACGGAAATCGCCCAGATCGACGTCAAGCCGGGCACGGAGAAGGATTTCGAGGCCGCGGTCGCGAAAGCACGCGCCGCCTTCGGCCGCTCCAAGGGCTTTCACGGCTTCGAGCTGCACAAATCGATCGAGAAGCCGCAGCGCTACCGCCTGATGGTGAAGTGGGAAACGCTCGAGAACCACACGGTCGATTTCCGCGGCTCGGAGAACTTCACCGAATGGCGTGGCCTGGTCGGGCAGTATTTTGCCAATCCTCCGGATGTCGAGCACACCGAGACGGTGCTGACCTCGGCCGGCTGAGGCCGCGCGTCAGCGCTGCTCCGCCACGGAACACAACATGACGCACGACGATCTGGTCGAAGCCTACTCTGCCGGGGGACGGCACTACCACGATCTTCGCCACGTCCAGGATTGCCTGGACCAGCTCGATCGCGTCGCGGACCTCAGCGTCCGCGAGCGCGAGGTCCTGACGCTGGCGATCTGGTGGCACGACGCCGTGTATGATCCCACGCGGTCCGACAATGAAGAGCAGAGCGCCATCCTTGCCGAGCGTCACGTCGCGCCCGAGCTGCGCGACGAGGTCGGACGCCTGATCCGGCTGACCCGGACGCACGATGTCGCGCCCGACGATCGGCTGGGCGCGCTGCTCGTCTCGATCGATCTCGCCATTCTCGGCGCCGACGAGGCCAGCTACGACGTCTACGCGGATGCGATCCGGCGCGAATATGCGCATGTGCCGGACGACGCCTACCGCGCCGGGCGCGCGGCGGTGCTGGAGCGGTTCGCGCGGCGCCCCGTGATCTATCCAGATGCGGGCTTTGCCGCTGCGCTCGACCAGAAGGCGCGGGCCAACCTCGCGCGCGAGCTGCGCGGCCTTCGATCATAAGCAGGATCGGCTCAGGCGTTTCGCGCGGCCGCGTCGCCGCGGCAATGCAGGCTGCGCAGCATCGCATGTGCTGATAGCGCTTGTCTTTTGCCGTGGCCCGACATGCAATGGGATGACATGCGCGTCGCCATGACGCGCTCCTCATTTTCTGGAACTCCGTCATGCCGATCATCAACCGCGCCGCCGAGCTGGCGGAAGACGCCAAGGTCTGGCGCCGCGATTTCCACCAGCATCCCGAGCTCCAATATGAGGTGCATCGGACGGCCGGGCGCGTCGCCGAGCTCTTGACCTCGTTCGGTGTCGACGAGGTCGTCACCGGCATCGGCCGGACCGGCGTCGTCGGCGTCATCCGCGGCCGCGAGTCGTCGCCGCGGGTGATCGGCCTGCGCGCCGACATGGACGCGCTGCCGCTGCAGGAGGTCAGCGACATCCCGCACAAGTCCACCATTCCCGGCAAGATGCACGCCTGCGGCCATGACGGCCACACCGCGATGCTGCTGGGCGCGGCGCGCTATCTCGCCGAGACGCGCAACTTCGCCGGCACGGCCATCGTCATCTTCCAGCCAGCCGAGGAGGGTGGGGCCGGTGGCCGTGCGATGGTCGAGGATGGCCTGATGGAGCGCTTCGGCATCGAGGAGGTCTACGGCCTGCACAATGCGCCGGGCCTGCCGCTCGGAACGGTCGCGACGCGCACCGGCGCGGTGATGGCCGCGGCCGACACCTTCGAGGTGCGTCTGAAGGGCCTCGGCGGCCACGCCGCGCGGCCGAACAAATGCGTCGATCCGATCATCGCCGGCGCGCAGATCGTGACCGCGCTGCAGACGATCGTGGCGCGCAACGTCGATCCGGTCGAAAGCGCGGTGCTGTCGATCACGCGCTTTCACGCGGGGACGACCGCCGACAACATCATTCCGCAGACCGCTGTCATTGGCGGCACCGTGCGCACGCTCGATGAGGACATCCGCCGCTTGATGGACGAACGCTTCAAGGGCCTGGTGACGGCGCTCGCGAGCGGCATGGGCGTGGAGGCGGAGATCGACTACGAATGGGGCTATCCGGTCGTCATCAACCATGCGGAGCAGACTGCGTTCGCGGCCGACGTGGCGCGCAGCGTCGTCGGGCCGGAACAGGTCATCACCGACATGCCGCCCCGGCTCGGCGGCGAGGACTTCGCCTACATGCTGCAGGCGCGGCCCGGCGCGTTCGTCTTCATGGGCATCGGCGATGGGGCCGGCGTGCATCACCCGGAATATGATTTCAACGACGACGTGATCCCGCACGGCATCAGCTATTGGGCCAAGCTGGTCGAGACCGCGATGCCGGCCGGCTGAGCGGGCTCTGACCGGGCCTCAGATCGCGGCCGCGGCGTCCTCGGTGCGGCGGTCGCTCTTGAAATAGTCGATCATGACCTTGGCGATCGCCATCAGCGGCAGCGCCAGGGTCAGGCCCCAGACGCCGAACACGATGCCGAGCAGGATCTGGAACGCAAACAGCGTGGCCGGCGGGATGTCCAGCGCCTGGCGCTGGATCAGCGGCGTCAGCACGTAGCTCTCCATCGCGTGCACGCCGAGGAACAGCACGAAGGCGCTGACCGCAGCGACCCAGCCGGAGGCGAGGCTCGCCAGCACCACGATGACGCCGGCGATGATCGCGCCGACGGTCGGAATGAACGCCAGCAGGCCGGCCTGGATGCCCAGGATGAACGAGCTCTGCACGCCGATGATGGCGAGGCCGATCCAGGTGACGAGGAAGACTGCGAACATCGTCGTGATCTGGGCGATCAGCCAGCGTTCCAGCGTGTAGCTGATGCGGTCCACGATCACGGTGGCCTGGTCCCGGTACTTCGCCGGCGCCAGGAAAAGCAATCCGCTGCGGTAGACCGCCGGCTGGGCCGCGAAGGCCAATCCCAGGAACAGCACGATGAAGAAGTTGCCGACGGCGCTGACGGTGCCGAGCAGCAGCTTGAAGGTCTGGCTGACGATGGCGCCGCCGGAGGAGGCCAGCGCGCTCGGCGAGGGCAGGCCGCCCGGCAGGCCATGGGACGGCGTCTGGGTCGGTGTGGTCGAGCCGCCATCAGGCGCGGCAGTGGCCGTGCTCGCGGCGTTGAAGTCGAAGAAGCTGGTGTCGATGCCGTTGCGGTCGAGGAAGCCCTTGATGTTGCCGAGCTGCGACTTGATCGTATCGCTCAGCACCTTGGCCTGGTCCGCGATGGTGGTGCCGCCGAGGAAGACGATGCCGACGAGCACGGCCGCGAGCGCCAGGCAGACGATGACGAGCCGCGCCGGATGCGGCCAGGGCAGGACGCGGCCGAGCAGGCTGGTCATCGCGTTGAGCGCGACGCCGAGCAGCATGCCCGCGAACAACAGGAAGATCGCAGCCGCGTAATACCAGGTGAAGGCCATGCCGGCCATGAACAGGGTTACCCCGATGCCGCCCACGGCAATGGCCCAGGCCAGGTCGCTGCGGGCCTGGAGGCGTGGGTCGGCGGGGGCGGTCATGAGGCATCCTCTGTGCTGATCGGCCCCCACACATTGGCGAAAACGGCTGGCGGATCAAGCGCAGGCTTGGGGAAGCGGGGCGCTGCAGGACGCTTGCGGGGGTGTCCGGAATTGGCATTGGGGACCCGCGTGGCCATATGTTGATCCTGCCGTGCGACGCAGGCATGATTTGTGCCTGCCACACTGGCGGACGCGGCCGCCAACGGCCACATAAGAGGGGAGAGAAACAAAAACAATGAAACGTCCGGTGGTCGGCGTGATCGGCAACAGCCATCGCGTCGAGAACAGGTTCACCGTGCAGATGGTGGGCGAGCGCAACCTGAGCGCCGTGGCCGAGGTCGCGGGCGCGCTACCGCTGATGTTTGCCGGTGTTCCCGAGATCACCGACATCGCCGCGCTGCTCGATGTCGTCGACGGCGTGGTGCTGACCGGCGCCCGCGCCAACGTGCACCCGACCCGCTTCAACACCGAGCCGAGCCTCAAGCACGAGCCCTACGACGTCCACCGCGACGAGGTCGCGCTGCAGTTGTCGGAAGCCTGCGTCTCCAGAGGCATCCCGCTGTTCGGCATCTGCCGCGGCTTGCAGGAGATGAACGTCGCCTTCGGCGGCTCGCTGCATCCGGAGATCCGCGAGATTCCCGGCCGCATGAACCACCGCATGCCCAGGTTGGAGAACGGCGAGATCCATCCCGATCCCAACGTCGTGTTCGCCGATCGCCACGAGGTGCGGCTCACGCCGGGCGGTGCCTTCGCCAGCATCCTCGGTTGCGACAGCATCAAGGTCAATTCGCTGCATGGTCAGGGCATCCTGGAGCCGGGCGACCGCGTCGTGATCGAGGGCATCGCCGAGGACGGCACCATCGAGGCCATCCGCATCGCGGACGCGCCATCCTTTGCGCTCGGCGTGCAATGGCATGCCGAATATGACCCGCAGAAGAACCCGATCAATCGCAAGCTGTTCGAGGCGTTCGGTGAGGCGGTGAGGAAGCGGCAGCTGTCATCCTGACGTCGGGGCTGAACCGGGTTTCCAAAACGGCAGACGAAGCTGCAGAGACGGCTCATCGTGAGCTCGTCACAAGGAAACCGTGATGCGCCACGTCCTGACTGTCGCCATTGTGCTCCGCGCCGCTCCGGCCTTGGCCCAAGGCACGCCGCCGATGGAAGGCCCGATCACCTGCTCGTCGCCGGTCGCGGCCACCGATTCGGCAAACAGCCTCAAGCAGCGCTATGGCGACGAGGCCGTGGTTCAGGATCTGCCGGGCGCCGAGGGCGAGACCTACAAGGGCCTCGTGCTGTTTCCGCGGGCGATGGACCGGCGCATCGAGGTCGGCTTCATCGACGATAAGGTCGCGACGGTGTCCGGGCTCACCTTGCGCGATACGGCCAAGACGAGCCGCTGGAGCGTGGCCGGCATCACCATCGGGGCCAGCCTCGTCGAGGTCCAGAAGGCCAATGGCAAGTCGTTCGTCGTGAGCGGCTTCGGCTGGGACTATGGCGGCTTCGTCACCGACTTCAAGAACGGCGCGCTGGGACGCATCCTGCCGGGCGGCTGCTCGATCACCGTGCGCTTCGGCAAGGACAAGGACCCACCGCGAGCGCTCTCGGGCGATGGCGTGAAGGTGTCGTCCGACAATCCGGCGCTGGTGAAATTCGCGCCCGTCGTCACCGAGATCGGCATCAATTTCGCCGCGAAGTGATGGCTTCATAGTCGCAGGACTGACCGGGATGAGCATGCGCCGAACGAGCTTGTTGTTGATGCTTCTGGCTGCGCCGGCATGGGCACAGACCGCGCCGCCTGCCGATGGGCCGATCACCTGCACCTCGCCGGTGTCGGTCACGGACTCCGCCAAGAGCCTGATGCAGCGCTACGGCCAGGAGGCGGTGACAGACGACCAGTTGTTCACCGGGGTGGAGGACATCACCTATCAAGGCGTCGTGCTGTCGCCAAAAGTGCCGGACTGGCGTATCGAGATCGGCTTTGCTGACGAGACGATGCGGCGGGTGTCACGTCTCACCTTGATCGACTCCAAGACGAGTCATTGGAACGTTGCCGGCGTGACGCTCGGCTCCACTTTGGCCGAGGTGCAGAAGATCAATGGCAGGCCGTTTCTGATCCGCGAGTTCTTCACCGATGGTGGCGGCTTCGTTGTCGACTGGAAAGGCGGCACGCTGAGCCGTCCTTTGCCGGGTGGATGCTCCGTCAGCGTTCGCTTCGGCAGTGACGACCACGAGGGAAATCCGATCGGTGATCGCATCGCATCCGACAAGGCGGAGTTGCGCAAATGGGGACCGGTGGTCGAGCAGATCGTGGTGAGGTTTCCCGAGAAATAGCGGCTGAGTGCGCCCTCGGGCCTCATGGTTCGAGACGGCGCGCACTTCTGTCGGATGATCTCATTGACTCATGGGCGCGCGCCTCCTCACCATGAGGAGAAACCACGGCCTCGCGCGACCTCCATCTCCTCATCCTTAAGGAGCTTGGCGATAGCCGAGCGTCTCGAAGGACGAGTCCCGTTGGATCATCGCAGATGAGCAGCCACCAACAAAAGGCGCCCGGTGAAGGGCGCTGGGGGCAGGGGTGGTGCGGCAAGATCTCCATCAGGAAAGCTTGCCGCGTTTCTCGATAGCCACGACAACGCAGCGCTCGTCAATGGGCGCCGGTCGCAGGCGCGTCCGGCGGATTCTCCGAGAGCGGCCGTCTCCTACGGCCAAGCCCAATCCGTGCAGTTCGTCCCGCGCGTGGCGAGAGCGCAGCTCCGCTCAGGGCTTTGCGAGATGCCAGGCGTTGTTCAGGAAGCCGTCGCCTGTGATGTCGCCGGGCTTCTGATCCTTGGCGAAGGTGTAGAGCGGCTTGCCCTTGTAAGCCCACTGCCTGGAGCCGTCGTCCCGGGTGATGATGGTGTAGTTGGCGTCGGCCTTGTCGCTGGCTTCGGCTTTCAGGACCGGCCAGTTGGTCGCGCAGGGACCGTTGCAGGCTGATTTGCCGTCGACGTCCTTGTCGAACGTGTAGAGCGTCATGCCCTTGTTGTCGGTGAGGATGTCACCCTTCGTGCTGCTGCCGCTCTTGGTTGGAGGCGCCGCGCTGGCGGACGAGATCGCCGCGAGTGAGATTGCGGCGGTCAGGAAGAGGCGCGAGATCGAAAGCCTGGTCATTCGAAATCTCCCAATGCATGTGGATCACAGGGATAGAAACTCATTCCGGCCCGATCTATTCCTTGCGCCTGTCCCTATTCGTCATTGGGAGGAATGTCGTACCGCCGTTCTGGCGCTCATGCCGGCCTTGGCATTCGCAGCACGGCACTGCGACACCAATGAAAAGGGCGCCCCGTGAGGGGCGCCCTGGTGTCGTCATCCGCCGATCAATCGGGCTGTCAGCCCGAGTAGTACATGTCGAACTCGACCGGGTGCGGGGTCATTTCGAAGCGCTCGACCTCGGTCATCTTCAGCGCGATGTAGCTGTCGATGAAGTCGTCGTCGAACACGCCGCCGGCCTTCAGGAAGGCGCGGTCCTTGTCGAGGTTCTCGAGCGCCTCGCGCAAGCTGCCGCAGACGGTCGGGATCTGCTTCAGCTCTTCCTTCGGCAGGTCGTAGAGGTCCTTGTCCATCGCCGGGCCCGGATCGAGCTTGTTCTTCACGCCGTCGAGGCCGGCCATCAGCATCGCGGCAAAGCCGAGATAGGGATTGGCGAGCGGATCGGGGAAGCGGACCTCGACGCGCTTGGCCTTCGGCGACGAGGTGTAGGGGATGCGGCAGGACGCCGAGCGGTTGCGCGCGGAGTAGGCGAGCAGCACCGGCGCCTCATAGCCCGGGACCAGACGCTTGTAGGAGTTGGTCGACGGGTTGGTGAAGGCGTTGATGGCCTTGGCGTGCTTGATGATGCCGGCGATGTAGGACAGGCAGGTCTCCGACAGGTCGGAATACTTGTTGCCCGCGAACACCGGCTTGCCGTCCTTCCAGATCGACTGGTGGACGTGCATGCCCGAGCCGTTGTCGCCATAGACCGGCTTCGGCATGAAGGTGGCGGTCTTGCCGTAGATGTGCGCGACCTGATGGATGCAGTATTTGTAGATCTGCATCTGGTCGGCCATCAAGGTCAGCGTGTCGAACTTCATGCCGAGCTCGTGCTGGGCCGAGGCGACCTCGTGATGGTGCTTCTCGACCTTGACGCCCATGCGCGCCATGGCGCCGAGCATCTCCGAGCGCATGTCCTGCACCGAGTCCTGCGGCGGCACCGGGAAATAGCCCGCCTTGGTGCGGATGCGGTGGCCGAGATTGCCGCCCTCATATTCGGTGTCGGAGTTGGTCGGCAGCTCCGAGGAGTCCAGGCGGAAGCCGGTGTTGTAGGGCGACGAGCTGTAGCGCACGTCGTCGAATACGAAGAACTCGGCTTCGGGGCCGACGAACACGGTGTCGCCCACGCCCATCGACTTCACCATCGCCTCGGCCTTCTTGGCGATGCCGCGGGGGTCGCGGTTGTACGGCTCGCCGGTGGTCGGCTCGAGCACGTCGCAGGTGATGATCATGGTGGTTTCGGCGAAGAACGGATCGATCGTCGCGGTCACCGGGTCGGGCATCAGGCACATGTCGGATTCATTGATCGCCTTCCAGCCGGCGATCGAGGAGCCGTCGAACATCGTGCCTTCGGCAAAAATGTCTTCGTCGATCATGCTGACGTCGAAGGTGACGTGCTGCCACTTGCCCCGCGGGTCGGTGAAGCGGAGGTCGACGTATTTGACGTCATTGTCCTTGATTGCTTTCAAGACGTCCTTGGCGGTCTTCATGAATACCCCTCTTGGCTTATAACGTCACGGCCCGGCGCGGGACGGCGTCCGCGGGTCATGCTCCATAGCCTCGTGCGGGAGCCAAGACAACATCGGAAACGGCAAAACGGCCGCGTGCAAGCGCCTCGCAGAGGACACTCGAGCTGCCGTGGGGGCTGCTGGCGCAGCAAACGTTCCGTGGGGGGCCTGGAGCGGACGGTCCGTTGAGGCCCCCCGGTCAGGCTAGATCGCGTCCAGCCCGGATTCTCCGGTTCGGATGCGGATGGCTTCCTCGATGTTGGACACGAAGATCTTGCCGTCGCCGATGCGGCCGGTCTGGGCGGCGCGGCGGATCGCCTCGATCGCGCGCTCGACCAGGTCGTCGCCGATCACGATCTCGATCTTCACCTTGGGCAGGAAATCAACGATGTATTCGGCGCCCCGGTAGAGCTCGGCATGGCCTTTTTGCCGGCCGAAACCCTTCGCTTCGGTAACGGTGATGCCCTGAAGTCCCACCTCCTGAAGCGCCTCCTTCACCTCGTCGAGCTTGAACGGCTTGATGATGGCTTCGATCTTCTTCACTGAGCGCCTCCCGGGCATTCCGCTATAAACAACATGTGGGTCATCGTCAGGCTGCGCCCACGCGCAAGTCGTTCGATCATTTCGTTACCGGGCCCAACACTCTCCGGCGGAGGCCCGGTGATTGATTGCCCGACTTGCCCCGTGCCGAAGTGGCTCCACAAAAGCAGGGTCTATGCCAAGTCGTTAACGGGCCCAAATGGAGCCGATATTCAGGCATTTCACCAGCACCCGACGATTCCCTCAAGGAACGTCTAGAATACCGGAGCCTTGAGATTAGGCAAACAGATCAAACATTGTGCAGGTCTTGACGGCGGGGCCGCGCGCTGTCCGAAATGCCCAGGGAAAAGGCGACGTGCCGGGTTTCGTCGCGTCTTGCCAGATGTGCAGCGCCCTTGGAAGTTGCGGGCTGGCGCGGCAATAGGGAGCGCGGGATTCGCCCGCACCGGCTCCGAGGGACGGGGCGCCGACGTCCGCTGCGAGGCGACGGGGACGACATCACGCAGCCGGCGCAAGACGGCGGCTGGGGACGAGAGCGGTAATGGACATCTTGACCACGAGCGAAATGGAGCGCGCCGACCGGCTGACCATCGCGGCCGGCACGCCGGGCTTTTCGCTGATGCTGAGCGCCGGACAGGCGGTGGCCGAGGCGGCCATGGACCTGGTCGAGACCGGGCCGATCGTGGTCGTGTGTGGGCCGGGCAACAATGGCGGCGACGGCTTCGTTGCCGCGGCCGAGCTCGCCGCGCAGGGCAGGGACGTGTCGGTCATCCTGATGTGCGAGCGCGACGCGCTGCACGGCGACGCGGCCTCCGCCGCCAAGGGATGGAAGTTTCCGGTGCTACCGTTCACGCCGCAGGCGATCGGCAAGCCGGCGCTGATCATCGACGCGCTGTTCGGCGCAGGTCTCAGCCGGCCCGTCACCGGCGAGCCCCATGACGTCATCGCAGCGATCAACGGCAATGGCGCGCCGGTGCTCGCCGTCGACCTGCCGAGCGGCATCAACGGCACCACGGCCGCGGTGATGGGCATCGCGGTCCGCGCCACCGAGACGGTGACCTTCTTCCGCAAGAAGCCGGCGCACTTGCTGCTGCCGGGCCGCCAGCATTGCGGGCGCGTCCGGCTCGCCGACATCGGCATCGATCCCCAGGTGCTCGCCGAGATCAGGCCGCAGGCCTTCGAGAACGATCCCGAGCTGTGGCAGGGCCATTTTCCGGTGCCACGCATCGACGGCCACAAATACGCCCGCGGGCACGTGCTGGCGATGTCCGGCGACGTCACCGCCACGGGCGCGGCGCGGATGGCCGCGCGGGCCGCATTGCGGGCGGGCGCCGGCCTGGTTACGCTGGCCTCGCCGCGCGATGCGCTGGCGGTCAATGCTGCGGCGCTGACGGCGGTGATGGTGCGCGCCGCCGACACCGCGATCGCGTTCGGCGAATTGCTCGGCGACAAGCGCTACAACACCTGCATCATCGGACCCGGCACCGGCGTCAGCGAGCGCACGCGCGACCTCGTCTACACCGCGCTGACGGCGCAGCGTCATCTCGTGCTCGATGCCGACGCATTGACGAGCTTCGCCGATGCGCCGGAGCGGTTGTTCGAGCAGATCAGGGCGATGACCGAGGCGCAGATCGTGCTGACGCCGCACGAGGGCGAATTCCCGCGGCTGTTCTCGGATCTCAGCAACAAGCATCCCGGCCGCTCCAAGCTCGAGCGCGTCCGCGCGGCGGCCGTGCGGTGCGGCGCCGTGGTGCTGTTGAAGGGCGCCGACACGACGGTGGCCGCGCCCGACGGCCGCGCCGCAATCGCCGCGAACGCGCCGCCCTGGCTCGCCACCGCCGGCGCCGGCGACGTGCTCGCCGGCATCATCGCCGGCTTGCTGGCGCAGGGTGTGCCGGCGTTCGAGGCCGCCTGCATCGGCGTCTGGATGCATGGCGAGGCGGGCAACGAGGCGGGGCCGGGGCTGATCGCGGAGGATCTGACGGAGACCTTGCCTGCGGTGTTCCGGCGGCTCTATGACCGGTTCGGCGTCGAGTATTGATAGGGCGAGTCGTCGCCTCAACCACACTGTCATGCCCGCCTTCGCGGGTGATGACAGTTGGGGATGAGGCGGCGACGGCGCGTCCTGCTCTTGGCTGAACCCGCTCACGTCACCTGATATTTCGCCACCGCGCTCTCGTTCCAGGCGAGGCCGAGACCCGGGCCTCGCGCGGTGACCTTGCCGTCCACGATTTGCAGCGGCTCGGCGAGAATGGCGCCGGCGAAGTCCAGCACTTCGAGCCAGTGCGCAGTCGGCGTCACTGCCAGCACATGGGCGCTCGCCTCGGGCAGGATGTGACTCGACATCGGGATCGAGGCGGCGTCGGCTTGCCCCGCGACGTTGAGCCAGCCGGTGATGCCGCCGACCTTCATCAGGTCGGGCATGATGAAGTCGGAGGCGCCGGCGGCGATCGCCTCGGCAAAGCCACGCGGAAACCACCAGTTCTCGCCGGCCTGGATCGGGATCTCCGAGCGCTCGCGCACCCGGGCATGGCCGGAGAGGTTTTCCTGCGGCACCGGCTCCTCGATCCAGGTCAGGTCGTAGGCAGCAAGGTTGGTAATTCGACGTGTCGCCTCAGCGGGATCGAGCGACTGGTTGAAGTCGAGCATCAGCGCCATGTCCGGGCCGAGCAGGGCGCGCAGGCCCTTGATCATCGCTTCGTCGGTCGCGAGATCGCCATGACCGCCCTTGGTCTTGATGGCGCGGAAGCCGTGCTCGTCGCGCGCGGCGCGCAAGGTGCGCTCGTCGTCCTTGGCATCGAGCACGCCATAGCTGTCATAGGCCGGAATCGGCCGCGCCGTGCCGCCGAGCAGCTCGACGACGGGCTTGCCCGCGAGCTGACCGAGCGCATCCCAGAACGCCATGTCGAGGCCCGAGACGGCCATGCCGACGAGGCCCTGCCAGCCGAGCAGGCGGAATTTGGCGTCCATGAATTTCATCAGGTCGAACGGGACCAGCGCTTGGCTTTTGAGCTCTCGGCCGATCTCCTCGACCAGATGCAGCAGCGGTTTCAAGGCGAGCCTGGTGTAAGCGAACAGGTAGGAATGGCCGGTAACCCCCTGATCGGTTGCGACGTCGATCAGCACCAGCGGTCCGGAGTCGATGATGCCGAACGCGTTGCGCAGGGGGCGCTGCATGGGCGTGATCACGGCGCGCGCCGTGACCCCGGTGATGGCGGCAGTGGTCATGGGGACTGTTCCCTCAGGTTCGTTTCCTCACCTGATCTCATACCACCGCAGCAGCCGCGGCGCCGCCCAGTTGGTCGCCATGCTCTCGACCAGGAACCGGCCGGATTGCTCGGCAAGGAATGCAATGCGCTGGGTCTGGCCGGCCTCCAGCGCCAGCGTGTCGAGCCAATAGGGCTTCCAGCCGTCGTCGAGCCGGTCGAGCAGCCGAAACGGCTGGCCATGAAGGTGGACCACATGGGTGCCGGCGGTCTTGTTCGCCAATGCCAGCACGACCACTTGGCCGGCCCTGGCCCGGAACGTGGGGGCGCCGCCGGCGTTGAACGCGGCGGGCGGTTGCCAGCCGGCGCCGTCGAGCGCGAGCTCGGCCCGAGCGGCGGTCCTCAGGTCCAGCTTGTCCGGCAACCCGTTCGACGGCAAAGGCGGCGCCGGCGGCAGTGGGGCGGCACGGAGCGGCGGCTCGCTCGACGCCACCAGCCGGGCGAGGGGACGCGGATTGCTGCCGTCGTGCAGCAGCACGGCCAGCACCGTCTTGGCGGCGGGCATGTCGATGAAGACGTCGGTACGGCCGCCGGGCGGCAGCACCACCGCGCCGTTTCGAGCCAGGAAAGGCTCGGCCGGCTGGCCGTCGATGGCCATCACGCGGACGGCGTCGAGGTCGGCGATTTTGATCGCGATCACAGCGCGTTGACAGCCATTGATGAACCGCAGCCTGACCCGTGCATGGGTCCGCAGCGCGATCTCGGGCTGGATGTGCCCGTTGACGGTGTAGATGAGCTCGGTGTCTTGCGCTTCGGTTCCTGGCGCAACCGCGGTACCGTCCGCCTTGAGCCTGAAATCCTCGACCAGGAAAATTTCGTCGCGGTCGACAGTTACCGTCGCGGCCTCATCGACGATGACAGGCAGCGGGCGGATCGGCACGGCGTCGGCGAGCAGCCGCAGGTCGAGCAGGCCGGTCCCGGCGCGCGACGCCAGGGCTGGAATGGTGGCCCGGCCGCCGGGGCCGAGCTCCGCCTGCGCCAGTAGCGGTGCGGGCAAAGTGAGGCCGCGGCTGGACAACGCGGCCGGGATCGAAAGGCCATTCGAAAGGTCAAGGTCGAGCGCCGTGCCGCGGGCGAGCCGGACCACCGGGGCCGGTGCAGCCAGCCGCCAGAGCGGGCTGGCCGAGCGTCCCTGGGCCAGCACGAGAGATTCGCCGCGAGCGTTCAACGAAACCGAGATTCGGCCACCGGCCCGAGCCGAGCGGGTAAACGAGGCCGCGCCGGCTGCGGCGAGGCCGCCGAGCAGGGCGCGGCGGCTGAGCCCCTCCGACGGTTCCGTCATGCGACAAAACATCGTGCGATGAGGGGGATGCGGATCATGCTGTTTTCCCTTATCTGTGCGTGCGACACGGTCGATCGGCCTGCCGGTGGTGCTTTCGACAGCCCATTTTTTTGCTGCGGACGGTTTCGTGCGTGGTATAAGCCGCGCCGCCCGCGGCACCGCGGCCGGGCTATCGATGCAGTTCACGCGGGCGTGGCGGAACTGGTAGACGCGCTGGATTTAGGTTCCAGTGACGAAAGTTGTGGGGGTTCGAGTCCCTCCGCCCGCACCAAGCGCTTCTCCGGCGTTTGCCCCAAGTTTTACCGGCAGACCCGCTCTCTCGCACAGAGAAGCGGGGCCGCCGATCCACCGGCGCAAAGCCTTTTGCTGCGCGTCGTCCACAATTGAGTCAGATGTGTCCGGATCGCAAGGGTTCGGACCGAAGCGGAAGAAGATTGACGCCATGCAGGTCACAGAAACCTTGTCGGAAGGCTTGAAGCACGAGTTCCAGATCAGCGTTCCGGCGGCGGATCTCGACGCCAAGGCGGACGCCAAGCTGGTCGATCTCAAGGACAAGGTCCGCATCAACGGCTTCCGCCCCGGCAAGGTGCCGGTCGCGCATCTGAAGAAGATCTATGGCAAGTCGGTCATGGCGGAGACCATCGACCAGACCATCCGCGACACCAACACGCAGATCTTCACCGAGCGCGGCTTCCGCCTCGCCACCGAGCCGAAGGTGACGATGCCGACGGAGGAGGCCGAGGTCGAGAAGATCCTCTCCGGCCAGTCGGACCTGACCTACACCGTGGCCGTCGAGGTCGTGCCGGCGATTGCGCTCGCCGACTTCAAGACCTTCTCGGTCGAGAAGCCGGTGGCCGACATCACCGATGCCGATGTCGACGAGGCGATCAAGCGCCTGGCCGATGCCAACCGCAGCTACGCGGCGAAGGCCGAGGGCGCGAAGGCCGCGAGCGGTGACCGCGTGAAGATCAACTTCAAGGGCACGATCGACGGCGTCGCCTTCGAAGGCGGCACGGGTGAGGGCATCGACGTCGTGATCGGCTCGAACACCTTCATTCCCGGCTTCGAGGACCAGCTGATCGGTATCGGCGTCGGCGAGACCCGCACGCTGAAGGTCACGTTCCCGACCAATTATCTCAACAACGAGCTGGCCGGGAAGGCGGCGGAGTTCGAAACCACCGCCACCGCCATCGAGGCGCCCGAAGACAAGGTGGTGGACGATGAGTTCGCCAAGACGCTCGGCCTCGAATCGCTCGACAAGCTGAAGCAGTTGATGCGCGATCGTCTCGCCGGCGAGTTCAGCCAGGCGACCCGCCAGCGCGTCAAGCGCGCGCTGCTCGACCGTCTTGACGAGACCCACAAGTTCGATGCGCCGCCGTCGCTGATCGACGAGGAGTTCAACCTGATGTGGAACTCGGTCAAGGCCGAGATGGATTCCAGCGGCAAGACCTTCGCCGACGAGAACACCACCGAGGACAAGGCGAAGGAGGAGTACCGCACCATCGCCGACCGCCGCGTGCGCCTCGGCCTCGTGCTGTCGGAGATCGGCGAGAAGAACAAGATCACCGTGACCGACGACGAGGTCAGCCGCGCCGTGATCGAGCGTGCGCGCTCGATGCCGGGCCGCGAGAAGGAGGTCTGGGACTTCTATCGCAGCAACCCGCAGGCGCTCGCGCAGCTGCGCGCGCCAATCTACGAGGACAAGGTCGTCGACTTCATCCTCGAACTCGCCAACGTGACCGAGAAGAAGGTCTCCAAGGACGAGCTGTTCAAGGACGACGACAGCGACAAGGCGGCCTGAACAGGCTGTCCATCGTAGGGTTCGCGACATAAGCGCGAGATTAAGGTTGACCGGCGAAAGCGCCGGTCGTCCAGGTTCCGGCGCTGGCCGCCGCCGCGGGAATCAGCTTGAACAGGGCAACGACCTCGCTTGCGGCGGGCCAGGGCACCCGGTCTTGTCACCGGCAAATTGGTCCATATCTGTGGGCTCGGTCTTGAAGTTCTGCATCACGGGACACCGGTCCGTCGCTGCTCGTTGAAATGAGCCTCACCTGCGGCGGCCGGTCGTCTCAACTGCTGGTCCAACCCTTGGGTGATTCATGCGCGATCCCGTCGAAACCTATATGAACCTTGTGCCTATGGTGGTCGAACAGACCAACCGCGGCGAGCGCGCCTACGACATCTTCTCGCGCCTCCTGAAGGAGCGCATCATCTTCGTGACCGGTCCGGTCGAGGACGGCATGGCGACCCTGATCGTCGCTCAGCTCCTGTTCCTCGAGGCCGAGAACCCGAAGAAGGAAATCGCGATGTACATCAACTCGCCCGGTGGCGTGGTGACGTCGGGCCTCGCGATCTACGACACGATGCAGTTCATCCGTCCGGCGGTGTCGACGCTGTGCACCGGCCAGGCGGCCTCGATGGGCTCGCTGCTGCTCTGTGCCGGCCACAAGGACATGCGCTTCTCGCTGCCGAACTCGCGCATCATGGTGCATCAGCCGTCCGGCGGGTTCCAGGGCCAGGCGACCGATATCATGCTGCACGCCCAGGAGATCCTGAACCTGAAGAAGCGGCTGAACGAGATCTACGTCAAGCACACCGGCCAGCCCTACAAGGCGATTGAGGACGCCCTGGAGCGCGACAAGTTCCTCACGGCGGAAGCCGCCCAGGAGTTCGGCCTGATCGACAAGGTCATCGACAAGCGGCCGGAAGATCCGGCGGCGATGGGCAAGTGAGCCAACAGTAAGCGACGCGGGGCCCGATGGACGGGCCTGGGGGATGTAACGGCGGCTCCTTTACCGGCTTCGGTCGGCAAAGGTGCTGAGGTAGGGTCCCAAAAGAGCCGCAACCTTGCCGTGCGGCCGGCAAATAGGCGTGGCAAACACGCAACGCTCCGCTGATTTCGCGTGTTATTGCCGTGTCAAGCCCCAAAATCACGGTAATGTCACGGTCTAGGGTCTGTGCTCCGATTAGCGAATTCTTGATAGTCGGATGACAGCATGATTGGCTAGAGTGTCGAGTTATGGATCGTGGGGGATTCGCGTAGGTCGTGGGTGCACGACAGGTGAAGAACAAGGTGTTAATTTTGGTACGAAATTTGCTCTTTCACCAGTCTGGTCCGGCCCGTGCCGGATCGGGACGAACGAGCGGACAAGAGCGAACCGCGGACGGAGACAGGAATGAGTAAGGTCGGCACGAGCGACTCGAAGAACACGCTATATTGCTCGTTCTGCGGCAAGAGCCAGCACGAAGTCCGCAAACTGATCGCAGGTCCAACCGTCTTCATCTGCGACGAGTGCGTCGAACTCTGCATGGACATCATCCGCGAGGAGAACAAGTCCTCGCTGGTCAAGTCGCGCGACGGGATTCCGACCCCGAAGGAGATCTGCAAGGTTCTCGACGATTACGTGATCGGTCAGAACCATGCGAAGAAGGTGCTCTCGGTCGCGGTCCACAACCACTACAAGCGGCTGAATCACCAGACCAAGCACTCGGACGTCGAGCTCGCGAAGTCGAACATCCTGCTGATCGGTCCGACCGGCTCGGGCAAGACGCTGCTGGCGCAGACGCTGGCGCGCATCCTGGACGTGCCGTTCACGATGGCGGATGCGACGACCCTGACCGAGGCCGGCTACGTCGGTGAGGACGTCGAGAACATCATCCTGAAGCTGTTGCAGGCGGCCGACTACAATGTCGAGCGCGCGCAGCGTGGCATTGTCTACATCGACGAGATCGACAAGATCAGTCGCAAGTCGGACAATCCCTCGATCACCCGCGACGTGTCGGGCGAGGGCGTCCAGCAGGCGCTGCTCAAGATCATGGAGGGTACGGTTGCGTCGGTTCCGCCGCAGGGCGGCCGCAAGCATCCGCAGCAGGAGTTCCTGCAGGTCGACACCACCAACATCCTGTTCATCTGCGGTGGTGCGTTCTCCGGCCTCGAGAAGATCATCTCGGCGCGCGGCCGGTCGACCTCGATCGGCTTCGCCGCCCAGGTTCTGGCGCCGGAGGACCGCCGCACCGGCGAGATCTTCCGTCACGTCGAGCCTGAGGATCTCCTGAAGTACGGCCTGATCCCCGAGTTCGTCGGCCGTCTTCCGGTCGTTGCGACGCTCGAGGACCTCGACGAGAACTCGCTGAAGAAGATCCTGACCGAGCCCAAGAACGCGCTGGTGAAGCAGTATCAGCGGCTGTTCGAGATGGAGAACATCGAGCTCACCTTCGCCGACGAGGCGCTGGGCGCGGTGGCGCGCAAGGCCATCGAGCGCAAGACCGGCGCGCGCGGTCTGCGGTCGATCCTCGAGAGCATCCTGCTCGAGACGATGTTCGACCTGCCGGGTCTCGAGGGTGTCGAGGAAGTGGTCATCTCGCGTGAAGTGGTCGAGGGCACCGCCCGCCCGCTGTACATTTACGCCGATCGCTCCGATCGCGCGGTGGAAAGCAGCGCCAGCGCGTGAGGCGCGCTGGTACGAGAGACAGAAGACCTCGATTTATTAGATCGGCGATCGCCGCGGACGTCATGTCCGCGGCATCGCAGCGTTTCAGCGTCCCGCCGCGTAAAGCCATTTTTGGCGGGTGTTTACCGATACTTGACACCCCCCGGGTCG
This sequence comes from Bradyrhizobium sp. SZCCHNS3052, assembly GCF_032484495.1. Taxonomy (NCBI): domain Bacteria; kingdom Pseudomonadati; phylum Pseudomonadota; class Alphaproteobacteria; order Hyphomicrobiales; family Nitrobacteraceae; genus Bradyrhizobium; species Bradyrhizobium sp. SZCCHNS3052. The sequence continues at coordinate 93,009 of NZ_JAUETB010000006.1, read as the reverse complement.
ATAGCCACCTAATGTCGCGTGGCGATACAAATCTCAATCCCGGGATTCGCCTCAACAACGATCCGAAACAAGCGGGCGATATCGACGCGTCAGTGATGTCCGGATCAGATCGCACCTTGTGGCGGTTGCGCACGATGGCGGACTGCGTGCAAGGGGGCTAAACAAAAGGAACAGGCCATGACGACCCCCAAACCCCGGCCGACCATCGTTTATGGCGAGAGCCACGCCTATCCGGTTCTGCCGCTCCGCGACATCGTCGTCTTCCCGCACAACATCGTTCCGCTGTTCGTCGGCCGCGAGAAATCCATCCGCGCCCTCGAAGAGGTGATGAAGAACGACGCGCTGGTGATGCTCGCGACGCAGAAGAACGCGTCCGACGACGATCCAGCTCCGGATGCGATCTACGAGACCGGGACGCTCGCCAGCGTGCTGCAACTCCTGAAGCTGCCCGACGGCACCGTGAAGGTGCTGGTCGAGGGCCTGGAGCGCGCGCGCGTCGAGAAGTACACCGATCGTGCCGACTACTACGAAGCCACTGCCGTTGCGCTCGAGGACACCGACGCCAAGTCGGTCGAAGCCGAGGCACTCGGGCGCTCCGTCGTGTCGGATTTCGAGAGCTATGTGAAGCTGAACAAGAAGATCTCTGCAGAGGTCGTCGGCGTCGTTCAGTCGATCACCGATTTCGGTAAGCTGGCCGACACCGTCGCCTCGCATCTCGCCGTCAAGATCGCCGATCGCCAGGGCATCCTGGAGACGCTGTCCGTCACCACGCGCCTGGAGAAGGTGCTGGGCCTGATGGAGAGCGAGATCTCGGTGCTGCAGGTCGAGAAGCGCATCCGCTCGCGTGTCAAGCGCCAGATGGAGAAGACCCAGCGCGAGTACTACCTGAATGAGCAGATGAAGGCCATTCAGAAGGAGCTGGGCGACGAGGACGGCCGCGACGAGCTCGCCGATCTGGAAGAGCGCATCAACAAGACCAAGCTCTCCAAGGAAGCGCGCGAGAAGGCGCAGCACGAGCTGAAGAAGCTGCGCCAGATGTCGCCGATGTCCGCGGAAGCGACCGTCGTGCGCAACTATCTGGATTGGCTGCTGTCGATCCCGTGGAACAAGAAGTCCAAGGTGAAGAAGGATCTGGAGGCCGCGCAGGCGGTTCTGGATGCGGATCACTATGGGCTGGAGAAGGTCAAGGACCGTATCGTCGAGTACCTGGCGGTGCAGTCGCGCGCCAACAAGCTGACCGGCCCGATCCTGTGCCTGGTCGGACCTCCCGGCGTCGGTAAGACCTCGCTCGGCAAGTCGATCGCGAAGGCCACCGGCCGCGAGTTCGTTCGCGTGTCGCTGGGCGGCGTGCGCGACGAGGCGGAGATCCGCGGTCATCGCCGGACCTATATCGGCTCGATGCCCGGCAAGATCATCCAGTCGATGCGCAAGGCCAAGACCTCGAACCCGCTGTTCCTGTTGGACGAGATCGACAAGATGGGCTCGGACTTCCGGGGTGACCCGTCGTCGGCGCTGCTGGAGGTCCTGGACCCCGAGCAGAACACGACCTTCAACGATCACTATCTGGAGGTCGACTACGACCTGTCGAACGTCATGTTCATCACGACCGCGAATACGCTGAATATTCCCGGGCCGCTGATGGACCGCATGGAGATCATCCGCATCGCAGGCTACACCGAGACCGAAAAGCTCGAGATCGCCCGCAAGCACCTGATCCCCAGCGCGATCTCCAAGCACGGACTGGACTCGAAGGAGTGGTCGATCGACGACGACGCATTGCTGCTCGTGATCCGGCGCTACACCCGCGAAGCGGGCGTACGTAATCTGGAGCGTGAGATTTCCACACTGGCCCGCAAGGCCGTGAAGGAGCTCATGATGTCCAAGAAGAAGTCGGTGAAGATCACCGAGAAGACCGTCGAGGAATTCTTGGGTGTTCCGAAGTTCCGCTTCGGTGAGATCGAGAGCGACGATCAGATCGGGATCGTCACGGGTCTGGCATGGACCGATGTCGGCGGTGAGCTGCTCACCATTGAAGGCGTCATGATGCCCGGCAAGGGCAAGATGACGGTGACGGGCAATCTGCGCGACGTCATGAAGGAGTCGATCTCGGCGGCGGCGTCCTACGTCCGCTCGCGGGCGATCGTCTACGGCATCGAGCCGCCGATGTTCGACCGCCGCGACATCCACGTCCACGTTCCGGAGGGGGCGACCCCGAAGGACGGTCCGTCGGCGGGTGTCGCGATGGCAACCGCAATCATCTCGGTCATGACGGGCATTCCGATCCGTCACGACGTCGCGATGACCGGTGAGATCACCTTGCGTGGTCGCGTGCTGCCGATCGGCGGTCTGAAGGAGAAGCTCCTGGCCGCGGCCCGCGGCGGCATCAAGACGGTGCTGATCCCCGAGGACAACGCCAAGGATCTCACGGAGATTTCCGATGCGATCAAGGGCGGCATGGAGATCATCCCGGTCTCCCGTCTCGACGACGTCGTCGCCCGGGCCTTGGTCCGCAAGCCGGTGCCGATCGTCTGGGAAGAGGATACCAAGGTCCCGGTGAAGGCCGATGGCGACGAAGCCGCCGGCGGCCTGACCGCCCACTGAGGTCCGAACTGATCCAAGGAAACGGCGCCCGTAAGGGCGCCGTTTTCGTTTGGGGGATCGAGCCACCGACCCTTCGAGCGTGCGTGGTCTGCCCCCACCGGTCCCGCTGCGGCGGTTTCTCGCTGCCGCCGCGTGGTTCCGGCGTTGATTGAGGATCGGGCAGGGGGTAAAGAAGCGCGACGTGAGGGCGGCTAGCTCAGCTGGTTAGAGCATCTCGTTTACACCGAGAGGGTCGGGAGTTCGAATCTCTCGCCGCCTACCATTAGCATCCGCTGGGACGCACCCTCGCAATGGTGACGCTGCTATTGTGGTGCGTCGATTTTCCAAGCTGATGGCGATACTCTCCAGAAGCGCGTTTGTGCGTCGGGTTTCATCGATCTGCTGCTCTCCAAGCTGAGCCACCTTGCCATCGAGCCTCGGCGGCTGAGCCAAACCCACGTCCCGATCACGATGATGGCGCCGCCGAGTGCTCAATTCGGACAAGGGTTCAAAATCCTTTGCGACAGCTGGTGCGAAGCGCCCGGACGATTTCGCGTGGCGATGAACCGTTCTTCGGCTAGCTTGGCGCGCGGCGTGAACATCGCGGGCGAACCGATGACCGACTTCCTGCGCCACTGCACCGGCGGACATGAGCGCGCCATTCCGGCGGGCACCATGCTGCTCGAGGAGGGGCACAACACTGGGCATCTCTACATCCTGCTCGACGGAGAGCTGGAGGTGATCAAGGCCGGCGCCACGGTGGCCGTCATCTCCGAGCCGGGCGCGCTGTTCGGCGAGATGTCGCTCCTGCTGGAGCAGCCGCACACGGCGACCGTGCGGGCGCTCGTCGATTGCCGGATCTACGAGATCCCGGATGCGCCACGCTTCCTCAGTGAAAATCCCGAGGCGACGCTCGCGATTGCGCGCATGCTGGCGCAGCGCCTCAACGTCGCCAACAGCTATCTCGCCGACCTGAAGCGGCAATATGCCGGCCATGGCACCCATCTTTCGATGGTCGGCGAGGTGCTGCAGGGCATGATCAACCTGCCGCCGCAGCAGGTTTCGCCAGGAACGGATCTGGAATCCGATCCACGACTCTGAGCCAGTCCGGCGCCGCCGTCACCGGCTGCGCCGGGCGTTGCAGGGGGCCGGCGAGATCGATCCATTCGGCTTGCCCCGCCGCCAACCAGAAGGCGCGCCCTTCGTCGGTGTCGAGCACCATGTAGGTCGGCGGTCGCCCGGGTTGCCGCCCGGTGTTGAAGACCCAAGTCTCACCGACGCGATCGAACCAGGACCCATCCGTGATGAAGGGCGACTGGTGGACGTGGCCGGAGATCACCATCGCCGGGCGGTGCCGCGCGATGAAGCCTTCGAGCTCGGTGTCGCCGAAGAAGCGCTTGCCGCCCCAGCTCACCGGCGAGTTGGCCGGCGGCGCATGATGCACCCAGATCCAGCGGGCTGTGTCGCGCCTCGCGGCGGCATCGAGCTGGCTTGCGATGGCGGCCTTGACGAGAGGACCGTCCCACCATGGGCAAACCGAGAACAGCGTGTCGCCGATCAGAAGGTCATCGCCGTCGGCTGCGATGCCGAGCTCGCGGACCGTCCTGATCCAGGCCGCGATCTTCTCGCCATCCGGGTTGCGCTCCTCCAGGTCATGATTGCCCGAGCAGATCATGACCCGCGTCTTGGCCGCCAGGAGCGCGAGATATGTCTTCACGACCACGATCTGGGCGCGAATGTCGACGATCGAGGCGAGATCGAGCGCATCGCCGGCGAACACCACCGCATCAAAATGATCGGCAGCCGCCACCAGCCAGTCGAACTGCGGCAGCGAGTAATGAAGATCGGCAACGATGAGAGTGCGCATGTGGCTCCTGACGCGCCTGATCGAAGCAAGAGCGAGACCAGACCCGGCGACACCAGAGGCTGTCCCGCTATTGCATTGCGCTACGGCGCTCGCCAGCAGGTCCGCGCGCATCTATCGATCCCTCACCCGCGGCGGTATGATGGGGCCGTTGTTCAGCCGCAGCTGCCAATTGCGAGTGTCCATGTCTCGTCGTCCGCGACCGCCAATGACTGTTTCCTTCGTCCGCACCGGCGAACGCCGCTACGCGGTGCGCGCGACGCTCGGCGACGGACACACCCTCGAAATGAGCCCGGCGCCTGGCTTCGATCCCTGGATGCCGCATGATCTGCAACACTTCATCGTCGAAAAGCATCTCGGGATTGACGGCGCCGTATTCGGGCGGCTCGCGGCCGGCGGCACGGCCGGGACCTTTCATTTGGTCCCGCATGCGACCTCGTCCCGCGAGGCCGCGCGGCTGCGCCGCAGGCATGAGACCAAGGACCAGCGCCTGATGCCGGAACGCAGCGAGGACTATGCCCGCTCCGAGCGCGCTACATATGTGTGCTGGCAGGACTGGCTGCAGCAGGCTGACGATCCGGCGCTGCGGGCGCGCGGGGCCGAGATGGCACCGTCGGCGCGCAGTCTGCTGGACGGGATGTCAGCGGAGGAGCGCGCGGCCTACACGCCGGCGCGGCGCGACGCCATCCGACAGGAGTTCGCGCGTCTGAGCCGACGTTGGAGCGCTCTCGCCATCGGCGAAAGTCTCTCCGAACCGTGGTGAGGAACGGCCCACTTTCTTACTCAAGCGCATCGCGGCCTCGTGCCTTGACAGGACAGGCGGCTGCATGCGCCATGCCGGTTCTTGCGATGACCTCAATCAGACAGGGCACATCATGCAATTGCCGGCAGGGGACGACCGCAACGCCGACCAGATCGCCTATTGGAACGGGCCCGGCGGCCAGCGCTGGTCCGATCGCCAGGAGGCGCAGGATATCCTGCTCGCACCGGTGTCGCAGATCCTGATCGAGCGTATCGCCGCGAAGCCGGGTGATCGCATTCTCGACATCGGCTGCGGCTGTGGTGGTTTGTCGATCGCACTGGCCGGGCAGGTGGCGCCCGGCGGCTCCGTTCTCGGCGTCGACATCTCCGCACCGATGCTCGAGCGGGCGCGCGCGGTGGCGCCGGCCGGGCTTCCCGCCGAGTTCGTGCTGGCCGACGCGACCGTGTATCCGTTCGCGCCGGCGAGCCTCGATCTGCTGGTGTCGCGGTTCGGGGTGATGTTCTTTGCCGATCCGGTGGCGTCGTTCGCCAACATCCGCCGCGCGCTGAAGCCGGGCGGCCGGGTCGTGTTCGCCTGCTGGCGCGAGCCGAAGGCCAATCCCTGGATGATCGCGCCGCTGCAGGCGGTCTATCGTCACGTCCCGAAGCTGCCGGAGATGGCGCCGGAGGATCCTGGCCCGTTCGCCTTCGCATCCGAAGCGCGAGTGGCGCGGATCCTCGGCGAGGCCGGCTTCAGCGACGTCGCGCTGGAGGCGCATGCGCTGTCACTCGACATCGCCCGCGGGCAGGGTCTCGAGGCGGCAGTGGAGTCGGCGTTCGAAATCGGCCCCGCCAGCCGCGCGCTGGAGGGGCATCCCCAGGAGACGCGCGAGGCGGCGCGGCAGTCGGTCCGCGAGCTGCTGACGCAGTATGTACGCGGCGACAGCGTGACGCTCGCCGGCTCGATCTGGCTGGTGACGGCGCGCGTCTGACGCGCGCCGGACGGCGCTCAGGATCGCTCTTCCCAGATCATCGCCAGATGGACGATGGTCTGCGCCGCCTTCTCCATGTCCTGGACGCTGACCCATTCGAGACGCGAGTGGAAGGCATGCTCGCCGGCAAAGATGTTGGGGCAGGGCAGGCCCATGAACGACAGCCGCGAACCGTCGGTGCCGCCGCGGATCGATGTCCTGACCGGCGTCAGGCCGGCGCGGCGGATCGCCTCCTCGGCATAGGTCACGATCTCCGGATGCAGATCGATGACCTCCTTCATGTTGCGGTATTGCTGCCGAACCTCCATCCGATAGCTCGAGCGCGGATAGTCCTTCAGGACATCCCTGACGATGTCCTCGAGCAGCGCTTCCTTCTGCCGCAGGCCCTGCTCGCTGAAATCGCGCACGATGAAGTCGAGTCGCGCCTGTTCGAGCGCGCCGGAGATCCCGACCGGATGCAGGAAGCCTTCCTTGCCCTCCGTCGTCTCCGGCGAGCAGCCATCCTTCGGGAGCCGATCGACGATTGCGGACGCGATCTTGATCGCGTGCTCCATCTTGCCCTTGGCAAAGCCGGGATGGGCGCTGACGCCGTTGATGAGGATGGTGGCGCCGTCGGCGGCAAAGGTCTCGTCCTCGATGTTGCCGGCGGTTTCGCCATCCATCGTGTAGCCGAAGTCGGCGCCGAGCTTCTTCAGGTCGACCCGGTCGACGCCGCGGCCGATCTCCTCGTCCGGCGTGAACAGGATCTTGATGGTGCCGTGCTTGATCTGCGGATTGCTGATCAGGAACTGCGCCGCGTCCATGATCTCGGCGATGCCGGCTTTGTTATCGGCCCCGAGCAGGGTGGTGCCGTCGGTGGTGACGATGTCGTTGCCGATCTGGTCCTTCAATGCAGGATGCTCAGCCGCACGGATGATCTGGCTCGGGTCCCCCGGCAGCACGATGTCGCCGCCCTGGTAGTTGCGCACGATCTGCGGCTTCACGTTGGCCCCGGAGCAATCGGGCGACGTGTCCATGTGCGAGCAGAAGCAGATCACCGGCACGGCCTTGTCGGTGGTGGCGGGGATGGTCGCATAGACGTAGCCATGGTCGTCCAGGTGGGCGTCCGAGAGGCCCATTGCCTGCAGCTCGGCTGCGAGCATCCGGCCGAGATTCTTCTGTTTGAGCGTCGAAGGACAGGTCGGCGACGTCGGGTCCGACTGGGTGTCGATCGCGGCGTAGCGGAGCAGGCGCTCGGTGACGGAGTGGGTGTAGCTGCGAAGCGGGTCGGACATGGGCACCAAGAGAGAGAGGGAGAGAGGGAGAGAGGGAGATGTTACCGGAGGTATCAGTATACTAATATATCAGTTATTGCATGCCAGATACCAGGGGGTGGCAGGTTATCAATGGTTTCCGCTCTGATCAAAGATCGTCCGCCAGCTCCCGTGCGGAATACGGCGGGGTCGCGGGCCGGCGTTGATCAGCACCGCCTCGCCGACAGCAGGATTGCGCACTCCGGCGCGCGCCACCTGCAGGATACCGACTCCGGCGATTCGAAGCTCATCTTCCTCGCACCGGTGGCGGGCGATTCGTGGGCAGCGTCCGCGAGGAATCTCCTCTCACTCGCTTCCTGGTCAGCAAGTGCGCCTCGGCGGGGACCGCGGCCGGAAATTTCAATATGCCCGGTCGGAAGCATGCGCGGTCGGACTTGGCGCCCATTTTGCCATATCCGGCCTGCGACGTCGTCGCGAAGCGACCGCCAGCGCCGCCGCCGCGGGGCGGGGTTGCCGCGGTCCGGAAGGAGAGACGCGGGACAGGTCGATTTGGCCCATCATCGTGCGGCGACTAACGTTGGCTGCCTGGGCCCAGCCAAGGAGATCGGGCGTCCTGCATTGCTCCCCCATCAAGGACTTCGCACAGCTGTCGGTTCATTGTCCTTGACTTCGAAACATCGCCCCTTTAAGTCGCACTCCTCCGCGGATTTCGCGATCACGCGGGAGTAGCTCAGTTGGTTAGAGCGCCGGCCTGTCACGCCGGAGGTCGCGGGTTCGAGCCCCGTCTCTCGCGCCATGTTTTCAATGGCTTAGCTTTTGATGTGATCTGTCCGCTGGCGCAAGCAGCGCCGCCGCGCGATCCCTTCCCGTGTACGACCTGGCGCTCCGCCGGACGGCAAGTGCTCCGTCGCCGATTTTCCGATCGGGCATGAAAAAGGCCACCCGGCGGGTGGCCTGCGATTGCTGTCAGATGGCAGCGGAGCAGTGGCCTCAGCGGACGACCATCGAGTCGCTGGAACTCGTCATGGTCACCGGCTTGCCTGCCTTCACGACGTGCGATGCCGTCTGGCTGTAGTCGACGTTGGCGCGGGTCGCGATGCCGAAAGCGGTCACCGCGATGCCGGCGACCAGGGCAACGACGACGATCTTCAGATGGGTCGATCGGTCTGCGGAATGCAGCGAGTGGTTCATGTCAGCCTCCCGGCGTCTCAGAGCGCCACTTTGTTGCCTGGACATGTACCCCCGCTTTGTTTCGATCCCGTTTCTTCGTTTCCTCAAAATGGTTTCATCGGTTGCAGCCGCCGCGGCGGCAATCGGGAGTATGCGGCCGGGGCTAACAGCGCGCGGCGGTGCCGGTATCGACGGCGGCCGTGGATGATCTTGATCCGGCGGCCCTTCGTGACCATCTCCCGCGGTAACGGAAGCCTATCGGGTGACGGTCCCGTCGCCTCGTTTGGATCTCCCGATCGAGCGCTGATCCGCATCCGTCTCCGACCAGCCAGCCTGCGCACACCGGCGTGCGTCCTCGCGATTGCTGATCGCCTCAGCGTCCTGCGTTGGACCGTGCGGCACCGTAATGCTGCGGGTCTGCAATGCGGCTCCTGCACGCGTCATCCGCGGCGCCGCTGCTCGGTGTGTCCGGGTTTCCGCAATGTGGGGAGGGATGACACCGGCGAGACGGCTTGTCTTGCGCGGCTTGGTGCGCTGCGCTAAGGCTTCGACCAATTCCAATGCAACGAGTCTGCGGTTTGCACCGAAACCGCAGAGGAAAGTGGCGCCGATGACCGGCATCCTTCAGAACTATCTCCCCCTCGTCGTTTTCATAGGTGTCGCAGCCATCATCGGGGTGGTGCTGCTGATCGCGCCGTTCCTGGTCGCCTACCAGCAGCCCGATCCCGAGAAGCTCTCCGCGTACGAGTGCGGCTTCAATGCGTTCGACGACGCCCGCATGAAGTTCGACGTCCGCTTCTATCTGGTTGCCATCCTTTTCATCATCTTCGACCTCGAAGTCGCCTTCCTGTTCCCCTGGGCAGTCGCATTCGGCAAGCTCGGCGCGGCCGGCTTCTGGTCGATGCTGGTGTTCCTGGCCGTGTTGACGGTCGGGTTTGCCTACGAATGGAAGAAAGGCGCGCTTGAATGGGATTGAGCCCGACCACGTCCTCGACCGGGCCGGCGATCGCTCCGGCCCCGAAGGGCATTCTCGATCCCGCGACCGGCAGGCCGATCGGTGCCAACGACCCGTATTTCCTCGAGGTCAGGCACGAGCTGTCGGACAAGGGATTCTTCGTCGCCACCGCTGACGATCTCATCACCTGGGCCCGCACCGGCTCGCTGATGTGGATGACGTTCGGCCTGGCCTGCTGCGCCGTCGAGATGATGCAGGTCTCGATGCCGCGCTACGACGTCGAGCGGTTCGGCTTCGCGCCGCGCGCCTCGCCGCGCCAGTCCGACGTGATGATCGTCGCGGGCACCTTGACCAACAAGATGGCGCCGGCGCTGCGCAAGGTCTACGACCAGATGCCGGAGCCGCGCTACGTCATCTCGATGGGGTCGTGCGCCAATGGCGGCGGCTACTATCACTATTCCTATTCGGTGGTCCGCGGCTGCGACCGCATCGTTCCCATTGACATCTACGTGCCCGGCTGTCCGCCGACCGCCGAAGCGCTGCTGTACGGTGTGCTGCTGCTGCAGAAGAAGATCCGGCGCACCGGCACCATCGAACGCTGAAGGTTTTTCGTTATGGACGACGGCAGGCTCGACGCCCTTGGGCAGACGATCGTAAGCGCGCTCCCGGGCGCCGCGATCGGCCATACGGTCGCTTTCAATCAGCTCACGGTGAACGTGGAGTCCGCCCGGATCGTCGAGGTCGTGACACATCTGCGCGACGATCCGGCTCTCCGCTTCGTCAACATCACCGACATCACGGCGGTCGACTATCCTGAGCGCGCCAAACGTTTCGATGTCGTCTATCACTTCCTGTCACCGACGCTGAACGCGCGCATCCGGCTGAAGGCCGAGGCCGACGAGACGACGCAGGTGCCGTCGCTGATCGATGTCTTTCCGGGCGCCGATTGGTTCGAGCGCGAGGCCTACGACCTCTACGGCGTGATCTTCGTCGGCCACCCGGACATGCGCCGCCTGCTGACGGATTACGGCTTCGACGGCCATCCGCTGCGCAAGGACTTCCCGACGACGGGGTTCGTCGAGGTGCGCTACGACGATCAGGAGAAGCGGGTCATCTACGAGCCGGTGCGGCTCAACCAGGAATTCCGCAAGTTCGATTTCCTGTCGCCCTGGGAAGGTGCGGACTATCCGCTGCCCGGCGACGAGAAGGCGACGAAGTGAATTGGGCGAATAGGGAATAGCGAGTAGCGAATAGGGATGATGGTTGACCTCGCAGCCGATAAATTCATATCGCGACCTCCGGGTTTGGCAGGATGCCATGTCCCTTGCGGAGGCGTGTTATCGGCTGACGCGCCAATTTCCTCGCGAGGAGCAGTTCGGACTGACGTCACAGATCAGGCGGTCATCAGGTTCGATTGCCGCCAACATCGCCGAGGGGCACGGGCGAGAGAACACCGGCAGCTTCGTCCAGTCTTTGCGAATCGCGCAAGGCTCACTGAAAGAACTCGAAACACATCTGATCTTGGCGGAGCGTGTTGGCCTTTTGCCGTCGTCGGACCTGAAAGCCTCGCTCACGCAATGCGAGAACTTGGGCAAGATGGTTCGCGCGCTCATCCGGTCGTTACAGGACAAGTCGCCGAAATGACGTTCGCTATTCGCTATTCGCCATTCGCTACTCGCCAGGAAGCGGGAGCTTCAGCATGAACGAGCAGAGCCCGGCCCTCCGCAACTTCACGATCAATTTCGGCCCGCAGCATCCGGCGGCCCATGGCGTTCTGCGTCTGGTGCTGGAGCTGGACGGCGAGGTGGTCGAGCGCGTCGATCCGCATATCGGCCTGCTGCATCGCGGCACCGAGAAGCTGATCGAGACCAAGACCTACATGCAGGCGATGCCCTATTTCGATCGGCTCGACTACGTCGCGCCGATGAATCAGGAGCATGCCTTCTGCCTCGCCGCCGAACGCCTGCTCGGCATCGAGGTTCCGCGCCGCGGCCAGCTGATCCGCGTGCTCTACTCCGAGATCGGACGGCTGCTGTCGCATCTGCTCAACGTCACCACCCAGGCGATGGACGTCGGCGCGCTGACCCCGCCGCTGTGGGGCTTCGAGGAGCGCGAGAAGCTGATGGTGTTCTATGAGCGCGCCTCCGGCTCGCGCATGCACGCCAACTACTTCCGCATCGGCGGCGTCCACCAGGACCTGCCGCCGAAGCTGATCGACGACATCGACGCATTCTGCGATCCGTTCCTGAAGGTGGTCGACGATCTCGACCGGCTTCTCACCGGCAACCGCATCTTCAAGCAGCGTAACGTCGACATCGGCGTCGTGACCCTGAAGCAGGCCTGGGAGTGGGGCTTCTCCGGCGTGATGGTGCGCGGCTCGGGCGCGGCCTGGGACCTGCGCAAGTCGCAGCCCTACGACGTCTATGCCGAGATGGAGTTCGACGTTCCGATCGGCAAGAACGGCGACTGCTACGACCGCTATCTGATCCGCATGGAAGAGATGCGCCAGTCGGTGCGTATCATGAAGCAGTGCATCCAGAAGCTGCGAGCACCGGACGGGCAGGGCCCGGTGATGATCACCGACAACAAGATCGCTCCGCCGCGCCGTGGCGAGATGAAGCGCTCGATGGAAGCGCTGATCCACCACTTCAAACTCTACACCGAAGGCGTGCACGTGCCGGCAGGCGAGATCTATGCGGCCGTCGAGGCGCCGAAGGGCGAGTTCGGCGTCTATCTCGTCGCCGACGGCACCAACAAGCCGTACAAGTGCAAGATCCGCGCTCCGGGCTTCGCGCATCTACAGGCGATGGATTTCATCTGCCGCGGCCATCTGCTCGCCGACGTCTCGGCCATTCTCGGCTCGCTCGACATCGTGTTCGGAGAGGTGGACCGCTGATGGGCCATGCGCCGATCCAGTTCGATCGTGCTTCTGGAGCGCTCGAAGGAGCGAACCTCTGGGAGCGCACGGCTGCATTGGCGCTGTCGACCGGCTCGAAGATTTCCTCGCATTTCTCGCATCGCGGCTACAACCGCTGTGCCAATCTGCTGCGGCTGGCGCTGCCCGAACGCGACATCGCGGTGAAGCTCAACCCGGACGCCGTGTTCGAGTTTCCCTATGGCGACGGCTATTGGAGCAAGCTGCTCAACCGCGACTATCACTATGAGGACGAACTCGAGTTCCTGTTTCTCGGCACTGTCGATGTCGACTACACCTTCATCGACGGCGGGGCCAATTACGGCTACTGGTCGGTGCTGGTGTCGAGCACGCCCTACGGCGCGCACAAGGCGATCGCGATCGAGCCGTCCTCGGCGAACTTCGCCAAGCTCGCGAACAATGCGCAGATCAACGGCGGCCGCTTCGAAGTGATGAAGTGCGCCATCGGCGAACGCCGCGGCGTCGCGCATCTCACCGGTACCAAGCACGAGGCCTTCAGTATCGCCGGCGACAGCGCCGGCGGCGAGCAGGTGCCGGTGATGGCGCTCGACGATCTGATCGACGACGGCAAGGTCGCCGCTTCCGGCAAGTACCTGATCAAGCTCGACGTCGAGGGCGTCGAGATCGAGGCGATCAAGGGCGGGGCGCGGCTGCTCGCGACCGACAGCATGATCCTGTGCGAGGAGCACGGCCAGGATCGCAACCATACGGTCTCGCGCTACATCCTCGATCAGACGCCGATGCAACTGATGGTCTACGACCCCGCAAGCGGCCGCCTCGAGACCGTGACAGAGCTGTCGATCCTCGACCGGATCAAGGCGTCCGCCCACGTCGGCTATAACGTGTTCGGAACTGCAAGTGCCTTCTGGCAGAATCGCGTCGCAGCGCTCAATGCAAGTGCCGCGCGCCGCATGCAATGAAAGATTGAAGAGCCATGTCCGTCCGCCGTCTTGCCCCGAAGGAAGTCCAGCCCGCGAGCTTTGCGTTCACGGACGAGAACCTTGCCTTCGCCAAAGCGCAGATCGCGAAATATCCGGAAGGCCGCCAGGCCTCGGCCGTGATCGCGATCCTGTGGCGCGCGCAGGAGCAGAACGAGGGCTGGGTGTCGGAGGCGGCCATCCGCGTCGTCGCCGACATGCTCGGCATGCCCTACATCCGCGTGCTCGAGGTGGCGACCTTCTACACGATGTTCCAGCTGCAGCCGGTCGGCAAGAAGGCGCATGTGCAGGTGTGCGGCACCACGCCGTGCCGTCTGCGCGGCGCCGAAGAACTGATCGAGGTCTGCAAGCATCGCATCCATCACGATCCCTTCCACCTGTCGAAGGACGGCGACTTCAGCTGGGAAGAGGTCGAGTGCCTGGGCGCCTGCGTGAACGCGCCGATGGTGCAGGTCTGGAAGGACACCTATGAGGACCTGACGCCGGAGAGCTTCGGCAAGGTGCTCGACGGCTTCGCGACCGGCAACCTGCCGACGCCGGGTCCGCAGAATGGCCGCCAGTTCTCGGCGCCGGCGGGCGGGCCGACCACGCTGAAGGAGAAGACATGAGCCGCAATCGCACCCGCGTTGCGGCCCTGACCGAAGAGGGCGCCGCGATGAAGAACTGGCGCTACGTGGCGCTGCATACGCTCGCAGCCGCCGCTTTCATTTTCGTGCTGCAGCGGTTCGCGCTCAATGCGACGCTGGAGTCCAGTCTGCTGTGGGCCTTGGTGTTCGGCGGCTGCGCCGCCTTCATCGCCACCATGCAGTCGAACCGCTGACATCCGAGGAAGCCGTCTGATCATGCTCGACGACAAGGACCGCATCTTCACCAACCTCTATGGCCTGCATGATTGGGGCCTCGAAGGCGCACGCCGGCGCGGCAGCTGGGATGGCACCAAGGCGCTGATCGAAAAAGGTCGCGACTGGATCATCAACGAGATGAAGGCTTCAGGCCTGCGCGGCCGCGGCGGCGCCGGCTTCCCGACCGGCCTGAAATGGTCGTTCATGCCGAAGGAATCGACCGACGGTCGGCCGAGCTACCTCGTGGTCAACGCCGACGAGTCCGAGCCCGGCACCTGCAAGGACCGCGAGATCATGCGGCACGATCCGCATCATCTCGTCGAGGGCTGCCTGCTGGCCAGCTTCGCGATGAACGCGCATGCCTGCTACATCTATGTGCGCGGCGAGTTCATCCGCGAGCGCGAGCGGCTGCAGGCGGCGATCGATCAGGCCTATGAGGCCAACCTGATCGGCAAGAACAACATCCATGGCTGGCCGTTCGATCTCTATGTCGCGCATGGCGCCGGCGCCTATATCTGCGGCGAGGAGACCGCGCTGCTGGAGAGCCTCGAAGGCAAAAAGGGCCAGCCGCGGCTGAAGCCGCCTTTCCCGGCGAACGTCGGCCTCTATGGCTGCCCGACCACCGTCAACAACGTCGAGTCGATCGCGGTGGCGCCGACCATCCTGCGCCGGGGCGCCGCGTGGTTTGCCGGCATCGGCCGTCCGAACAATGTCGGCACAAAACTGTTCTGCATCTCCGGTCACGTCGAGCGGCCCTGCAACGTCGAAGAGGCGATGGGCATCCCGTTCCGCGAGCTGATCGAGAAGCATTGCTGCGGCATCCGTGGCGGCTGGGACAATCTGAAGGCGGTCATCCCCGGCGGCTCGTCCGTGCGCATGGTGCCGGCCGAGCAGATCATCGATACGCCGATGGATTTCGACAGCCTGTCGAAGCTGCGCTCCGGCCTCGGCACCGCGGCCGTGATCGTGATGGACAAGTCGACCGACCTGATCCGGGCGATCGCGCGCATCTCCTACTTCTACAAGCACGAGAGCTGCGGCCAGTGTACGCCGTGCCGCGAGGGCACCGGATGGATGTGGCGCGTGCTGACGCGCATGGCCGAAGGCCGGGCGCACAAGCGCGAGATCGACATGCTGCTCGAAGTCACCAAGCAGATCGAGGGACACACGATCTGCGCGCTGGGCGACGCGGCAGCTTGGCCGATCCAGGGGCTGATCACGCATTTCCGTCACGAGATCGAGGCGCGCATTGACCAGTATTCGCACAAGGCCGATGTCGACGACGTCGGCGTGCGCGATCCCGCGCACATGGTGGCGGCGGAGTAGGTGATGGCGGTCCGGTTCGCCAGCAACGTTTTCCCCGCGCTCGCGCCCTCACGGTGCGCAGCGGCGCGGCGGTCCGTGGTTTGAGAGAGATGTGAGGCAATGACCAAGATCATCATCGATGGCAAAGAGATCGATGTGCCGCCGGAGTACACGCTGTTGCAGGCGTGCGAGGCGGCGGGCGCCGAGATCCCGCGCTTCTGCTATCATGAGCGGCTGTCGATCGCCGGCAACTGCCGGATGTGCCTCGTCGAGGTGAAGGGCGGACCGAAACCGGTCGCGAGCTGCGCCTGGGGCGTGCGCGACTGCCGGCCGGGCCCGAAGGGCGAGCCGCCGGAGATCTCGACGCGGTCGCCGATGGTCAAGAAGGCGCGCGAAGGCGTGATGGAATTCCTTCTGATCAACCATCCGCTGGACTGCCCGATCTGCGACCAGGGCGGCGAGTGTGACCTGCAGGACCAGGCGATGGGCTATGGTGTGGACACCAGCCGCTTCGCCGAGAACAAGCGCGCCGTCGAGGACAAGTATCTCGGCGCATTGGTCAAGACGTCGATGAACCGCTGCATCCAGTGCACGCGTTGCGTCCGCTTCTCGGCGGAAGTCTGCGGCGTGCCGGAAATGGGCGCGATCGGCCGTGGCGAGGACATGGAGATCACGACGTATCTCGAGCAGGCGCTGAGTTCGGAGCTGCAGGGCAATCTGGTCGACATCTGCCCGGTCGGTGCGCTGACCTCGAAGCCCTACGCTTTCGCCGCACGCCCCTGGGAGCTCGGCAAGACGCAGTCGATCGACGTCATGGACGGCGTGGGCTCGGCGATCCGTGTCGACACCCGCGGCCGCGAGGTGATGCGCATCCTGCCGCGCATCAACGATGCCGTGAACGAGGAGTGGATCTCCGACAAGACCCGCCATGTCGTCGACGGCCTGCGCACGCAGCGGCTCGATCGTCCCTACGTTCGCGAGGATGGCAAGCTGCGCGCCGCCTCCTGGCCGGAGGCGTTCAAGGCGATTGCCACCAAGCTGTCGCGCATCGACGGCAAGCGCATCGGCGCGATCGCCGGCGATCTCGCCGCGGTCGAAGAGATGTTCGCCCTCAAGGATCTGCTCGCCAAGCTCGGCTCGACCAACGTCGCGGTGCAAGGCGGTGACAGCTTCGATGCCAAGCTCGGCCGTGCGTCCTATCTGTTCAATCCGACCATCGCGGGTATCGAGCAGGCCGATGCGATCCTGATCATTGGCGCCAATCCGCGCAAGGAAGCGGCCGTCCTCAACGCCCGCATCCGCAAGCGCTGGCGCTCGGGCCAGCTCAAGGTCGGCGTGGTCGGTCCCAAGGCCGACCTGACCTATGCCTATGAGCACATCGGCGCGGGCACGGACTCGCTGAGCGACGTCGCCGCCGGCAAACACTCGTTTGCAACCACCTTCCGCAACGCCAAGAACCCGATCGTGCTGGTCGGCGCCGGCGCCGCCGCGCGCCACGATGGCGGCGCGATCCTGTCGCTGGCCGCCAAGATCGCAATGGACGTCAACGCCGTGCGCGACGACTGGAACGGCTTTGCCGTGCTGCACGACACCGCCTCGCGGGTCGGCGCCCTCGACATCGGCTTCAACGGCACCGGCCTCACGGCCGCGCAGATGACGACGTTCGGCACCATGGACGTGATGTTCCTGCTCGGCGCTGACGAGGTCGAGGTGCCCGAGGGCGTTTTCGTCGTCTACATCGGTACCCATGGCGACCGCGGTGCCCATCGTGCCGATGTCATCCTGCCGGGGGCTGCCTACACCGAGAAGTCCGGGCTCTACGTCAACACCGAGGGCCGGGTGCAGATGACGGGCCGGGCGTCATTCCCGCCGGGCGAGGCACGCGAGGACTGGGCAATCATCCGGGCGCTGTCCGACGTGCTCGGCAGGAAGCTCGGCTACGACTCGCTGGCCGCGCTGCGCGTTGCGATCATCAAGGCCGTGCCGCATCTTGGCCGCGTCGACCAGATCGAGGCGGGCAAGATCGCCGACATCAAGACCCTGGCTGGCAAGGGCGGCAACCTCGAGAAGGCACCGTTCAAGCCGCTGATCGACGACTTCTATCTCACCAATCCGATCGCGCGCGCATCGGCGGTCATGGCGGAATGTTCCCGCCTGGCTTCCGGGCAGATGCTGACGGCAGCGGAGTGAGCGTGACCTGATGGCTGATTTCTTCGCAAGCTCGTTCTGGACCGGCTTCCTCTGGCCGCTGATCATCATGGTCGCGCAGAGCGTCCTGCTGCTCGTCGTCCTGCTGGTCGCGATCGCCTACATCCTGCTGGCCGACCGGAAGATCTGGGCGGCGGTGCAGATCCGCCGGGGTCCCAACGTGGTCGGGCCCTGGGGCCTGTTCCAGTCGTTCGCAGACCTGCTGAAGTTCGTGCTCAAGGAGCCGATCATTCCGGCCGGCGCCAACAAGGGCGTGTTCCTGCTGGCACCGCTGGTCTCCTGCGTGCTGGCGCTGGCGGCCTGGGCGGTGATCCCGACCAATCTCGGCTGGGCGATCGCCGACATCAATGTCGGCATTCTCTTCATCTTCGCGATCTCGTCACTGTCGATCTACGGCATCATCATGGCCGGCTGGTCGTCGAACTCGAAGTATCCGTTCCTGGCGGCGCTGCGCTCGGCGGCGCAGATGGTGTCCTACGAGGTCTCGATCGGCTTCGTCATCATCACCGTGCTGCTCTGCGCCGGCACCTTGAACCTCTCGGCGGTGGTCGAGGCGCAGCATGCCCGCGGGCTTGCGAGCCTGATCGGCCTGCCGCAGTTGACGATCCTGAACTGGTACGTCTGGCCGCTGTTCCCGATGTTCGTGGTGTTCTACGTCTCGGCGCTGGCCGAGACCAACCGTCCGCCCTTCGATCTCGTTGAGGCGGAATCGGAGCTCGTTGCCGGCTTCATGGTGGAATACGGCTCGACGCCGTATCTGCTGTTCATGCTCGGCGAGTATGTCGCGATCACCACGATGTGCGCGCTGGCGACGATCCTGTTTCTGGGCGGCTGGCTGCCGCCGATCGATCTGCCGCCGTTCAACTGGGTGCCGGGCGTCATCTGGTTCTCGCTCAAGCTGTTCTTCATGTTCTTCCTGATCGCGATGGCGAAAGCGATCGTGCCGCGCTACCGCTACGACCAGTTGATGCGACTGGGCTGGAAAGTGTTCCTGCCGCTGTCGCTGGCCATGGTGGTCATCGTCGCAGGCGTGCTGCACTTCGCCGGCATCGCGCCGAAATGAGGCTGTCATGAACATTTCCGCCACCGCACGGTCGCTGCTGCTGCAGGAGTTCGTCTCCGCGTTCTTCCTCGCGATGCGCTACTTCTTCCAGCCGAAGCCGACCCTGAACTATCCGTTCGAGAAGGGCCCGATCTCGCCGCGCTTCCGCGGCGAGCACGCGTTGCGGCGCTATCCAAACGGCGAAGAGCGCTGCATCGCCTGCAAGCTGTGCGAGGCGGTCTGTCCCGCGCAGGCGATCACGATCGAGGCCGGTCCGCGCCGCAACGACGGCACCCGCCGCACGGTGCGCTACGACATCGACATGGTGAAGTGCATCTATTGCGGCCTGTGCCAGGAAGCTTGTCCGGTCGACGCCATCGTCGAAGGACCGAACTTCGAGTTCGCGACCGAGACCCGCGAGGAGCTGTATTATGACAAGGCCAAGCTGCTCGCGAATGGCGACCGCTGGGAGCGCGAGATCTCCAAAGCCATCGCGCTCGACGCGCCGTACCGCTGAGGCCGTCCGATGATCCTTCCTGCGCTCTTCTTCTATCTCTTCGCGGCGGTCTGCGTGGCCTCGGCCGTGATGGTGATC
Source organism: Bradyrhizobium sp. SZCCHNS3052 (assembly GCF_032484495.1). Classification (NCBI taxonomy): domain Bacteria; kingdom Pseudomonadati; phylum Pseudomonadota; class Alphaproteobacteria; order Hyphomicrobiales; family Nitrobacteraceae; genus Bradyrhizobium; species Bradyrhizobium sp. SZCCHNS3052. The sequence goes on along the minus strand of NZ_JAUETB010000006.1, from coordinate 73,589 downwards.
GTCTCGAAGAACCCCGTTCACTCGGTGCTCTATCTGATCCTCGCCTTCGTCAACGCCTCCGGCCTGTTCGTGCTGATGGGCGCCGAATTCCTGGCGATGATCCTCGTGGTCGTCTACGTCGGCGCGGTCGCGGTGCTGTTCCTGTTCGTGATCATGATGCTCGATGTCGACTTCACGGAGCTGCGCGAGGGCTTCCTGCAGTACATGCCGATCGGCCTGGTCATCGGCGGCATCTTCCTGTTCGAGCTGCTGCTGACGGTGTCCTACTGGGTCATCAACCCGACGACGCCGAAGGCGATCACCGCGGCGATCCCGACCAACGTCACCAACACCGAGGCGCTCGGCCTCGTGCTCTATACGAAGTACATCCATTACTTCCAGCTCTCCGGCATGATCCTGCTGGTGGCGATGATCGGCGCGATCGTGCTGACGCTGCGCCACAAGGCGAGCGTCAAGCGCCAGGACATCAACGTCCAGAACGCGCGCACGCCGGAGATGGCGATGGCGGTCCGCAAGGTCGCGGTCGGGCAGGGGCTGCAGGATACGGACGCGGCGGAGTGGGTGAAATGACCATCGGATTGGGACACTATCTCGCCGTCGCCGCCATGCTGTTCACGCTCGGCATCCTCGGCATCTTCCTGAACCGCAAGAACATCATCGTCATCCTGATGTCGGTCGAGCTGATCCTGCTCGCGGTGAACATCAATCTGGTGGCGTTCTCGACATTCCTGGGCGACATCGTCGGGCAGGTGTTCGCGCTGCTGGTTCTGACAGTTGCGGCGGCGGAAGCCGCGATCGGCCTTGCCGTGCTGGTGGTCTACTTCCGCAACCGCGGCTCGATTGCGGTCGAAGACGTCAATATGATGAAGGGCTAAGGGCGCATGATCCGCACAGATGGGGGCCGGCTCGCCGGCAAGGTCATGCGTAAGGGAACGGGCGAATGATCCAGGCCATTGTCTTTCTGCCGCTGCTGGGCGCGATCCTGGCCGGCCTGATCGCGCTGCTCGGCGCGCATGCGCGCCATCCGAGCGGTGATACGGTCGAGCATCATCACGACGACGGTCATCACCACGGCGCCGCCGACGCGCACGCGCATGACGATCACGGCCACGGACACGACGACCATCATGTCGCCGAGCCGCCGGCCTCCGGCACCTGGGCGGCGCAGGTGATCACGACGGCGCTGCTGTTCGTGTCGGCCGGCCTGTCCTGGGCGATGCTGATCAGCGTCGGCTTCATGCACCACGAGGCGGGTGTGAAAGAGCTGTTGCCCTGGATCAATTCCGGCGAGCTGCAGGTGTCCTGGGCGCTGCGTGTCGACACGCTCACGGCGGTGATGCTGGTCGTTGTGACCAGCGTGTCCTCGCTCGTCCACCTCTATTCGATCGGCTATATGGACGAGGATCCGAACCGTCCGCGCTTCTTCGCTTATCTGTCGCTGTTCACCTTCGCGATGCTGATGCTGGTGACCGCGAACAACCTCGTGCAACTGTTCTTCGGCTGGGAGGGCGTCGGTCTGGCGAGCTACCTGCTGATCGGCTTCTGGTTCCAGAAGCCGTCGGCCAACGCTGCCGCCATCAAGGCCTTCGTCGTCAACCGCGTCGGCGATTTCGGCTTCGCGCTCGGCATCTTCGCCGTGTTCCTGCTGGCGAAGTCGACCGACTTCGAGACCATCTTCGCCGCCGCGCCGAGCTTTGCCGGCAAGACGATCAACTTCCTCGGCTGGCATGCCGACGCGCTGACCCTGACCTGCCTGCTGCTGTTCATGGGCGCCATGGGCAAGTCGGCACAGTTCCTGCTGCATACCTGGCTGCCGGACGCGATGGAAGGTCCGACCCCGGTCTCGGCGCTGATCCATGCCGCGACCATGGTCACCGCCGGCGTCTTCATGGTCGCGCGCCTGTCGCCGCTGTTCGAGCTCGCCCCGAACGCCCAGGCCGTCGTGATGTTCTTCGGCGCGACCACGGCGTTCTTCGCTGCGACCGTCGGCCTCGTGCAGAACGACATCAAGCGCATCGTCGCCTACTCGACCTGCTCGCAGCTCGGCTACATGTTCGTGGCGATGGGAGCAGGGGCCTATTCGGTCGGCATGTTCCATCTGTTCACGCATGCCTTCTTCAAGGCGCTGCTGTTCTTGGGCTCTGGCTCGGTGATCTACGCGATGCATCACGAGCAGGACATCCGCAACATGGGCGGCCTGTGGCGCAAGATCCCATACACCTTCGCGGTGATGACGGTCGGCACCCTGGCGCTCACCGGCTTCCCCGGCTTCGCAGGCTTCTTCTCCAAGGATGCGATCATCGAGGCCGCGTACGCCGCGCACAATCCGTTCGCGACCTACGCGTATTTCCTCACCATTGTCGCCGCCGGCCTGACCTCGTTCTATTCCTGGCGCCTGGTGTTCAAGACCTTCTTCGGCACGCCGCACGATCAGCATCATTATGATGCCGCACACGAGAGCCCGATCTGGATGCTCATCCCGATCGGCGTGCTCGCGGCAGGCTCGATCCTGGCCGGCCTCCCGTTCAAGGGCGTGTTCACCGATCCCCATGGCGTCGAGCACTTCTTCGGCGAGTCGCTGAAGATGAACCCGCACATTCTCGAAGACATGGAGCACATGCCGGCCTGGCTCGCTCAGCTTCCCTTCGTCATGATGGTGCTGGGATTTGTGGTCTCCTACATCTTCTACGTCAGACGTCCGGACATCCCGGAGGAGCTCGCCGCGCAGCAGCCGCTGCTCTACAAGTTCCTGCTCAACAAGTGGTACTTCGACGAGCTGTATGACGTGATCTTCGTCCGTCCGGCGAAGTGGCTCGGCCGCTTCCTCTGGAAGAAAGGCGACGGCTTCGTCATCGACGGCTTCGGTCCGGACGGTGTCTCGGCGCGGGTGCTCGACATCACGCGCAACGTCGTCAAGATCCAGACCGGGTACCTCTATCATTACGCCTTTGCCATGCTGATCGGCGTCGCCGGCCTGATCACCTGGTTCATGTTCATGGGGGGCCAGCAATGACCACCTGGCCAATTCTCTCCGTCGTCACCTTCCTGCCGATCGTCGGTGCGCTGCTGATCTATCTGGTCCGCGGCGACGACGAGGCGGCTAGGCGCAATGCGCGCTGGATCGCGCTGTGGACCACGCTGATCACGTTCGGGGTGTCGGTGATCCTGGTGCTGCGCTTCGATCCCGCCCAGACCGACTTCCAATTCGTCGAGAAGTCGAACTGGCTGGCAGCCGGCATCAGCTACCACATGGGCGTCGACGGCATCTCGCTGCCGTTCGTGATCCTGACCACCGCCCTGATGCCGTTCTGCATCATCGCGAGCTGGAAGTCGGTGACCAACCGGCTGCGCGAATACATGATGGCGTTCCTGATCCTGGAAACGCTGATGGTCGGTACGTTCTCGGCGCTCGACCTCGTGCTGTTCTATCTGTTCTTCGAGGGCGGCTTGATCCCGATGTTCCTGATCATCGGCGTCTGGGGCGGTCCGCGCCGGGTCTACGCCTCGTTCAAGTTCTTCCTCTACACGCTGCTCGGCTCGGTGCTGATGCTGCTCGCCATCATGGCGCTGTACTGGAACGCCGGCACGACCGACATTCCGACCTTGATGCATACGGCGGTGCCGCGGTCCTTGCAGACCTGGGCGTGGCTGGCGTTCTTCGCCTCCTTTGCGGTGAAGATGCCGATGTGGCCGGTGCACACCTGGCTGCCGGACGCGCACGTCGAGGCGCCGACCGCGGGCTCGGTGATCCTGGCCGCGATCCTCTTGAAGATGGGTGGCTACGGCTTCCTGCGCTTCTCGCTGCCGATGTTCCCGCTGGCCTCGCACGACTTCGCGCCGCTGGTGTTCACGCTCTCGGCGATCGCGATCATCTACACCTCGCTGGTCGCGCTGATGCAGGAGGACATCAAGAAGCTGATCGCCTACTCATCGGTGGCGCATATGGGCTTCGTCACCATGGGCATCTTCGCGGGCACCATGCAGGGTGTCGCCGGAGGCGTGTTCCAGATGATTTCGCACGGTATCGTCTCGGGCGCGCTGTTCCTTTGCGTCGGCGTGGTCTATGACCGCATGCATACCCGCGAGATCGCGGCCTACGGCGGCCTCGTGAACCGGATGCCGGTCTATGCTCTGGTGTTCATGGTGTTCACGATGGCCAATGTCGGCCTGCCCGGCACGTCCGGCTTCGTCGGCGAGTTCATGACTCTGCTCGGCACTTTCAAGGTGTCGATCCCGACCGCGTTCTTCGCGACATCAGGCGTCATCCTCTCGGCGGCCTACGCGTTGTGGCTTTACCGCAAGGTGGTGTTCGGTGCGCTGACCAAGCCGTCGCTCGCCAGCATCAAAGATCTCACCCTGCGTGAGGGCGTGATCCTGTTTCCGCTGGTGGCGCTGACCATCCTGTTCGGCGTTTATCCGAAGCCGATCCTCGACATGTCGGCGGCGTCGGTGCAGCAGCTCGTCAACCACTACAATACCGCCGTGACGGCCGTGAAGGCCGCCGCGCTGCTCCAATGATGAGACCTTGAGGGGTCGGGACACAGACGATGATCGAGAATCTTGGGCCTCAGCTTTGGGTGGTGCTGCCGGAGCTGTTGTTGGCCGTGGGGGCCATGGCGCTGTTGATGCTGGGCGCGTTTCGCGGGCAGGAGACGACGGGGCTCGTCACGTGGTTGGCGGTCGCTCTGCTGATCGTGGTCGGCATCCTCGTGCTCAGGCAGCCGGGCGGCCAGGCCTTCGGCGGCAGCTTCATCGCTGACAGCTATGCGCGCTTCCTGAAGATCCTGGCGCTGATCGGTTCGATCGCGACCCTGATCATGTCGGCGGAGTTCCTGTCGAAGCCCGATCGTCGCATCTTCGAATATGCGATCCTCGTGCTGCTCTCGACCTTGGGCATGCTGGTGCTGATCTCGGCCGGCGACCTGATCACGCTCTACCTCGGTCTCGAGCTGATGTCGCTCGCGCTCTACGTCGTCGCGGCCAGCCATCGTGACAACGTCAAGTCGACCGAAGCCGGCCTGAAGTATTTCGTGCTCGGCGCGCTGTCCTCCGGCATGCTGCTCTACGGCGCCTCGCTGATCTACGGCTTCACCGGCACGGTGAGTTTTGCCGGAATCGCGGCGGTGACCAAGACCGGCAGCGTCGGCATCATCTTCGGCCTCGTCTTCCTGTTCGCCGGCATGTGCTTCAAGGTCTCGGCGGTGCCGTTCCACATGTGGACGCCGGACGTCTATGAAGGCGCGCCGACGCCGGTGACGGCGTTCTTCGCCTCCGCGCCCAAGGTCGCGGCGATGGCCGTGTTCGCGCGCGTCGCGCTGACGGCGTTTCCCGGCATCACCTTCCAGTGGCAGCAGATCATCGTGTTCGTCTCGATCGCCTCGATGGCGCTCGGCTCGTTCGCCGCGATCGGCCAGACCAACATCAAGCGCCTGATGGCCTATTCGTCGATCGGCCACATGGGCTTTGCGCTGGTCGGTCTCGCCGCCGGTACGGTCGAGGGCGCGCAGGGCGTGCTGACCTACATCGCGATCTATGTCGCGATGACGCTCGGCTCGTTCGCCGTGATCATGGCGATCAAGCGCAACGGCCAGTCGTTCGAGAAGATCAGCGACTTCTCGGGGCTGTCGCGCACCAATCCGCTGCTTGCCTTCTTCTTCGCGATGCTGCTGTTCTCGCTGGCCGGCGTGCCGCCGCTCGCGGGCTTCTTCGCCAAATGGTACGTCTTCGTCGCTGCCATCAAGGCCGGGCTGTTCACGCTGTCGGTGATCGGCGTGCTCACCAGCGTGGTCGGCGCCTACTATTATCTCCTGATCGTCAAGACGATGTATTTCGACGAGCCGCTGCCGACGCTCGATCCGGTCCGTATCGAGCTGCGCACGGTGCTCGCGATCTCCGGCGTCTTCAACATCCTGTTCTTCGCCTATCCCGGCCCGCTGGTCAGCGCGGCCGCGGCCGCGGCGAAGTCGCTGTTCTAGATGACGTTTGCGCTAGGGTCCCAGGCTGACAAGGCTGGCTACCGACTCGTCACGTTCGACCAGACCGGCTCAACCAATGTCGAGGCGCTGAAGTCGGCCCGAGAGGGCGGCAAGGCGCCGTGCTGGTTTGTCACATCTGAGCAGACGGCCGGGCGCGGCCGGCGCCAGCGCCCGTGGATCGCCCCGCGCGGCAATCTGGCCTCGAGCGTGCTGGAAGTGCTGAACGTGGCTCCTGCGATCGCAGCCACACTCGGCTTCGCCGCCGGCCTCTCCATCGAGAGCGCGTTGCGCCAGGTGAGCATCGAGGCCGCGCTGCGGTCCGGAGCACGCGCGTCATTCGCGCTGAAATGGCCCAACGACGTGCTGGCTGACGGCCGCAAGATCGTCGGCATGCTGCTCGAGGCGGAGCAGGTGGCTCAAGGGCTTGCGGTGGTTGCCGGTATTGGAACCAACGTGGTCGCGGCGCCGCTGGATACCCCGACACCGGCGGTGTCGTTGGCGGACCTCGGCATCCAGGTGACCGCCGAGGACCTGTTCTCGGCGCTGTCGGATGCCTGGGTCGAGTATTTCGGCATCTGGAACGAGGGACGGGGCTTCGGTGACATCCGGAAACTCTGGCTCGAGCGCGCCGCAGGCCTCGGCCAGCCGGTCGCCATCAGGTCCGGACATGCTATCATCGAGGGGATTTTCGACACGATCGACGAACAGGGTTGTATGCTGGTGCGGACCGCGGAGGGACGATTGGAGCCGATCACGGCCGGTGATGTTCATTTCGGCTCGGTCGCATCCAAAGGAGCGGTCTAGATGGCACGTCCCGACGAACTGACATTTGCGCCGCTCGGAGGTGTCGGCGAGATCGGCATGAACCTGTCGATCTACGGGCTCGGCAATCGCCACCAGCGCTCATGGCTCGCGATCGATCTTGGCGTCTCCTTCGGCGACGAGGAGCATCTGCCGGGCATCGACCTGATCATGCCCGACGTTGCTTTCCTGGAGAAGGAGCGCGACAATCTCGTCGGCCTCGTGCTGACCCACGCGCATGAGGATCATTTCGGCGCGATCATAGACCTGTGGCCGCGGCTGAAGTGCCCGATCTACGCGACCAAGTTCAGCGCCGCACTGTTCGAGGCCAAGTGCGAGGCCGAGCGCCTCCCAGCCAAGATCCCGGTCAAGGTGATCCCCTCCGGCGGCCGCGTCGATATCGGTCCGTTCAACGTCGAGTTCATTCCGGTCGCGCATTCGATCCCTGAATCGCACGCGCTGGCGATCCACACCGAGGTCGGCACTGTCCTGCATACCGGCGACTGGAAGATCGATCCGACGCCGGTGCTGGGCGCGCCGACCGACGAGAAGCGGCTGCGCGAACTCGGTGATGCCGGATTGCTCGCACTGATCGGCGACTCCACCAATGCCGTGCGCGAGGGACGCTCGCCGTCCGAGGCCGAGGTTGCCAAGACGATCGCGGCTTTGGTGAAGGAAGCAAAGGGCCGCGTGGCCGTGACCACCTTCGCCTCCAACGTCGCGCGTATCCGCGCCGTTGCCGAAGCGGCGCGCGAGGCCGAGCGCGAGGTCGTCATCGTCGGCCGTGCCATGGAACGCGTGGTCCAGGTCGCGCGTGAGACCGGTTATCTCGACGGCGTGCAGAACTTCCGCGGCATGGATCTCTACGGCCATTTCCCGGCCGACAAGGTGCTCGCGCTCTGCACCGGCAGCCAGGGCGAGCCGCGCGCGGCGCTCTCGCGCATCGCCAATGACGATCATCCGCTGGTCACCTTGAACAAGGGCGACACCGTCATCTTCTCGTCGCGCACCATCCCCGGCAACGAGAAGGCGGTCGGCGCCGTCATCAACGGGCTGGTGCAGCAGGGCATCGAGATCATCACCGACCGCAACCATCTCGTCCATGTCTCCGGCCACCCGCGCCGCGACGAGCTGCGCGACATGATCGCGTGGACGCGGCCGCAGCTCCTGATCCCCGTGCATGGCGAGGCGCTGCATCTGCACGAGCACGCGAGGCTGGCGCGCGCCTGCGGCGTGCCCAAGGTCATCACCTGCCGCAATGGCGACCTCGTCAAGCTCGGCCCCGGTGATCCCGGAATCATCGACCAACTGCCGGCGGGGCGGCTCTACAAGGACGGCAGCATCGTCGAGGATTCGAAGTCGCGCGCTGTGGTCGAGCGTCGCAAGATGGCCTTTGCCGGCTGCATCTTCGTGGCGCTTGCCATCACCGAGAAGGGCGAGCTGGCCGACGATCCCGAGGTCGACATGGTCGGCATCCCCGAGAAGAATGCGGCGGGCGAGGAGATGGACGACATCGTCTTCGATGCTGTCGTTTCCACCTTCGAAGGTCTTCCGCGGGCGCGTCGGCGCGATTCTGACGCAGCGGCAGAATCCGTCCGGCGGGCCGTGCGTTCGGCGGTCAATGAGCAGTGGGGCAAGAAGCCGATCTGTCTCGTCCATGTGTTGGAAGTCTGACGCGGGCCTGCTGAACGGCCGTTCAAAAAGAAGAAGTGGAGGATGTCATGCTGGGCCGGCTCAACCACGTCGCCATCGCGGTCAAGGACGCCGAAAAGGCCGCCAGGATTTATGGCGCGGCATTCGGTGCTGAGATTTCGGCGGCGGTACCGCTGCCGGAGCATGGCGTGATCACGGTGTTCGTCACTCTGCCCAACACCAAGATCGAGTTCATCCAGCCGCTGGGCGAGGCGTCACCGATCGCCAAATTCCTCGAGCGCAACGCGGACGGCGGCATCCATCACGTCTGCTACGAGGTGGCCGACATCATCGCCTCGCGCGACACCCTGATCAAGGAGGGTGCCCGCGTGCTCGGCGACGGCCAGCCGAAGGTCGGCGCGCATGGCAAGCCGGTTCTGTTCCTGCATCCGAAGGATTTTTCCGGCGCGCTCGTCGAGATCGAGCAGGCCTGAGGCAGCGGGGCGACCATGGCCTATACGATCTCCACCTGGCTCGCGATCTACTTCGTGATGTGGTGGGTCACGCTGTTCGTGACCCTGCCGTTCGGCATCCGCAGCCAGCACGAGTCCGGCGGAGGCCCGCTAGGCACCGACCCCGGTGCGCCGACGATCAGCCGAATGGGGCGGCGCCTGATCTGGACGACGCTGCTGTCGGCCGCGATCTTCGCCCTGTCACTCGTGGCCTATCAGGCCGGCTATCTCAGCGTTGAGCGGCTGTCGCGGCTGATGGGGATTCCGTTCTAGCCCCGCTCGCATCGCACAACGTTCTCTCGAAGCCGATGCGCGGACGTGCGTCGGCTTTTTTGCTATAGGAGGTCAAAACAAGACCGACAGGGAGGTTGCGCGTGATGACATCGGCCGAGGCCCGGAACGGGACGCAATCGGGCTATCGCATTCTGAACGAGGTTGATCTTCGAAACTATCTCGCGGGGATCCCTTCAGTTGCAGGGCAACTCGGCGGACCGGCCGAGCGCTGGTCAATCACCGAGGTCGGCGATGGCAACCTCAATCTGGTCTTCATCGTCAAGGGATCGTCCGGCGGTCTCGCGGTGAAGCAGGCGCTGCCTTACGTGCGGCTGGTCGGCGAGAGCTGGCCGCTGCCGCTGTCACGCGCCCACTATGAGCATCTGGCGCTGACGCATCAGAACCGCCTTGCCCCCGGCCTCGTGCCGGCCATCGTTCATCATGATCCGGCGCTGGCGCTGACGGCGATGGAGTTGCTGGAGCCGCACATCATCATGCGCAAGGGGCTGGTCGCGGGCACAACCTATCCGGCCTTCGTCGATCACATCACGACCTTCATGGCGCGGACGCTGTTCTTCTCGTCCGACCTCGCACTGTCTGCCGCCGAGAAGAAGGAGGCGATCGCAAGCTTTGCCGGCAATCATGCGCTGTGCAAGATCACCGAGGATTTGATCTTCACCGATCCCTATCGCATCGCCGAACAGAATCGCTGGACGTCACCGTGGCTCGACGCGACCGCGGCCGACATTCGCGGCGATCTCGATCTGCACGTCGCGATCTCCAGGCTCAAGCTGAAATTCCTGTCGTGTGCCGAGGCGCTGATCCATGGCGACCTGCACACCGGGTCGATCATGGTGACGGACACCGAGACCAAGGTGATCGACCCCGAATTCGCCTTCTACGGTCCGATGGGATTCGACGTCGGTGCGGTCCTCGCCAATCTGCTGATGGCCTATTTTGCGTCCGAAGGACACGAGCAGCGGGCGGGCGAGCGGGAGCACTTCGAGGGATGGGTGCTGGCGGCAGTCGATGAGGTCTGGAACGGTTTCGCGGACAAGTTCCTGGCGCTGTGGCGCAGCGAGGCGACCGGCGATGCGTATCCGCGGTCACTGTTTCCGGGTGAAGCGGGCGCCGCACGCCTGGAGACCGAGCGTCGGGCCTACGTGGCGAGATTGTTCCAGGACGCCATCGGTTTCACCGCAGCCAAGATCATTCGTCGCATCCTCGGCCTCGCTCACAACATCGATTTCGAACTGATCGAGGACGCCAAGCGGCGCGCGACCTGCGAGGTGCGGGCACTGCGGTTGGCACGGTCGCTGATGGTGGAGACGACGACGTTCACGACGATCGGGGCGGTGACGCGGGCTGCCCGCGAGTTGCGCCACTGGCAGCCGGGGCTTTAATTTCGTCGCCTCGTTTTTTTGCGTCGTTATGAGGAGCGAGTTGCGCTCGCAACGTCGCGGAAGAGCTCGTAGCCCGGATGAGCGAAGCGACATCCGGGTTTTCCGATACGGCTCGTGTGATCGCGGATGTCGCTTCCGGGCTACGGCAGCGCGTGTCGCAGCCCGCTCAATCCGCCGCCTTCGCCCGCAGCCGTTGGGCATAGACGTTGATCACCAGGGCGGCGAGCAGGATCAGGCCGCGGATCAGGATCTTCAGGAAACTGTCGATGTTGACGTGGTCGAGGCCGTTGTTGAGCACGCCGAGCACGAACAGGCCGACGATGGTGTTGCCGATGCCCCCGCGGCCGCCGAACAGGCTGGTGCCGCCGACCACGACGGCGGCGATCGAATCCAGCAGGTAGGTGTCGAACTCGTTCTGCTGCGCGCTGCCGAAATGCGCTACGCCGAGCATGCCGCCGATCCCCGAGCAGACGGCTGAGATCACCATCACGCTGCCGAGGATCAGCTTGACGTTCAGCCCCGAATACTCCGCCGCCTCGCGGTTGCCGCCGACCATGTAGACGTAGCGGCCGAACCGCGTGTAGGTCAGCACGAGGTGACCGAGCAACAGCATCAGGGCGGCCACGATCACGATCCAGGGCACCCCCGCCACGGAACTGGAGCCGAGCGTCGTGATGATGGGGGGAACCTTGTAGGCGATCTGGCCGCGCACCAGCATCGCCGAGATGCCGGCGGCGATCTGCATCATCGCGAGCGTCATGATGAAGGAGGGAATCCCGATCACGGTCAGGCCGAAGGCGTTGACCAGGCCGAGCAATGCGCACAGCGCCAGCGCGAGCAGGATGGCGACAAAACCGGGCATCGGCACGTTGGCGATGTTGACGTAGGACTCCTGCATCGTGAAGTAGGCAACAGCGATGCCGGTCACGTTGGCGATGGCGGCGATCGACAGGTCGATCTCGGCGCACAGGATCACGAAGGTGAGGCCGACCGCGATGATGCCGGTGACCGACACCTGGGTCAGGATGTTGCCGACGTTGTCGAGCGTGGCGAAGGACGGACTCGCGATCGCGAAGAACGCCGTGAGGAAGATCAAGGTCAGGAACGGCGCGATGTTGCGCATCTGCGAGCGCAGCAGCGATGCGACCCCGCCTGCGCGCCGCGACGGCGCCTCCGGCATCGGAACGGTCTCGCCATGCGCCATGACAATCTCCCTACGCCGCCTCGAGCAGACGGTCTTTGCTGATGGTTTCGCCAGCAAATTCGCGCACGACCTCGCCGCGCTTGAGCACGATGACACGGTCGGCCATCGACAGCACGGTCTCTGGCTCGGTCGAGAGCACGATCACGGCGATGCCCTGGTCGCGCAGCTGCCGCACGATTCCGATCACGTCGCTCTTGGCGCCGACATCCATGCCGCGGGTCGGCTCGCACAGCACCAGCAGCCGCGGCGGATGGCTGAGCCATTTAGCGAGCGCGACCTTCTGCTGGTTGCCGCCCGAGAGCAGGCCGAGGTCGATCTCGACATCCGCGGGCCGGATCTGCAGCTGCTCGACCTGGCGCTTCGCCAGCGCCCGCTCATGTGCCGGCTTCAGCAGCACGGCGTTGATGCGGTCGAGGATGCTGATCGAGATGTTCTTGTAGACGGGCTCCTGCAGGAACAGCATGTCGCGCCGGCTCTCCGGCACGAAGGCGATGCCGGCGCGGCGCGCATCCGCCGTGCTCTTGAAGCGGTTGCGCTGGCCTGATACGCGCAGCTCGCCGGCGTCGGGCGCAAGCTTGCCGAACAGGATGCGCGCCAGCTCGAGCTGGCCGCAGCCCATGAAGCCGTAGATGCCGAGCACCTCGCCGGCGCGCACGGCGAACGAGACGCGCTTCAGATTGCGCGCCAGCGACAGGCCGTCGGCTTCGACGACCACGGGCTTGTCGGCCGTCGGCGCGGGCAGGGTGATGTCGTGGGTGTAGCTGTCCTCCAGCGCATCGCGTCCCTTGCCGATCATGGCCTCGATCAGCGCGGCCTTGCTGGTGTCGGCGGCACGCGTTTCCATGATCTTGCGGCCGTTGCGGAACACCGTGACCTCGTCGGAGATCAGCAGGATGTCCTCGATGAAGTGTGAGATGAAGACGATCCCGGTGCCCTGCTCGCGCAGCCTGCGCAACGCCGCGAACAGCCGCTCGACCTCGGGCGGCGACAGCGCCGAGGTCGGCTCGTCCAGGATGATGATGCGCGCCCCGGAGAACAGCACTCGCGCGATCTCGATCAGCTGCTGAACGCCGATCGGCAGATCTCCCAGCCGGCTCATCGGATCGGCGTCGATGCCGAGCCGCTTGAGCTGCTCGGCGGCCTCGCGTGCCATGCGACGCCACTGCACGATGCCCAGCGCATTGGTCGGCTGGTTGCCGAGAAACACGTTCTCGGCCACGGTGAGGTCCGGCGCGACGCTGAGTTCCTGGTGCACCATCGCTATGCCGGCCGCGCGGGCGTCGCGCACGGAGTTGAAATGAACCTCGCGGCCGTCGAGCAGGAAACGGCCGGAGAAACCGGTGTGCACGCCGGCGATGATCTTCATCAGCGTGCTCTTGCCGGCGCCGTTCTCCCCGACGAGACCATGGATCTCGCCGGGGCGAAGAGTGAAGTCGACGCCGCGCAACGCGGTGACGCCGCCGAACGACTTGGTGATGTCCTGCAATTCCAGAAGAGGCGGGCGGCTGTTCGACATGGGAGGGACTTCAGATCAGGAAGTGATCCTCCATCCATTGCATGCCGGCGGCATTGGCCTTGGTCACGACGGGTCCGTCGGTGATGACGTGCTTCGGAATGCCCTGGCCGCTCTTTTCGCCGGCGGTGACCGCGGCGACGCCTGCGACGATCGCGCCGCCATGGATGCGGCAGGACGGATTGCGCACGGTCGCGAACATGCGGCCCTCGCTGACCGCCTGGATCGCCGGCGGCATGGCGTCGACACCGCCGATCAGGATGTTGGTGCGGTTGCGCGCCTTCATGATGTTGTAGGCGGCGAGGGCCATGTCGTCATTGTGGAAGAACGCCGCGTCGATCTGCGGATATTTCGTGAGATAGGTCTCCCACAGCCGTGCCGCCTTCGACACGTCCCAGTCGGCCGGCTGCGTGTCCAGCACCTCGATGTTCGCAAACTGCTTGATCACCGAGTTGAAGCCCTTGGCGCGGCCCTGCGCGCCGGTGTGGCCGAGCGCGCCCTGCGTCATGATGATCTTGCCCTTGCCGCCCATCGCAGTCGCCAGAGCCTGCGTGACCGATGCGCCCATGAACTCGTTGTCGGGTGCGAGGAAGGAGTGGACGTTGATCTGATCGAGCGGCGCGATCAGCGTGTCCATGTCGATCACGGGAATGCCGGCATCGATCATCTTCTGCACCGGCTGAGTCAGGGTTCCGATGCCGAACGCCTGGATCGCGACGAAGTCCCACTTCTGCGACGCCATGTTGTCGATCGCGGCGCGCTGCTTCACCGCATCGAGCTGGCCGTCGAACCAGGTCACCTCGACATTGAGCAGCTTGCCCCACCATTCCGCGGCCTGCTTGCCCTGGGCGCACCAGGTCGCCTGCAAGCCGGCATTGGAGAAGGCTGCCTTGAGCGGCTTTTCGGAGCGGCCCATCTCGGCAGCCATCGCCGGAGTGATGCCAAAGCCGGCGAGAAGGGCCGCCGCAGAGCCCGCGGCCGTCGCCGCCTGGAGAAGATCGCGCCTCGTCGTGGACGTTTTTCTAGTGCCGGACATCCCGTGCTCCCTGTCCCATCGTTGTCCGGCGGCGTCATTGATCGCGCCGCCGAGAGCAGCAGTGTTTCACAACCCCATTGATCACGCCACAGCCGGATGTTGTGCGTCGCACCGAGCGACTTTCGCGCTGCACGCGCGATGTCAGAAAACCGTGATGCGCCCGTGGTACGCGGCAGCGCAGCTTTGGGAGAGAACCTTTGGCAACGACGCGCATCGCCGTGATCGCCGACATCCATCACGGCCGGGATACGCCCACGAAGCGGGGATCGGTGGCGCTGCAATTGCTGGAGCGCTTCGTCACGGAAGTGAACGCCGAAGACATCGATGCGGTCATCGATCTTGGCGACAGGATTTCTGACGAAGATCCCGAGCGCGATCGGCTGCTGCAAAGCGATGTCGCGATGTGCTTTGCGAAGTTGGCATCGACGCATCATCACGTCAGTGGCAATCATGATGTCGCATTGCTCAGCCTCGCCGACAATGAAGCGATCCTCGATCGTCCGAGCGGGTCGCGCGCGGTGATCGTCGGCGATGTCAGATGTGTGTTCTGGCAGCCCGACGTGAGTCTGACTCCGACGCGCGGCTTTCGCCTGTCCGCGAGCGATCTCGACGCGCTGGTCCAGCTGCTCGCCCAGGATGACCGGCCGACCTTGCTCGTCAGCCACGTGCCGTTGTCAGGACATGCTCAGACCGGCAACTACCACTTCGAAGCCAATCCGGGACACGCGGCCTATGCCGAGACCGACGCGATCCGCGCGGCGATCGCGGATGCGCCGTGCCCGATCGTCGGGCTCGCCGGCCATGTTCATTGGAATACGCTGACAACGGTCGATGGCACACCGCATCTGACCTTGCAGTCGCTGACAGAGACGTTCATCTCGGGCGATCCAGCCGAAGCGGCGGGCATCCTCACGATCGGCGATGGTTCGTTGCGCTGGACCGTGACTGGCCGCGAACCGCTGTCGGTGACACTGCCATGGCCGAGGACCAAGGCGCGGTGGTGCGCTCCGTTGTCGTGCTTTGCGACTGCTGCGATGGCCTGAGGTGATTGCGTGTTCAGACAGCGTTCATGCGGCCCGCGATACCGTCAACGGAGAATATCGTGGCGCGCTGCGATGACTGCCAAAAAAATAGAGCAGGGCAGCGGGCCCTGCTCGGAAATTGTGTCGACCCTTTAGATATCCCGCAAGTTCAGATTTGATCTTGTTAAGCGGGGTGACGCTGCTTGTTGCGCGCCAGGGCTCCTCCCGAGACTTGGACCACCAGACTTCCGCAAGCGATAGCCTGAGGCCCGAATTCGTAGACGATCTTTTGGCGTTTGTCATCCTTTTCGGCAACGATTGTTCAAATTTCGCGCACTTCCTGAAATGATCGGTAAGTGCTTGCAATTGACGAGCTTTATTTTCGAGTCTTCTCGCGGTAGGTGCTGAATTACCTTGGAGGCTGGCGTCCCGCGAAGGCCCATCCGGGCGTAGCGGATTGTTCTTAATCAACGACCGCTGGCGAAATGTGCTGACTGTGCCCTGCGCGACCTCGACTCCGGGCGTTCGCTCGGGCACAACAATTCAGTTCATTTGGCAGGCTTTCATGCGGCAGCGGCTGCAGGCGTTTCTCCCGATCATGCTGATCGCACTGATGGTGCAGATCCTGGCGCCGATCGGCGTTGCCTGGGCGGCCGCGTCAGCCGTGGCTGATCCCTTGCACGGCCTCGAAATCTGCCACAGCCAGCCCGGTTCCCAGTCGGTGGACGACGAGTCGCCGGCTAAGCCCGCGCTCCACGGCTGTTCGCTGTGCTGCCTGGCGCAGCCGGTCACCCTGGATGGGCCGGAGCTGTCCGTCATCGCCACGCCGCAACGGGATTCGGGCGAGGTCGTGTGGCGGGCCGGTGATCCGGCCGGCCGGATGACCAAGGCCTTCTCGAACGCGCAGGCAAGGGCTCCGCCCGCAGCGTGACGCCGCGCTGGCCGCTGTGCGGCCCTCATCTCCAAATCGCAAGATTACGACCTGCGTTGTCTGCTCGGCCCTAGCCGTGCGGATACGCGCAAATCGATCAAGCTGGCGCATCGCCGCCAAGAAAAGGATGACGACATGACCTTCCTCGGACGCTCTCTGCTTGCATTCGCTCTCCTGTTGGGAGGATCTTCTGCCGCCTTCGCCGCGGACGTGAAGGCCGGTGACCTCGTCATCACCCAGCCATGGAGCCGCGCCACGCCGGGTGGCGCCAAGACGGGCGCCGGCTATCTGACCATCGAGAACAAGGGCAGCGCGCCGGACCGCCTCGTCGCGGTGACCGGCGCTGTCGCCGGGCGGGTCGAGATTCACGAGATGGCCGTCACCAACGGCGTGATGACCATGCGTCCGCTCGACAAGGGACTCACGATTGAGCCGGGCAAGACCGTCGCGCTGGCGCCGGGCGGCTATCACCTGATGCTGATGGATCTGAAGAGCCCGCTGAAGCAGGGCGACAAGCTGCCGGTCACGCTGGAGTTCGAGAAGGCCGGCAAGGTGTCCGTGACGCTCGAGGTGCAGGCGGTCGGCGCCAAGGGGCCGGGCGGCGAGGGCGGCAGCATGATGAAGCAGCACGATCATTCCGGCATGAAGATGTAGGCCGGGCGCCCCGCGACTCCGACGGAGGGCCGGTCTCGATGAAGCAACGGGTGTTGAACGCCGCCATGACAGCCGGTTCGCGCGCGAGCCGGCTGGTGGCGGCTGACCGCGCCCGACGTCCTGCCAATGTCCGTCAGAAGCTCGGCCGATATCTGCCGGTCGCGCTGCTAGCAATGCTGTTGCAGGTGCTGGCGCCAGTGGCGGCGTCCGCCCTGAGCGCCGTGACGATCGCGACGGCCGATCCGTTCGGCGGGATGGCGATCTGTCATGCCGAGACGGATGCGGCGCCCCTTGGTGGCGATGCCGACCGCACCGCCTGCGGCCTTGACTGCGTCATGTGCTGCGTGCTGCACGCCGCCGCGGCGCTCGATACGCCGCCCGCGCCGTTCGATGCGGCTCCGCTGGGTCTGACGGCGTCCATCGTCTGGACGGCGCGCGAGCTCCGCCTCGTTCATCTGCTTGCCCGGGCACAGGCGCAACCAAGAGGACCTCCCTCCCTCTCCTGAGGACAGAAATCGTCATCGGCCGCAGCCGCGTGCCGATCCGTTTTGAATCAGGAAGACCGGCCGTGCAGAGCCGGCATCGGGGAAGTCAAACATGTTCCGTCGTCATGCCCTGGGTGGTGTGAGCGTGCTCGCACTGCAGCTCTTGCTGCCGCAATCGGCCACGATCGCGCGCGCCGAGACCGAGAAGGAATTGCCGTCCGTCACCGTCGACGCGCCGCGTGCCGCACCACAACGGGCCGTGCGCAAGCCGGTCACGCAGCCAACGTCCGTCCGCGCGCGCGCGCCAAAGCCGGCTGCCGCATCCGTGGTCAGCAGCTCCGGACAGGGAGGAGCGGTGTCCGACCGAGCCTCGGGTGCCGGCGCCGCCCGCAACCAGCTCAGCCAGTCGCCGACCGGCCAGACCGCGACCACGATCGACCGCAGCCGCTACGATGACCGGCCTGCGTTTTCCGTCGGCGACATCCTGCGCGAAAGCCCCGGCGTCTCGCTCAAGCAGGGCAACGGACCGCGCGACCTTGGCATCTCGATCCGCGGCTCCAATGCCCGCAACGGCTTCGGCATCCGCAACATCGTGCTGTTCGAGGACGGATTTCCAGTCACCCAGCCGGACGGGCTGTCGCGCAGCGACCTGATCGATCCCCACGCCTATGGTGCGGTCGACGTGATCCGCGGGCCGTCCTCGGCGCTCTACGGCAACTATGCGACCGGAGGCGCGATCAATTTCCGCACCCGCCCGGGCAGCAGCATCGACGGTGCGGAGATCGGCAGCGAAGGCGGCAGCTTCGGCTATCTCAGCAACTACATGACGTTCGGCAAGAAGGTCGGCAATTTCGAGGGCTCGTTGTTCACCAGCGACGTCCGCGGCGATGGCTATCTCGGCAACAGCTGGTTCAACACCCAGACCGTCAACTTCCTCGGCACCTACAAGGCGACGCCGGATGACCGCTTTACGGTCAAGATCATCAACAACGACCTGTTCACGCGGCTGCCAATCCGGTCGTCGCTGAATCAGTACTATCAGAACCCTTATCAGCAGGGCTGCGCGACATGGACGACAGCAGCCGCGGGCTGCGGCAGCGTCACGTTGTTCAACAACGGGTTCAACAACTCGGCTGGAACGGACAAAGAGACGGCGCTGCAGGCCGGGCTCGGCCGCAACGACCGCCGTACCATCGTCGGCGGGCGCTGGGAGCACGATTTCGACAACAACACGACCTGGCGCAATCAGTTCGTGTTCGATGACCGCAACATCAGCCAGCCGACCGGGTCGACCAGCGCGGTCGGCGACTATCCGTCCTACAACTACATGAGCGACATCACCCGGCGGGGCGACATCTTCGGCCTGGAATCGACCAGCTTCTTCGGCGCCTTCTACAATACGCTCACCGCGTCCGGAGACACGTTCAACGTCATGCCGGGCGGCAACGGCACGCTCGGCCGCTTGTCGACCAACCTTCTGAGCGAGACGACGAATTTCGGCGTGCGGGCGCGCGAGGAGCTCAAGCTGACGTCGGCCTTGACCGCGGTGGCCGGTCTTGGCTGGGAGCGCACCCATCTGCGCGGCGTGAACACGGCAGGGGGGACAGGGACGACGCTCACGACCGCGGACCGGCAGTTCGACAATCTCGCGCCCGAGTTTGCGCTGCTCTACAAGGTGAACAGCGACTGGCTGGTGCGGGCGCGCGTCGCATCGGGATATGGCACGCCGCAGGTCTCGAACCTGTTTGTGCTCCCGAGCGGCACAGCCGGAAACAACACCAATCTCGCCTCGCAAAGCAATCTTGGCTACGATTTGGGCTTCGACTGGACTCCCAACAAGTCGGTCACCCTGAGCGCAACCGGCTTCTACGAATTCTTCCGCAACGAGATCGTCAACCAGGCAACGCCGGTTGCCGGCGTGACCTATGCGTTCAATGCCCCGCGCTCGGAGCATCGCGGGGTCGAGCTGGCAGCAGACTGGAGATTCCTGTCCGGCTGGCGCTTCACGGCCGCCTACACCTATCTCGACGAAATCTACACCGACTATACCGAGAACCTGACAAATGGCACGGTCTTCCGCTTCAACCGCGCCGGCAACAAGATCCCAGGGATCTCCCCGAACGAGCTGACGGCCCGGCTGGGGTATGATCACGCCAGCGGAAGGCTTGCAGGGCTGGGTGCCTTCGTCGAGGTCCAATGGAAGGATTCCTTTTATATGGACAATGCGAACCTGCTCAGGGCGCCCGGCTACGAGCTGGTCAATCTGAACGTCCATTACAGGACCGAGCTTGCGTCCGAAGCCTTCAAGTCGCTCAACGTCTTCTTCGAGGTCAGGAACGTGTTCGACCGCACCTATATTGCGTCGGCCAACAACATCGCGAACTCGGTCACGTCTGCAGGCGTTCAAAATCCCGCCAGCGTTCTGGCCAATACCACCGGCTCGATCTATGCCGGCTCACCGCGCGCCTTCGTCGCTGGCATGAAGGTGGCATTCCGATGAGGCACAACATGACAAGCACGTCATTGCTTCGAGGCTGCGTCGTCGGACTCGCCATGGCCCTGATGTGGCCGCTGTCCGTGCGGGCCCAGATGGCACATCAGCACGGATCGGACGCAGCATGCGAGGGCACCGAGCTCCGATGCGCCACCAAGGTGACGCCGTTCTTCGCTGAAGACGGCAAGCTCTGGCTCGTCTGGATGGCCGGAGGACGGGTGTCGGTGGCGGGCTCGACCGACGGCGGGAAAACGTATTCCGCCGCCGTACCGGTCACCGAGCAGCAGCTCAATCTCGACTGGGGGCCCGATGCCCGTCCGAAGCTGGTGGTCGACGGCAAAGGCGTCATAGCGGTGGCGTTCTCGATCTTCCGCGACCAGGCGTTCAACGGGCAGGTGCTGTACTCCCGGTCGGATGATGATGGCAAAAGCTTCGCGGCGCCTCGTCCCATCACGCCAAACAACGAAAGCCAGCGCTTCGAGGCGCTGGCGCTGGACCAGGACGGCACCGTCTTCGTGGCCTGGCTCGACAAGCGCAACCGGGTGCCGGCGAAGGCCGCCGGGCGCGCCTACGAGGGCGCGGGATTGTTCTTCTCATCATCGCGCGATGGCGGCGCCACCTATGCCGAAGCGACGCTGGCCCAGGACAACACCTGCGAATGTTGCCGGCTCGGCGTTGCCTTCGCGGGGCCGGGACGTCCGGTGGTGATGTTCCGCAATATCTTCGAAGGCAGCGTGCGCGACCACGCCGTGATCACCTTCAGCGACCTCGCCAAACCGGGCGAGGTCTACCGGGTCAGCACCGATGATTGGCAGATCAAGGCCTGCCCGCATCAGGGGCCGAGCCTGACCGTGTCGCCGGCGGGCACGTATCATGTCGCCTGGTTCACAAGCGGCAAGGTTCGCAAAGGGCTGTTCTACGCGCATTCGCGCGACGGTGGCCGGACGTTCTCGGAACCCATGGCGATCGGCCAGGCCGACCGCAATCCGACGCGGCCCTATGTGCTCGCGACCCAGGACAGCACGACGCTGGTGTGGAAGGAGTTCGACGGCGAGCGCACCACGGTGATGGGAATGCAATCGCGGGACGATGGCGAGACGTGGTCGAAGCCGCGCGCCCTTGCCAGCACGGACAATGCGTCGGATCACCCGCTGCTGGTCGCCCATGGCAGGCAGATCTTCCTGTCCTGGATGACCAAGTCTGATGGCTATCGGTTGCAGCCGATCGGAGATGAGTCATGAAACGCCCATTCGCCGCCCTTGCGATCTTTGGCTTCGTCGCCTTGACGGCGTCGAGCACCGCAGCACCGCCATCGCTCAAGCCGTTCGAGCGCGGCACCTGGCGCGAGGTGCTGCGGGCCCACGCGGGTCGTCCGACGCTGATCCATTTCTGGGGCGTCACCTGCGGCCCCTGCAAGATCGAGCTGCCGCAGCTCGGCAAGTTCATGTCCGATCATCCCGAGATCGACGTCGTCACCGTCAGCGCCGATTTGGTGCCGAACCTGAACGCTGCGACCCAGGCCATGCTGGACAAGGCCGGACTCACCACGGCGGAGAACTTCATCTTCAACGACGGATATGTCGAGCGTCTCCGGTTCGAGATCGATCCGTCCTGGCAGGGTGATATCCCGCGCACGATACTCGTGACCCGCGAGGGCGCGGTCTCGACCATCGAAGGCAGCGCCGAGATCGGCGATCTCGACAAATGGTCCTCGGAGCAGGGGCGGGGGCACTAAGACGGCCGGGGCGCGGGGATCTTGCCCGGTCGCCCTGCGCGAGCCTCATCACGGCGACGTGCGCCGTTCATCCTCCACTTCAGCGGAACCGGTAAATTGATTGGGAATCCGGCGGCTTAGCCGCCTTTTTTCAAACCCAGCCTTGTGTTTTGCCGCCTGATCCGGTTTGACTGCGCCAGCCCGAACCGAATCTCGAAGGCCTCGCCCATGCGTCTGTCGCGGTTTTTCCTGCCCATTCTGAAAGAAAATCCGAAGGAAGCCGAGATCGTCTCGCACCGGTTGATGCTGCGCGCCGGCATGCTGCGGCAGGAGGCGGCCGGCATCTATGCCTGGCTGCCGCTGGGCTTCAAGGTGCTGAAGAAGATCGAGCAGATCGTGCGCGAGGAGCAGAACCGCGCCGGTGCGCTGGAGCTGTTGATGCCGACCCTGCAGCTCGCCGACCTCTGGCGCGAGAGCGGCCGCTACGATGCCTATGGCCCGGAGATGCTGCGTATCAGCGACCGCCACAAGCGTGAGTTGCTGTACGGGCCGACCAACGAGGAAATGATCACGGAGATATTCCGTGCCTATGTGAAGTCCTACCGCAACCTGCCGCTCAATCTCTATCATATCCAATGGAAATTCCGCGACGAGCAGCGTCCCCGCTTCGGCGTGATGCGCGGCCGCGAATTCCTGATGAAGGACGCCTATTCGTTCGACCTCGACGAAGCCGGCGCGCGGCGCGCCTACAACAAGATGTTCGTCGCCTATCTGCGCACCTTCGCGCGGATGGGTCTGAAGGGCATCCCGATGCGCGCCGAGACCGGTCCGATCGGCGGCGATCTCAGCCATGAGTTCATCGTGCTCGCGGAGACCGGTGAATCCGGCGTCTACTGCGACCGCAATGTGCTCGACCTGCCGATCCCGCCGGCCTCCGTCGATTATGACGGCGACCTGACCCCGATCATCAAGCAATGGACGTCGCTCTATGCGGCGACCGAGGACGTCCATGACGCCGCCCGCTTCGAAGCCGAGGTGCCGGCTGAGCGGCGGGTCCATACCCGCGGCATCGAGGTCGGCCAGATCTTCTATTTCGGCACCAAATATTCCGAGCCGATGAAGGCGCTGGTCGCGGGCCCCGATGGGGCGGAGGTGGCCATCCACGGCGGCTCCTATGGCGTCGGCGTGTCACGGCTGGCTGGTGCGATCATCGAGGCCTGTCACGACGACGCCGGCATCAGATGGCCGGAGGAGGTCGCTCCGTTCCGCGCCGTGATCCTCAACCTGAAGCAGGGCGGCTCCGACACCGATGCTGCCTGCGAGCAGCTCTATCGCGATCTCCTGGCCAAGGGGGTCGACGTGCTCTACGACGACACCGAGCAGCGTGCCGGCGGCAAGTTCGCCACGGCGGACCTCATCGGCATCCCCTGGCAGATCATGGTTGGCCCCAAGAGCCTCGCCGAGGGCAAGGTCGAGGTGAAGACCCGCAGCGACGGCGCCCGCCAGATGATGTCCCCCGCGGACGTCGTGGCACGGCTCGGCGGCGGGACATTGGCTGGCTGAGACGCGCGTTCGATCATCGGATTATCCACCGGGGCTGCCCGTCCCCTTCAGGCCAATCCGGCCACATTCGGCCCGAATCATGGGATGATCGCACAATGGATGACGCCATGACCGAACCGGTGCAGACCACCACCCCCTTCGCTCCCTTCGAGTGGATGCTGTCGGGGCGCTATCTGCGCGCGCGCCGCAGGGAAGGGTTCATCTCCGTCATCGCGGGGTTCTCCTTCCTCGGCATCATGCTGGGCGTCGCCACCCTGATCATCGTGATGGCGGTGATGAACGGCTTCCGCAAGGAGCTGCTCGACAAGATCCTCGGTCTGAACGGGCATCTGCTGGTGCAGCCGCTGGAGTCGCCGCTCACCGACTGGAAGGACGTCTCCGAGCGGATCGCGCAGGTGCAGGGCATCCGACTTGCCGCGCCGGTGGTTGACGGACAGGGTCTGGGCTCGTCGCCATTCAATGCGTCAGGCGTGTTCATCCGCGGCATTCGCGCGCAGGACCTCACGAACCTGACGTCGATCGCCAAGAACATCAAGCAGGGTTCGCTGGAAGGTTTCGACGAAGGCCAGGGCGTCGCGATCGGCCGCCGGCTCGCGGACCAATTGTCGCTGCATGCCGGTGACAGCATCACCCTGGTCGCCCCGAAGGGCGCCGTGACGCCGATGGGCACCACGCCGCGCATCAAGCCCTACAAGATCGCGGCGGTGTTCGAGATCGGCATGTCGGAATACGACGCCAGCTTCGTCTTCATGCCGCTGGCCGAGGCGCAGGCCTATTTCAACCGCAACAACGACGTCACCGCGATCGAGATCTTCACCAGCAATCCCGACAAGGTGGAGGAGTTTCGCAAGACGGTCACCGAGGCGGCCGGCCGCCCGATCTTTCTCGTCGACTGGCGCCAGCGTAACTCGACCTTCTTCAATGCGCTGCAGGTCGAGCGTAACGTGATGTTCCTGATCCTGACCTTGATCGTGCTGGTCGCCGCGCTCAACATCGTTTCGGGACTGATCATGCTGGTCAAGGACAAGGGCCAGGACATCGCCGTGCTGCGGACCATGGGGGCTTCGCAGGGGGCGATCATGCGGATATTCCTGATCACCGGCGCCTCGATCGGGGTGGTCGGCACGCTCACCGGATTCGTCGTCGGCCTCCTGATCTCGATGAACATCGATTCGATCAGGAAGTTTTTGTCCTGGCTGACGAGCACCGATCTGTTTCCCAATGAACTCTATTTCCTGTCGAAGCTGCCGGCTGAGATCGATGCCGGCGAGACTGCGGCCGTTCTGATCATGGCCTTGACCCTGTCTTTCCTGGCTACGCTGTATCCATCCTGGCGCGCGGCCCGATTAGACCCGGTCGAAGCGCTTCGCTACGAGTGAGGCGCTGATGGACGAGCAGGGGGCCGAGGATGTGCCGGTCGTTTATCTCCACGAGATCAAGCGGCGGTACATGCAGGGTGAGCAGCAGCTGACCATTCTGGATGGCGCCAAGCTGGCGCTGTGGGCCGGTCAGTCGGTGGCGTTGGTGGCGCCGTCGGGCTCGGGCAAGTCGACATTGCTGCACATCGCGGGTCTCCTGGAGAGTCCCGACGAGGGCGAGGTCTATGTCGGGGGCGTGCCGACGTCGCAGTTGACCGACATCGAGCGCACCCAGATGCGCAGGACCGACATCGGTTTCGTCTACCAGTCGCACCGGCTGCTGCCGGAGTTCACGGCGCTGGAGAACGTGATGCTGCCGCAAATGATCCGCGGCTTGAAACGGTCCGAGACGGTGAAGCGGGCGACCGAGATCCTGGCTTATCTCGGGCTCGGCGAGCGCATCAAGCACCGCCCGGCCGAGCTCTCCGGCGGCGAGCAGCAACGCGTCGCGATCGCGCGTGCGGTCGCCAATGCGCCGCGTGCGCTGCTGGCGGACGAGCCGACCGGCAATCTCGATCCTGGCACCGCCGATCACGTCTTTCACGCGCTGATGCAGCTCGTGAAGGCCACGCGGGTCGCGATGCTGATCGCGACCCACAACATGGAGCTGGCCGGCCGCATGGACCGGCGCGTCTCCATCGTCGGCGGCAAGGTCGTCGAGCTCGACTGAGTCCGGCCGCAGTCAGGGCCTGATCACCGTCATCTTGAACGGCTCGCGATGGGCGGCGGCATGGGCGACCGCGTCGTTGGCATGGTCGAGGTCGAAACAGGTCGGCTCGAACTGCGCGAGGTCGAGCAGTCCGGCCCTGATCAGTCCCACCATCTTCACTGTCGCTGTCGGCGGGCACATCCAAACGCCGCGGATGGTGATGCAGTCGCGCATGATCCAGGGATAGGGCAGCTCAAGCCCGGGGCCGCCGAGCATGCCGACGCCGCCCATCAGCACCACGCGCCCATAGGGACGTACGGTCATCACGGCGGTCCGCACGACATTGGTCGTGACCGAGGGCGGCATGATGTCGAGCACGCAGTCGATCGGGCCGGGCGCGGCGCGCTTGATGCGCTCGGTGTCCTCGCTTTCATGGCCCGACAGCGTGACTGGATGGATGCGTGCGCCGAACCGGCGCTGGAGCTCGGCCAGCATGGCCTCGTTGCGACCGGGCGCCACGACCGCAGCGGCGCCCATGGCGAGCGCCACCGCGACTGCGGCGCTGCCGAACCTGCCGGTGGCGCCGCTGACCAGCACGGTCTCGCCCGCCTGCAGATTGGCGGCAAGAAAGCCGCCATAGGGCACGAGCAGGGTGCCGAGCGCGCACCACCGCGCCGCGTCGCGGGCATCGATGACACCGATCGGCTTGGCGTTCTCCGTTGGCAGCCGCATGCGCTCGGCGAACGAGCCGTGCCGGAAATGCCGTTGTAGCTTGAGCCCGCCCGGTCCGCGCGCGCTCAGGCCTTGCAGGGTTATGTCGGGGGCGAGCGCATTGTCACGTGAGCGCACCGTCGGATCGCAGAACACCCAGTCGCCAATCGCAAGATGCGTGGCATCGGGGCCGAGCGCGCTGACCCTGCCGATGCCGCTCGTTCCCGGGATGACCGGCAGTTCCAGCAGATATTTGCGTTCTCCGCTGAACACTTCATTCGCATAGGACAGCACGCCGGCTGCGGCGATGTCGACGATCACCTCGCCGGTGCCGAGCACGGGGTCTTCGACATGCTCGATCTCGAGCGGCGATCCAAATCGTTTGAGCACTGCGGCCTTCATGATCTTCTCCATTTTCGCGATGGCGAGGCACCAGTCTGCCGGTCTATCCTACGCGCAAGAAGGCCTGGTATTATCCTAGGATTGAAGAAGCCCAGGCTGGGCGCACCGCCATCGGGGGCGAACCATGAGTGATCTCGGAGATGAGTGATCCAAGACATGCCGAGCTCGGCAACTTCCTGCGCTCGCGGCGCGAGAAGCTGACGCCGCAGGCGGTCGGGCTCGCGGCCGGGCGGCGGCGACGCACCGCGGGGCTGCGGCGGGAGGAAGTGGCCGAGCTCGCCGGCATCGGTGTCGACTGGTACATCCGAATCGAGCAGGGCCGTGCGGTAAAGCCGTCCTCATCCACCATCGATGCGCTGGCGCGCGCCCTGCGCCTGAGCCGAACCGAGCATGCTCATCTCAAGGCGCTGGTGCGCGATCCTGCGCGCAAGCCGTTCGTGCGCGAGCAGGTGCCGCCCCGACTGCGCGAACTCGTGCAGAGTCTGAACCAGCCGGCCTACATCTCCGGACGGCGATGGGATGTGCTCGCCTGGAATGCGGCGGCGGACGAGATCTTCGGCTTCTCGCAACTCGCCGACGATGAGCGCAACACGTTGGTGCTGATGCTGTGCAAGCCCGGCGTGCGCCGGCTGTTCGGCGCGCAATGGAAGGAGCTGGCGCAACGCATGGTCGCGCAGTTTCGCGCGACCTATGATCTGTGGGCGGGCGATCCCGCCTTCGTCGATCTGATCGCGCGGCTGCGGCGTGGCAGCCGCGAGTTCGATGGCTTGTGGGCGGCGCACGACGTCAATGCGCTTGCTGCGGGCGAAAAGCTGCTCGAGCATCCGAAGAAGGGCCGCGTGAGGCTGCGATACGCGACCTTCCAGTCCAACGGCGATCCCGCGCTGAAGTTGGCGATCTACTACACGTGATGACGATGCCGCTCCGGACGAGCGTGCATTCCGCGTCGGCCGGGAAGCACCACACATTCGTCCGCTTTGCGCATGATGATGCTACGCATTCGCAAGACTCGTCGTGCTGCCCTGAAGAATTCACGACTGAGACGTGACAGGGGTCGTTCCGTGACCGGGAGTTTCCCGATCACGATTTTGCCGTCGCTCGCATTGTGGCCATGGATGGACGCCGGCCACGACTCCTCCTTACATCTTATTAGTTGTTTGTTCATGTTGCCGGCAAAGCCTTGAAAAACAGGCATTTGCGTCCAATCCCATAAAAGCCGGAAAGAATGGTTCTGATCTGCACATCGGTTGATGTCGGCGGAGCGAATGCGGGTGGCATAGTCGCTTCGTCGCGCTGCATGTTTTTCGCACGGAACCAGGGGGCCTGGGGACTTTGGGACAGAAGCTACGGAGTTCGATGATGAAGACGCTTTTCGGCGCAACGGTGGGGCTCGGCGCAATCGCCGCGGCGACGTCTGCATTCGCAGCTGATCTTCCAATGAAGAAGGGGCCGTACACCAAGGCGCCGCCCGCCGTCGTGGCGACGGTGTATGACTGGAGCGGCTTCTATGTCGGCTTCAACGCCGGCGGAGGTTCCAGCCGGGATTGCTGGAATCTGGTTTCGAACGCCGGTGTGGCGGTGAACCCGGCAGCCAACCGCGAAGGCTGCTCCGGTGGCGGCGGCGCGGCCGTCGGCGGCCAGGTCGGCTACCGCTATCAGATGGCCAACTGGGTGTTCGGCGTCGAGGCGCAGGGCGACTGGGCGAATTTCAAGGGCACGAATCGCAACCTGATTCTTCCCAATGTCAGCGACCGTTCACGCACCAACGGCTTCGGCCTGTTCACCGGCCAGGTCGGCTATGCCTTCGACAACATTCTCGGCTATATCAAGGGCGGTGCCGCGGTCGTCGGCGATCGCTACGACACCTTCACCACGGGCACCAACGTGATGCTCGATCGCGCCAACACGACGCGTTGGGGCGGTACGATCGGTGCCGGCCTCGAATATGGCTTTGCGCCGAACTGGTCGGTCGGCGTCGAGTACGACCACATCTTCCTGGGCAACAAGAACCTGAACTTCGTCGCCGCGGCCGGCGCGCCCGCGATGACTCATCGCATCAAGCAGGACGTCGACATCGGGCTCGTGAAGCTGAACTACAAGTTCGGCCCGGGTTTCGGGATGATGCGCTGACGCAACGTCACCCTTGATTGCTCCGGTTCGTCGAAGCCGCGGCTTCGACGAACCTTCGATGGTATGGCCTGAGACGGCGGCTCGCTGGGTCGAAGGCGGGGACGGGTCAGTCCTCTTCGAACACGAACGGGTTGGGGAACGGCGCGTAGGGATTCGGCGCCGGCGGACGCGGCCTGATCCGCTGCCTGTGCGGATACGGATAGGGCGTCGCGCGCGGGTCATTGCTGACACCGGCGAAATAGGGGTTCGCGATGCAGTTCAGCAGGCGTCCCGACGCCGTCGCCTGGCATTGCGCGTAAGTGTCGAAGGTGCAGTGGCTCAAGCCCGGAAACTCATCACCCTGCAGACAGAACGCATGCCTGACACCGACGGCGTGAGCCGGCGCATGGGTTGCGACCACGAGGCCGGCTGCAGCCAGGGCCGCAAATAAAACCTCACGCATCAACGATCTCCCTTCATCCCTTGATGACCAGAACGCGCGCGCTTCATGGCGAAGCGCCGGCGCGACGGCCCTCACGCGTGTGTAGTCGGTCGGCCCTCGATTGCAAGCTGGAAAGTTCCATCAACACACTGTGATTAAAGATTAATTTCCTAACATGTCTCGTGGCCTTTCAGCAGCGAGCTGTGACCGAGCGGCTACAGCAATTGTGGCGCAGATCGGTAAGAGGTGCGGCTGGCCTGGGGGCCAAATGAGACGAGACTGGACCTGTGATGAAGAAACTTCTGTTGACGACGACGGCGCTCGTGGTGCTGGCCTCGCCGGCGCTTGCCGCGGATCTCGCTGCGCGTCCCTACACGAAGGCACCGCCGCCGGTGATGGCTGCGATCTATGACTGGAGCGGCTTCTACATCGGCGCGAACGGTGGCGGCGGCTGGAGCGAGAACACCTGGGATCTGGTCGGCGGCGGCCGCGAGGGTTCGCATGATGCATCCGGCGGCACCGTCGGTGGCCAGGTCGGCTATCGCTGGCAGATGGGCCAGATCGTGTTCGGCGTCGAGGCGCAGGGCAACTGGGCCGACCTCACCGGCGACAATCAGAGCGCGCTGTTCGGAACGCGTAACCGCACCAAGACCGATGCGTTCGGCCTGTTCACCGGCCAGGTCGGCTACGCCATCAACAACGTGCTGCTCTACGCCAAGGGCGGCGCGGCCGTGACCAGCAACAAGTACACGATCACCAATGCGGCGACCGGCGCGTTCCTCGCCTCCAACGACGACACGCGCTGGGGCGGCGTGGTCGGTGCCGGCGTCGAATACGGCTTTGCGCCGAACTGGTCGCTGGGCGTCGAGTACGACCATCTGTTCATGGACCGCCAGACCGTCAGCTTCGGCGCGCTCGGCTCCGACAGCATCAAGCAGGACGTCGATCTGTTCACCGCCCGCCTGAACTACCGCTTCGGCGGCCCGGTCGCGACGCGGTACTGAGTCGATCCTCGCTCGATCGGCGGATTGGAAAGCCCCGGCGTTCGCGCCGGGGCTTTTTGTTTGCGGAGGCGGGTTAACCATTTGCTGTGCCGGCGCGGCGATGAGCCGATCAGCGCGCTTGACCTGAGAACAAAAAAGGAACATTGTTCTTCATATGTTCTGACTCAGGGAGGTCCCGATGCTGAAGGTTTTCGTTCAAGAAGCCGCCGCGCTGGCGTCGATCACGCTGTTCGTCGGCATGATCGCGCTCTGGGCGCAAATCATTCCACAGCTTTAGTTTTCCGAGCGCAGCGGCTGGGGACAAGGCAGGCGAGGGCGCCGGACTCGCCGGAGGGCGTCCGATATGATGCGGAGCGAGTCGGTCGGGGTCTAGGGTCATGGCGGTTCATGACTTCGAGCCGAGCCCAAGGCTTGGCCCCGCACCGTGATCTCGGAACAAGCCCCAGGGAAGCTGCAAGGCGAGCATGTCCAGCGCCGGATTCGTCCATCTCCACGTCCATTCCGCCTATTCGCTGCTGAAGGGCTCGATCAAGATCGGCAAGCTCGGCGAACTCGCCAAGGCCGACCGTCAGCCGGCGCTGGCGCTGACCGACACCGACAACATGTTCGGTGCGCTCGAATTCTCCGACAAGATGGCGAGCTATGGCATCCAGCCGATTGCCGGCTGCGAGCTCGCCATCGATTTCGGCGACATGGACCCGAATGCCCGCAATGCCGGCGCGGTCGCGCAGCCCTCGCGAATCGTCCTGCTCGCCGCACGCGAGGAGGGCTACCGCCACCTGATGCGGCTGAACTCGCGCGCCTTCCTGGAGACGCCGACGCACCAGGCGCCGCACATCAAGTTCGAGTGGCTGAACGAGGGTGTCGATGGTCTGATCGCGCTCACGGGCGGGCCCGATGGGCCGATCTCGCTCGCGATCCAGCACGACATGGCGGCACTTGCGACGCAGCGCTGCGAGCGGCTGGCAAGCCTGTTCGGCGACCGCCTCTACATCGAGCTGCAGCGCCACGGCGTCGACCGCGAGCGCCGCGTCGAAGGCGGCCTGATCGATATCGCCTATGGCAAGGGCCTGCCGCTGGTCGCGACCAACGAGCCGTATTTCGCGACCGCCGACGACTACGAGGCGCATGATGCGCTGCTGTGCATCGCCGGCGGCCATCTGATCGCCGACACCGAGCGCGTGCAGCTGACGCCGGATCACCGCTTCAAGACCCGTGCCGAGATGGCGGTGCTGTTCGCCGACCTTCCGGAGGCCTTGGCCTCGACGATCGAGATCGCCGAGCGCTGTTCGTACCGGCCGCGGACGCGCAAGCCGATCCTGCCGTTCTTCACGGTCGGCGCCGGCACCGGCAGCGATGCCGTGGACGCCGCCAGCGCCGAGGCCGCCGAGCTGAAGCGACAGGCGGAGGAGGGTCTGGAGCGGCGCCTCAAGGTGCACGGCATGGCGCCGGGCATGACCGAGGAGGACTATCAGAAGCGGCTCGCCTTCGAGCTCGACGTCATCATGCGCATGAAGTACGCGGGCTACTTCCTGATCGTGTCGGACTTCATCAAATGGGCCAAGGCGCACGGCATCCCGGTGGGACCGGGCCGCGGCTCCGGTGCAGGCTCGCTGGTCGCCTGGGTCTTGACCATCACCGACCTCGACCCGATGCGGTTCGCGCTGCTGTTCGAGCGCTTCCTCAATCCCGAGCGCGTCTCGATGCCGGACTTCGACATCGACTTCTGCCAGGACCGCCGCGGCGAGGTGATCTCCTACGTGCAGCAGCGCTACGGCCGCGACCAGGTGGCGCAGATCATCACCTTCGGCACGCTGCAGGCGCGCGGTGTGCTGCGCGACGTCGGCCGCGTGCTGCAGATGCCCTACGGGCAGGTCGACAAGCTCACCAAGCTGGTGCCGCAGAATCCGGCCGCGCCGGTGACGCTCGCCGCCGCGATCGAGGGCGAGCCGAAGCTGCAGGCCTTCCGCGACGAGGACCCGGTGGTGGCGCGCGCCTTCGACATCGCGATGCGCCTCGAAGGCCTGACGCGGCATGCCTCGACCCACGCCGCCGGCATCGTCATCGGCGACCGGCCGCTGAGCGAGCTGGTGCCGATGTATCGCGATCCAAAATCGGACATGCCGGTCACCCAGTTCAACATGAAGTGGGTCGAGCCCGCCGGCCTCGTCAAGTTCGACTTCCTCGGCCTGAAGACGCTGACCGTGCTCGACGTCGCCGTGAAGCTTCTGAAGCAGCGCGACGTCCACGTCGATCTCGCGACCCTGCCGATCGACGACGCGCCGAGCTATCAGATGCTGGCGCGGGGCGACGTGGTCGGCGTGTTCCAGGTTGAAAGCCAGGGCATGCGGCGTGCGCTGATCGACATGCGCCCGGACCGCTTCGAGGACATCATCGCGCTGGTGGCGCTGTATCGTCCCGGTCCGATGGCCAACATCCCGACCTACTGCGCCCGCAAGCACGGCGAGGAGGAGCCGGAATATCTGCACCCGATCCTGGAGCCGATCCTGAAGGAGACCTTCGGCGTCATCATCTACCAGGAGCAGGTGATGCAGGTCGCGCAGCAGATGTCCGGCTATTCGCTCGGCGAAGCCGACCTCCTGCGGCGCGCCATGGGCAAGAAGATCCGCGCCGAGATGGACAAGCAGCGTGTCCGCTTCGTCGAAGGCGCCGTCAAGAACGGCGTGCCGAAGGACCAGGCCGACACGATCTTCGACCTGCTCGCCAAATTCGCCGACTACGGCTTCAACAAGTCGCACGCGGCCGCCTATGCGCTGGTGTCCTACCACACCGCCTACATGAAGGCGCATTATCCGGTGGAGTTCATCGCGGCGTCGATGACGCTCGATCTCAACAACACCGACAAGCTCTCGGAATTTCGTGCCGAGGCGCAGCGCCTCGGCATCAAGGTCGAGCCGCCGTCGATCAACCGCTCGGGGCCGACCTTCGAGGTCAGCGGCAACACCATCTTCTACGCGCTCGCGGCGTTGAAAGGCGTCGGCCCGCAGGCGATCGAGATGATCGTCGAGGCCCGCAACAAGGGCGGCCCGTTCACCTCGCTCGCCGACTTCGCCTCTCGCGTCAATCCGCGTGCGATCAACAAGCGCATCATCGAGACGTTGGCGGCGGCCGGTGCGTTCGACGTGCTCGACAAGAACCGCGCCCGCGTGTTCGCCGGCGCGGACGCGATCGTCGCCGCCTGCCAGCGCGCGCACGAGGCCGCCACCTCCGGCCAGAACGACATGTTCGGCAACGCCGCCGATGCGCCCGCGATCATCCTGCCGAACATCGAGAACTGGCTGCCGGCCGAGCGTCTGCGGCGCGAATATGATGCGATCGGCTTCTTCCTGTCGGGCCATCCGCTCGACGACTACGCGGCGGCGCTGAAGCGCCTGCGCGTGCAGAGCTGGGCCGAGTTTTCGCGTGCGGTGAAGACCGGCGCGACCGCGGGCAAGGTTGCCGCCACCGTGGTGTCGCGCATGGAGCGGCGCACCAAGACCGGCAACAAGATGGGCATCATGGGTCTGTCGGATCCGACCGGCCATTTCGAGGCCGTGCTGTTCTCTGAGGGCCTCGCACAATATCGCGACGTGCTCGAGCCGGGCGCGGCGGTGCTGCTGCAGCTCGGCGCCGAGCTGCAGGGCGAGGATGTCCGCGCGCGGGTGCTGCATGCCGAGCCGCTCGATGATGCCGCCGCCAAGACGCAGCGCGGATTGCGCATCTTCCTGCGCGACACCAAGCCGCTCGATTCCATCGTCAAGCGCCTGCAGGGGCCGGAAGGTGCCGCGGTCAATGGCAACGGGGCGATCGCCAAGAGCGCCGCGCCGCCGTTGGCGCCCCGCACCGCAGCAGGCGAAGGCGAGGTGTCGCTGGTCATGATGCTGGACCTCGAAACCGAGGTCGAGATGAAGCTGCCGGGGCGCTTCAAGGTTTCGCCACAAATCGCAGGT
This sequence comes from Bradyrhizobium sp. SZCCHNS3052, assembly GCF_032484495.1. NCBI lineage: Bacteria > Pseudomonadati > Pseudomonadota > Alphaproteobacteria > Hyphomicrobiales > Nitrobacteraceae > Bradyrhizobium > Bradyrhizobium sp. SZCCHNS3052. The sequence goes on along the minus strand of NZ_JAUETB010000006.1, from coordinate 39,692 downwards.
GCCATCAAGGCGGTGACCGGCGTGGTCGACGTGCAGCAGCTGTAATCGAGGCGATCGTTCCGCTGGAGCGGCTGCGTCCGGCGATCTTGCTGGTCGAACGGGGGGACGAGGAACAAAAAAGCTGCGCGTGGGCTGTACGGACATGCCTCCGTTCAACCGCGGTTCAGCCATTCTCCCGCTGAATCCGCGGCGGGTGCCTCGAAGGGGCTTGAACCATGCGCTTGACCAAGATCACCGCGAAGATCGTCCTGAGTGTCTCGCTCTGCCTGCTCGCCTTGGCGGCCTTGCCGCGGCTTGCCGCAGCGCAGCAGCCCGGCGCCGAAAAGCGTATCGCTCTGGTGATCGGCAACGGGGCCTATGCCAAGGGCCCGCTGGCGACGGCGGCCAACGACGCCGGCCTGATCGCGCAGACGCTGCAGGCCGCGGGCTTCGATGTGGTCGGCGCGCGCGATCTCGATGCCGACACGCTGCGCAAGAGCTTTCGCGATTTCATTCACAAGGCCCAGTCAGCCGACACCAACACCGTCGCAATGGTCTATCTGGCCGGCTACGGCATGCAGCTCGCCGGCGAGAACTATTTTCTTCCCGTCGACGCCAACATCGGCAGCGACGTCGACATTCCGACCGAAGGCCTGCGCCTCAGCGACTACATCCGCCAGCTTGCGGCGACGCCGGTGAAGGCCAGCGTCGTGGTGCTCGATGCCGCCCGCCAGCAGCCCTTCATCGCCAGCGGTCCGGCGATCGCCGGCGGCCTGGCGCTGGTCGAGCCCGATGCCAACATGCTGATCGCCTTCAATGCGGCGCCGGGCACGATCGCGCCGAACGAGACCGGCGCCTACGGCGTCTACGCGCGCTCGCTCGCGGAGATGATCCGCTCCGGCGGCCTGTCGCTGCCGGAGGTGTTCGACCGGCTGCGGCTGCGCGTCAACGAGGAGACCAAGGGCGCGCAGGTGCCGTGGGATGCGCAGAAGATCCAGGCCGCCTTCACCTTCTTCGAGCGGGCGCCGGACGCGCCGGCCACGCCGGATTCGCCGGAGCAGACCGCGGCGCTGCGCTCGCGCCCGATCCGCGAGCTGCCGGTGCAGGAGGCCTATGCCGCGGCGCTCGAGCGCGACACGCTGCAGGGCTATGAGGATTTCATCGCCGCCTATCCGAGCGACCCGCTGGCGCGGCGCGTGCGCGCCCTCGTCGCCGCTCGCCGCGAGGCGCTGACCTGGCGACGGACGTTTCGCACCGACAGCCCGGAGGCCTATTGGTCCTACCTGAAGCGCTATCCCTATGGCGCGCATGCCGAAGACGCCCGGCGGCGGCTGGCGATGTTGTCGGCACAGCCGGCGCCGCCGCCGACCTTCGCGATGATCGAATATGACGTGCCGCCGCCGCCGCTCGACGAGGTGATCTATGTCGAACGTCCGGTGCTGCTGTTCTCGGATCCCGAATTCGATTTCGTGCCGCCGCCCCCGCCGCCGGTCTACATCCTGCCGCCGCCTCCGCCGGAGTTCGTGGAGCTGGCGCCGCCGTTCGCGCCGGTCGGCCTGTTCATCCTGCCGCGGCCGGTGTTCGTGCCGATCCCGGTCTACGTCCGGGCGCCGGCTTTCGTTGCGCCGCCGCCGAACAACATCATCTACCAGAACATCCACAACCCGACCGTCATCAACACCGTGATCAATCGTCCGGCGCCGCCGGCCGCGCCGATCACCGCGGGCCCCGCGGCCGTGACGACGCCGGCCGTGGCGGTGGCACCGGCCCTGCCGCCGGCCGTCGCGCAGCGCGCCACGCTGATCCAGCAGGGCAAGGTCCCGCCGCCGGGAGGACCGCTCACCAATCCCACGGTCCGGCCCGGTGCAGCACCGGCCATTCAGGCCAACGCTCCGCCGGGCGGACCCTCGCCCGCCATGACGGGACCCGGGCAGGGGCATGCCAATGTCAATCCGCTGCCGGTGCCCGGTCGCGGTGGTCCGCCGGTGCCACCATCGGTTCAGGCTCCTAATCTGCGCCAGCCGGCACCGGCATCGCCCTCTGCCGCGCTGCCACCGCCCGCGCGCCAGGATCTGCGCGCGAACCGCACGCCGCCGGGCGCAGTCGTGCCGCAGCCCGCAAGGCCATCGGTGACGCCGTCCCGTCCGGTCATGCCGTCAGCCGCTCCGCGCGGGCCTGAGGTGAGCCCGCGCATTCAGCAGGCGACGCCACCGCAGATCCAGCGCCGCCCGCCGCCACCACCGGCGACGGCGCGTCTGAGCCCGCCACCGGCGCCGCCACGACCGCCGGTTGCACCGATGGTTCGGGTGGCTCCGCCACCTCGGCCGGCGCCGCCGCCGCCGCAAGTCATGCGTCCGTCCGCTCCGCCACCGATGGCGCGTCCTGCGCCTCCACCGCAGATGGCGCGTCCCAGTCCGCCGCCGATGGCCGCCGTGGCCCGGCCGGCGCCGCCGCCGATGGCGCGGCCCGCGCCGCCGCCGCCACGTCCGGCGGCCCCGCCGCCGGGCAAGAGATGTCCGCCGAACGTCCCGCATTGCTGAGCCGCCGCGCGTTGGCCTGAGGTCGGCGCGGTTGCAACATCGGCCTGTTTTCGATATGGCCGGACCGCCGGACTGATCGATCGTGGGCGCAGGACGTCGACGGCCGACGACGTGTTGCGGGGGCATCAGTGATATCAGCGTTTGTCGGGACCTTGCGCACGCTGTCTTTGCGAAGCTCAATCATGGCCGCGCTTTGCGGCGTCGGTATCGCCGGCCTGCCATCGCCAAGCGATGCGCAAGCGCTGCCGGGCGCCGAAGCCGTCTATGCCTCGGCGCCGCCGCGCCTGCTCCAGATCCGCACGCTCGTGGCCGATGCCGGCCGCCAGACCTCGACCGGATCCGGCTTTCTGGTCTCCGCCGACGGGCTCGCGGTCACGAACTATCACGTTGTGTCGGATGCAGCACTCGAGCCGAAGACATACCGGCTCGAATATACGGGAGCCGATGGCACGCAGGGCGGCGTCACGTTGCTCGCTGTCGACCTGCCCAACGATCTCGCGCTCGTTCGCGTCGACAAGCAGAACGCGCCGTTTTTTTCGTTCGACAAGGCCGCGCTCGACGGCAGCCTGCCGAAAGGCGAGCGGCTCTATTCGCTCGGCAACCCGCTCGACCTCGGCTTCACCATCATCGAGGGAACGTATAACGGTCTCGTCGAGCACAGCTACAACGATCACATCCATTTCACCGGCGCGCTCAATCCCGGCATGAGCGGCGGGCCCGCGGTGAATGCGCAAGGCCAGGTGGTCGGCATCAACGTCGCCACGCGCCGCGGCGGCCAGCTCATCAGCTTCCTGGTGCCCGCCCGCTTCGCGGCCGCGCTTCTGGCGCGCGGCCAAGATGCCAGGCCGGCGGCGGCCGATCTGCACAAGGACGTGATCGCGCAGCTTACGAGCTGGCGTGGAGCGCTCTACAAGTCGCTGGGCGAGGAGGGCTTCCGCGATCGGGTGTTCGGCTCCTATCAGGCGCCGGAGACGCGCGCGGGCTGGTTCGAATGCTGGGCGAGCACCAATGCCAGCGCGTCGCCGAAGCCGCGCGCCAGCATCAATTCGACCAGTTGCAAGGCCGAGGCCAGCGTCTATGTCGCGTCCGACCTCAACACCGGCGTGGTCGAGGTCAGCCACTCCTACGCGAAATCGATCGACCTCAATCAATTCCAGTTCGCGACCGTGCTGACGCAGCTGGCGCAGCCGCGACTCACCCAGGGCGGCTCGTTCCGCAAATGGTACACGCCGCAGCATTGCCATGCCGATTTCGTCGGCGTGACGCCGGCGGCCGCTCATCCGCCGCTACGCGTGCTGTGGTGCGCGCAGGGCTATCGCGAGTTCGACGGCCTCTATGACGTCGTGCTGGTCGCGGTGACGCAGGACCATGCCGACGAGGCGCTGGTGTCGCGGCTGAACCTGCAGGCGATCGCCTATGACGACGCCTTGCGCCTCGGCAAGAGCTTCCTCGAACGCCTGCAGGTCGCACGATGATCTGGATCGAGATCCTCTCCAAGCATCGCGACGTCGCCGGCCGCTTCCGCGTCGATGCCGCCGAGATCAGCATCGGCCGCGGCTACGACAATCACGTCATCCTCGACGATCCCTATGTCGCCGCGCGCCATGTGCGAATTTTCCGCGACGGCGAGGGGCGCCTGGTCGCCGAGGATCTCGGCAGCGCCAATGGCCTCTTTCTCGATCGCGGCAAGAGCCGGAAGCCGCAGCTCGTCCTCGACGGCGCCAAGCCGATCCGGATCGGCCAGACGCTGCTGCGGGTCCGCGACGCCGGCCATGCCGTCGAGCCGGAGCGCCTCGCGGGCTCCGAACGCGGGGCGCTGCCGATCATCGCCGCGATCGCCCTCGGTGCCGTGCTGCTCGCGATCAACGCGGTGATGACCTGGTTTGCGCAGACCTCCGAGGCGCATCTGTCCGATTATCTTGTGCCGACCGTCACGATGATCGGGGTGGTCGTCGCATGGGTTGGCGTCTGGGCGCTGCTGGCGCGGCTGTTTTCCGGCCGCTCGCATTTTCTGCGCCACCTCCTGATCGCGCAGGCGGGTCTGATTGCGTTCTGGGTCTACAGCGAGTTCGCCCAGATTGCCTCGTTCGCCCTGACCTGGACCGCTGTCTTCACCTACGGCTACGTCGTTTCGTGGATCGTTCTCGCCGCGACCTGCTTGCTGCATCTGCGTGAGGTCGGACGCACTCATATGCTCGCCAAGGGCCTGGTGGTCGGCCTTTTGCTGGTGGTCGCGATCGCGATCCAGACCGTGCAGCGGTCGGAGGCGTTGGCGAATTCCGGCCGTCCCAATGTCAGCCACGTGCTGATGCCGCCGTCCCTGCGCCTGGTCCCGGTGCAGGACGATCAGACCTTCTTCGGAGACGCCGCGCGGCTGAGGGCGAAGCTCGATGCCGACCGCGCCGCGCTGGCCCCGGCCGGTGTGGAGCGCTGATCACAGTTCCACTGTCTTTGCTCCCGGAGGTTGAAAGTTTCCTGGTTCCCGTCATAGCCTCGAAGCCCGGGTTTCTACGGGGAGGGGGGCAATGAACAGGCGAGCGCTGTTGGGATTGGGAGCGGCATTTCTGGTATCAGGATGCCTGACAGGCAAGGAAGGCACCGAATACGCTGTGGTGTCACAGAAGATCGGGGCGCCGCGTGCCGGGCAGTCCCGCATCATCATCATGAGCTTGAAGGATGCCTGGCTGGACCGGACCACGTGCGACGCCAAGGTCGACGGCGTCGCGCTGAGCCGCCTGATCCCCGGGACCTATGTCTACGTCGACCGGCCGGCCGGTCCGCACCACCTCGTCGCCACCCAGACCCTGTTCCCAGGCGACTCGGTGCTCGATTTCAACACAGAGCCGGGGCGGACCTATTTCTTCTCGATCAGGCCCAGTGATCGGTCCAGGGCTATGCAGGGCGGCGGCATGGCGTTCGGCCTGCTCGGCATGGGCGTCATGGCCGCGGCCTCGTCGGGCGCCGACAACAAGGGTCCGGTCGACTTCGTTCCGCTGCAGGAGGGGCAGGCCCGGACGGCGATGGTCGAGCTTCTGCAGGCCGAATGAGCCCATTTTCCTTGCGTTGCGCCAAAATCCGGCTATATAGCGCGCCATCTCACACGGAAACTTGGCTCTCCTAGAGGGCGTCCGGTGGCAAGCCGGGCCTTGACGGCCCGTTTTTGCTCACGCGTTTCCGGAGGAATCAACCGGAGAATATCCAATGGCGCTGCCTGAATTCACGATGCGTCAGCTGCTCGAAGCTGGCGTGCACTTTGGTCACCAGTCTCACCGCTGGAATCCGAAAATGGCCGATTTCATTTTCGGAGCCCGCAACAACATCCACATCATCGATCTCGCCCAGACCGTGCCGCTGCTGCACACGGCGCTGCAGGCCGTCAGCGACACCGTCGCCAAGGGCGGCCGCATCCTGTTCGTCGGCACCAAGCGCCAGGCGCAGGACAACGTGGCCGATGCAGCCAAGCGCTGCGCGCAGTATTTCGTCAATTCGCGCTGGCTCGGCGGCACGCTGACCAACTGGAAGACGATCTCGGCCTCGATCAAGCGCCTGCGTCATCTCGACGAGGTGCTGTCCTCGGGCGAAGCCAACTCCTACACCAAGAAGGAGCGGCTGACCCTGCAGCGCGAGCGCGACAAGCTCGACCGCTCGCTCGGCGGCATCAAGGACATGGGCGGTCTGCCCGACATGATCTTCGTGATCGACACCAACAAGGAAGACATCGCGATCCAGGAGGCCCAGCGCCTCAAGATCCCGGTGGCCGCGATCGTCGACACCAATTGCGATCCGAAGGGCATCACCTACGTCGTGCCCGGCAATGACGACGCCGGCCGCGCCATTTCGCTGTACTGCGACCTGATCGCGCGGGCCGCCATCGACGGCATCTCGCGCGCGCAGGGCGAGCTCGGGATCGACGTCGGCGCCTCGGCGGCTCCGCTCGAGGAAGATCTTCCGGCTGCGTCCACTTCGACGTTCCAGGGTCTGCCTGGTCCGCGCGGCACCGCCGATGATCTCAAGAAGCTCACCGGCGTGTCCGGTGCGATCGAGAAGAAGCTCAACGACCTCGGCATCTTCCACTACTGGCAGCTCGCCGAGCTCAACCACGACACCGCGCACCAGATCGGCGAAGAAGTCGGTCTCCCGAGCCGGGCCGATGCCTGGGTCGCGCAGGCCAAGTCGCTCGCCGACGCGTAAGACGACACAACACCATTCTGGCCGGCGTCTCACGCCGGCCATCGCGACTGAGATAGGTTTTTCCTGGCAGCGGGCGGCGACGAGCCATCCGCTGCGTCGCGCTTTGGACAGGCAAAAGGACGTTCAACGATGGCTAATATCACCGCAGCGATGGTGAAGGACCTGCGCGAGTCGACCGGCGCGGGCATGATGGACTGCAAGGCCGCGCTCACCGAGAACGGCGGCGACATGCAGGCCGCGCAGGATTGGCTGCGCAAGAAGGGCCTGTCGAAGGCCGCCAAGAAGGCCGGTCGCGTTGCGGCCGAGGGTCTGATCGGCGCGCTGACCTCCGGCAAGAAGGGCGTGGTCGTCGAGGTCAATTCCGAGACCGACTTCGTCGCCCGCAACGAGCACTTCCAGGGTCTGGTCAAGATGATTGCCCAGGTCGCGCTCGACGTCGGGGCCGACGTGGAGAAGATCAAGGCCGCCAAGGTGGGCAGCATCACGGTCGAGGCCGCGATTGCCGATTCGATCGCCACCATCGGTGAGAACCAGACGCTGCGGCGTGTGGCTTCGCTCGAAGTGAGCCAGGGCGTCGTGTCGAGCTACGTCCATGGCGCCGTCATCGAGGGTGCCGGCAAGCTCGGCGTGATCGTGGCGCTGGAGTCGCCCGGCAAGACCGACGAGCTCGCCGTGCTCGGCCGTCAGCTCGCGATGCACGTCGCCGCGGCCAATCCGCAGGCGATCGATGCGGCGGGTCTCGATCCGGAGCTCGTCAAGCGCGAGAAGGACGTGCTCGCCGACAAGTATCGTCAGCAGGGCAAGCCGGAAAACGTGATCGAGAAGATCGTCGAGTCCGGCCTGAAGACCTACTACAAGGAAGTCACCCTGCTCGAGCAGGCCTTCATCCACGACAGCGGCAAGTCGGTCGCGCAGGCGCTGAAGGAAGCCGAAGGCAAGGTCGGCGGTCCGATCAAGGTTGCCGGTTTCGTCCGCTATGCCCTCGGTGAGGGTATCGAGAAGGAAGAGACCGACTTCGCTGCCGAAGTCGCCGCCGCCAGCGGCAAGAAGTAACGACTGAGCACAGTCACGATCCGGCGCGTCGTTCGCGCCGGATCTCAACGCGCGGGATAGGAGAGCATTGGCACATGGCTGAGCCGGTCTATCGTCGCGTCGTGGTCAAGCTGTCCGGCGAATATCTCGCGGGCCCTCATTCCTTCGGCATCGACCAGCCGACCGTCGACCGCATCGCCGATGACCTCATCGCGGCCCAGAAGCTCGGCGTCGAGATCGCGGTCGTGGTCGGCGGCGGCAACATGGTGCGCGGCGTCGAGGTCTCGTCGCAGGGCGTGTCGCGTCCGACCGGCGACACCATGGGCATGCTCGCCACCGTCATGAACTGCCTGGCGCTGGAAGCCGCCATCCAGCGCAAGGGCACCCCGGCGCAGGCGCTCTCCGCTTTCGTCATGCCGGAGGTGTGCGAGCTGTTCACCCGCGCTGCGGCGCACAAGTCGCTGGCCGAAGGACGCATCGTCGTGCTCGGGGGCGGCACCGGCAATCCCTATTTCACGACCGATACCACAGCGGTCTTGCGGGCGGCCGAGATCGGTGCCCAGGCCGTGCTCAAGGCCACCAATGTCGATGGCGTCTATAGCGCCGATCCCAAGAAGGATCCGGCCGCCAAGCGCTTCGACCGGCTGACCCATTCGCAGGCCATCGAAGGCGGCTACAAGGTCATGGACGCGACCGCATTCGCCCTTGCCCGGGAAACGTCGCTGCCTATCATTGTGTTCTCCATTGCCGAACCGGGCTCGATCGGCGCGATGCTGCAGGGCGAAGGGCGCGGCACCATCGTCGCGGGGTGAGCCGCGGCACCATCGTCGCGGGGTGAGCCGCGGCACCGTCGGCCGCCGGTGTTGGACCGATCCCGAGCCTGCGGTAGAAGCGTAAGCGAGACAGGATTTCATCCGGGAGTCGCCCGAGTCCGGCCGCAGGCATTTCAAGGCCTGGCAGAGCCGGCCGCAACGCCCCGGATTGCAGAAAGGAAAGCGTGATGAGCACGGGCAATTTCGACCTCAACGAACTGAAGCGCCGCATGCAGGGCGCGACCCAGGCGCTGAAGCACGAGCTCGGCGGCCTGCGCACCGGCCGCGCCTCGGCGTCGATGGTGGAGCCGGTCCAGGTCGAAGCCTATGGCTCGCACATGCCGCTCAACCAGCTCGCGACCGTCTCCGTTCCCGAGCCGCGCCTGCTCTCGGTGCAGGTCTGGGACCGCTCCATGGTCAAGGCCGTCGAGAAGGCGATCGTCGATTCCAACCTCGGCCTGTCGCCGGCGACCGAAGGCCAGGTGATCCGGCTGCGCATTCCCGAGCTCAACCAGGAGCGGCGCAAGGAGCTGGTCAAGGTCGCGCATAAATATGCGGAAGCTGCCCGTGTCGCCGTCCGCCATGTCCGCCGCGACGGTCTCGATACCCTCAAGAAGCTCGAGAAGAATCACGAGATGTCCGAGGACGATCAGGAGCGCCTCGCTGCCGATGTGCAGAAGGCGACCGACAGCGTGATCTCGGAGATCGACCAGCTGCTGGCGGCGAAGGAAAAGGAAATCCTCACCGTCTGAAGGATGCGCTTGATGTCCAATGCCGCGGCCCCGATGACGGAGGCGCCGGACCGGTCCGACGGACCGGCCCATGTTGCCATCATCATGGATGGCAACGGCCGCTGGGCTGCGGCCCGCGGGCTGCCGCGTGCGGAAGGGCATCGCCGTGGCGTCGAGGCATTGCGCCGCGTGGTGCGCGCCTCGCATGAGCTCGGCATTCGCTATCTCACCATCTTCTCGTTCTCGTCCGAGAACTGGTCGCGTCCGGCCAGCGAGATCGGCGACCTGTTTGGGCTGCTCCGCCGCTTCATCCGCAACGATCTCGCGACCCTGCATCGCGACGGCGTGCGTGTCAGGGTGATCGGCGAGCGCGACGGGCTCGAGCCCGACATCTGCGCGCTTCTCAGCGAGGCCGAGGAACTGACCCGGGGCAACACCAAGCTCACGCTCGTGGTCGCCTTCAACTACGGCTCGCGCCAGGAGATCGCGCGCGCGGCGCAGCGTCTGGCCCGCGAGGTCGCCGAGGGCCGGCGCGATCCGGCTTCGATCGATGCCGATGCGATCGGCGCTCATCTCGATGCGCCCGATATTCCAGATCCCGATCTCATCATCCGCACCAGCGGCGAGCAGCGGCTGTCCAACTTCCTGATGTGGCAGGCGGCCTATAGCGAGCTGGTGTTCGTGCCGATCCATTGGCCCGACTTCGACAAGGCCGCGCTGGAGGGCGCGATCGCCGAGTTCGGCCGGCGTGAACGCCGCTTCGGCGGTCTCGTGGCGAAAACCGCCTCGTGACCAAACCGGATACCGCAGCCGTGAGAGACGCCGCCAACGCCGCGCAGCGCAATGATCCCGCGCCGCCGAAAAAGGCTGCAACCAGCAATCTGGTGATGCGGGTGGCGGCGGCGCTGGTGCTGGTGCCGCTGGCGCTCGGCGCCGCCTATGCCGGCGGCGTATTCTGGACCGCACTGGTCACGGTCGTCGCGGTCGGCCTGTATCTCGAATGGCTGATGGTGGTGGGCGAGGTTCGCACGGCCAGCGTCGGCACGGCCGGCGCACTGGCCATCGGCGTTGCCGGCCTTTGCTGCGCCTATGGCCTGATCGACTTCGCCGTCGTCGTGCTTGGGCTCGGCCTGGTCGCGGTCACGGCGCTCGCTGCGGGACGTCGCGCCTGGGTGGCCGCCGGCTTCGCCTACGCGTCGGCCGCCGAGCTCGGCTCGGTGCTGGTGCGCTTCGATGCGGCCGAGGGATGGCATGCGCTGGTGCTGGTGTTTCTGGTCGTATGGGCCAGCGACATCGGCGGCTACGTTGCGGGCCGCAGCATCGGCGGGCCGAAGCTCGCGCCGCGGATCAGCCCGAACAAGACCTGGGCCGGCGCCGTCGGCGGCTTCGCCGCCAGCCTCGTCGCCGCGGCCGCCTGGTCGATGGCCGGCGCCGGCGGCCTGATGGCGATGCTCATGCTCGCCGCGGCGCTGTCGGTGGTCTCGCAGCTCGGCGACCTGCTCGAATCTGCGGTGAAGCGGCAGTTCGGGGTCAAGGACTCCAGTCACATCATTCCCGGCCATGGCGGCCTGTTGGATCGCCTGGACGGCTATGTCGCGGCGATCGTCGTCGCCGCATTGCTCGGTTTGCTGCGCGGCGGCCTCGATGGCGTCGGCCGCGGTCTTCTGGTTTGGTGACCGGCAGCGCGGCTGGCCGGTCGAGATTGTTTGGTGAGAACATGAGCGCAGTGCCATTGCGGAACAACAAGGCCGGTCTCGCGGAGGTGCGCAGCGTCACCGTGCTCGGCGCCACCGGCTCGATCGGCGATTCGACCATGGACCTCGTGCGCGGCGCGCCGGAGCGCTACCGCGTCGAGGCGCTGACCGGCAACAGCAACGTCCAGGGCCTGGTGAAGCTGGCCCGGGAGTTCAACCCGCGCTTCGTGGCGGTGGCCGATCCGGCCGGCCTCGACGAGCTGCGCGACGCGCTGGCGGGCACCGGGATCGAATGCGGGGCAGGGGAGAGCGCCATCATCGAGGCGGCAGCCCGTCCCGCCGACTGGGTCATGGCCGCCGTCTCCGGCGCCGCCGGCCTCAAGCCGGCGCTCGCCGCGGTGGACCGCGGAGCGACCGTGGCGCTCGCCAACAAGGAATGCCTGGTCTGTGCCGGCGATTTCTTCATGGAGCGGGCTGCGCGGGCTGGCGCCTGCATCCTGCCGGCCGATTCGGAGCACAACGCGCTGTTCCAGGCGCTGTCCTCGGGCAATCGCGAGGAACTGGTGCGGGTGATCATCACCGCCTCCGGCGGCCCGTTCCGCACCTGGGCGCCGGCCGATATCGAGCAGGCGACCTTGGCCCAGGCGCTGAAACATCCGAACTGGAGCATGGGCCAGAAGATCACGATCGATTCGGCCTCGATGATGAACAAGGGCCTCGAGGTGATCGAGGCGTCCTACCTGTTCGCGCTGTCGCCCGACGAGATCGACGTCCTGGTGCATCCGCAGTCGATCGTCCACGGCATGGTCGAGTTCTCCGACCGTTCGGTGGTGGCGCAGCTCGGCGCGCCGGACATGAGGATTCCGATCGCCCATTGCCTGGGCTGGCCGGAGCGCATCAAGGGGCCGTCGGCCCGGCTCGATCTCGCCAAGATCGGCACGCTGACCTTCGAGGCCCCGGACTTCGAGCGGTTCCCCGGTCTGCGGCTGGCGTACGATTCGCTGCGCACCGGGCGCGGCGCCACGACGGTGTTCAACGCGGCCAACGAGGTCGCCGTCGCGGCCTTCATCGCTGGTCACATCCGGTTCGGTGCGATCGCCCGGCTGGTCGAGGCGACCCTCGAGGACTGGACGCGTTCGGGTAATCTGGCACCGTTGACCTCGGCGGACGACGCCATCGCCATTGACCATGACGCGCGAAAAAGGGCCTCCGGCCTCTTGCCTCAAATCGCCGCAAAAGCATCTTAAAGGGTTGGACGGGCCACCGGCCCATCGGGAAGGTCATCGATGTCGGAATTTTTCCACCATATCTTCAATACGTTGAGCCACGGCCTTCTCGGCTACATCGTCCCGTTCCTGTTCGTGCTGACGATCGTGGTGTTTTTCCACGAACTCGGCCATTTCCTGATCGCACGCTGGGCCGGCGTGAAGGTGTTGACGTTTTCGCTCGGATTTGGCCCAGAACTGATCGGTTTCAACGACCGCCACAACACCCGCTGGAAGATCTCGGCGATCCCGCTCGGCGGCTACGTGAAGTTCTTCGGCGACGAATCCGAGGCCTCGACGCCTTCGGCCGAGGCGCTCGCCAAGATGACGGCCGAGGAGCGGGCCGACAGCTTCCACCACAAGACCGTCGGTCAGCGCGCTGCGATCGTCGCGGCCGGCCCGATCGCCAATTTCATCCTCGCGGTCATCATCTTCGCCGGCATGGCGCTGTATTTCGGCAAGCCGAACACGACCCCGCGGGTCGATGCCGTCCAGCCGGACAGCGTCGCGGCCCAGGCCGGCTTCAAGGACGGTGACGTCGTCGCCGCCATCGACGGCCGGGAGATCGAGACCTTCGCCGACATGCAGCGCGTCGTCTCGGTCAGCGCCGGCACCGAATTGTCCTTCCTGATCAAGCGGGACGGCACGGAACTCACCCTGAAGGCGACGCCGGCGCTCAAGGAGGTCAAGGACCTGTTCGGCAACAGCCACCGGATCGGCGTGCTCGGCATCCAGTACAACGCCAAGCCGGACGAATCGCGGTCGATCCCCGTCGGGTTCCTCGAGTCGATCAAGATCGGTTTCGAGCAGGTCTGGTTCATCATCTCCACGACCTTCAAGTTCATCGCCTCGCTGTTCGCGGGCGCCGGGAGCGCCGGCGACGTCGGCGGTCCGATCCGAATCGCACAACTCTCGGGACAGGCAGCCAGCCTCGGCTTCCAGTTCGTTGTGCAACTGTGCGCGACGCTGTCGGTCTCGATCGGGCTCCTGAACCTGTTCCCGGTTCCGCTGCTCGATGGCGGACACCTGTTGTTCTATGGGGTCGAGGCCGTCCGCGGCCGGCCGCTGTCGGAGCGGGCGCAGGAGATGGGGTTCCGAATCGGCCTCGGGCTGGTCCTCATGCTCATGGTCTTTGCAACCTATAACGATATCCTTCACCTCGCCGGGTCCTGAGCGCGGCTTTTTTACGACGTGGCCGTTGGGCAACGTTTTGAAACGAATTTGAAAATTCAGAGAGATCCGGCGTTTGCCGCCGGGTCCAAATTGGCTACAAGCGAACGACAAATGGGAATCTGTCGGGTTCGTAGGGGTACGGAACCGGCAACGGAATATAAGGGCGCGTAGCGCATGAAGTTCGGATTGCGGGTGCGGGGGGGCTTGGCGGCCGCCTTTATCATGTTCGCCGGCCCGGTGGCTTTGCCGCTGGCGAGCGTGGTTCTTTCGTCGCCAGCTGCGGCTCAGACGGTCAACTCGATCGAAGTGGTCGGTAACCGCCGCGTCGAGCTGGAGACCATCCGCTCGTACTTCAAGCCGGGCCCCGGCGGGACGCTCGACGCCGGCCGGGTCGATGACGGCCTCAAGGCGCTGATCGAGACCGGCCTGTTCTCCGACGTGAAGATCAACCGCCAGGGCGGACGCCTGATCGTCACGGTCGTCGAGAATCCGGTGATCGGCCGCGTCGCGTTCGAGGGCAACAAGAAGGTCAAGGACGAGCAGCTCCAGACGGAAGTGCAGTCGAAGCCGCGCGGCACGCTGTCGCGCCCGATGGTGCAGTCCGACGCCCAGCGCATCGCGGAGATCTATCGCCGCTCGGGCCGTTACGACGTGCGCGTCACGCCGGAAATGATCGAGCAGCCGAACAACCGCGTCGACCTGATCTTCACGATCGAGGAAGGCGCGAAGACCGGCGTGAAGTCGATCGAGTTCGTCGGCAACAACGCCTTCTCGTCCTATCGCCTCAAGGACGTCATCAAGACCCGCGAGACCAACCTCCTGAGCTTCCTTGGCTCGGGCGACGTCTACGATCCGGACCGTGTCGAGGCCGACCGCGACCTGATTCGCCGCTTCTACCTGAAGAACGGCTATGCCGACGTGCAGGTCGTGGCTGCGCTCAGCGAGTACGATCCAGAGCGCAAGGGCTTCCTCGTGACCTTCAAGATCGAGGAAGGCCAGCAGTACCGGGTCGGTTCGGTCGACTTCCAGTCGTCGATCGCGACGCTCGACGCCACCACGCTGCGCGGATATTCGCGCGTCAGCGTCGGCTCGCTCTACAACGTCGAGAACATCGAGAAGTCGGTCGAGGAGATGCAGATCGAGGCCTCGCGGCGCGGCTACGCGTTCGCTGTGGTCCGTCCGCGCGGCGATCGCAACTTCGAGGCTCATACGGTGTCGGTCGTGTTCGCCATCGACGAGGGCCCGCGCACCTATATCGAGCGCATCAACATCCGCGGCAATACCCGCACCCGTGACTACGTCATTCGCCGCGAGTTCGATATCTCCGAGGGCGATGCCTACAACCGCGCCCTGGTGGACCGTGCCGAGCGCCGCCTGAAGAACCTCGACTTCTTCAAGGACGTGAAGATCGTCACCGAGCCGGGCTCTTCGAGCGACCGCGTGGTCCTGAACGTCAACCTGGAAGAGAAGTCGACCGGCGACTTCTCGATCTCCGGCGGTTATTCGACCACGGACGGTGCACTCGCCGAGGTCTCGATCTCCGAGCGCAACTTCCTCGGCCGCGGCCTGTTCGCCAAGGCGTCGGTGACCTACGGCCAGTTCGCCCGCGGCTACTCGCTGTCGTTCGTCGAGCCCTATCTGCTCGACTACCGGGTCGCGCTGGGCCTCGACCTCTACCAGCGCCAGCAGCTCGCCAACAACTTCATCTCCTACGGCACCAAGACGCTCGGCTTCAGCCCGCGCCTCGGCTTCCAGTTGCGTGAAGACCTGTCGCTGCAACTGCGCTACTCGATCTACCGCCAGGAGATCTCGCTGCCGGCGACGCTGTCGGACTGTAACAACGTCGCGGCCGGCACCCTGATCGGCAACCGCTTCGTGCCGTTCAATCCGACGCCGGCGTTCATCAATGCGAATGGTCTCGCCGATCCGAACGGCGGTCTCGGCTGCTTTGCCAATGGCGAGGCCTCGCTGCCGGTCCGCCAGGAGCTGGCGAACGGCGCGACGCTGACCTCGGCACTCGGCTACACGCTGAACTACAACACGCTCGACAACAACAAGAACCCGACCGACGGCCTGCTGGTCGACTTCAAGCAGGACTTCGCGGGTGTCGGCGGCGATGTGTCGTACCTGAAGACCGCGTTCGATGCGAAGTACTTCACCCCGCTGGTGTCGGACATCGTCAGCATCGTCCACCTCCAGGGCGGCATCCTGAACAAGATCGGCAATACGCAGCTGCGCATGCTCGATCACTTCCAGATGGGTCCGAACCTGGTTCGCGGCTTCGCTCCGAACGGCATTGGTCCGCGCGATATCAATCCATTCGGCACGCAGGACGCGCTGGGCGGCACCAAGTACTGGGGCGCTTCGCTCGAACTGCAGATGCCGTTCTGGTTCCTGCCCAAGGAGACGGGCCTGAAGGGTGCCGTTTACGCCGACGCTGGCGGCCTGTGGGGCTATCAGGGTCCGACGTCCTGGGCTGCGACGGGCGAGGTTAATACCCCCGGCTGTATCAAGCCGACGCGCAACCCGAACAACGCCGGCACCTGCCTTGGTCTGCAGCTCGATGACCAGAACAAGGTCCGGACCTCGGTCGGCGTGGGTCTGGTGTGGGCGTCGCCGTTCGGTCCGCTGCGCTTCGACTACGCGATCCCGCTCACCAAGGGTCAGTTCGACCGGACGCAGGAATTCCGGTTCGGCGGCGGTACCTCGTTCTGAGCCTGGGCCGATCGAATCCGGGTTGGCATCGACCAACCTCGCCGGTGTAAGAAATGGGAGCTCGGTTCCGGGACACCGGAGCCGGGCTCTGACTTTTTGTCTTGAGAGTACGACGGAATGGCCCAGCCGACCTTCTTCCAATCGCCGCCGCCCACGACCCTGGCGGCGATCGCCGCCGCCGCCAAGGCCACCCTGGTCGACCCATCCCGCGGCGAGCAGGTCGTCAAGGGACTGGCGTCGCTCGACGAGGCCGGCCCGATGCATCTGGCGTTCTTCGACAACCTCAGATACGCAGGCCAGCTCGCCGGCACCAAAGCGGGCGCCTGCCTGGTCAGTCCGCGATTCGAGGCGCGCGTGCCGTCCCATGTCGCAGTGCTTCGCGCCAATCAGCCGTTCCGCGCCTTCGTGCAGCTCGCGCGCGGGTTCCATGCCGACGCACTGCGGCCGCAGCCCTGGTTCGGCGATGACGGAATCTCGCCTCAAGCCATCATCGATCCCACCGCGCGGCTGGAGGACGGCGTCATCGTCGAGCCGCTGGCGGTGATCGGCGCCCATGTCGAGATCGGCTCAGGGACGATCGTTGGGGCGGGTGCCGTGATCGGCCCCCACGTCAAGATCGGTCGCGACTGCAATGTCGGCGCCCGCACCGTCATCCAGTGCGCGCTGATCGGCAACGACGTCCTGATCCATCCTGGCTGCAGCATCGGCCAGGACGGCTACGGCTTCATCTTCTTCGGCGCGGATGGGCACACCAAGGTGCCGCAGACCGGGCGGGTGCTGATCCAGAACCATGTCGAGGTCGGCGCCGGCACGACGATCGACCGTGGCAGCCTGCGCGACACGGTGATCGGCGAGGGCACCAAGATCGACAACCAGGTGCAGATTGGCCACAATGTCACAATCGGACGGCATTGCCTGCTGGCGGCCCAGATCGGGCTGGCAGGAAGTCTCACGATCGGCGACAACGTCGCGCTCGGGGCGAAGGTTGGTATCAACAATCACCTGACGATCGGCGATGGTGCGCAGGTGACGGCGATGAGCGGCGTCAAGGACGACATTCCGCCGAACGGCCGGTGGGGCGGTTTCTTCGCCAAGCCGACCAAGCAGTGGTTCCGCGAGATCGTTGCGGTGGAACGGCTGGTGCGAGATTCGACCGCGACGAACAGGGACGAGGGACGGGAGTGATGGAGGAGTCACCCATCAGGTTTGCGGACGTCGACATCAACGAGATTCTCAAGACGCTGCCGCACCGTTATCCATTTCTCCTGATCGACCGCGTGAAGAACATCCGGGCCGACTACAGCGGCATCGGCGTCAAGAACGTCTCGATCGGCGAGCCCTGCTTCCAGGGGCACTTTCCGGAGCGGCCGGTCTATCCGGGCGTGCTGATGATCGAGGGCATGGCCCAGACCGCCGGCGTGATCGGCATCAAGTCGGTCGAGGGCACGGAAAAGCCGCGCGCGGTGTATTTCCTCACCATCGACAAGTGCAAGTTCCGCAAGCCGGTGCTGCCCGGCCAGACCATCGAGTATCACATGCGCTCGATCGGCCGGCGCAAGACGATGTGGTGGTTCCACGGCGATGCCAAGGTCGACGGCGTCGTCGTCGCCGAGGCCGATGTCGGCGCGATGCTGACCGACTGACGAGCTGGTAGAAAGTTGATTGCGTCGAAATGAGCAAGATCGATCCCACCGCACGCGTCGAGGATGGCGCCGTCATCGGTGAGGGGACCGTGATCGGTCCTTACTGCATCGTCGGCCCCAACGTCGTGATCGGGGCCAACTGCAAGCTGATCAGCCACGTCCAGATCATGGGCCACACCACGCTCGGCGATGACAACGTGATCTCGCCCTTCGTTGTGCTCGGCGGCGCGCCGCAGGATCTCAGCTATCGCGGCGAGCCGCATCGGCTCGAGATCGGCTCCGGCTGCACCTTCCGCGAAGGCGTGACGATGAACATCGGCACCACGAAAGGCGGCGGCCTGACCAAGGTCGGCAATGCCGGGTTCTTCATGAACAATGCCCATGTCGCCCACGATTGCGTTGTCGGCGACAACGTGATCTTCGCGACCTCGGCGACACTTGGCGGCCATGTCGAGGTCGGTGATTCCGTCTACATCGGCGGCCTGTCCGCGGTGCATCAGTTCACCCGCATCGGCCATGGCGTGATGGTCGGCGGCGTCTGCGGCGTACGCGGCGATATCATTCCGTATGGCCTCGCCAACGGCCAGTATGCCGCGCTCGAAGGTCTCAACGTCATTGGCATGAAGCGCCGCAAGTTCACACGCGAGCGCCTCGCCACGGTGCGTGCCTTCTATCAAAAGCTTTTCCATGGCCCCGGCGTGTTCGCCGATCGCCTCGCGGCGGTGCGGCCGCTGGCCGGCGAGGATCCCGCCATTGCCGAGATCCTCGCCTTCATCGATGGCGGCCGACATCGTGCCTTGTGCCTGCCCGAGATCGGCAGGCCGGCCATCGAGCCGTAGCGCCATGGCGACGCCGGCCGCCGAGACCTCTCCGCCGATCGGCATGATCGCCGCGGGCGGGGTGCTGCCTTTCGCGGTCGCCGATGCCATCGTCGCGCGCGGCCAGACGCCGGTGCTGTTCGCCCTGAAGGGCATCTGCGAGCCAAAGCCGCTGGCGCGCTTTCGTCATCACTGGATCGGCCTCGGCCAACTCGGCAATGCCCTGAAGCTACTGAAGGCCGAGGGCGTTCGCGATCTCATGTTCATCGGCAATCTCGTTCGTCCGGCCGTGTCGGAGATCCGCTTCGACTGGGGCACGCTGCGCGAGCTGCCCTACATCTGGTCGGCCTTTCGCGGCGGTGACGATCATCTGCTGTCCGGTGTCGGCCGCATCTTCGAGCGCCACGGCTTTCACATGATCGGCGTCAAGGACGTCGCCCCCAATCTGCTCGTGCCCGAAGGGCGGCTGACGCGGAGCGGGCCCAACGATCTGGTGACCGGCGACATCGCCAAAGGAATGTCCGTGCTCCGCGCCATGGCGCCGTTCGATGTCGGGCAGGCCGTGGTCGTGATCGACGGCCACGTCGTTGCGCTCGAGGACATCGAGGGCACCGACGGGCTGCTGGCCCGCGTGGCGCGGCTGCGCGCCGATCGCCGCATTCGTGCTGCTGCCGGGCGCGGCGTGCTGGTGAAGGCGCCCAAGGCCGGCCAGGACCTGCGTTACGACCTGCCGACCATCGGTCCGCGCACCGTCGAGGGGCTTTCGGCGGCGGGTCTCGCCGGAGTCGCCGTCGCTGCCGCCTATACTCTGCTCGCCGATCCCCAGGAGACAGTGGCTGCCGCCGATCGGGCAGGCGTGTTCATCACGGGTGTCACGGCGTGACGCCCCGGCCTCCGGCAGGCCCGGCCATGCGCAGGATCTGCCTGGTCGCGACCGAAGAGTCCGGTGATCGCCTCGGCGCCAGCCTGATGAAGGTGCTGCGCCAGCGGCTCGGCGACGGCGTCGAATTCTCCGGCGTCGGTGGCCGCGGCATGACACGCGAGGGACTCGCCTCGCTGTTTCCGATCGAGGAGCTCTCGATCGTCGGCTTCGCGGCGGTGCTGAAGCAGTTGCCCAAGATCCTCCGTCTGATCCGCGGCACCGTCGATGCGATCGTTGCGGACCAGCCCGACGTGCTCGTCATCATCGACAGTCCCGATTTCACCCAGCGCGTGGCGAAGCGGGTTCACGCGCGCGATCCCGAGATTCCGATCGTGAACTACGTGGCGCCGACCGTATGGGCGTGGCGCCCGGGCCGGGCGCGCGCGATGCGCGGCTACGTCGATCACGTGCTGGGCTTGCTGCCGTTCGAGCCGGAGGCGTTCCGAAGGCTCAATGGTCCGCCCTGCACCTATGTCGGCCATCCCCTGATCGAACAGCTCGCCAACCTGCGCCCCAATGCGGCAGAGCAGGCGCGCCGAGATGCCGACCCTCCCGTTCTGCTGGTGCTTCCTGGCAGCCGGCGCAGCGAGGTCGCTCGCCACATCGCCGTGTTCGGCGAGACATTGGCGCGGCTGCGCGCCCAAAACCTGGCCTTCGAAGCCGTGCTGCCCACCACGCCGCATCTCGAAGCCGCGGTGCGGGCTGGAGTCGCAAACTGGCCGCTCGTTCCGGAGATCATCACGGGCGAGGCCGAGAAGCGGGCAGCCTTCAGGCGCGCGCGCGCCGCGCTCGCCAAGTCCGGCACGGTGACCCTGGAGCTCGCGCTGTCCGGCGTGCCGATGGTGACGGCGTATCGCGTCGGCGAGATCGAGGCGTTCATTCTCCGGCGAGTCGTCAACGTGCAATCGGTCATTCTCGCCAATCTCGTGATCGGCGAGAACGTCATTCCGGAATTCCTTCAGGAAGCCTGCACCGCCGACAATCTCGTGCCCGTTCTCGCCGATCTCCTGGGCGACGGTCCGATACGTTCGCGCCAGGTCGAGGCATTCCATCGCCTCGACGCGATCATGTCCACGGGCGCGGCCTCGCCGAGCGTGCGCGCGGCCGACATCGTGCTGGCGACGATGCGCAGCGGGCGGCGCTGATCAGGCCTGAAGCGGCATCTTGAATTCGAAGGTCGCTCTGTCGCCGGTCGACGTGGCCTGGAGCGTGCCGCCATGCGCTCGCGCAATCTCAGAGGCGATGTAGAGTCCGAGCCCGAGACCATGCTGGCTCGGACGCTCGCCACGCATGTAGGGCTTGAACAGATTCTGCATCGCCTTGTCCGAGATCGGCGGTCCGTGATTGGTGACGGCGAGCACGAAACAGCCTTCGCTCGTTGTTGCGGAGACCTGGATCGGCTTGTCCTTGTCGCCGTAGGAGATGGCGTTGCCGAGCAGGTTCGAGAACAATTGTCCGATCTTGCTGCGGTCGCATTTGACCGGCTCCGCGATGTTGATCCGGGACTCGATCTCGTGATCGGGCCAGGCCAGACGGATCTCGGAGATGACCTGCTCGATCACCGGCGCCAGCGGTTGCCGCGCGTCGGGCTTGATCGTCAGGCCGCCGCCGAGGCGCCCCCGGGCGAAATCCATGATGTTGTCGACCAGTCCGGCCATGCGCATGACTGATTTCTGAATCATGGAAATGATCTCAGGCGCTCTGGCGCCGTCCTGGTTGCGCAGCAGCACGCGCATTCCGGCGTCGATCGAGGCCAGCGGATTGCGGAGGTCATGGCCGAGAACGCCGATGAATTGCTCTCTCAGCTCGGCGGTCCGGCGCTCGTCGAGCAGGTCAGCCTGGGTGATCTTCAGCCGTTCCTCGGTCGAAAACCTGCGCTTCTCGCTGAGGCCGAGGCTGGCCTGGCTGAGCGCGAAGCGCTGATGAAGCTCCAGCTGGGCGGCGATCAGCTCCCCGAACAGCTGAAACGTGCTGACGATTTCGGGCCGGTCGAGCTCGCGCGGCGCTGGATCGATCGCGCACAGGGTGCCCCAGACGGTCCCGTCGGACAGGGTGATCGGAGCTGAGATGTAGCTGCGAAAGCCGTAGAGCTTTGGCGTCGGGTGATCGCGAAACAGGCGATCCGTCTCGACGTCCCCGATGACGACGGCTTCGCCTCGCTCCCGGACCTCGCTGCAGATCGTCGTCTTGACGCGCAGCTCGCCGCCCTTCTTCAGGCCGAAATTGATGTCGTCGCGAACCGCGCAACAGACCCATCGATCCGAGGTCACGCGCGCGACCGCAACGAATCCCATCCCGGTGATCCTGCTCACCGAGTCCAGAATTTTGGGAACGGCGCCGAGCTGCTGGACAGCGTCGACGTCCGGGTTGGGATTGGTCGTCATCGTATGCTCGAGCTGGTCCCCGATCCAGGATGCAAGTCGTGTCTTCGATTTGCACCGTTCAACGCATTCAGCCCCGGAACGTTCGCCGGAACAAAATGATCGTCGTGCGATTGAATGAGATTGGACAGGAGACAGAGTGTCCCGCGTTCGGCTCACAAGAAAAACAGTTCTGGTCGTTGAGGACGAGGGGCTGATCCGCGCCAACGCTGTCGACATGATCAGAGACCTCGGTTTCGAAGTCATCGAGGCAGCTGACGCCGATCAGGCCATTTCGCTTCTCGAACGATGTGACCGCATATCGGTGGTCTTCACGGACGTCCAAATGCCGGGGTCGATGGATGGCCTGCGGCTGGTCGCCGTCGTCAGGGACCGCTGGCCTCCGGTCGCGCTCCTGGTGACGTCAGGTCAGGTGACCCCTTCGGAACTGCCGTCCGGCGCGCACTTCCTTGCCAAGCCATACGGGGCCGAGCAGCTCAGGTCTCATCTCGAGGCGCTGGCCTGATGCACTCCCGGCCGATGCCGCGAGTCAGAAAGGCGCGACCTCACAAACGAAACGGCGCCGTCGGGATCGACGGCGCCGTTCGAAAGCGGAGTTGCGCTGCGCTCAGCC
The DNA here is from genome assembly GCF_032484495.1 of Bradyrhizobium sp. SZCCHNS3052. Lineage (NCBI taxonomy): Bacteria > Pseudomonadati > Pseudomonadota > Alphaproteobacteria > Hyphomicrobiales > Nitrobacteraceae > Bradyrhizobium > Bradyrhizobium sp. SZCCHNS3052. Next base: position 17,183 of record NZ_JAUETB010000006.1, on the reverse strand, counting down.
GCGCTTGTCCATCTCGACATAGTCGCGCGTCGCGACGCCGGTGTAGAGCTGGCGCGGACGGCCGATCTTCTGTTGCGGATCCTCGATCATCTCGCTCCACTGGCTGATCCAGCCGACGGTGCGGGCGACGGCGAACAGCACGGTGAACATCGACACCGGGAAGCCCATCGCCTTCAGGGTGATGCCCGAGTAGAAGTCGACGTTCGGATAGAGCTTGCGCTCGATGAAGTACTGATCGCTGAGCGCGATCTTCTCGAGCTCCATCGCGACCTTGAGCATCTGATCGTCGGCGTGGCCCGTCTCCTTGAGCACCGCGTGACACATCTTCTGCATGATCTTGGCGCGCGGGTCGTAGTTCTTGTAGACGCGATGGCCGAAGCCCATCAGGCGCACGTCGCTGTTCTTGTCCTTCACCTTGGCAATGAAGTCCGGAATCTTGTCGACGGTGCCGATCTCGGCCAGCATGTTCAGCGCCGCCTCGTTGGCGCCGCCATGCGCCGGACCCCACAGGCAGGCGATGCCGGCGGCGATGCACGCGAACGGGTTGGCGCCCGAGGAGCCGGCGATGCGCACCGTCGAGGTCGAGGCGTTCTGCTCGTGATCGGCGTGCAGGATGAAGATCTTGTCGAGCGCGTCGGCGAGAACCGGGTTCGGCTTGTACTCCTCGCACGGCACGGCGAAGCACATGTGCAGGAAGTTCTCGGCGAACGAGAGCGAGTTCTTCGGATAAACGAAAGGCTGGCCGATGGTGTATTTGTAGGCCATCGCCGCCAGGGTCGGAATCTTCGCGATCATCCGCATCGACGCGATCATGCGCTGCTTCGGATCGTTGATGTCGGTGGAGTCGTGGTAGAACGCGGCGAGCGCGCCGACCGAAGCGACCATGACCGCCATCGGATGCGCGTCGCGGCGGAAGCCGTGGAAGAAGCGCGACATCTGCTCGTGCACCATCGTGTGGTGGGTCACGCGATAGTCGAAATCCTGCTTCTGGGCCTTGGTGGGAAGCTCCCCGTACAGCAGCAGATAGCAGGTCTCCAGGAAGTCACCCTTCTCGGCGAGCTGCTCGATCGGATATCCGCGGTATTCCAGGACGCCGGCGTCGCCGTCGATATAGGTGATCTTGGACTGGCAGCTGCCGGTCGAGGTGAAGCCGGGATCATAGGTGAACATCCCGGTCTGGGCGTAGAGCTTGCCGATGTCGATGACGTCGGGACCCACGGTGCCGCTCAGGATCGGAAGATCGAAATTCTTGTTGCCGACGGTGAGGGTCGCGGTCTTGCTTGCGGATTTTGCGTCCATCGTTTGTCCCCGATGAGATCGTTAGGCTTGGCCCTTGTTCTTTTTGAGAGATGGCAGGGCAGGTGGACTTTATCTAGTGCGGTGGCTTTGACATTCGCGTCACTGTCGCTGCCAACAGCTTAAGCGAAGGTCAAATCCGAAACCGTACTGGAATCTTATACTTACTAGTGTCCTTCGGCCCTAACATCCGTCAACGAGCCCGCCGCAACGTGTGAAGGATGTTCGAGCCGGGAAAACCAGTGGGTGCCGCGCAAATGCGTATCGTATTGCCCTGTGCGCTGCAAGATGGGGGGCCATGAGACCTTATGAGGTGGTCTGGTCCTCCAGACGGCCCAAGGATTCATCACGCCCCAGGATCGCCAGAACGTCGAAAATACCGGGTGAGGTGGTTCGGCCGGTGAGCGCCGCGCGGAGCGGCTGCGCCACCGCGCCCAGCTTGAGATTGTTGGCTTCAGCAAACGCACGCAGCGCGGCTTCTGTGGCCGGTCCGCTCCAGGACGCGACAGCAGCCAGCGCGTCACGCAGCCGGCCGATCAAGGCGCGGCTGTCCGGCGTCAGCAGGGCGGCGGCCTTGGCGTCGATCGGAAGCGGCCGGTCGGCAAAGATGAAGGCGGCGCCGTCGATCAGCTCCAAGAGCGTCTTGGCGCGCTCCTTCAGGCTCGGCATCGCCAAAGTGAGCTGCGCGCGCGTGGCGTCGTTGAGCTTGGCCTTGAGAGCCGCGCCGTTCGGCACGTAATTCAGCACGTCCTCGAACTGGCGCACCAGCGCCGCATCGTCGCTGTGGCGGATGTAGTGGCCGTTGAGATTTTCCAGCTTGGCAAAGTCGAACCGCGCCGCCGAGCGGCCGATCGCCGGCAGGTCGAACGCCTTGATCATCTCCTCGGTGGAGAAGATCTCCTGGTCGCCATGGCTCCAGCCGAGCCGCACCAGGTAATTGCGCAGTGCCGACGGCAGATATCCCATCGCACGGTAGGCGTCGACGCCGAGCGCGCCGTGGCGCTTCGACAGCTTCGAGCCATCGGGCCCGTGAATCAGCGGGATGTGCGACATCGACGGCACCGTCCAGCCGAGCGCATCGTAGATCTGCTTCTGGCGCGCGGCGTTGATCAGATGGTCGTCGCCGCGGATGACGTGGGTGACGCCCATGTCGTGGTCGTCGACGACGACCGCCAGCATGTAGGTCGGATTGCCATCGCCTCGCAGCAGCACGAGGTCGTCGAGGTTCTCGTTCTGCCAGACCACGCGGCCCTGCACCTGATCCTCGATCACGGTCTCGCCGGTCAGCGGCGCGCGCAGCCGGATCGTCGGCTTGACGCCTTCGGGCGCCTCCTTGGGATCGCGGTCGCGCCACATGCCGTCGTAGAGCCGGGTGCGGCCTTCCGCGCGCGCCTTCTCGCGCATCGCGGCCAGCTCCTCGGCGGTGGCATAGCAGCGATACGCCATGCCGCTGGCGAGCAGTTGCTCGGCGACCTCGCGATGGCGCGCGGCGCGGCTATATTGGTAGATGACCTCGCCGTCCCAATCGAGCTCGAGCCATTTCAGGCCGTCGAGGATGGCGTCGATCGCCGCACTGGTCGAGCGCTCGCGGTCGGTGTCCTCGATCCTGAGCAGCATCTTGCCGCCGCGGCCGCGCGCATACAGCCAGTTGAACAGGGCCGTCCGGGCGCCTCCGATGTGGAGAAAGCCGGTCGGGGAGGGGGCAAAGCGCGTGACGATCGGGATGGTCATGGGCGGCAGCACGAAATCCAGGCAGGGGCTCAAGAGGGCGGGGGGTGTATAGCAGGCCTATCGCATAACTAAAGCCTTCCTTGGGGGAAGCGGATTTGGCAGATAGGCTGCCAAATTCCGGAGCAGGATATTCTTGATGACCACGACGACAGACACGGCGGCGACGGCAGAGGCAGGGCGCGACTTCATCCGCGACATCGTCCAGGCCGATCTCGACAGCGGCAGGCACAAGACGGTCGTCACCCGGTTCCCCCCGGAGCCGAACGGCTACCTGCATATCGGCCATGCCAAGTCGATCGGCCTCAACTTCGGCATTGCCCAGGAGTTCGGCGGCCGCTGCAATCTTCGCTTCGACGACACCAATCCGACCAAGGAAGAGCAGGAATATATCGATTCCATCCAGGCCGACGTGCGCTGGCTCGGCTATGACTGGGGCGACAACCTGTTCTTCGCCTCGGATTACTTCGAGCGCCTCTACGACTGGGCCGAGGGCCTGATCAAGGCCGGCTTGGCCTATGTCGACGACCAGTCTCAGGAAGACATTCGGCTGTCGCGCGGCACGCTGACCGAGCCCGGCAGGAACAGCCCGTTCCGCGACCGCTCGGTCGAGGAGAATCTCGACCTGTTCCGGCGCATGAAGGCCGGCGAATTCCCGAACGGCGCGCGCGTGCTGCGCGCCAAGATCGACATGGCCGCCGGCAACATCAACCTGCGCGACCCCGTGCTGTACCGGATCCTGCACGCCCACCACCCGCGCACCGGCGACGCCTGGAAGATCTATCCGAGCTATGACTACGCGCACGGGCAGTCCGACGCGATCGAGGGCGTGACGCACTCGATCTGCACGCTCGAGTTCGAGGATCACCGGCCCCTCTACGACTGGTTCCTTGACAAGCTGCCGGTGCCGTCGCATCCGCACCAGTACGAGTTCGCGCGCCTCAATCTCACCTATACTCTGCTATCCAAGCGCGTGCTGACGCGGCTGGTGCAGGACGGCCATGTCTCCGGCTGGAACGATCCCCGCATGCCGACCATCGCCGGCCTGAAGCGGCGCGGCGTGCCGCCGGCGGCGGTGCGCGAGTTCATCAAGCGCATCGGCATCGCCAAGGCGAACAGCATCGTCGATGTCGGCATGCTCGAATTCTGCATCCGCGAGGAGCTGAATCGCACGGCGCTGCGCCGGATGGCGGTGCTGCGGCCGCTGAAGGTGGTGATCGAGAACTATCCGGAAGGCCAGGTCGAGGAGCTCGAGGCGATCAACCATCCCGACGATCCCGCAGCCGGCACGCGCAGGATCGCGTTCGGCCGCGAGCTCTATATCGAGCAGGACGACTTCATGGAGAATCCGCCGAAGAAGTTCTTCCGTCTGTCGCCGGGCAACGAGGTGCGGCTGCGCTACGCCTATTTCATCAAGTGCCGCGACGTCATCAAGAACGACGCCGGCGAGATCGTCGAGCTGCGCTGTACCTATGATCCGGCGACCAAGGGCGGCAACGCGCCTGATGGCCGCAAGGTCAAGGCGACGATGCACTGGCTGCCCGCTGCACAGTCGCTGACCGCCGAGATCCGCCTCTACAACCAGCTGTTCGCCAATCCGAGCCCCAATGCGGCCGACTTCACCGCCGATCTCAATCCCAACTCGCTCGAGGTCCTGACCGACGCGCGCATCGAGCCGGCGATCGCCGAGAGCAATTCCGACGCGCCGATGCAGTTCGAGCGCCAGGGCTACTTCGTGCGCGATCCGGATTCGACACCCGACAAGCTCGTGTTCAACCGCACCATCGGCCTGCGCGACACCTTCGCCAAGGAAGTCGCGAAGGGGTGAGGCAAGCGGAGACCGCGGGACGCGTGTGGCTCAGCTGATCGCGTCCTGCCCGGCCTCGGTCAGCGTCGGCACGCCGTCGGTGAGTTCGACGAGGCCGCGCTCGGTGAGCAGCGAAAGATCTTCGTCGGCGACAGGGGACAGCGTCAGCCGGTGGGCCTTGATGTCCCGGAGAGTCCAGCGCAGGTGGATCGCCTTCTCGAGCGCGAGGTCGGCGAAGGGGTCTTCAGGGTCGTGCGCGTCCATCCCCTGAAAAGCACGTGCGGCGCAAAAAGTTCCCCCGCAGCGGCCGTGCAGATTTCCAGGATTCCCGTTCCGTTCTGCTAGGCGCGCTCGCGCAGCTTCCGGTAGCCTTTCCGCCCGTCGGGTAACGGGTGGTGTGGGGGCAATGGCGGAGCCGGTCAGGCCGCCGGGAGGGCGTCGCGGGATCGCGGGCGTGATGGCCGATGTCTGGCCGCCGCGCGGCGCGCTGGCCGGCGGCTGGCCCGCGATCGGGGCCGGTGCGTCGTCGGTGTTCGCCGCCCGCCTGAAGAGCTGGGCGGCCGAGGAGGCCGGGGCGGGCCGGCTGCTGCCCTGGGTGCCGGTGGCGTTCGGGGCCGGCATCGCGCTGTACTTCGCCGCCGATCACGAGCCCGTGCTCTGGATTGCCGCCACCACCGCGGCGCTGCTCGGCATCGTCGCCATCATGATGCGGCGGCATCGGCTGTTTCCGGTTGCCGTGATGATCGCGGCGGCGGCGTGCGGCTTCGCCGCGGCGACCGTCAAGACCGCGCGCGTCGCGCATCCGGTGCTGGCGCGGCCGTTGTATTCGGTGGCGCTGTCCGGCTTCGTCGAGGCGCGCGACATCCGCGAGCGCAGCGACCGCATCGTGCTGCGGGTGACGTCGATGGAGAGCCCGCGCAACGCCGTCACCATCGCGCGTGTCAGGCTCGCGGTGCGCAAGGGCGCGGCGCCCGAGGTCGGCAGCTTCGTGCAGCTCAAGGCGCGGCTGCTGCCGCCGATGGCCCCGGTGCGGCCGGGATCCTACGACTTCGCGCGCGACATGTTCTTCCAGGGCATCGGCGCCTCCGGCTTCGTGATGGGCGCGATCACGACGGCGACGCCGCCGCAGGCCGCCGGCTTCGGCCTGGGCTATGCGGCGGCCATGCAGGGTCTGCGCGATGCGATCGACGCACGCATCCGCGGCCGCCTGTCGGGCGACGAGCGCGCCATCGCCACCGCGCTGCTGACCGGCCGGCGCGACGCCATCACGCCCGATGTCAACGACGCGATGTTCGTCTCCGGTCTCGGCCATGTGCTGTCGATCTCCGGCTATCACATGGCGGTCGTCGCCGGCGTCGTATTCTTCGCCGTGCGCGCGCTGCTGGCGCTGATCCCCGGCCTCACCATCAGCCATCCGATCAAGAAATGGGCGGCGGCCGCGGCGCTGGTCGCGGCGGCGTTCTATCTGTTGCTCTCAGGCGCGGAGGTCGCGACCCAAAGGTCGTTCTTCATGACGGCGGTCGTGCTGATCGCGGTCATGGTCGACCGCCGCGCCGTCACCTTCCGCACGCTCGCGGTCGCAGCGATGATCGTACTGGTGGCGGCCCCGGAAGCGCTCGTGCATCCGAGCTTCCAGATGTTGGGCTCGGGTTCGGCTTGAGAGCGAAATTCGCCCCGTAACTCAATTGAATCTAAAGGGTTTTTAGTCCATCCCCAGCTTCTCGACCGAGCACGAAAATCGAACAAAAACCCTAACAATCCGAGATTTCCGGTCCAAAAGTCCCAGAATAAGTCCCAGACTTGGTTTCATTGTTCTTGAGAGGTTCTCGGTGTAACGGCACTGTCCAAAAGGGGCGGAGGCCGTGTTTTTCACGTCCTGGCTGGCCCGCAAGGCGACCAATCGAGCAATGTTTCGTACACGCCGATTTGCCGTCGCAGCTCTCCGACTGCCGCAGCGGCAGCGTCAATGGAGGCGCCCATCGGGTACAGCGAGGGCGCCAGTTTCAGGCTTTCGAGCCGGCGTCGTCTATCGGAAATTCGCGCACGCCAGTTGTCGCAGAAGCCGCACATAGTGGCCTCGTCTGATTGGGTTCGGATGTTCGAACTTCCCAAGCGGCGCGCTGGGTCCCGTCGACCACGCGGTCTGCGGCGCGCAGACCAATTGGCAGCTTTAAGCGGCCTAGAAGTTGGGGTTGGTAGCCTCGAGCCAGATGCCGTCGATGAGATGGAAATACATCGTTGGGGGAGAGGTGTTCCCGTCAACTCCGTTGAAATCATGCGCCTTTTCTGGTCGAATGCCGGAAAGCCACGCTTTCAGCTGCGGTGCCTCGTTCCGGACCGTAGCTTCGACAAGCTCCGTTTTGTGTGATTCTTGGGTGCCGTTTGCTCGTGGAGCGGGGGGGCCTGGGATGAGATTCGTCCCAACATGGCGGCCGGCGATCGGTCAGTTAATGCGAGATGTGCCCGGGTGCCGAGGTCTCGGAGTGGCTGCCGGTCGTCCGGCCCGGCATGTTCGCCCCACTCCAGATGCGGAGGCGCAGCCCGATGGACGGCCGCTGGCTGTACCGCGACCCGACCGAGGCGGAGATCCGGGACTACATCGAAGGCGCGGCCTGGTAGTCGGCTGGGCAGTTGCGGAGCTCGACCGGCCGCCTGCGCGCAGCCCGCGCATGCGGGATCGTGCATAGTTCGCCTGTTCATGGTACTGTGGCGCGCCTTGGAGATCAGAAACTGGTAGCGACGCATGACATCGACCCCGGAATCGCTGCCGTCCACCACAGAGGCCTCAAGCGGTCCACCCGCAAACATCCAGGAATTCAATCGAATTGCTGGAATGGTCTTTGCGCAGCTGTATTCGCAATTTCCCGCTCCCGTGAACATCGATCGACAAGCGATCGCAAATGCTTTTGGCGCGCAAGGGACGGACTGGAGCCATCAGCTTCCATCCGGAAAGACCGTCAGCGATCAAATTGCATATACAATCGGTTGGCTCAATAATCAGGGATACACAGTCGCATTCGGGGCCCACCCCGCAGAACGTGCTACGCTTTCCGAGAAGGGGTTGGTTGCGCTCAACGCAGTACCTCAAGGTCTGTCAGTTACAATCGGAACGTCGCTTGTAAGCGCTGCCAGCGAGGCGCGACGGGACTGGTCCAGCGTGGGCGATTTTGTCGGGGGGCTCTTCGGCGGTTTCTCCAAGAGTATCGGTTCGTGACGCTGGCGCGGGACCGAAGCCCCGCGCTTTCTCCGGGCATCGCGAGCACGGCGGCATGCTCGTCGGTAGCGAGCCCGGGTAATAGCTGCCGAGCGGATCGATCAATCATCGCCCCTGAGATCGCCGAGCATCTTGTGGCTCACCCAGCCACAACAGACGGCAATCATCATGCCCACCGAAATAGAGGGCAGCCATCTAATCTCCGCGGTAAGTAGAGGCGTGACGAGGCCGCCAATCACCGCTGCGGATGCTATGTTCTTTAAGAGATCGGCCAGCCACTTCAGACGCTCATTTGCTATCAGCTGACAGCGTTTCATCCACCTTCTCCCGAAGCTCCGCGCCTCTAGTGCTTACGGCGGTTCGCTGTTGTCGTTGGTCATAGACGTTCCCATTCACTTGCGTGATACTGATCCCTGGCGACGCCAGGACAAGATGCCGACGCCGGCGCGACAGTGGATAACTACGCTGAAGCCGGACGAGCCTCGCGATGCGGGCGCTCCCCCCATATTCTCGCCGCAGCTGATTTGCGTTGAATATCCATCCCTGTTTAGGGAATTTCTCTTGCGTTCGCCGTCAGGTTGCGGGATCCAATTAGTGTTGAGTCGAATGGTCGGTTGAAGCCAGACAAGCGTGAAGTTCTTTGGGAGTGAAACTTGGGCGCCCCCGCAACAAAAGACTTGCTTTCATCCTCTCCGAAATCTCTCGCAACATCGATCGATGAGAGGGAATCACAGGAGCTAATAATAGCTCTCGTTGGGCCTGTTGGGTCTGGTGTGAGCACTTCGGCTAAACTACTCAAAGAACTTCTAACTACAGAATTCTCCTACACTGTCCCAGACCCGTTCAAGCAGAGCGATATTATTGCGGCGGAAGCTCATCGGGTTGGCATGACGCAGATTCCGCGTACGCCACTAAATCTGTACGTGGACAGTATGCAGACCGCCGGAAATAAACTGCGCGAGAAATTCGGCCCCGACTATCTCGCCGAAAAAACGATCGAGCGAATTGTTACATTTCGAACCAAAAAGGGCGCAATACAGGACGGAAAAGCTATGCCGGGGCGCCGAGCATACATCATCGACTCGCTTAAAAACCTGGAAGAGCTGTCTCTCTTAAGAAAAGTGTATCGAGAAACCCTTTGCGTTTTCGGCGTCTTCGCGCCTGACGATATTCGGCAGATACGGCTGGTGAATGACGGAGCTGCAGCTCCTGACGTCAAAAAGGTTATAGAGCGCGACTTAGGGGAAGCAGGTACTTTCGGTCAGATGACACGGAAAGTGTTCTCTTTGTCGGACTTCTTTGTCTGTAACGACCAAAAGACAGATGAGCTTCGGAGAAAGCTTCGTCGCTTTCTGGAACTGATCTTCAATGTAAATATACACACTCCGACGAGAGAAGAGGCAGCGATGTACGATGCAGATGCGGCAGGCGCTGCATCTGCATGCATGTCGCGACAAGTTGGAGCTTCGATCTTATCGAAAGACGGCGAACTAATTGCGATCGGACGAAATGATGTTCCCAAATTCGGCGGCGGATTATACGTCGAGGACGACCAATCAGTTTGGGACGGCGCAGCCATCCAAGATAATGATCATCGCTGCTTCAAGTGGGGCGCCAACATCTGCCACAATGAGATCAGCAGAAAAAAAATAATGGAGGGAATAGTTTCGCTAATTATGACTTACCAGAAAAAACCTCTTTTGAAACGAGCAATAACAGTCGACGACGTTCGCGATGCTCTCAAGGAAACGGACGTTGACGATTTGATCGAATACTCTCGCTCCATTCACGCTGAGATGGAGGCCATCTTATCAGTCGCGCGAGAAGGAAAACATTCTCTCGTCGGTGCGACCCTCTATTCTACAACGTACCCTTGCCATAATTGCGCCAGGCATATTGTTGCCGCGGGGATCACGACGGTCGTGTATATTCATCCCTATCGAAAGAGCAAAGCCCTCGCATTGCACCACGACGCCATTACTGAAGATCCAAAAGAGCAAGGAAAAGTCTTGCTCAAGCAGTACGACGGCGTCGCCCCGCACAACTATCTGAAGTCGTTTGCCGCGACTCGATCGCGAAAAGACAATGGGAGATTTATTAACAGGTCATCAACAAGCGCGACGCCAATCTTTAAAATTCCGCTGGACGCTCAACTCGATTACGAGTCAAAGGTTATTGCGGATTTGGCCGCAAAAGAGCAGAATTAACGTACCGAATCTAGGAGTTTGGCGCCGTGCCCGATCCGGAGCCTCCTGCCAATCAGCTTCGTCTCGACCTCAGCGACATTGAGAGGTCCAGCAGGACAGTCGAAACCTCTACTGTCCGTTCTTTTGTCGACTCACTGACACTTGCCGTCCGGCGTGAAGCAATCGAGCGCGTTAAGGCGCGCGGGATATTCGAGATCAACGATTCCAAGAAGGTGTAATGTGCTCGCTCCGCTCCGAAGGCGCCGAGCATGTCCATCGGACCAAGCCTGTGTCGGCTACTTCCGCCGCAATTGATGCTGAGGCCCTAATCGCCTAGGGCGTCGGGCGGTTACATCAGCCCGAGCCAATACAGAGCATACCAAGCTGCCACAACGATCAACATCATGGCGGCGACCAAGCCTTCGCGCTCTATCCTGCGCTCATAGGCGACCTCATGGCACCTCCGCGAATTCTGCCGCGGATCATCGGACCAGAGGCAGGCGCGCCGCCCGGTGTCGAGTAGGGCATGTTCCAGAAAAACTCGCGATTGCGCCTCGGCGTATTGGTCGATGCGACGATGATCGCCTGGACATGGTGATAGTACCAGTCCTCAGCACTGCGATTCGACGAACTTCGGCGAGCGCCTTGAGGAACGGTGGCTGATCCTCGCTGTCGCTGAAATACTTCACCACCCGCGGCCTCCCAGGACTTTCCCTTGCATCGCGCTCGGCCTCGAGGCCGTGAGCCGGTTGCGCTCGCCGATCAACCCGTCGAGGCGAGCAAGCTGCCTCGAAAGGACGATCTCGGCGTCGGCCGTCGCGCGGCCGGCCCGCCGAAGGGTCAGAATATCCCGCTGCTGCCGACTGACCAGCTTGCGCGCTTGATCGATCTCGGCACGGAGGGCTTCGAGATCCGCCATGGCCCACCTTTCCGAATTGGATAGTGGACTAGAACATAAAGAGAACGTACAGTCGAGTCAGAACTTTGCCGAGCTTCGAGCCCTCTGTTCGGCGCGCTGCCCGTGAGTCGCGCGACGTCAAGGGAAGGCTTGTTAGTTATTCGCAGTATATTTCCCGCTGGGCATAAGTGAAGCTCAATGCGCTCAAATTAACACACTCCAAAAAAATAATGCGGAGTATGCGGTCATTGATACTGATTCGAGAAAAGACCGCCGAGGTGTGGCGCCTGGCGGTCAATCAAAGATCAGAACCTCTCTCGGAGAACCAAGCAGAGGAGCCCCCTCTCAAGTGCGAGCCCACTTTTATCTCTCGCATTGGCGGCGTCAATAGCTTGGTTCATTTTCCAAGGAGGCAAAGGCCTCAGAAAGTGAACACCACTATGTCTTGGACGATCGACTACGCGGGCGCTTCGGGCCGGAGCTATAGATACTGGAGTGTGGATCCGGGTCGGATGAATGATCTGCTCGATCAACCTGGGAACTATGGCTTCCTGAAGCACATCGGCAACCAGCGATACACGCCGCTGTACTTCGGACAGGCCGACAGTCTCCGGAATCGCTTGCTGAATCATGAGCGATGGGCCGATGCCGTGAGGGCAGGTGCTACCGTTCTTGTGACGCACACCACACCAGCCGGAGAGGCTGCTCGGCTCTCCGAGGAGAAAGATCTGATTGCGAAGTGGAACCCGCCGCTGAATGTCCAACATCGGACGACAGGCTGACGAACGGGTATCCAACAGCTTCTTCGTCGCTAGCCGAAGAAGGATTGGCGGGTACGCCCGCCAATCTCTCTAAGATGGCGTTGTTTGCCTTGGCAATGGTCGAGTTTGTGCTCATTGACCCTCTAACACGCTCAGGATGCCCCGGTTCCGTTAACAATCGATTGAGTCTCTGGCGTGATCAGCACTTGGTTGTGCAGACCATGCCCGCGCCGACGCTGCCCGCTGTGGTCGTGCCGCCTGGGATCGTGGTGCCGTTCGTCAGCAAGGTTGAATTCCAGGAGACAATCGACGCGCTCACGCCTGCAGTCCGCCGGCTCATGTTGCCTTCGTGTTCATCCAGCTGCCGCCGTAGGCGCGATTGCCGGTGACGTTCGCGGAGAACCCGACTGGTCCGAGACCTGGCAGTCGGCGCAGTGAGCGTCACATTGAAAGATCGTGTTGAACGTCCTGACCGCGCCGTCGCCCACGACCAAGCCGCCGCCTGTGAACTGAATAACTGATCGCCCCTGCGCATTCGTGCCGCCCGCGTAGAAGCCGACGCTGCAGGCGTTGTAACCGGTTCGTATCGAGCGCGGCTTCATCCGGCCTGAGGATGACAAGCCGCGATCGCAACCGGAGCAGGTTGGTGGTGCCGCGGAGCCGCGTGAGGCCGAAGGCGCAAGTGACGAAGCTGCTGAGGGTGGGGAGGGGGAGGAGAGCGGGATCGACGAGGAGTAGGATTGTCCATTGTCGGACCTGCTCGTTCGGAACCTCACAGCTTACAGCACCTTGGGGCTGCGGCTCAATCTGAGTGAAGAGCCGGGCATCGCCGTCGTAGCCGTGACCCACGCGCTCGCCGCGCAAATCTTCTACTTCGGTGCCAATGCGCATGTGGTCGGCATTCAGCCGATCAAGACCGATCTGACTGCACATGCTGATGGGATCGAGGATATCACACCGGAGAAGGTGTGGGCGGATCGCCATGCCAATTGGGCAACGCAGATGCCCGGTGACGTTGCCGGCTTTTGGAGCTTTGTGGCCGACCTCGATCACGAAGGCCGCATGGCCTTGTTCGCGCATTGCGTTGCGCTGACCGTCAATGCAGTCAAGCTGCCGTGGGAGCGGCGGCCGCGTGCGCTAGCCACAGCCGACCGGCTGGCGGAAGCGGTTGAACTGGATATGAGCGGATATTGGCGACTAACGGCGCGCAGCTATCTCGGTCGTGTCACCAAGGCCCGTATTCTGGACGCCGTGCGGGAAGGGACGGGCACCGAGGCCGCCGAGCGGATCGCGGACATGAAAAAGCTCGCCATGGCGGTCGCCGCCGAGCAGCTGTTGGCCGCGACCGGCTGGCTGCCGGCGCTGTGGCGGGCGCCCGAACTTGATCAGGAGCGTGTAGGCGAAACGCCTAGCGAGCAGACCAGCGCAACCTACCCCGTGGCTGCCGAGTGAGAAATTGCGCCGGGGCCGCGAGAGCGGCTCCGGCGCTGTATGGAGAATTTTCGGCCGCGTACCTAACCGACGTGCAGCCGACCGGTTATCGTGACGGTGTCACGCAACATTAGTGACCGCGTAACGCGATCACCAACCCTTCGTGTGACTTGGGAACGCGAGGCCGGACTGGCTGTTGGACGCAAGTTGGCAGAATCCAAATAGACGTCGTCCGTCTTTGACGACCGATGATATTGTCGCCTCAGGCCGAAGCGTTGTTATCAATCGGGCGACACGATCGGCTGGGCAGGCAACGCCAGGTCCTCTCCAACATGGCACCAGCCGCCCGAACAGTCGGGCTTCTTGCGTTGGCTTCGACCTGACGTCATGGCGGTCGCTCCGCGCAGGTCCGAAACCCTTTGATCGCTGCGGCCTTGTTCGTGTCCGTGCGCCGCGTCAGGTCGGTCGCACGGGTGTCTCGCGTCCGTTCGTGGGGGCCGCGCGTCCGACGCGACCTCGAATAGGCTGATCAGGCCCAAGCGACGGCAAGCGCCTCGATCGCCTTCCCGCAACGGCTCAGGGCAGCTTTTTTCCCCTGCCGCGAAACGAGCGGCATTCCTCGCGGAAGTCAAAAAAGCCGGCCTTCCGCCGTCCTCCGCTGCGCTGCGGGCCCTGCGGACTGCGGGCCGATCGCCCCCGGGCACAAAGGGCGCCATCGAGGCCGCGATGGGCGCGGCCCGAACAAACAGACGGAGATCATCATGGCGACCATCGGCACCTTCACCGCCTCGGACAACGGCTACAACGGCTCGATCAAGACGCTGACGCTGAACATCAAGGCCAAGTTCGTCGCATCCGAGAAGGACAACGACAAGGCGCCCGACTACCGCATCTTTGCCGGTCCCACCGAGTTCGGCGCGGCCTGGAAGAAGACCGCGCGTGACAGCGACCGCGAATATCTCTCGGTCAAGCTCGACGATCCGAGCTTCCCGGCGCCGATCTACGCCTCGCTGGTCAAGGTCGAAGGCGACGACGACTTCACCCTGATCTGGTCGCGCCGCAGCGGCGACTGATCCGACACCGGATCATCGGCTCCGCCTCTTCGGAGGCGGGGCCTTTTTGCGCTTCTTGCGCACCGTCCAGGGAGCGGAAGGAGCATTTTCTTTTGAAGAGATTGCTAATGGCTCCGCCCTCGCGCGGGCAAGGGTGCGCACCAAAGGTGCCGGCCGGGACGGTCTCCCCGGTCTTCCGCGCCTCTCATCTGATGTCAGTATTCTCGCACTGGAACGGCGCGTGCAGACGCGCGCGAAACTCGCGCGCCCTTGTCAGGCGGGTGATCCCCCTCCGCTCCCGGCCGCCCTTGCCCTCGCTACCCCAGGTCTCGCCGACGGGCAGGGTTGCAGCGCAGCGCTGCGCTTCAACCTGACAGGAGAGTAACGATGAACGTGACAGTTTCTCAGCACGGCGGGCAAAAGGTTTCTGGTGGGTTTCGGGTGGATATCTCACGCGGCCAGCGTATCGGCCGGGTGTCCTCGGAGTGGTTTGCGAGACCCGATGACGAGCGATATCTGAACCTGCCGGACCTTTATGACGCTGTGCGCAGCCGGGCAGAGTGCGCCCAGGCCCGCACCGTCGAGAGCCGATCCATTCGCGTCGAAGCTGCCCGAGACAACGCCGAGCGGCTGGCCCTGATCGTTCCCGGTCGTGACGAACCGGTGGCGCCGACGCATTGGAGCTTTGGGCAGCTGTGCACGCTGGTCGGCGCGCCCGCCGCTTACCTTCGGCAACTGCCCGCTCCCTTATCGGCGATCAATCTGCAGCATGGCCTGCTGTCGCATCGTGCCGAGCTGGTCAAAACGCTGGAGGCCGCTAGCGGTCGGGTCGAGCTTCGCGCCGTCACCGGACCGGACTATGGTCGTATCTGGGATCATGAACTGGTCGCGGCCGTCATGCAGATCGCCGGTAACGGCACCGGTGATACGCGATGGAAAGTGCCGGGCGTGCTCGACTGGTCGACCATGATTCATAATCCGTTCGTGGACGTGACCAAGCACACGACCACGCTCTATGCCAGTGACCGCGACGTGTTCCTGTTTCTGGTCGATGACACCAACTCGATCGAGGCGGGACGGTTGCCGGACGGTTCTCCGGACGTTTATTTCCGGGGCTTCTATTGCTGGAACAGCGAGGTCGGCAACAAGACGCTGGGCATTGCGAGCTTTTATCTGCGCGCCGTCTGCATGAACCGCAATCTCTGGGGTGTGGAGAATTTCGAGCAGATCACGATCCGGCATTCGAAGTTTGCCGCGCAGCGGTTTGCGCATGAGGCCGCACCCGCGTTGACGAACTTTGCCAACTCCTCACCCGCGCCGTTTGTCGCCGGCATAGCAGCCGCCCGGCAGCGGATCGTCGCCCGCACGGACGAGGATCGGGAGAGCTTTCTGCGCAGGAGCGGCCTTTCCAAAGCCGAGACGGCGAAGGTCATTGAAGCCGTTCTTGGCGAAGAGAACCGCAAGCCGGAGAGCATTTTTGATTTCGTGCAAGGCATCACGGCTGTGGCGCGCGGCAAGGCGCATCAGGACGCCAGGCTTGAGCTCGAAGGCAAGGCCAAACGCTTGATGGAACGCGCGGTCTAAACGCCAGCCGCGCAACCGGGTGACATCGGTTGCGCGGCCTTCTGCGCTTGCAATGTAACGCACCGCCGCTCCGGTCAACCCCAGCCGCGGCGCGGTCGCATGCACGCGGCCGGAGCTCGCCGGGCCTTCGGCCCGGCTCGCGACAGAGAAAGAATCCAACAACCGATCACAGGTAAGACGTCCAAGCGGACGGACGAATTCGTCCGAAGTCTTTGAATTGCGCTGGTTGCGCGATCTCGCATGATCGTTGGATGCCCACGCCTTCAGCGTGCTGAGACATAGGCTACGACATCGAGCTGCACAGTGACATTGCTGACGCTCATTTCATGTTGAGAGCTGCCGAACGAGCTCCAGTTCATCTGCAATAGCTCGGAAGAAAGGTCAGTTGCGGCGCCGCCGCGGACACTCTGAACTCGCCTCATCCTTGGTCTTTGGCCGCGCCTTGCGTTCTCCTTCCGCATGGTTGGATCGGCGATCATTGGCACTGGCCAGCGCCGGCAAGCGCAGTCGATCTGCAGCGGGACTGCCGAGAGATCCTCATTGACGTGCGACCAAGGAATGGGAATTTGGCGCCTTTCTTCTGCAAAGAGAAGGCAGGGATTTTGCAGTTGGACCGCAGCTCATAGGCAGCGTCGCGACGGCCCGATTGACACTCACATCGCAAACTTGCGCGAACTGGCGGCTCAGGTGGGACTGGTTCACAAGGCACAAATGGAAACGAGACGCCGAGCCAAGGCTCAGAGAAGAGAAGGAAGCGATTTTTCACACCCTATGCACCTCCGGTGCTGACGCTTCGCGGGCCGCGTGCGGCTATCTCATTGGGGTGAAATTAAAAATTCCTGTTGATCGGTGTTTACACAAGCGGGTCCGAGTGAATACTGAGGTCTTCCCGAACGATCGACAAATGATGGTTCGTCAATAGCTTGCCAACGTTTGGGCGCGTATACGAACGAAATTTCCGGCATCACTCTCGGTTCGCGATAAGTTTGCTTCGGTTTGGGACCGCGCAACACTGTCGGCTTTAGCGATCTGATTTGAAGTCCGCAGATCGTTTCCTGAGGGCTGCAGATCGATTGCGACCCGCGCAGCGCCTTTGTCAGCCGGCAATCCCGTTGCGCGATCTAGCGGTCGCTGCAGGTCGGGGAAGCACCGTCCAATTTGTCTTCCCGGCTCTCGGTCAATCCCGCTCGTACTCGCGGTAGCGGAGCTTGATCCTCACGCCAGAC
>NZ_JAUETB010000005.1:0-382044 GCF_032484495.1 Bradyrhizobium sp. SZCCHNS3052 | reverse complement strand
TTCTAACCATCCTGAATGCCATGATGCGCGACCGAAAACCTTATGCGATCACTCCATCAACATAACAGTTGCCGGCTCAAGGCCGGGACGACACTGTTTTTGTGGCGCCAGCGGTGGTTGGCCACGATCGTTCGTCATGGCCGGGCTTGTCCCGCCTGCGCGGCCGAAGCCGCTTCGGCGCGGCGAAGGCCCGGCCATCCACGTGGCCCAGCGTCCTCGGAACGACGTAGATGCCCGGGACAAGCCCGGGCATGACGAGCGACTAACAACGTGCTCGTAGGAGAGAAGCTCCGCGCCCCGCTCAGTTCGTCTTCGTCACCGGCGCCGTGGCCGGCGCCTGGGACGGTTCGGCGGCGGCCTGCGGGGTGCGGCCGACCACGGCCGTGAGCAGGCCCTGGCTCCAGAGCTGCTTCGCCGCCTTCTTGGCGTCGTCCAGGGTGACGGCGTTGACGATCTCGCTGCGCTTCTCGATGTAGTCGATCGGCATCTTGTCGAGCTGATATTGCAGCATCGCCTGCGCCAGCTTGGAGGAGGTGTCGAGCGCCAGCATCTGCGAGCCGTTGATGTAGGACTTGGCCTCGTCGAGCTCCTGCTGGGTCGGGCCTTCCTCGGCCATGCGGCGGATCTCCTGCTCGACGGCCGCGATGGTCTCGCCGGCGCGGTCGAAGCGGGTGGCGGTGTTGCCGATGAACAGCGCCGAATGATCCATCCACAGCAGCGCGTCGTAGACGGAGTAGGCGAGGCCGCGCTTCTCGCGCACCTCCTTGTAGAGCCGCGACGACAGGCCGCCGCCGCCGAGGATGTGGTTGACCACATAGGCCGCCATGAAGTTCGGGTCGTGGCGGCGGATGCCGGGACCGCCGAAGGTGATCACGGTCTGCGGCACGTCGAGCGGCACGAGCGCGCGCTGCGGCGGCATGGTGGCGACGACGTCGGGCACCGGCGTCAAGGTGGCCTTGGCCGGCAGGCTGCCGAAGGTCTGATCGAGGAGCTTGCCGAGCGTGGCCGGGTCGACGTCGCCGACAACCGCGACCTTCAGCGTGTCCTTGGCGAGCACGCGGCCGACATAGGCCTTGAGATCGTCGACGGTGATCGTCGGCACGCTGTCCAGCGTGCCGTTGGCCGGACGGCCGTAGGGGTGGTTGGGGAAGGCAAGCTCGAGGAACTTGCGGCCCGCCAGCGAGCTCGGATTGGTGGTCTCGCGGCGCAGGCCGGAGATCACCTGCGAGCGGATGCGCTCGACGTCGGCGCTGTCGAAATGCGGCGAGGTCAGCGCGGTGCGCAGCAGCTCGAACGCCTCGTCCTTGTTGTCGCGCAGCATGCGCAGCGAGCCGCGGAATTGATCGCGCGAGATCTGGAAGCTCAGCTCGATGGCGCGGCGGTCGAGCCGCTCGTGGAAGGTCTTGGAGTCGAGATCGCCGGAGCCTTCGTCGAGCAGGTCGGCCACGAGATTGCCGACGCCGGGCTTGCCGACGGGGTCCTGCGAGGCGCCGCCCTGGAACGCATATTCCATCGCGATCAGCGGCACGGTGGCGTCCTGCACGAACCAGGCTTCGATGCCGCCGGGCGACACCAGGTGCTGGATCTTGGTCGCCGCCTGGGCGGCAGGAACGATCGTGAGCGCGGCGGCGCCGACGGCGACAACGCAGGCGAAGCGGCGGGCGAAGGTCATTGTGTTCATCACGACCGCTTCTCCTCGCGCTTGGCCGCATTGTCCTTGATCAGATAGCCGGTGACCGAGCGCTTCTTCTGCAGCCAGGTCTGCGCCGCGGCGCGCACCTGCTCGGCGGTCACGGCACGGATGCGGTCGGGCCAGCTCCGGATGTCCTCGATGCTCAATCCGGTGGTGAGGCCGCCGCCATACCAGCGTGCCATGGTGGCCTGGTTGTCATTGGCGTAGATCGCCTCGGCGATGAGCTGCGTCTTGACGCGTTCGAGATCCTCGGCGCGGACCGGGTTTTGCGCGATCTCGGCGATGACGCTGTCGACGACAGCCTCGACCTGGGCGAAATCGACGCCCGGACGCGGCGCGACCGCGATCGAGAACTGGCTCGGATCGAGCGACGTGCCCTGATAGGACGCGCTGGCATTGACCGCGAGCGGCTTGTCGACGACCAGCGCACGGTAGAGATAGGAGTTGCTGCCGCTACCCATCAGTTGCGCCAGCACATCCAGCGCGGCCGACTGCCCGGGGGCGGCGGTGGTGGCCGAGGGCACCAGATAGAAGCGGCGCATCGAGGGCTGCTCGACATGCGGGTCGGCCAGCGTGACCGTGCGCGGCGCCACCGGCTCGGGCTCCTGCGGCCGCAACCGGCGCGCGGGGATGTCGGGTTGCGCGGGAATCTTGGCGAAGGTCTGCTCCACGAGCGGGCGCACTTCCTTGGCGTCGGTGTCGCCGGCGATCACCAGGATGGCATTGTTGGGCGCGTAGAAGCGGCGATAGAACGCCAGCGCATCCTCACGGCCGAGCTTCTCGATCTCCGGCCGCCAGCCGATCACCGGGCGGCCATAGGGGTGGTTGACGTACAGCGCCGCCATGATCTGCTCGTTGAGGCGGGCTTCCGGGGAGTTGGCGACGCGCATGTTGTACTCTTCGAGCACCACGTCGCGCTCGGGCAGCACGTTCTCGTCCTTCAGCACGAGGCCGGTCATGCGGTCGGCCTCGAACTCCATCATCTTCGGCAATTGATCGCGCGGCACGCGCTGGAAGTAGCCGGTGTAGTCGACCGAGGTGAAGGCGTTCTCATTGCCGCCGATCTTCAGCACCGTCTTGGAGAACTCGCCGGCGGGATGCTTCTCGGTGCCCTTGAACATCAGATGTTCGAGGAAGTGCGCCAGGCCCGACTTGCCGGGCGTCTCGTCGGCGGAGCCGACCTTGTACCAGATCATCTGCGTCACCACCGGCGTGCGGTGATCCTGGATCACGACGACCTGCAGGCCGTTGGGGAGGGTGAAGCTGGCGGGGGGCTCGGAGGCGAACGTCGTTTGCGCCGAAGCGCCGGCCGTGAACGCGATGAGGGAGACGAGCGCGGCGGCGACGGATTTGAACCGGTGCGAGGACATCATGATCCTTCTGAAGGCCCGCAGGGAGGGGCGATCGGGTTTGAGCGCAGCATGCTACATCGCGCCGGACGGCGCCCGACGTCACAAAACGGCGACATCGTGCCGCCGCGAGACATTAAATTTCGCTAACGCCAGCGAAGCCGGCATCTCCGGGCGAACGGCTGCCGCCGTCACCGTTCCTTGCCGGTCATGATGTCCAGCTGCTTGCCGCCGATCGGCTCCTGCTTGCCGGTGCCATAGGCATAGCTCGGCGACGGCGTCTGATAGCCGGGCGGCGGCTGGGTCAGGCTCTCGCGCTGCGGCTCGCTGGTGAACGGCTTGGTTTCGCTGTCGCTGCCCTTGAACATGCCGAACAGGCCGCCTTTGAAGCCGAGCTGCGACGGGCTCATCATCGGGTTGTTGGCCACGCCGGGCTGAATCGGTTCAGTCGGCTTGGCGGCGGCCGTCCGCCCCATCTTCATCTCGGCCGGGGTCAGCGGACGGGCCGCATTGACCGGATCCCTGTTTTCCTTCTTGCGCGCGGCGGCCGCGGCCCGGCGTTGCTGCTCGTCGGGGTCCTTCGGCCAGTTTGGCGCGGTCGCCTGCGCCGCAGCGGCGGGGGGCGGCAGATCGAGCTTGGGCGGCACCACCAGGGGCGACCGCTCGCGGTATTCGATGGAGGGCGTCTCCATGTTGGTGCCGCCGAGACCGCGCATCAGATTGTCGATGATCTTCTCTTCGAAGGTCTTGTCGTCTTCCTCATCGTCCTGGGCACGGGCGGCGCCGGCGGCCATGACGAGGCCAATGCCGAGCGCAACGGCGGACAGCCGCAGGACGCGAATGGCCGCGTGGGTCATGATCCGGCCGCTGACTTCGGTCTTGCGCATGGCTTTCCCTGTCCTCGCTTGTCCAGTGCTCGTGCTCCGACGAACCGGCCGCGACCCACCGATTGCGATCCTCGATTCGACGGGGGGCCGTCCAGGCATCGCGCCGATCTCGAAAACGTGAAGATCATCAGGCTCTTGACCCAGGATCGGCACCGGCCGGTATCGACCCGGATCAGGGCGCTTTTGCGGCGGGGGCCCCGAAGAAGGAGTCATATAGCAGGCCCGCCACCCCGGCAACGATCGCCACGTCGGCCATGTTGAAGATGTACCAGTTGTAAACCGTGCCGCCGATCTGGATGTGGAACAACGCGAAATCGACCACCGCGCCATAGGCCAGCCGGTCGATGCCGTTGCCGATGGCGCCGCCGATGATCAGGCCGAGTGCGGCCGTCGCCAGCTTGCTTTCCGCACGCGCCATCCAGATGGCGAGGGCGATCACCGCGACGGCCTTCACCGCCATCAGTCCATATTGCGCCAGCGTGCTCTCACTCTGCAGCCAGCCGAAGCTGATGCCGATGTTCCAGGCGAGGTAGAGGTCGAAGAACGGGGTGATCTTGACGGTGCCGCGGTTGGGCAGGTCGAACACGTACAGCAGCCACAGCTTGGAGGCCTGGTCGATGACCAGGGTGGCGAAGCCGGCGATGAGGCCGAGGCGGAGGCGGGGGGTCATGGGGTGAGCGCGATCATGCCAAGCAACTCGCGGCAAATACCGCTGTCGTCCCGGCGAACGCCGGGACCCATACCGCGTGATGTGTGTTGGCGGAGAAAGTCTGGGTCATCGTCCTTCGTCGACATGAACGCCGGTGGTTATGGGTCCCGGCGTTCGCCGGGACGACAGTTGTGGGTGTCGCGCGATCACGCGTCACATACCGACCCCGAGCGCCTTCCACTCGCGCAGCGCTTGCGCGTCGCGCGGGGAAACGTCCGGGTACTCAGGGTCGTCGCCGACGCTCTCCAGGATCTTCCAGGAGCGGGCGCACTTCTTGCCCACGGCCTTCTCGACGACGACCGCCACGCCCGGCACCGCATCGAGCCGGAACGCATCGGCCGGGGCGTCACCCTCGCGGACCTCGTAGTTCGAGGTGATGCAGACCTCGGCGAGATCGGTGTCGAACAAGGTGCCGAGCAGCGCGCGGTCGGCGACGTAGATGACCGGCGAGGCTTCGAGCGAGGAGCCGATGGTCTTGGCGGCGCGGGCGAGCTCCAACGCGCCGGTGACGACGCGCCTGACGTTGCGGATCGTCTCCCACTTCGCGGCGAGCGCATCGTCGCGGTATTGGTCCATCGCCTCCGGGAACAGCGTCAGATGCACCGACGGCTCTGCGTCGGGCCTGTACATCCGCCAGGCCTCGTCGGTGGTGAAGGACAGCACCGGCGCCAGCCATTTCAGGACGGCATCGCAGATCAGGTCGATCGCGGTCAGCGCCGCCTTGCGCGCCACCGACGACGGCGGGTCGCAATACAGCGTGTCCTTGCGGATGTCGAAATAGAACGCCGACAGCTCCGTGTTCATGAACGCAGCCAGGCTCGCGATCACGGTCTTGTAGTCGAACGCGGCGTAGGCGCGGCTGATGACCTCGGCCTGCTGCGAGAGCTGATGCAGCATCAAGCGCTCCAGCTCCGGCATGTCGGCAAACGCCACGGCGTCGCTGCGCTTGTAGTGATGCAGGGTGCCGAGCATCCAGCGGATGCTGTTGCGCAGCTTGCGGTAGGTCTCGATGGTGTTCTTGAGGATCTCCGGGCCGATGCGCTGGTCGTCGGCATAGTCGGTGGCGCAGACCCAGAGGCGCAGGATGTCGGCGCCGGACTCCTTGATCACCTTCTGCGGCTCGACGGTGTTGCCGAGCGACTTTGACATCTTGCGGCCGTTCTCGTCGAGCGTGAAGCCGTGCGTCAGCACGACGTCGTAAGGCGCGCGGCCGCGGGTGCCGCAGCTCTCCAGCAGCGACGAGTGGAACCAGCCGCGGTGCTGGTCACTGCCTTCGAGATACATCACCGTGTCCTGGCCGCCATCGACCTTGCGCCTGATGCCGGCGAGGCCGGGGAAGTGCACGGGGTCTTCGAGCACGAAGGCGTGGGTCGAGCCGGAATCGAACCAGACGTCGCAGATGTCGTCGACCTTGTTCCAGTCCTCGTTGGCGCGGGACCCGAGGAAGCGCTCGCGTGCGCCGTCGGCGTACCAGGCGTCGGCGCCTTCCTTGGCGAAGGCCTCAGTGATGCGGGTGTTGACGGTCTCGTCCTGCAGGATCTCGGCGGAGCCGTCGCCGGTCTCGCGCACGAACACGGCGATCGGCACGCCCCAGGCGCGCTGGCGCGAGATCACCCAATCCGGACGGTTGGCGATCATGCCGGTGATGCGGTTCTGGCCGGCGGCCGGCACCCATTGCGTGACCGAGATCGCGCGCAGCGCGCGGGCACGCAGCGTATCCCCGGACTTCGCCTGACCTTGGTCCGCGATGTCCTTGTCCATCGCGATGAACCATTGCGGCGTGTTGCGAAAGATCACCGGCTTCTTGGAGCGCCAGGAATGCGGGTACTGGTGCTTGAGCCGGCCGCGCGCGAGCAGCATGCCGGCATCCGTCAGCGCCTTGATGACGGCCTCGTTGGCGTCGCCCTTCTCGCCCTTGTCGTTGATGACGCGTTTTCCTGTGAAGCCCGGCGCGTGGTCGGTCAGCGCGCCGTTCTCGTCGACGGTGTAGGGGATGGTGGTTGCGATGCCCCGGCCGTCGAGCTCGCGGGCATGCGCCATCCAGACGTCGAAGTCCTCGCGGCCGTGGCCGGGCGCGGTGTGCACGAAGCCGGTGCCGGTGTCGTCGGTGACGTGGTCGCCGGGCAGCAGCGGGACGACGAAATTATAGCCGCCGGCGAGACCTTTCAGCGGATGGGCGCATTCGACGGCGTCGAGCGTGTCGCCGGGGATGTCGCGCAGCTTGGTGTAGCTCGTGACGCGCGCCTGCTTGAACACGCTGTCGGCCAGCGCGTCGGCCATGATCAGCTTGTCACCGGTCTTGGCCCAATTGTCTGCCGGCGCGTCCGCGACCTCATAGAGGCCGTAGGCGATCTTCGGCGAGAACGAGATGGCGCGGTTGCCGGGCAGGGTCCAGGGCGTGGTGGTCCAGATCACCACCGAGGCGCCCGCGAGCGCGCCATGCGCCGGCGACGTCACCGGAAACTTCACCCACACCGTGTCGGACTGATAGTCCTCGTACTCGACCTCGGCCTCGGCGAGCGCGGTCTTCTCGACCACGCTCCACATCACCGGCTTGGAGCCGCGATACAGCGTGCCGTTGGCGGCGAACTTCATCAGCTCGCGGGCGATCTGCGCCTCGGCCGGATAGGTCATGGTGGCGTAGGGATGGTCCCAGTCGCCGATCACGCCGAGCCGCTTGAACTCCTCGCGCTGCACGTTGAGCCAGTGGTCGGCATAGGCGCGGCATTCCTTGCGGAACGCGACCATGGCGGCGGAGTCGCGGAAGTCGGGCTTGGTCTTGCCCTTCTTGCGGTAGTTCTCCTCCTCGATCTTCCACTCGATGGGCAGGCCGTGGCAGTCCCAGCCGGGCACGTAGTTGGAATCGTGGCCGAGCATCTGCTGGCTCTTGGTCACGACGTCCTTGAGGATCTTGTTCAGCGCGTGCCCGATGTGGATGTTGCCGTTGGCATAGGGCGGGCCATCGTGCAGGACGAATTTCGGCCTGTTCTTGGCGGTGTCGCGCAGCTTGCCGTAGAGGTCGATGTCGCTCCAGTATTTCAGGATCTCCGGCTCGCGCTGCGGCAGGCCGGCGCGCATCGGGAATTCCGTCTGCGGCAGGTAGAGGGTCTTGGAATAGTCCTTGGCGTCGGATTTTTGGGCGTCGGGCTTTTGCGGCTTTTCGGACATCGTGATCTGGCTGGCTGAGAGATGAGGCGCTGAGACGCGATTTCGATCGCGGGCGGCGGAACGAGCAGAGACATCCCGGTCTTGCGCCGAGCTCAAAGCTCAGGCGGAAGCCGGGCCGCTAATGCCGATGATGCGCCGTATCAACATGGGGCCTCCTCATAGCAGCCGGACTGCGGAATCGCAAAGCGATCCTACGGCAGCAGCGCTGCGGGATCGTCGTTCAGCGTCATTCCGGGGCGATGCGCTGGCATCGAACCCGGAATCTCGAGATTCCGGGTTCAGCCCTGGCGGGCTGCCCCGGAATGACGTCACCGATGGAGCAGGAGGATCAGCCGATCTCGCCGAGCCGGGGGAAAAGGCCGGGATGGGCCGCCAGCAAAGCGCGGGCCCTGGCGCTGTCGTCGTCCATCTGCCGGATCAGGGCCTCGATCGAGCTGAATTTGGCCTCCTCGCGGATGAAGCCGATGAAGGCGACGTCCAGGACCTCGCCATAGAGGCTGTCCTTGAAGTCGAACAGGAAGGTCTCGAGCAGCGGCGCGCCGTTGTCGAAGGTCGGCCGGCGGCCGAAATTGGCGACGCCGTCGATCAGCACCCGCTCAGCGCCGCGGCCGCGGCCGACCCGGACGGCATAGATGCCGTGGCGCAGCCCGCAATCGCGATCGAGCCGCATGTTGGCGGTGGGGTAGCCGAGATCGCGGCCGCGCTTCTCGCCGTGGATGACCTCGGAGCTCACGAACCAGGGGCCGCCGAGCATCGCGGTCGCCTCGCTGACCTGGCCCTCCGCCAGCGCTTCGCGGATCGCTGTGGAGGACACCGGCCGCTCGTCGATGTCGACATGGGCCTGGATGTCGACCTCGATGCCGAGCTTGGGGGCCTCGTTGGCGAGCAGGCTGGGCGAGCCGACGCGGCCCTTGCCGAAATGAAAGTCGTAGCCGACCGCGATTCCGGCGATCCCGAGCCGCCCGATCAGGTCATGGTGAATGAAATCCTGCGCCGAGGTCTGGGCGCGGCCCTTGTCGAAGGCCATGACCACGGCGCCGGCAAGGCCGGTTCCGGCCAGGAGTCGCAGCTTGGCGGTCTCGTCGGTCAGGCGGAACTGCGGGGTATTGGGGCTGAAGAAGCGCCGCGGATGCGGCTCGAAGGTCAGCGCCAGCGCCGGGCGCCCCTTGGCCTTGCCCATCTCGATCGCCGCCTCGATCACGGCCCGGTGACCGAGATGGACGCCGTCGAAATTGCCCATCGCAACCACCGCGCCCTTGAGGATGTCCGACGGCGGGGTGGAATCGCGGATGATCTTGAAATCGGGCATGTGACGGAAATATCTCGCGGATTTCGGTGGGCTACCGGCGGACGGTGGTTGCCGTGACGGTGGGCGGCCGGCCCCGCGAAGTCAAGCCGAAGGGGTTCCTCCGCTCATGCAGCGCAGCAATAGCGACATGCAGCCGCAGCGCAGTTAACGCGCTGTTTAACGGCTGATGCTACTGCTGAAAGCGGATGGCGGGGTCGGTTACGACCCGTGCCGCATGAGCTTTTTTGTAACAGTCTGCGCGTTGTGTTCGCGTCTGGGGGAGTCAAGATGGCGGTTGATTTGACGATGCCGGTGCTCGTCGTCGACGATTACAGCACCATGATCCGTATCATCAGGAATCTTCTCAAGCAGATCGGTTTCGAGGACATCGACGATGCCAGCGACGGCTCGATGGCCCTCAACAAGATGCGCGCCAAGAAATACGGCCTCGTGATCTCCGACTGGAACATGGAGCCGATGACCGGCTACGACCTGCTCCGCGAGGTCCGCGCCGATCCGAACCTGGCGACCACGCCGTTCATCATGATCACGGCGGAATCCAAGACCGAGAACGTGATCGCGGCCAAGAAGGCTGGCGTGAACAACTACATCGTCAAGCCGTTCAATGCCGCGACCTTGAAGACCAAGATCGACGCGGTGTTCCCGGACATGGCAACGGCCTGACGCCCGCCTGATCCACTCCAACGAAAGACGCCCGGCACTCGGCCGGGCGTTTTGCGTTTCAGGATCCGTTCACCACTTCAATTCGCGCATCAGGGCGCGCGGCGGATGGCCGAACAGCTCCTTGATCGAGGCCGGGTCGAGCTGCTCGACGCCGGCGAACTCCTCGGAATGGATGCCGCGGGTCACGAACAGGCAGTCGATGCCGAAGCCGTGCGCGCCGGCGAGATCGGTTCGGACGGAATCGCCGATCGCCAGCACCTCCTCGCGCGCGACCGGCCGGCCGGCGTGCTGCTCGGCCAGCATCATGGCCCGCTCGTAGATTGGCCGGTGCGGCTTGCCGTAGAAGATCACCTCGCCGCCGAGCTCGCGGTAGAGCTCGGCGATGGCGCCGGCGCAGTAGATCAGCCGGTCGCCGCGCTCGACCACGATGTCCGGATTGGCGCAGATCAGCGGCAGCTTGCGCTCGCGGGCGCGCAGCAGCATCGGCCGGTAGTCCTCGGCGGTCTCGGTCTCGTCGTCGTAGAGGCCGGTGCAGATGATGTAGGACGCTTCTTCGAGCGGCGACAGCGCCAGGTCGAGACCGCGATGAATGGAATTGTCGCGCTCGGGACCGAGCCAGAACACCTTGCCGCCGGGATGATCGGCCACGTAGTGGCGGGTCAGGTCGCCGGAGGAGACGATGGCGCTGTAGACCTCGTCGGCGACGCCGAGCTTGCGCAACTGGCGCTGGACCGAATCGGCCGGCCGGGGTGCGTTGGTGATCAGGATCACCGTACCGCCCTGGCGGCGAAAGTGGTGCAGCGCGTCGCAGGCGTCGGGAAAGGACTCGAGCCCGTTATGGACCACGCCCCAGATGTCGCTCAGCAGCACCTGCTTGCGGCCGACCAGATCGCGCAGCCGCTCTTCGAAGCGGAGAACGGTCATGGCAGCCGGCTGATCTCAGAGGGTCCCGGCGGCACGGCGGGCGAGGGCGGCATTGCCGCTGCGCGTCGGAGCATTGGTGTGTGACGCGTCGAGAGAGGTGGTGCCGGCGGCATTGGGGTCCTGAATCTTGATGTCCTGCCCGCCCGATGGGCCGGCGGCGGCCTCGCCGGTAGCAGATGCGCCCTCGGGTCGCAATGGGCGGGGCGGCGCGAACAGGAAGCCCTGGCCGAAGCGGACGTCGTAGTCGAGCAGGTCGACGACGCTGTTCTCACCTTCGATCCGCTCGGCGATCAGGTCGATGCCGAAGCGGCCCAGCAGATCGGAGAGATCGGTCGGGTGAATGTCGGAGGCCGAGCTTTGCTTCGGGTCGAGCAGCAGCGCGGCCGGGACCTTGATGAAGCGGACTCCGCGATCGGCGAGCTCGCGCGGCTCGAACCGGAGGTCGGTGACATGGTCGATCGAGAAGCGGTAGCCGCGCTGTGCCAGGGCCGCGAGATGCTCGGTCCCGGTCGGACCGAGGCTGCGAAGGGTCGACTGCTTGAATTCGAGCACGAAGGACGGCGCCAGGGCGCGATTCGCTTCGAGGAAATCGAGGCATTGCGAAAAGTTTGCAGGGCTGCTGAGCGTCGCCGAGGAGATGTTGCAGAAGATGCCGACGTCCTTGTTGCGAACCATCAGGCGGCGCAGCACCTGGACGCAGCGAAGCAGAACCATGTGGTCGATGCGCCCGACCAGGCCGGCGGCTTCCGCGATGCCGATGAAGTCCTCGGCCGCGACCACCTGGTCGCGCTCGTCGCGAAGCCTGGTCACCGCCTCGTAGAAGCGCACCTTGCGCTGTGGCAGCGTCACCAGCGGCTGCAGATAGATGTCGAGGCGGTTGTCCTCGATCGCGCCTTTGACGGCGGCGAGGATCTGCGGCTGGCTGCGCGGCACGGCCGTGACCGCCGGGGCCTGCGGTTTGGGCGGCAGGGGGGCGGCAGCCGGTGCCGCGCTGAACGTGCCGGAGGTCTCGGCCACCTTCTGCTCGACGCCGCGCGACGGCAGCGCGTTCATCTCGAGCGCGCCGCTGGAGGAAGCGGTCGCCGGGAGCGGGCGATCGGCGTCGCGAACCGTGCCGGCCCCAGCTCCCGGCGGTGTTGCCGGCGGGATGGCCGCGATCAGGTCCTCGTGCTGTGCCACGGTGACGGCGAGCTGCTTCATCAGTCCGCCGAGCTCGTTGATCTCGCCGATGACCCCTTGCAGGCGATCGGCGCTGACCGAGCTCGACGACACGATGCGTCCCTCCACCGCCGACAGGCGGCGGCCGAACTCGGCGACCTGACGCGCGAGGTCGGCGGTGCCGCGCGACAGATCGGCGATCTGGCTGCCGATGTCGGTGCGGTCGCGCAGTCGCATCGACACGGCATTGTAGAGAATCAGGAACGTCAGTGCGGCGAGCGCGACGATCGCGGATTCCGAGCCACTGATACCGGCCACCGAATACAGGATCAGGCCGAGCGAGGCCGCGACCAGAACCATACAAATGGCAACGAAAATCGTGGAGATACGGATCATGCTTGGCGACGCTCCCAACCGAACGCAACCTTAGCACTTCTGTTGATTCGCGAGGATAGTGGGCGGGATTCAAATACCGGGAGACGCCGATGATTTCTCGTCTGCGTGTCATTTACGCAAGTTCACGTGGGAAAGCGGAGTGCCATCGTAGTGTTGCCGATCCGTAGAACACCGGGGGAAGCGCTTCGCGGATTCCAGACATGTTTAGACATGCGTGCGGTGCCATGAGCTGATCAACGCGTGTTGCTTAGCAGCTCGATTGAGCCGGTGATTCTTCGATGTCCGTCGAACCGCGCCTGTCGCTGTCCGGGCAGGCTCACGTGCTGCGGTGACGTCGGCGCAGGGCGGCCACGCCGAGCAGCAGTGCCGCAACGGCGACACCGACGGGTACGTTGATCCGTCCGAGTGCGCCCGCAACTCCGCTCGCGTGATTCGTGGAGGTCGATGACGGTGCCAAGGGGATGGTGTCGGGATCGATCTCGTCCGCGTCGGGTTCCCGGGCCACGGGCGCTGCGATCGCCACGCGCAACCGGCTGGAGAGCGACGGATAGTGCGGCGAAGGGCTGCGGAGCTTGACTGCCGCGACGATCGCGCAGATCGCCGCCAGCGCGACCAGGATGCCGCCGACAACCGCGAACGCGGTGAACAGGCCGTAGGTCATTTCCACCCAGCGGAACAGCGCGGTCAATCCGACGATGCAGGCGGCGATCAGGAAGATGCCCGCGGTGGCGAACAGCCCGGCGGCGACGGCGTAGGACGTCACCGTTCCGGTGGCCTGCCGGGCGCGATCCCGAATGTAGGATTGGGTGGCGCGCTTGACGCGGTTGAGCCTCTGTTCGAGCCCCAATCGCAGCAGCTCTCCTGGCGGTGCAAGCATGCGCGTCCTCCGACAATCCGCTCGCCGCGCGCAAACCGCCGGCTCGCGACATGAACGTGGAGGATTTGCGAAGGTTCCCGGCAATCAGGCGTGCCGTTCTGCGGCAATCCTTGCAGGGCAAGCTATTTGCGATCGGGGATGCTCTCCCGCACGCCGGGTAGGAGCGGACTTCATAAGGTGATGGCGGCACATGACCGATGCGGAGCCAGAGCGAGACCGTATGAATAGCTATGCCAACCAACGTTATTCCGGGGCAAGGCCGCAGGCCTTGAACCCGGAATCCCGATATTGTCTCGCGTCCCTTCCCAACAAGTACGAGATTCCGGGTTCAATCGCCAACGCGTGGCCGCGTTGACGATTGCCCCGGAATGACCGCTGCTGGGAAGCAGTCCAGATAAGGAAATGGCGGCCACCGGGGCCGCCATTGTTGTTGGCTGACGATGTCCGCGCGCGGCTTACGCCACGGCCTTGATGACCTTGCCGACCTTCTCGATGATTTCGCCGACCTGATCCTCGCTGACGATCAGCGGCGGGGTCAGCGCCAGCGTGTCACCGGCGATGCGCAGCATCAGGTCGTTGTTGTGGAAGGCGGTCTCCATCGCGGAGTAGCCGCGCTTGCCAGCCGCGTCGGGCAGCGGCGCGAGGTCGATGCCGGCGGTGAGACCAACCGTGCGGATGTCCAGCACGTTGGGCAGGCCCTTGAGCGACATCACGGCGTCGGCGAATTTCGGCTCGATCGCGCGGGCGTGCTCGAACAGCTTGTCGTCGCGATAGATGTCGAGCGTGGCGAGGCCGGCCGCGCAGGCGATCGGATGCGCCGAGTAGGTGTAGCCGTGGGTGAACTCCACCATGTGCTCGGGGCCGCTCATGAAGGCGTCGTGGATGGTGTCGCGCACCAGCACGCCGCCCATCGGTGCCGCGCCATTGGTGACGCCCTTGGCGAAGGTGAGAAGGTCAGGCGTCACGCCGTAGCGCTCGGCGGCGAAGGCGTAGCCGAGGCGGCCGAAGCCGGTGATGACCTCGTCGAAGATCAGCAGGATGCCGTGCTTCTGGGTGATCTCGCGCAGCCGCTTGAGATAGCCCTTCGGCGCCGGGATCACGCCGGTCGAGCCGGCCATCGGCTCGACGATCACGGCGGCGATGGTGTTGGCGCCGTGCAGGTTGACGAGGTTCTCGAGCTCGTCGGCGAAGTGCGCGCCATACTCCGGCTCGCCCTTGGTGAAGGCCTGCTTCTCGCGGTCATAGGTCGCCGGGATGTGGTCGACGCCGGTCAGCAAGGTGCCGAACAGCTTGCGGTTGTTGACGATGCCGCCGACCGAGGTGCCGCCGAAGCCGACGCCGTGATAGCCGCGGACGCGGCCGATCAGGCGGGTGCGGCTGCCCTGGCCGTTGATCTGGTGATAGGCGAGCGCCATCTTCAGCGCGGTGTCGGCTGCCTCCGAGCCGGAGTTGCAGAAGAACACGTGGTCGAGGCCGGCGGGCGCGAGATCAGCGATGCGGTTGGCCAGCTCGAACGCCTGGGGAATGCCGAACTGGAACGGCGGTGCGTAGTCGAGCGCCGCGGCCTGCTGGCCGATCGCCTCGGCGATCTGGCTGCGGCCGTGACCGGCGTTGCAGCACCACATGCCGGCGGCGGCGTCGATGATCTTGCGGCCATCGACGGTGATGTAGTGCATGTCCTTGGCACCGGCGAGCAGGCGCGGGTTCTTCTTGAAGGCGCGGTTCGCGGTGAACGGCATCCAATGCGCGGCAAGATCATTCGGAACGGTGACGGCGGGGCGGGGGCTCTTGTCCAGCATGGGGACCTCTCGGACGGTTGTGCGACGGCGGCAGCATGATCCGGAAAGGTGGCGAACCGGTGCCAGAAAAGCTTGCCGAAACGGATCGTGCTTGATGGGCCTGAATGCGTGCGCCGACGTTGTCGGCCGCTGATCCGGGCCGCCGCCAAGCTATCAGCTTCGCGGACGGACGGAAATGTCAAAGGTCCAGCGTTCCCGCTGCCCTGGTGAGCGGATTCTGCACGGCAGCAGCAGATTGTGCCGCATATTGGAAGTCGCTGCGTCATTTCGCGCCAACCGCGCCGGTGTGCCTCGGGCCGCCGCGTCTCAGACGAGATCGCGCGCGGTGATCCAGAACACCTCGCCCTCGGAGTCCTCGGTGTCGAGCCAGAGCAGCGGCAGGTCGGGATAGGCCGCCTCGATCTGCGGACGGTCGCGTCCGACCTCGCACAACAACCCTCCTTCCGCAGTCAGGTGGTCGCGCGCCTGGCTGAGGATGCGATGGATGATGTCGAGCCCATCGGGGCCGCCGTCGAAGGCCAGCGCCGGCTCGGCGCGGCATTCCCGAGGCAGGCCGGCCATGCCCTCGGCGTCGACATAGGGCGGGTTGGTGATGATCAGATCGTAACGGCGCTGGCTGAGCGGTGCGAACAGGTCACCGCGGTGCAGCGAGATGCGCTCGCCGAGGTCGTAGTCGGCGACGTTCTTCGCCGCAACGGCGAGCGCATCCTTGGAGATGTCGACGGCGTCGATCACCGCATTGGGGAAGTGGCGGCTGGCCAGGATCGCCAGGCACCCAGAGCCGGTGCAGAGGTCCAGCACGCTGTCCACGGCCAGCGGATCGTCGATCAGCGAGGTGCCGTCGGCTTCGGCGCCGCCGAAATGCGTCTCCAGCAGCTCGCCGATGAACGAGCGCGGCACGATGACGCGCTCGTCGACGTAGAACGGCAGGCCGCGCATGTAGACCTTGTTGACCAGATAGGCCGCCGGCTTCCTCGTGGTGATTCGCGCCGTGATCAGGTCGAGGATCGTCTTGCCTTCGGCCGCGGTGACCCGGGCCGTGACGAAGCTCTCGAACTGATCGGGGCGCAGATGCAGCGCCTCGCCGATCAGGAAGGCGGCCTCCGACACCGGATCGGTGGTGCCGTGCGCAAACACCAGATCGGCGTTCTGGAAGCAGCTCACCGCGTAGCGCAGGTAGTCGAGCAGGCTCGCCAGCTCGCCCGCATTGACCTTCGGGAGCTTCGGCGCCGCCGCCTTGCGCGGTGCTGCCGTCTTGACCTTCTTCGCCATCACGACTTCCAGCGCGCCGCGGCGGCATCGTCGTGGCTCTTGGCCTCGACCCAGCCGCCGCCGTTCTCGGTTTCCTCGCGCTTCCAGAACGGCGCGTTGGTCTTGAGATAATCCATCAGGAACTCAGCCGCCTCGAACGCCGCCTGACGGTGGCTGGATGCGGTCACCACCAGCACGATGTTCTCGCCCGGCCGTATCCGGCCGAAGCGGTGAATCACGGTCATGCCCTGCAGCGGCCAGCGCGCCATCGCCTGCTCGGCATGGCGCATGATCTCGGCTTCCGCCATCCCTGGATAGTGCTCGAGCGTCAGTGCGCTGATCGGCGTGTCATGGTCGTTGCCGCGGCACAGGCCGGAGAAGCTGACGACGGCGCCGATGTCGGTGCGGCCATGGCTGAGGGCTGCGATCTCGGCCGCGGTGTCGAAATCCTCTTGCTGCACGCGGACGGTGACGATCGCGGTCATGGACAGATATTCCGTTACGTCAGCCGCCGGTCATCGGCGGGAAGAACGCGATCTCGCGGGCGCCGGCGATGGCCGCATCCGGCTGCACATGGGTCTGGTCGATCGCGGTGCGGATCACCTTCGGCCTCTCGAACGCATAGGCGTAGCCCTCGCCGCGCGTGGTGAGCCAGGCGATCAGCTCGCTGACCGTGCGCACGTCCGCCGGCGGCTCGATCGTCTCCTCGGCCTTGCCGACGCGCTCGCGCACCCAGGCGAAATACTTCACCTTCATCGCGAGTCCGCCTCGATGAGGTGGTGGATGCCGGCGCGGAAATAGTCGTAGCCGGTGTAGATGGTGAAGACCGCCGACAAGCCGAGCAGCCAAATTCCGATCCCGCTCACGATCGGGCCAACGGCCGTCGAGATCTGGGCGACCGCCGCATCGCCGGCCTCGCCCGCGAGCAGGAAGCCGATTGCCACCAGTTGCATCGTGGTCTTCCATTTGGCGACCTTGGTCACCGGCACCGAGACGCGCAGCGCGGCGAGATATTCGCGCAGGCCCGACACCAGGATCTCGCGGCACAGGATCACGATGGCCGCCCACAGCGACCAGTTCTGGATGGTGCTGTCGGCGGCCAGCATCAGCAGGCAGGAGGCGACCAGAAGCTTGTCGGCGATCGGATCGAGCATACGGCCGAATGCCGATTGCTGGTTCCAGATCCGCGCGAAATGACCGTCGAGATAGTCGGTGATCCCAGCCGCAATGAACACCGCGACGGCGACCCAGCGGAGCCACAAAGGATACATCCAGACCGACTGCGCGTAGATGCAACCGACCACGACCGGTATCGCGGCGATGCGCGTATAGGTCAGGATGTTCGGCAGGGACGTCGACGTCTTGCTGGGCACGCGTGTGGTCGCAATATTCATCCGGTGTACCAATACTGCCGCCGTTCGGACGTCAACCTCCGAGCCAAGCCGCTTCGGCAGGATGACGCAGATATGACGCGAATCGCAACGAAGTCTTGCGGAGATAGGAACTCTTGCGCATGCGGCAACGCGACCCGCAACGCTTCATTAAGCAACCGGACGCGGTCGCGCCAGTGCGCAGATCGGCGGGCGCGACGCACGGCTGGGACCTTGTTGCGGTGCAGTGACGGCTGCGCGAAGGCTTGAGCGAAAGCTCAGATCGCCTCCGCGCCATGCACCGCGCACCAATGCGCCTGGCGTTCCGCGAACACGCGGTCGCGGACATAGCCCAGCGTCTCCTCGTCCAGGGTCTCGATGACGTCCAGGCTGAACGCCTCCGCGCCGTGGGCGGTCCAGGCCGCCTGCAGGCCGCCGCGGCGATGGCCGCCCTGGCGCAGGGTGAACCAGAGGCGGTTCTGGATCTTGTCGAGGTCCGGCGCGCAGCCGACCCAGCGCTGGCCGGTGGCGGCGCAGGTCACGGCGAAGATGCCGGCAGGTGTCTTGCGTTCCTTATAGGCGGCGACGGCCGCCTTGCGCTGGTCGGGGGTCATGGTGGGGCTCCACTTTAACCCGGGTAATTTAGCGTATATTTTTATCCGGGTAAATTGTTTTTGCCGACAGCCTGCCAACTCGCCGTTTTTTTTTCTGTCCCGGCTTTCACATGGTGAGCACGACGCGGCGGGTGGCATCATCCCTGGCCCAATTGCGTTCGATCGCGTTCAGCGGGATCGGATCGGCCGCGATCTCGAGCCGGGCAGGGATGGCCGCCTGCAACAACTCATCGGTGAGCGCGATCAGACGCTCGAGCGGAATGCTGCCGATGCCGCTGCCCATCAATTCGATG
Source organism: Bradyrhizobium sp. SZCCHNS3052 (assembly GCF_032484495.1). NCBI lineage: Bacteria > Pseudomonadati > Pseudomonadota > Alphaproteobacteria > Hyphomicrobiales > Nitrobacteraceae > Bradyrhizobium > Bradyrhizobium sp. SZCCHNS3052. The sequence continues at coordinate 363,584 of NZ_JAUETB010000005.1, read as the reverse complement.
GCTGATGCGCGCAGCACCGCGCTCGGCAGGGTGATGTCGCCGCTGCTGATGGAGCCGATCTGGACGAATCGGATCGGCCTCGCCTCCGCGCCCGCCTTGGCTGCTGCCATCAGCAGCCGCTCGGCGCTGGCGCCCCAGAGATAGTCGAGCACGACGTCGACACCCCCGGCGAAATGGGGCTTGAAACGTTCCTCCAGCGCGTCGCCATCGCCGACCAGGGGAATGACCGCGTCGGCGCCGAGCGCGGTCAGGGATTGCAGCGTCGCGGCGTTGCGCCCGGTCGCGATCACCTTGGCCGCACCGAGATGCTTGGCGATCTGAACCGCGAGCCGACCGGACGTTCCAGTGGCGCCATTGATCAGCACGGTGTCGCCGGCGCGGAGGTGTGCGCGCTCGCGCAGCGCCGCCCAGGACGACAGGCCAGGATTGGCGATTGCCGCCGCGGTGACGTCATCGAGATCATCGGGCAAGGCGAGGCATCGCGCCTTCGGCACCACCGTCTTTTCGGCCATGCCGCCATGGGGGGCCCTGGGAAGCACGAAGTAGACCCGGCTGCCGTCCTCACAGCGGCCGACGCCATCGATCCCAGCCACAAAGGGAAACGCGCCGGTTGAGCTGTAGTGCGTGCCGGAGGCGCGGGCCTTGGTGATCTGGCTGATCGCTGCGGCGGTCACGGTGATCAGATGCTCGTCAGGAGCAGCGATCGGGTTGGCGAAATCGGCGTAGACCGGCGGCTGCCCGGCTTTCTGGACAATAGCGGCTTTCATGGTGGAGCTCCGGATTATATGTGTATAATGCACATATATCCGGAGGGACTGATGTCGCCAAGGAATAATGTGCAAAATACACATATAAGTGAGCAGCTCCGCGTCCTGCACGGGGCGCTGCTCGACATTGTGGCCGTGATGAACCGGCCGCAGCGCGACGAGGCGCTGATCAGGGAAGCCGGCATCGCGCTCGACCGCGCGCTGTTTCCGCTGCTGGTCGGAATCGAGCGATTTGGCCCGATCGGTGTGGTCGAGATGGCGGATCGGGTCGGGCGCGACTACACCACCGTCAGCCGCCAGGTCGCCAAGCTCGAGAGCCTCGGGCTGGTGGCACGCCAGGCCAGCGCCGCGGACCGGCGGGTGCGCGAGGCGGTGATCACGCCGAAGGGCAAGGCCATGACCGACCTCGTCGACGCTGCGCGCGAGCGGATCGGCCGCGCCATCTTCGAAAGCTGGGAGATCCGCGATGTGGATGAGCTGGTGCGGCTGATGCGGAAGTTCGCCGATGCGGTGAAGCAGGAGCCGCCGGCTGCGGCTTGAGCCGCGATCGGCTCAGCTCGCGTTGCTGTGAAAATACTCGAAAATCTTCCGCGCGCTTTCGGCGCTCACGCCCGGCACCTTGCCGAGATCGGCGATCGAGGCGCGTTCGATCTCCTTCAGGGTGCCGAAATGGTGCAGCAGCGCGCGCTTGCGCGACGGGCCGATGCCGGGGATCTCCTGCAGGCCGGCCTCGCGGATGTCCTTCTTGCGCAGCTTGCGGTGCGAGCCGATGACGAAGCGATGTGCCTCGTCGCGCAGCCGCTGGATGAAATACAGCACGGGGTCGCGCGGCTCGAGCTTGATCGCCTCCCGCTCCGGGATGAACAGCGTCTCGCGGCCGGCGTCGCGATCGGGGCCCTTGGCGACCGACATCAGCGCGACATTGGTGACGCCGAGCTCGGTGAAGATCTCGCGAACGGCATTGAGCTGGCCGCGGCCGCCGTCGATGATGACGAGGTCCGGCCATTGCGGCACGTCGTCCTCCTTGGCCGCGCGGGCGACATCCTTCTCCGACGGTGACACCAGCCGCTTGAAGCGGCGCTGCAGCACCTCCTTCATCATCGCGTAGTCGTCGCCGGGCGTCAGCCCTTCCGACTTGATGTTGAACTTGCGGTACTGGTTCTTCATGAAGCCGTCGGGGCCGGCGACGATCATCGCGCCGACCGCGTTGGTGCCCTGGATGTGGCTGTTGTCGTAGACCTCGATGCGCTTCGGGACCTGCGGCAGACCGAGCGTCGTCGTCATCGCCTCCAAGAGGCGGCTCTGCGTTGCGGTGTCCGCGAGCTTGCGGCCCAGCGCCTCGCGCGCATTGGTCAGCGCATGGATGACGAGGTCCTTCTTCTCGCCGCGCTTCGGGCAGGACACCTCGACCTTGTGGCCGGCCTTGACGCACAGCGCCTCGGCGAGCAGCTCGGCTTCCTCGATCTCGTGCGACAGCAGGATCAGCTTCGGAGGCGGCTTGTCGTCGTAGAACTGCGTGATGAACGCCGACAGCACCTCCTCCGGCAGATAGCTCTTCTCCGCGCGCGGGAAGTAGGCGCGGTTGCCCCAGTTCTGCCCGGTGCGGAAGAAGAACACCTCGACGCAGGAATAGCCGCCCTCCTGGTGGATGGCGAACACGTCGGCTTCCTCGACCGTGCGCGGATTGATGCCCTGCTGCGAGGAGATCGCCGACAGCGCCGCGAGGCGGTCGCGATAGACGGCGGCAGTCTCGAATTCGAGCTCGCCTGACGCCTTCTCCATTTCGGCCGCCAGCAGCGCCTTCACCGCCTGGCTGCGTCCGGACAGGAAATCGGTCGCCTCGCGCACCAGCTCGGTGTAGCCGGGGAAGTCGATCTCCTGGGTGCAGGGCCCGGCGCAGCGGCGGATCTGGTGCAGCAGGCAGGGGCGGGTGCGGCTCTCGAAGAACGAGTCGGTGCAGGAGCGGATCAGGAAGGCGCGCTGCAGCGCCGTGATGGTGCGGTTGACGGCACCGGCCGAGGCGAACGGACCGAAATAGCGCCCCGGCCTGGACTGCGCGCCGCGGTGCTTGAGGATCTGCGGCGCCCAATGGTCGCCGGTGATGAGAATATAGGGAAACGACTTGTCGTCGCGCAGCTGCACGTTGAAGCGCGGCTTGAGCTGCTTGATGAGGTTCGCCTCCAGCAGCAGCGCCTCGGTCTCCGTGGTGGTGGAGACGATCTCGACCGTCACGGTGGCTGCGATCATGCGCAGGATGCGCGCCGGCAGCGGCGCGTTGGCACGCGCATAGGACGACAGGCGCTTTTTGACGTTCTTGGCCTTGCCGACATAGAGCACGTCGTGCGCCGCGTTGAGCATGCGGTAGACGCCCGGCGAGGTCGGCGCCAGCCGCACCGCGTTCTCGATCGCCGCGTGGCCGATCGCAAGCGGACCTTCGCCGACCGCCTCCAGGCTCTCCTCGGCCAGCTCCGGCAGCCGGCCGTCATCGTCCTCGTCCGCAGCCGATGCGGCGGGATCGAGGTCGGGCGTGTCGATGGTCTCGGGCGGCAGGTCGGCCGCGCCACGCCGGCTCGGGGGCGTCGGCGCCTTGGGTGGATCGGAGCTGTGGGTGGTCATGTCCGCAAACTAAGCGCTGCCGCGCCGTCTCGCCAGCTTGCGATGGCGCCATGCACAGGGCAGGGCGGTAACGCTTCGTTAAGCACGTTAATGGCCGGGTAACCCGGCTTAACAACGGCTTAACCTAAAACTCTCGATAAATGCTCACGAAAGAAGCGAGAGTTCCGTAACCACGCCGGCCCGCGCACCACAGTCGCGCGGCGCAGGCTCCGGCGGGTGACGGCGAGTGGCGTGGAGTGAGCGATGAACAGGTTCTTGGTCGGTGCTGCCGCCGCGGCGGGCTTGGGCGCGGCGGCTCTCGGATCGGTCTCGGCGCAGGCGGCGGATCTCGGCTACGGGCGCGGCGCGCCCTATACCGTGAACCAGCCCCTCAACGCCTACAGCTGGGCCGGGCCCTACCTCGGCGGCACGCTGGGCTATGAATGGGGCACCGTCGGCAACAACCCGACCAAGCCGTCCGGTCTCACCGGCGGCCTGACCGCGGGTTACAATTGGCAGAACGGCCCGTGGGTGTTCGGCGCCGAGGGCGACATCAACCTGACCGGCGCCAATGACACCTTCGCCCCGTGGAAGTTCTCGAACCCGTGGTTCGGCACATTGCGCGGCCGCGCCGGCTACGCCTTCAACAACATCCTGTTCTACGGCACCGGCGGCCTCGCCTTTGGCGGCCTGCGCGCCGAGACCTTCGGTCTTTCGGAATCGCACACCACGGTAGGCTGGACGCTCGGTGCCGGCACCGAGTTCGGCCTGGCACAGAACTGGACCGCCAAGATCGAGTATCTCTACGTCGATCTCGACAGCAGCAATTTCGTGATCACGGGGGCGAAGAACGACTATCGGTTTGGAATTGTGCGCGCAGGCATCAACTTCCACTTCTGATGGCAACGAGGGAATAGGAAGAAGAAACGTCCAACGACAACCTCCCGGCCGCTCGCGCGGCCGGGATTTTTTTGTCGGAGCGCTCTGTGCAATCTGGCAGGCGCGCATCACTGCGCGCGGCCTGCACGTACGAGCCGGCAATGCTGTGCACGCGAGCAGGCGCTGCCGACAGCTTCCAAACCAGCGAAGAGGTGGCGTCGAGGCGCGCCCGGCTGCAATCATGCCGGCGCGTGAACCACCGCCAGGCGGGCTCGCCCTAAGACGACAGCACCAGGTTGACCGCTTTCGGGCCCTTGCCCTTCTTGTCCGGCTCGACCTCGAAGCTGATCCGCTGTCCTTCGGTCAGGTCCTTCAGGCCCGCGCGCTCCACCGCCGTGATGTGCACGAACACGTCGCGTCCACCGTCGTCCGGCTTGATGAAGCCGTAGCCGCGTTCACCGTTGAAGAACTTGACCGTCCCAGTCATGGCCATCGGGAAACTCCTCCCCCGCAATGCTTCCTCCACTGCGCGCCCTGCGCAGCGTCCGACCGGACATCACTTTGATCGGAAAGCGTTGGCCACCTTAACGCCCAGCGCTCGCCGCGCCGGATCGCCGGATCTTGTTAGGCCTTGATCACCCCGCCGCAACCATTCGCGGAAGCGGAACGTAAAGCCAGTCTTACAATCGGACACAATAATACGGTTCCGCGCCGATTGACTACGGCTTTTCGACCAGTCGCCGTTTCAAGCTTTGGGGAATTCGAGTCGGAAGCGCGCCGCGCCGCCCTGGCCGAGGGGCTTCTGCAGTTCCTGCAGGATGAGCTTCAGCTCGTCATGTAATGTCCAGGGCGGGTTGACGATCAGCAGCCCGGTCGAGGTCAGCGCCTCGCCTTCGATCTGCGGCGCAACACTGAACTCGATCCGCAGCACCTTGCCCGGCGGCTTGGCCGCGGCTGCGAGCGCCGCGACACGATCGCTCAGCTCTTCCGTCGCACGCCGGCTCTTGGCGGGATACCACAGCACGTAGATACCGGTGGTCCACTTCGCGAAGGCCGCGGCGAAGCGATCGGCGAGCCGCTCGAACTCATCCTTCGCCTCGAACGCCGGATCGATCAGCACCACGCCCCGGCGCTCGTTCGGCGGCACGAAGGCGGGCAGGGCGACCCAGCCGTCGAGATCGACGACACGGGCCTGGGTGTCGCGGCGCAACTGATCGATCAACTGCTTGCGGGGGATCGGCGCGAGCTCGCACAGGGTCATGCGGTCCTGCGGCCGCAGCAGCGCGCGCGCGATCAGCGGCGAGCCGGGATAGGCGACCAGCTCGGCCTTGGGATTGAACGATCGGACGATATCCAGATAGGGCTGGACCAGCGCATAGGCCTGATCGGACAGCCGCGCCTGCAGCACGCGGGCGATGCCGGTGAGGTACTCGCCGCTGCGCGTCGCCTCGTCGCCGGTGAGGTCATACAGGCCGGCGCCGGCATGGGTGTCGATCACCCGGAACGCGGCGGGCTTTTCCTGGAGGTAGACCAGGATGCGCGTCAGCACGATGTGCTTGATGACGTCGGCGAAGCCGCCGGCGTGGAAGGCGTGTCGGTAGTTCATGCCATCCGGGTTACGCCGTTCCGCGTCAAAAGGGTACCCCGTCGATGCGCCGGATGCCCTCCGGAGAGCCGCGGATGAGCGCCGCCGCAGGAGGCGCCACAGGCCGACGCGCTGCGTCGCCCGATTCGCAGCCGCTAGCCGCCGCGGACCGGCGGCATGTTGACCTCGTCGCGCCGGCAGGCCTGCCGGTCGATCTCGTCGCAGTTGCGAAACTCCAGATCCTTCGACAGACAGATCCGGACCTCGCTCAGCCTGGTGCGGTTACAGGTGACGGCAATGCCCGATGTCGTGAGCTTGGGGTTGGCCTTGATGAAGGCCTCCTCGATCGCCGCCGGCGCCACCGTCTTGGCCTCCGCGAGATCGAGGAATTCCGGGGGGATCTTGATGGCGGCGCGGGCCTTGCGGATGGCTTCGAAATAGGCCTTCGCCGACACGCCGGCGCAGGTGCCGTGCTTGTCCCACTCGTTGTAGATCAGGCCCGGCGCCGGCATCAGGTCGAGCATCGAGGTCATGATGTTGCGGGGCAGGCGCGGCGCCGGCTGCTCGCAATATTCGGGGTAGCCGTTCTCGTATTGCGGCCACAGCCCGTGCACGACGAACGAGTACGGTCGGCCGCTGCATTGCTGGGACCGGCTGCCGCGACCGCCGCGCTCCTCGGCTTCGGCGCAGTACGAGGGCGACCACGACAACGAGAGAACGTAGAAGTCGAACGCGCCCGGCGCATTCTGGCGGCGGTCCTGCGCCTCGGCGGCGCCAGCCGTGAGCACACCGAGCAAGAGGGCAAAGCAGGCGATCGTTCTGGACAACAGGACGGCAGGTCGGCACAGGCAATCGAACATGGCGTACTCCCCGGAAAATGCCAGGAGCCTACCAGCACACGGGAACATTTCAAGAACAAAAATGGCTGCCCCGAGGCAGCCATTCGTCAGCCGGCCGCCCGCGCGAGCGGCCGATACGCCGGGAAAGGCAAATCAGGGCTTGGCGGCGCGGCAGGCCGGATTGAAGGCCCAGTTGCGATCGAGGCCGACGACGCAGAACTCGACGCCCTGGTCATAGCCGGCGAAGCCGCCATCCTCGATGATCGAGAAGTTGACGGTGCGCGCCTTGCCGTCGCTGATCATCACGCTGCCGGTGCAGAAGCGACGCGGAATGTTGTCGGACTGCCAGGGCCGGAAGGCGATCTCATGGACATTGGCGACGCCGGTGATCGTCAGCGAGGAATTCCAGAAGGTGCTCTCCTTGTCCTGGAATCGCGAGACGATGGTCGGAATGGCCGCCTCGCAAGGCGCGACCCGGCCTTCATATTTCGGACCGGACAGCCAGAAGTTCATCTCAAGCGGGTTGGCGGCCTGAGCCGGGGCGGTGGCGACGATGGCGGCGAGCAGCGCGCCACAGGCGGCGCCGAACATCTTGAAAGGTGAGCTGAAGTCGCGCATGGGCCGTCCGCAAGGCTGATCCGGGAGCGTGGACCGTGCCGCGGCGGCCACAGGAGGTCAAGTGCAACGCGGCAACACTCCACGATTAGTCCTGTTAACGCGAGGCCGGTGTTCTTTTCTTGACCGGACAGGACCTTTAGAATGGCGGGCCAGATCGAGGAGAATGCAATGCGGACGCTGATGGCCGGATTCGTGAAGACTGCAGGCCTCGTGGCCGCTGGGATGGTGCTGGTTGCGGCATCCGCCCGGGCCGACGTGGTGCCGCCCTTCAAGGGCAACGACACCGGCGGCATCATCGCCTTCCAGCTGGCCCAGACCACGGATGCGCGCCAGCTCGCGGTCGATCATTGCGCCTCCTACGGCAAGGTCGCGAAGTTCCGCGCCGTCGATGCGCGTTACGGTGGCTACGTTTCGTTCGCCTGCCGCTGGGTACCCTATGGCTCGGCGCAGCGGCCGCTGCGGACGCTGTACTGACCTTCCATCAACTGCCGTTCTCCCAATTGCCACTTTTCTGCGGCATTCGCTCCGGCATCGATCAACGAGCCGGAACGGGGCATATGACCTGCACACGCATCGCAATTGGGCTGTTGGCCTGCTGCCTCCTGGGCGTGACCGCGAGCCATGAGGCACGGGCTGTCGACCTGCCGGTGCGCAAGGCCGGCCTGTGGGAGCTGAAGATGATCAGATCCGGCGGTCAGCTGCCGGAGGCGACGATGCAGCACTGCACCGACGCGGCCACCGACAAGGAGATGAACAACTTCGCCTCGCCGATGGCGCAGCTCTGCTCCAAGCAGGACATCCAGAAGACCGCGACCGGCTACGTCTCCGATTCGGTCTGCAATTTCGGCGGCATCAATACGACGTCGCATGCCGACATCACCGGCGACTTCAACTCGGCCTATACGGTGAAGACGATGTCGCGCGTCACGGGCGGCGCCGCCGGCACCGGGGTGAAGGACACCGCGATGACGATCGAGGCCAGATGGCTCGGCGCCTGCAAGCCCGACCAGAAGCCCGGGGACATCGTGATGCCCGGCGGCATGAAGATGAACGTCAAGGACATGGCCAAGCTGAAGGCCCTGATCCCGGGCGTGAAGCAGTAGGCGGGCGCTCGTTGCGTGTGGCGGGCGCAGCGACGTGGATCGTCGCTCATTCGCGGACGTTGAGCATGATCTTCCCGATGTGCCGGCCCGTCTCCATGCGTTCGTGCGCATCGGCTGCGTCGGACAGGCGATAGGTGCTGTCGATGTGCGGCCGAATGGCCGTTCCGAGCAGGGGCGAGATGCGTTGCCGCAGGTCGGCTGCGATCCGCCGCTTGAGATCGAGCGACGTCGACCGCAGGAACGCGCCGGTGATGCTGGCCCGGCGCGCCATCAGGCTGCGCAGCGGTACTCCGAGGTCCTTCCCGCCTCCGGCCGAGAGCAGGGCGATCCGTCCGCCCATCGCGAGCGCCGCAAGGTCCTGCGCGATGTGAGCGCCGGCGGAGGTGTCGAGGATGCAGTCGACGCCGCGCTTCCCCGTCGCCGCGCGGATCTGCTCGGCGAGATCGGGATCGGCATAGTCGAACACGGCGCTGCAGCCGAGCCCGAGTGCCAGGGCGCGCTTCTCTGCGGTGCCGGCGGTGGCAATGACGGGATGACCCAGCGCGCGCAGGAGCTGGATCGCGATCGTGCCGACGCCGCTGCTTCCGCCATGAATCAGGGCCGTCTCGCCGGGCGCCATGCGCATCAGCTCGAAGAAGTTGAACCAGGTCGTGAACAGCGCCTCGGGCAGGCCGGCGCCTTGGATCAAGTCGAGGCCGCTCGGCAAGTCCAGTGCAAGATGCTGGTCGGTGGCGACGTATTGCGCGTATGAACCGCCGTCGGTCAGTGCGATCACCGCTCTACCCAGCCGTTCCGGGGAAACGTTGGCGCCGCAGGCCACGATGCGCCCCGAGGCTTCCAATCCCGGTATGGGATTGGGCTCCCGCAACGGCCCGGCAGCGCGCTGGTTGCAGTCATGACGGTTGATGCCGGCGGATGCGACCTCGATCAGCACATCGTCTGGTCCGAGGCGCGGCACCGGCCAGTCCTGTCGCTCCGACAGGACCTCCGGGCCGCCCGCGGCGGTGATGATGACGGCGCGCTGATCGTCCGGAATCATGCTTGGTCGCTCATGTGCTCACTTGCCGACCAGGCTGCACTTGCTGCGGTCGAGCGGGCGAAACGCCTGATCGGGGGCGATCTTCGTCACCAGCTTGACGAAGTCCCAGGGGCGCTTCGATTCGGCGGGGGTCTTGACCTGGACCAGATACAGGTCGTGCACCATGCGCTGGTCGTCGCGGATCTGGCCGTGGTCGGCATAGGCGTCCGAGACCGGCGTGGCCTTCATCCGGACCATCACCGTTGCGCCGTCGTCGCTGTCGGCATCCTTCACCGCCTGCAGATAGTGCCGCACGGCCGAATAGACCCCGGCCTGGATCTGTGACGGCATCGCCTTCCGGCGCGCGTAGAATGCGTCGGAGAAGCGGCGCGCGGCGGGGGAGGCATCCTCGAAGAAGCTGGTGACGATGAGATCGCCCTGCGTCGCCTTGAGGCCGATGGATTCGATGTCGACGTTCTGGAACGACATTGGCACGATCTTCATGCCCTGGGCCGCAAGCCCGAATTCCTCGGCCTGCTTGATGGCTGTGGCATTGTCGCCGGCGACGTTGAGCGCCAGGATCTTGGCGCCGGAGGCCTGGGCCTGCAGCAGGAACGAGCCGTAATCCGGCGTGCCGAGCTGCGCCTTGACGCTGCCGGCGACCGTGCCGCCGAGCTCGGCGATGCGAGCGCGCGCGGTCGCCTCGACCGAATGGCCGAATGCGTAGTCGCCGGTGATGAAGAACCACGGCTCCTTGCTGGTCTGCATGATGCCCGACACGACGGCTGTCGCGGTCGAATAGGCGTCGTGCGTCCATTGCACCGAGGTCGGGGCGCAGGCCTCGTCGGTGAGCTGATTGGCGCCGGCCCCGGAGATGAGAAAGATCTTGCCGTTGCTGCGCACCAGCTCCTGGACGCCGAGGGCCGCGCCGGAGCTGCCGCCGTCGGCGATCGCCTGCACACCGTCCTGCTCGAACCAGCGCCGGGCGATCGCGACCGCGATATCCGGCTTGTTCTGATGATCGGCCTGAAGGATCTCGATCGGCCTGCCGTTGATCTTGCCACCGAACTCCTCAGCGGCCATCCGGGCCGCTTCCACGGAGCCGGGCCCCATCGCGGTCGCGAAGATGCCGGTCATGTCGGTGAGCACACCGATACGAATGGCACCTCCCTTGATTTCGGCCTGCGCGGATGAGCCTGCAAGCAGTAGCAGGGCAGCGATGCTGGATCTGAGACAGCGCGACATGATGATCCTCCCCGGATTTGAAGATTTGGTTTTTTGTCGTGTTTGATTGGTGCGCCTCGCGGTTCTCCGCGAGGCGGAAACGTCAGGCTTCCAGTTCGGCAGTCACGGGATTGCGCAGCACGCCGATGCCCGAGATATCGACCTCGACCGTATCGCCGGGCTTCATGAACAGAGGCGGGGTGCGCTTGAGGCCGACGCCTCCCGGCGTGCCGGTGACGATCACGTCCCCGGGCAGCAAGGTCATGATCGTCGAGCAATAGACGATCAGATCGGGCACGTCGGTGATGAGGAGATCCGTGGTGGTCCGCTGCACGGTCTCGCCATTGAGGCGGGTCTGCAGCGTCAGCTTGGACGGGTCGGGAATTTCGTCGGCGGTGACCAGCCAGGGGCCGAATGCGCCGGACCGGTCGAAGGTCTTGCCCGACAGGAATTGCGACGTGTGGCGTTGCCAGTCGCGGATGCTGCCTTCATTGTAGCAGGAATAGCCGGCGATGTGCGCGAGCGCGTCCTCGCGCCGGACATGCCGGCCGGCTTTCCCGATCACGAGCGCGAGTTCGCCCTCATAGTCGAAATGATCGGAGACACCAGGGCGAATGACCGGTTGCAGATGTCCGACCTGGCTGGTCGGAAAGCGCGCGAACAGCGCGGGCTTCTCGGTGACCGTTCGTCCGGTCTCGGCGACGTGGTCGCGATAGTTCAGGCCGACGCAGATGATCTTGCCGGGATCGGGGATGACGGGCGCGAAGGTGATCGCATCGAGCGGATAGTCGGGCTGTTCGGAGGTGAGCAGCGCGGCGGCGTCGCGAAGCGCATCCGCCTCGAGCAGCGCGCGCAGGCTCTTCGCCGGCAGCCGCCGGCCGAGGTCGACGACACCGTCTCCCTTCACGGCGCCGTATCCGGGACGCCCGTCAATGACAAAGGAAACCAGCTTCATACGTGAACCCTCTCAAAAAGAACGGAAACGCTCAGGCCGCGCTCGGCGCCGGTGCGAGGAAGGCGAGGCCTGACAACAGCGCCGCGGGATCTTCGCCCGTGCGGACAGCACCCAGGATGTAGCGGTCGGGGCGCATCAGCACGGCGTCGAAGCCGTGCTGATCGAGCCAGCCGTCGAGGCCGCCAGCTTCCTCGCCGCAAATGACGGCGACGTCAGCCGCCGCCAAGCTGGCATGATGCTGCTCGATCACCGCGGCACCGAGTCCAGACCGGCAGAGCAGCGCGAAGCGATAGCCGACGCGGTCGTCGCTGCGACCGTGATCACGGCTGCGGAATTGCGGCGCCAGCTTTCCCGTCATGCTGCGTTCGCCGCAGGCAAGGCCCGGGCCGAGCACTGGCTTCTGCACGTCGAGCTTGAGCTGGCCGTCGCCCTGTGCCGTGCCGGTCGCAAGCGCCGCCTCGACCGCCTTGGTGTTGATCAGCCCACCCAGCCGGATCGCGAGCTCGATGAATTCGCGCACATGCGGCGCGCGCTCGCTCTGATAGGTGTCGAGAAGATCAGGCGTCGCCTTCCCGGCAATCACAAGCGCCAGCTTCCATGCGAGGTTGGCTGCGTCGCGAATGCCGGCACACATGCCCTGACCGAGGAAAGGCGGGGTCTGATGCGCGGAATCGCCTGCGAGCAGGAACCGTCCGGCACGCCATTGCTGGGCGACCGCGGAGTGGAATGTGTAGACGGCGGCGCGTTCGATCTCGGCCTCTGCGGGCCGGAGCCAGGGCGAGAGCAGCTCCCACACGCGAGCCGGTTGGGTGATCTCGACCGCGTCCTCGTCAGGACGAACCGTGATCTCCCACCGGCGCCGGTTGCCGGTGCCGCGAATATAGGTTGCGGGACGCTGCGGGTTGCAGTGCTGGACGCTGAAATCGCCGAGATCGGGCCGCTCCTCCCTCAGCAGCACGTCGCAGACGAGCCAGCGCTCGTGAAAGCCGAGATCGTCCAGCGCCGCGCCGATGAAGCGGCGCACCAGCGAACGTGCACCGTCGCAGCCGATGACATAGGCGCAGGAGATGTCGACGAGCCGGCCGGTGCCGAGGTCTTCATAGCGAACGCGCGCCCCCTCGCGGTCCTGCTCGAGCGCGAACACATCACAGCGCGTGCGCAGCTCGACATGAGGCCAGCGCTCGAGTCCCTTGTTGAGCACGTTTTCGAGATCGGGCTGGTGGAATCGGTAGCTCAGATTCCAGCCCATCGCGGTCGGCTCGCTGGGGCGCGGCCAGTCGAGCAGCAATCGTCCCCCCGCATCGACGAAGCGCATGCCGGGACTCAATGTAAGGTGGGGCAGGATGGCGTCGGCAAGGCCGATGGTCTGGAACACGCGCATGCATTCGTCGTCGAAATGCACCGCGCGCGGCAAATGATAGGCCTTGGCTTCGCGCTCCAGGATCAGCGTGCGGATGCCGCACAGGCCGAGCAGGTTGGCGAGCGTCGAGCCCACGGGCCCGCGACCGACGATGACGACGTCGAAGCTTCCGGAATGTGCGGCCATGTTGCTCATGGCCGCATCTTGTTCCGCAACCGCCTCGCACCTTCAAGGCGCGGTCACGAACTGTCCGCGCAGCGGACGCTCAGGCCTGGACGGGGATCGCGGCCGCGGCGTCGCGCAATGGGGCCGCGTACTGAGCGACAGCCTCCTCGAGGGTCATGGCGGAGCGGATCCAGATGATCGAAATGCAGCCGAACACGACGTCGCCCCGCACGATCGGCACCGCGATCGACGACGTCTTCGGATTGAATTCGCCCTCGTTGCGGATCGCATAGCCGCGCTGGGACGTTTCCGTTATCATGCGCTGCAGCCGCTCGGGCGCCAGGAAGAAGAGGTCCTCGGCATCCTCGATGCGTCGCAGATGGTTGATGATGAGGTCCCGCTCTGCGGGCGGGCAGGCGGCCAGATAGGCCCGGCCGGCCGAGGTGTGCAGCATCGGCAGCCGCTTGCCGATCATGCTGCGGTCGATCGAGAGCGGGCTGCGCGCATGCGTGGTCTCCTGGATGACCATCGCGCCGTTCTCATAAGTCGACAGATCGACCGGCCAGATCAGGCTGCGGCTGAGCTCGGCGAGATAGGGCGCGGCGACCTGGCAGATGAAGATGCCGGGATCATAGCCGTCGCCGAGGCTCAACGCGTGGCGCGTGACCCGGAAGCGGTCGTCGCTGGCGCTGCGCGCGACATAGCCGAGTTCCTCGAGTGTTTCGAGCAACCGATAGACCGTGGGCCGCGGCAGATCGAGCTGGCGCGCCACGTCGCCGGCGCGAATGCCCCCGGACCGATTGACCGCGCGCAGCACGTCGAGCCCCCGCTTGAAGGCGCGGACACCCTCCGCAGGACGGGCCTGCGGAGATCGCGTCCGTTGCTTGGACACTTGGAAAATCCTCCCTGTTCTTCGTTTCCGTCCGCCGATACCGTCTTGAGAACGCGAGCCGGATGCAGGGGCGGCAGTCTACTGCAGGACCGCGCGGAGCTGATACGAAATTCCGCCCGCGCCTTTCGGGAGAAAACAAGATGGAAATAACGGCGCTCGGTTACATCGGCATCAAGTCGTCCCAAGCGGAGCAGTGGGGACGCATGGCGACCAAGCTCCTCGGGATGCAGCGCGTGGATCGCGCGGCCAGCGTGCAGGCCTATCGGATGGATGATCGCAAGCAGCGGCTGATCGTCGATGGCAGCGGCGATGGCGGGCTCGCCGTCATGGGCTGGGAGGTCGGCGACGCTGCCGCGCTCGCGCGGCTCGCGAGCCGTCTCGACGACAACGGCGTGAAGGTGGCCCGCGGTTCGCAGGCACTGGCCGACGAGCGTCATGTCAGCGAGCTGATCTGCTTTCAGGATCCCGCCGGCAACACGATCGAGGTGTTCTGGGGGGCCGCCGTCGCCTCGGATCCCTTCAGGCCGGGACGTCCGATCTCCGGCTTTCGCACCGGGCCGCTCGGCATGGGGCACGTCGTGCTCAACGTCGAGGACGTCGAGCCGCTGCTGCGGTTCTATCGCGACCTGCTCGGCTTCAAGGTGTCCGACTTCGGCCTGACGCCGTACAAGCTCTATTTCTTCCACGTCAACGGCCGTCACCACAGCTTCGCGATGGTCGGCTCCGGTCGCCGCACACTGCATCACTTCATGGTGGAACTAGGTAGTCTCGACGACGTCGGCCAGGGCTACGACCTGGCACAGCTCGACGACGGGCGCGTGGCCTACACGCTGGGCCGTCACACCAACGACCACATGACCTCGTTCTACGTCAACACCCCCTCCGGCTTCTTCATCGAATATGGCTGGGGCGGCCGGGTGATCGATCCCGCGACGTGGCAGCCGCATGAGACCTTCGACGGCCCGTCGCTGTGGGGGCACGAGCGATTGTACCTGCCGGACGAGCAGCGCAAGCGCATGCGTGACATGCGGCTGTCCGCCGCCGCACGCGGCGTCCGTGTGCCGGACCCACGCGTTCCGCCGCTGAACTGCGCCTGGCTCGACGCGGTGATCGCGCAGGAATGAGCTATGCGGCGCGCTACACCGGAATGCGCACGCTCGCCCGCAACCCGCCCATCGGGCTGTCGCCAAGGGTGATGTCGCCGCCATGGGAGCGGGCGATGTCGCGGGCGATGGCGAGGCCGAGGCCGGTGCCGCCCTCGTCCTGGTTGCGCGCGTCGTCGAGGCGCAGGAATGGCTTGAACACCTCCTCGCGCATGTCGGCCGGGATGCCCGGGCCGTCATCGTCGACGGTGATGGTGAGGTAGCGGTGGTCGCGATGGCCGGTGATGGCGATCGCGTCGGCATGGCGGGCGGCATTCGAGACGAGGTTGCCGAGGCAGCGCTTCAGCGCCTGCGGCTTCACGGTCACCACCGGCAGGCCGTGGAACGATACCGTGGCGGAATGGCCGTTGCGCTCGGCGTCGCTCCGCAGCTCTTCCAGCGCATTGGAGATGTCGGTCGGCTGCGCGATCTCGCCATTGTCGCCACGCGCGAAGGCGAGATAATCCTCGAGCATGTGCGACATCTCGTCGACGTCCTTGCGCATGGCGTCGATCTCGGGACTGTCGCCGAGCAGCGCCAGCTCCAGCTTGAAGCGCGTCAGGATGGTGCGCAGATCGTGGCTGACGCCGGCCAGCATCGCCGTGCGCTGCTCCAGGGTGCGCTCGATGCGCGCCTTCATCTCCAGGAAGGCGTGCGCCGCACGCCGCACCTCGCGCGCGCCGCGCGGCCGGAAGTTCGGCACCTCGCGGCCTTTGCCGAAGCTCTCGGCGGCGTCGGCGAGCCGCAGGATCGGCTTGATCTGGTTGCGCAGGAACAGCACCGAGACGATCAGCAGGATCGACGACGTCCCGACCATCCAGAACAGGAAGATGTCGGTGTTCGACGCATAGGCCGCGCCGCGCTGCGCGAACACGCGCATCACGGCATCATCGAGCGCGATGCGGATCTCGACCAGGTTGGAGCGGCCGACGGTGTCGATCCAGAACGGACGGCTGATCTGGCGGCCGATCTGGCTCGACAGCGACTGATCGAGCAGGTTGAAGAACGGTTTTGGCCCCGGCGGCGGCATGTCGCCGGCCGGCAGGAAGTCGACCACAAGGTTGAGCCGCTGCTGCGCGATCCGGCGCAGCATGGTGCGGTCCTTGTCCTGCGGATAGCCCTTGTAGATGTCGATCAGCGCGGCGACGTCCTGCACCACTGCGGCGGAGAGGCGTCGTGTCACCGTGTTCCAGTGCCGCTCCATGAACACGCCCGCGACCACCGTCTGCAGGATCACCATCGGCACGATCATGATCAGCAGCGCGCGCGCATAGAGGCCGGTCGGCATCCAGCCCTTGAACGCGTTGCCGACGATGCTGTTGGCGCGCGAGACGCGGCGGGATGCGGTGCGGATGAGGGTGAGGCCGGTGTCGAGCGTGCTCATGCTGGGACGCCCTCGCTGCTTCCGTCATTGCGAGGAGCGAAGCGACGAAGCAATCCAGAGTCATCGCGGGCCTCTGGATTGCTTCGTCGCGCTCGCAATGACGTCGAGACCTTCACCTGCACCGCCTCAGCCCGTCACCATCAGCCGATAGCCGATGCCGCGCACGGCTTGCAGGAACAGCGGGTTGGCCGGATCGCTCTCCAGCTTGCGGCGCAGGCGGTTGATCTGGACGTCGACGGCGCGCTCGTTGACGGTGCCGTTGCCGGTCAGCGCGCCGCGCGGCACGGTCTCGCCGCGGGCATTGGCGAGGATGCGCAGCATCTCGCGCTCGCGGTCGGTGAGGTGGACGATCTCCTCGCCCTGCTTCAGCTCGCCGCGCGCCAGATGATAGACGAACGGGCCGAACGCGATCTGCTCGACGACTTCCTCCGCCGGCGGCGGCGCGGCGCGCTTGAGGATGTTGCCGATGCGCAGCGCGAGCTCTCTCGGTTCGAAAGGCTTTGCCACGTAGTCGTCGGCGCCGAGCTGCAGGCCCTCGATGCGGCTGTCGGGCTCAGCGCGCGCGGTCAGCATCACGATCGGCACCGACGATTGCGTGCGGATGAAGCGGGCGAGGTCGAAGCCGCTTTCGCCGGGCATCATCACGTCGAGGATCAGGAGATCGAAATGCAGCCCGGTGAGCTTGGCGCGAGCATCGCTTGCGCTCGCCGCCGTGGTGACGCGATAGCCTTCGCCGCGCAGGAAGCGCGACAACAGATCGCGGATACGGCGGTCGTCGTCGACGAGCAGGAGATGCGGTGCATCGTCGGCCGGCGTCTGCGGCGGATGCGGTGCGATGGCGGCGATCGTCACGGTCACTCCTTGGCGGCGGCGACAGGCGTCTTGAAGATGGCTTCCAGCACCTTGTCCGGATCGTCGCGATCGATCATCGCGCGCAGGAACTGCCGGACCTTTTCGGCGCCGGCCGGCCCGATCTGCTCCAGCGCATGATCGATGCGCCGCGTCTGCAGCCCAGCCAGCTTGGCGACCAGCGCCTCGCCCTTCGGCGTGGCGAAAAGAAGGCGCTGGCGGCGGTCGTTGTTGCCCGTCTTCTGCACGATGTAGCCCTCGTCCAGCAGCTGCTTGAGCACGCGGCCGAGCGACTGCTTGGTGATGCGCAGAACGTCGAGCAGATCGGCGACCTTCAGGCCGGGATAGCGTGTGACGAAATGCATCACGCGGTGATGCGCGCGGCCGAATCCGAACGCCTCCAGCTCGTGGTCGGCATCGCCCACGAAGTCGCGATAGGCGAAGAACAAGAGCTCGATGATGTCCCAGCGCAGCGGCTCGCCGGCCGTCGCGGAGGGCTCAGCCGCGCGCAGCTCGGGGCTCAACGTCGGAGACGAGAAATTTATGTCAGCCATATTGACGTTTCTGCGGTTCAATGTTACAAAACAATCGCCCGCTGCGAAATTTTAGATCGTTTCATCGGCGGGCAATGGTCTCCAGGCGTGTCTCAACGGGCCGTAGGCAACCCCGACGGGCATCCTTGGGCGACGTATCGAACAACCGTGTGATGTCGAGCGGCATTTCGGCAAACCATACTGGACTTCCGCCGGGCGCAAAAGCATGTCCTGTGGTGGCATGCTTGCCCGGTGACCGGCTCAAAGCCGGTCGCGGCAGGTCCGAAATTCAGAAAGCCGACTGGCCCGATCGGACGGGGCGGCGCCAGAACTCGCGAATGGCGATCAGAGCGGGGGAAGCAAGGACATGACTTTGACATTCGACATCAAGCCGACGACGAACCCGACCTCCGACCAGGAGCGCGCGGCCAAGCTCGCCAACCCGGGCTTCGGCCGGGTGTTCACCGATCACATGGCCGTGGTCCAGTACAGCCAGGACAAGGGCTGGCACAGCGCGCGGGTCGAATCCCGCGCCAACTTCCCGCTCGATCCGGCCGCAGCCGTCCTGCATTATGCGCAGGAGATCTTCGAGGGCCTGAAGGCCTATAAGCGCGACGATGGCGGCGTGAACCTGTTCCGCCCCGATGCCAATGCCAAGCGGTTCTGGAATTCGGCCGAGCGCATGGCGATGGCGCAACTGCCCCAGGCGGTCTTCATCGAGGCGGTGGAGCAACTCGTCCGCATCGACCGCGCCTGGATCCCGGGCGGCGAGGGCAGCCTGTATCTGCGCCCGTTCATGATCGCCAACGAGGTGTTCCTCGGCGTGAAGCCGTCGGCGGAATACATCTTCGCGGTGATCGCCTCGCCGGTCGGCTCCTATTTCAAGGGCGGCGCGGCGCCGGTCTCGATCTGGGTCTCGGAGAACTACACCCGCGCCGCGGTCGGCGGCACGGGCGGCGTCAAATGCGGCGGCAATTATGCCGCGAGCCTCAAGGCGCAGGCCGAGGCGATCGCGCATGGCTGCGACCAGGTCGTGTTCCTGGACGCGATCGAGCGCCGCTATGTCGAGGAGCTTGGCGGCATGAACGTGTTCTTCGTGTTCGACGACGGCTCGCTGTCGACGCCGCCGCTCGGCACCATCCTGCCCGGCATCACCCGCGATTCCATCATCAAGCTGGCGCGCGACGCCGGCCGCGAGGTGCGCGAGGAGGCGTACTCGATCGACCAGTGGCGGGCGGACGCCAAGAGCGGCAAGCTGAAGGAGGCGTTCGCCTGCGGCACCGCCGCGGTGATCTCGCCGATCGGCAAGGTGTGCTCGGCGAGCGGCGAGGTCCTGATCAACGGCGGCGAGGCCGGCCCGGTCGCCATGGGCCTGCGCAAGCAGCTCGTCGACATCCAGTACGGCCGCAGCCCCGATCCGCATCAGTGGATCAGGGATGTGAAGTAGGGGCAGGGCTCGCTTAGGCTGGCAAGTTCTGGGCACAGTCGAACCGCGATGACGGTTTGCTCCCTCCCCCGCTTGCGGGGGAGGGCTGGGGAGGGGGAAGCCCCGTAAAGACTGCCGCTGGGGCGCCCCCACCCCAACCCTCCCCCGCAAGCGGGGGAGGGGCGCACTGAATGCGCGGCGCAAGCTTGGCTCTTACTGAAATGCTGGAAACGGTGCCACGCGCCAGCGTGTGATCGGCCTTCGGGTTGCCGCCCCGGGCCCCGGCTGCTACCAACCAAGCAACGCATTCCATCCCGTAGGGTGGGCAAAGGGCCGCGAAGCGGGCCGTGCCCACCGCTGCGGCGTCATCCGGCAATGGTGGGCACGCGACGCTTTGCCCACCCTACGCTCTGGTATCAAATGAACGACAAACCCAAGAAACCGCAGAAGCTGAAGGCGCGGCTGCCGCGCGGGCTGGAGGATCGCGGCCCCGCGGCGATCGCCGCCACGCGCGAGATGGTCGAGAAGATCCGCGCCGTCTACGAGCGCTACGGCTTCGAGCCGGTGGAGACGCCGGCGTTCGAATACACCGACGCGCTCGGCAAGTTCCTGCCCGACCAGGATCGTCCGAACGAGGGCGTGTTCTCGTTCCAGGACGATGACGAGCAGTGGATCTCGCTGCGCTACGACCTGACCGCGCCGCTCGCGCGCTACGTGGCCGAGAATTTCGACGCGCTGCCAAAGCCGTATCGCAGCTATCGCGCCGGCTACGTTTTCCGCAACGAGAAGCCCGGCCCTGGCCGCTTCCGCCAGTTCATGCAGTTCGACGCCGACACGGTCGGCTCCGGCTCGCCGGCGGCGGACGCCGAGATGTGCATGATGGCGGCGGATGCGATGGAGGCGCTGGGGATTCCGCGCGGCTCGTATGTCGTGAAGGTGAACAACCGCAAGGTGCTCGATGGCGTGATGGATGCGATCGGCATCGGCGGTGATGAGCACGTGGGCCGTCGGCTGACGGTGCTCAGGGCAATCGACAAGGCCGACAAGTTTCCGATTTCAGAGATCAAGAAGCTGCTCGGCGAGGGCCGCTGGGACGGCGGCGAGGTCGGCAAGGGTGATTTCACCAAGGGCGCGGGCCTGACTGAAAGTCAGATCGACGCCCTGTTGGCCTTCTTCGAGATGAAGGTCGCGGAGCCGCAAATCCAAGGTGAGGAGCAGGATCTGCAGTTCAACGCCCAGGTCTTGGCGAGCGTTGCTCAGCAGAAATTGTTCATGTCCTCGCCGGCCTATGTGGAAGGCGTCAACGAGCTGACCGAGATCGCCAGGCTGTGCAGCGCGGCCGGTTACGGTTACAGCCGCGTCCGCGTCGAACCCTCCGTCGTCCGTGGTCTCGAATACTACACCGGCCCTGTCTACGAAGTCGAACTCCTGCTCGAGACCAAGGACGAGAAGGGCCGTCCGGTGCGCTTCGGCTCGGTCGGCGGCGGCGGGCGCTATGATGGTCTCGTCTCGCGCTTCCGCGGCGAGCCGGTGCCGGCGACCGGATTCTCCATCGGCGTGTCGCGCCTGCAGGCGGCGCTGACCTTGCTCGGCAAGCTCGACACGCGCCCCGCCTTCGGGCCCGTGGTCGTCACCGTGTTCGACCGCGACCGCGTCGCCGACTATCAGAAGATGGTGTCGACCCTGCGCAATCACGGCATCCGCGCCGAGCTCTATCTCGGCAATCCGAAGAACATGGGCAACCAGCTCAAATATGCCGACCGCCGCAACGCGCCCTGCGTCATCATCCAGGGCTCGGACGAGAAGGCGCGTGGCGAGGTGCAGATCAAGGACCTGATCGAGGGCGCCAAGGCGGCCGCCGCGATCGCCTCCAACCAGGAATGGCGCGAGAGCCGCCCGGCGCAATTCTCAGCCAAGGAGGACGAACTGGTCGCCGGCGTCCGCGAGGTGCTCGCGCGCCACGACGTGAGCTGGGGATAACAAGACTCGTCATACGCGGGCTAGACCCGCGTATCCATCTCTTCAAACGACGCCATCGATTTCAGAAGATGGATCGCCGGGGCAAGCCCGGCGATGACGCAGCAGAGACAACAACAGGGAGCAACGAATGCCCGAGATCACCGTGAGCATGGCCGCCGGCCGCACCGACGAGCAGAAGGCCAACATGATGCGCGATATCACCAAGGCGCTGGTGACGCATCTCGGCGTCGATCCGGAAGCGGTGGTGATCCAGATCAACGAGGCGCCGCTGACGCACAAGATGAAGGGCGGCAAGACCTTCGTCGAGCGCCTGGCCGAGCAGAAGAAGTAGTTGGCCGTCGTCCTGGCGAAAGCGAGGCTATGACATCTGTCTCGACGATCACCGCGGTCGTCCCGGCGAACGCCGGGACCCATACCCCCAAGGGAGCGGCTCGAGGCACGCTGGTCATTGGCCCTTCGCCCATCACGACCGCCACGGCGTATGGATCCCGGATCGGCGCGCGCGTGCCGCGCGCTTGTCCGGGACGACAGCACAGTTCGGAGCAGCCATGGACGCACGTGAGATCATCAAGCCGGGCATGCGCGCCGAGCGTCTGCTGGTGGTGCCGCCGGAGCGCACCGTCGGGCATTTCGTGCCGCACATGCCGATGGTCTATGCGACGCCGATGATGATCCTGGAGATGGAGATGACGTCGGGCGACGCCATCAACCCGGCGCTGCCGCCGGGCTGGGTTACGGTCGGCACCGAGGTCAACGTCCGCCATCTCGCGGCCTCGCCGGTCGGCGCGACCATCCGCACGGTCGCCGAGGTGATCGAGGTCGAGCGCCGCGTCATCCGCTTCTCGGTCGAGGCCTATCATGGCGACGTGAAGATCGGCGACGGCCGCCACGGCCGCGGCCTCATCAATGTCGAGCAGTTCAAGAAGCGCTTCGGCGTGACGTAGCCGCTCAGCGCTAGACCGACTGGCCCGTCTTCAACAGCGAACAGCCGGTGATCCTGAGGCTGCCGTCGGGCTGGGTCCGCAACGTGTACAGAGCCTCCCACGCCTCGCCTTCGGCATCGACGATGTGCACGCGCTGCGCGATGCTGCCGTCCTCGACCTGCGCGGCGCCGAATTCGAAGCTGCGATGGCGATAGACCGGCGGATAGCCGCTTTTGACCATGCTCATGAAGATCTCGACGCTCGGAAACAGCGCCTGGATCTCCGGCGCGGCTTGGGCATAGGCGGTCGCTCCGTCGTCGCGCGCCAAAGCCTGTTCCTGGGCGCGAATGACGCTCTGCGCCGCGCTGGCGTCGGCAGCCTCGGCAGGGTGCATCAGCAGCGCCATCAGCAGGACGAGCGGCACCAGAATGCGCATGTTGGGCTCCATCGGCAGTTCAGATCGATCTATCATGCGCCACGCGCCGCCCGTGACAAGCCTGCCGTGGCGCGTCAATGTCACCGGCCGGCGGCGATCGACCGGCTGGATTGTGTCGCCATCGTCACGTCTTCGCGAGCCATGCGGCCCGCGCGGTGCCGGTCGCGATGGGACCGGCTTGATCTGGCCCGACCCGGCGCGAATCATGCATTCAGGCCGTGAACGAAGCAGGAGCCGCATGACCGATTTTTCCAGGACCCGATCGCTCTTCACGATACCTGAAGGGGTCATCTATCTCGATGGCAATTCGCTCGGCGCGCTGCCGTCGGCCGTGCCCGCCCGCGTTGGCCGCATGATCGAAGCGGAGTGGGGACAGGAGCTGATCCGCGGCTGGAACACCGCCGGATGGATGGTGCAGCCGCGCCGGGTCGGCGATCGCATCGCCCGGCTGATCGGGGCCGCGCCCGGCACGGTCGTGATGGGCGATACGCTCTCGATCAAGGTGTATCAGGCGCTCGCCGCGGCGCTGTCGCTCAATCCGGGCCGCCGCGTGATCCTGTCCGACAGCGGCAACTTCCCGTCCGATCTCTATATGGCGCAGGGCCTGGTCCGCATGCTCGGCGACCGCGCCACCTTGAAGGTGGTCGAGCCCGAGCAGGTGGAGGCGGCGATCGACGACAGCGTCGCAGTGCTGATGCTGACCGAGGTGGATTACCGCACCGGCCGCATGCACGACATGGCCGCGCTGACGAAGAAGGCGCACGCGGCCGGCGCGCTCACGGTGTGGGACCTCGCGCATTCCGCCGGCGCCGTGCCGGTCGACCTCGCCGGCGCCGAGGCCGACTTCGCGGTCGGCTGCACCTACAAATATCTCAATGGCGGGCCCGGCGCGCCGGCCTTCATCTATGTCGCGCCGCGTTACGCAGACATCGCGCCGCCGGCGTTGTCCGGCTGGATGGGGCACGAGGCGCCGTTCGCCTTCGATCTCGACTACCGCCCCGGCGGCGGCATCGAGCGCATGCGCATCGGAACGCCGCCGATCATTGCGCTCGCCGCGCTCGATGCCGCGCTCGACGCCTGGGACGGCGTGTCGATGCCGGACGTGCGCGCGGCTTCGATCGCGCTGTCGGAATTGTTCATCGCCGAGGTCGAGAAGCGCTGTCCGTCGCTGACCTTGGCGTCACCGCGTGATGCGACGCAGCGCGGTAGCCAGGTGTCGTTCCGCCACCCGGACGGCTATGCGATCATGCGCGCGCTGATCGCGCGCGGCGTGATCGGCGACTTCCGCGCGCCGGACGCGCTGCGCTTCGGCTTCACGCCGCTCTATATCGGCGAGGCCGAGGTGCGCGGCGCCGTGGGCATCCTCGCGGAGGTCCTCGACAACAGTCTGTGGGACAGGCCCGACTATCGCCAGAAGGAGCTCGTGACGTGAGCAGCGCGCCCTACGATCCCGCCACCGAGGGTGCGCGGATGAACTTCAAGGGTCGGATGTCCTATGGCGACTATCTGATGCTGGATCGCCTGCTCGATGCGCAGGCGCCGCTCTCGACCGCGCATGACGAGCTGCTGTTCATCATCCAGCACCAGACCTCCGAATTGTGGATGAAGCTCGCGATCCACGAGATCAAGGCGGCGATGGCCGCGATCGCCAAAGACGACGTGCAGCCGGCGTTCAAGATGCTGACGCGGGTGTCACGCATCTTCGAGCAGCTCAACGGCGCCTGGGACGTGCTGCGCACGATGACGCCGAGCGAGTACACGTTGTTCCGCGACAAGCTCGGCGAGTCCTCCGGCTTCCAATCGTTCCAGTATCGTTCGATCGAATTCCTGCTCGGCAACCGCAATCTCGCGATGCTGCGCCCGCATGCCCATCATCCGGAGCTGACCGCCGAGCTGGAAGCGATCCTGGCGAAGCCCAGTCTGTACGACGAAGCGCTGCGGCTGTTGGCGCGGCGCGGCTTCTTCACCGGCGCCGACGGCCAGCGCACCGACTGGCGCGGCACGCGCGCTGAGAGCGCGGAGGTCGCGGCGGCCTGGACCAGCGTCTACCGCGATCCGCAGCGGCATTGGGAGCTGTATGAGCTCGCCGAGAAGCTGGTCGATTTCGAGGATTATTTCCGCCGCTGGCGCTTCAACCACGTCACCACGGTGGAGCGCATCATCGGCTTCAAGACCGGCACCGGGGGCACCAGCGGCGTCAACTATCTGCGCAAGATGCTGGAGATCGTTTTGTTCCCCGAACTCTGGAAGCTGCGCACCGGGCTGTGAGCCCGCGCGCACATCAATCCGATCAGGAGATCCTCATGCTCTATGCCGTCAAGGACTGGGACAACGCTTACGCCAACGGCCCGAACATCGCCGGCGGCGAGCGCTGGCCCGGGCTGTGGGTGGCGCCGGCGGAGAGCTATCGCGCCGACATGGTGGGGCAGGGCCGTGCCAAGCTCGACATCGCCTATGGCGCGCATGACCGGCAGCGCCTCGATCTGTTCCTGCCGGAGGGGGCGCCGAAGGGGCTCGTCGTGTTCGTGCATGGCGGCTATTGGATGCGGCTGGACAAGAGCTTCTGGTCGCATCTTGCGCGGGGGCCTATCGCGCGCGGCCATGCCGTGGCGATGCCGTCGTACCGGCTGTGTCCCGAGGTCGGCATCGCCGATATTTCGACGGATGTGGCGCAGGCCATCGCGCGCGCGATGGACGAGGTCGCAGGTCCCGTGGCTTTGACTGGCCACTCCGCCGGCGGCCATCTCGTCAGCCGCATGATCTGCCGCGGCGCGCCACTGCCGCCCGAGCGACAGGGGCGCATCACCAGCGTGGTCTCGATCTCCGGCCTGCACGATCTGCGCCCGCTGCAGCGGACCGCGATGAACGAGACGCTGCACATCGACGACGCCACGGCTGCGAAGGAGAGCCCCGCGCTGCTGGTGCCGATCGATCACGTCAAGGTCACTGCCTGGGTCGGCGGCGCCGAGCGCAACGAATTCCGCCGCCAGGCCCAATTGCTCGCGAATATCTGGATCGGGCTGGGGGCGACGACCGCGTATGTCGAGGCGCCGGATCGGCACCATTTCGATGTGATCGATGAACTGGCGGATGCGGAGAGTGGGTTGGTGCAGGCGCTGGTGGGGTGATCTCAAGTAGCGTCGATTGCAGCGCTCGCCCCGTGCTCCGTGCATGCGTTCTGCGGTGACGGCGCAGCGACCTCATCTCCCCTCCCCCTTGCGGGGAGGGGTTGGGGGTGGGGGTCCCCGGGCGCTGAACTTGACTACGTGCGCTGTCGATATTTCCCAGGATGCGAGTCCATTTGAAGCGCGGATCAGGATATCCGCTTGCGACGTGCCGGAAGCGCGTCCTGCGTCAACGATGGTGATGGTCTTCGCGGAGCCGCGGAGCTTCAGCGCTCCTCACATCGAGCGTGACTCGTGGACCCCCACCCCCGACCCCTCCCCGCAAGGGGGAGGGGAGTCCACCGTCATCGTGGCGATATCTCGAATCCGGCGCTGACCTCCTCACCGCTCCGCCACCGCATCGCCCCAGGCGTGGAAGATTTCCGTCGCGCCGCTGTTCACGTCGCCGTCCCGCATCACGATGCTGGGGCAGGCGAACTTCATCGGCATGGTTTGCACCGGCGCCGGCACGGTCTCGAACTTCGCTGTCAGCACGTCCATCACCTCCGCCGGCAGCCGGGTGTCGGCGCCGACCACGTCACCTTCGCTGGCGTCGATGCGCGGCTGGTGGATCGCCGTATCGAGATCCATGCCAAAGTCCATCACGAAGGACAGCATCTGTGCCACGGCGGGCAGGATGCGGCGGCCGCCGGAGGCGCCGAGGGCGAGGCGACGGCCATCGGCGGCCTGCGCCACCACCGGCGTGTAGTTGGTGAGGCAGCGCTTGCCCGGAGCCAGCGAGTTCGTGGTGCCGGGCGTCGGGTCGAACCACATGATGCCGTTGTTCATCATGATGCCGCTCTGCGGCGCCTGGAATTTCGAGCCGAAGCCCGACAGCAGCGTCTGCGTCACCGCCGCCATGTTGCCGTCGCGGTCCACCACCGAATAGTGCGTGGTGCAGGCCGGCGCGAGATATTCGGCGCCAAGCGCGCGCTTGCCAGGCGCATCGCCCATGTCGTTCAGCCGTTCGCGGTACGCCGACTGCACCGCCTCGGCATAGGCGATGAACGTGCTTGCATCCGGAGCCTTGCCCGATGCCGTCACGCGCGCCTGCATCAGCCGCAGCGCGTGAGCCAGCGTCGGGCCGGCCGTCAGCTCCGGCGTCGCGAACACCGTGCCGCCGCGATAGGGGATGCGCAGGGGATCGCGGACATGCGCCTCGAACGCGGCGAGGTCATCCACCGAGAGCGCGCCGCCGGCGGCCTGGATGTCGCGGGTCAGCGAGCGGGCGATGTCGCCGCGGTAGAAGTCGCGCGCGCCGGCGCTGGCAAGATGTGCCAGCGTCGCCTTCAGCTGCTCCTGCGGCAGCCGCGTCACCGCCTTGGCGCCCCATTGCGGATTCGGCGGCAAGCCATCCTTCAGATAGGCCGCGGCGCTGCCGGGATAGCGGCGCAGGTCGGCGGCGCAGCTCGAGATCATCACGGTGGTCCACCAGTCCACCAGCAAGCCCTCGGCGGCGAGCTTCACGCTCGGCGTGACGAGATCCTGCCACGGCAGCCGCGCGTAGCGGCGATGCGCCGCCTCCATGCCCGCGACGACGCCGGGCACTGCGATCGCGCCGGGGCCGTGCAGATTGCGGTCGTCCTTGACGCGGGGCCAGGGAAAGATGTCTGCCGCGACGCTGCCGTCATTGGCCAGCGGATAGTCCGCGGCATCAAGGCTGTCGGGCGCGCGCATGCCGTAGTCGATCACCTCGACGTGGTTGTCCCTGGCGCGGTACAGCAGCATGGCGCCGCCGCCGCCGAGGCCGCTCATCCATGGCTCGAGCACGCCGAGCGCAAAGCCGGTCGCCACCACGGCATCGACGCAGTCGCCGCCTGCGGCCAGCACCTCGGCCCCGACCTCGGCGGCGCGCCGTGACTGCGCCGCGACAATGCCGCCCTTGCTGGTCACCGCCGGCTTGCGGATCTGCTGACGATTGGAAAACTGGTACGGCATGGCACTCCCCGATCCCGCCTGATGGTCCGGCGAATTGACACCGCCGGGCCTCGGCACACAATCGGCAACAGCGGGACGCTCCCCAGCCCGGATCGAATGACGGGGCCTCGCGTTGAGGAGATGTTTACCAATGGGTACTATGGTCTTCGGCAGACCAGATCGATCTCGATCAGCGCGTCATAGGCCAAGCCGGTGACGCCGACGCAGGTGCGGGCCGGCAGCCGGTCCGGCGGGAAGAATGAACGATAGGTTTCATTCATCGCCGCGTAATCCCGCTTGAACTCGGTCAGGTAAATCCGAGACATCACAATATGTTCGAGGCCAAGGTTGAGACCTTGGAGGATGTACTTCAAGTTCTGCATCACCGCCTTCGTCTGATTCACGATCCCCTCCGGCAGCACGCCCGGCGCCTCCGGCGAGTCCGGCATCTGGCCGGTGACGAACACGAAGCCGTCGGTTTCGACCGCGTGGCTGAACGGCGCCACCGGCCTGGTCGCACCGGAGATCATGTGGAACTGCATAGGGATGGTCCTTTGTTCGGGGCTCGCTCGAAACACAACAACCGTCGTCATTGCGAGGAGCGAAGCGACGAAGCAATCCAGGGCCGAGCGTGACGCCCTGGATTGCTTCCGCCTTCGCTCTTCGAGCTTCGGCGGACAAGTCGCTTCGCTCGCAATGACGGAATTCCGGGACGCAGCGATTGGATCGAGAGTCAGCCCGCATCCTCGAACAGCCGCTTGCTCAGGATCGCGTGCACGCCCCAATTGCCGTCGACGACCTGCGTGACGCCGAAGTCCACCGCCGCCGACATCAGCGCGACCGCCTCGTCCTCGCTGAGGCCTTTGATGTGCATCAGGAAGCGGCGCATCTTGCGGAAGGCATCCTTCATCGCGAGGTCGAGCGAGGAGGTCGCGTAGACCTCGCTTTGGCCTTGCGCGCCGAACTCGGCGAGATAGTTCGGGTGGCTGAAGCCGGTCAGCACCCAGTCGGTCGCGGTCTCGATCAGCGGGTAAGAGAGATCGGCGAACGGCTGCCCCGCGAGCTGCGCCTTCTTGTGCAGGATGACCTGAAACGTGCCAGTCATCGAGCATTCAATCGCCGTGCCGCCGAGCTCGCCGTCGCCTTGCGTGGCGTGGGGGTCGCCGACCGACAGCAGCGCGCCGGGAACCGCGACGGGGAGATACACGGTCGCGCCCTTGCCCAGCCGCCAATTGTCAAGATTGCCGCCGAAATAGGACGGCGGAATCGAATCGACGAAGTCGACCTCGCGCGGCGCCACCGCGATCACGCCGAAATGCGGCCGCAGCGGAATGCGGATGTTGTCGAGCACGCCGTGGCGGCGCTTGATGCTGCCGGGCGCCACCGGCACACCGGGATAGTCGTAGGTCGCGTGGACGACTCCGGCCGGATCGGTCTGCGGCTCCCAGCGGTAGGAATAGAGCGCGCGCGCATGCGGCTCGGGATCGCCGGCAAAGATCTCGTAGATCGTCACCGCCTCGCGCGGCGCCGGTGCTGCAATCAGTTCGTTGTAGTGATAGCCCCACCACGCCGCGACGCTGGAGCCGAACACACGGCCTTCATGCGTCCTGCTCTTGCTTGGCCGCGGCACGATGTCGAGGATGCGAACTTCGAGCACGTCGCCGGGCTGCGCGTCCTTGATCGCGACCGGGCCGGTGCAGATGTGGACGCCAAAGCCTTCGCCGGCGCCGCGGCCGAACACGCTGGCGTCCATCGGACCGGCGCCGCGGCGGTCGACGTTCTTCTTGGCCTTGGTCCAGCCGAACACGCTGAGCGCAGCGGCATCGCCTGCGATCATCAGCTCGGGATCATCGGAGGCATGCTGGGTCAGCGTCTCCACCGTGATCGTGTCGCCGGATGCGATTTCGATCTGCGGCGGCAGCGAGCGGCTGAAATAGCCCCAATGCACCCGTTCGGCCGACACCGCGAGATGATGGTGATGCCGCCGCGCATCCTGGTCGTTGGCCGGCGCGGGTAGGGCGATGTCGCTCCTGGTTGACGCCGGCCTCTCGCAGACGCGCTGCTGCGCCAGCGCGTCCTGCGGCCAGCCGCGCTGGCCGCGCGGAGTCGCCGACGTGATCGCCTGCTCGGCCTTCTGCTGCCGGAACTCGCGCGGCGACAGGCCGAAGCGGGCGCGGAAGCTGCGGCTGAAATGTGCCGAATCGGCGAAGCCGTAGCGATAGGCGATCTCCGAGATCGAATGGTTGGCTTCGGCCGGATTGGACAGGTCGGTCCAGGCCCGCTGCAGCCGCCGTTCCCTCACGTAGTGACTGAAATTATCACCAGCGCCTTCGAACAATTTCTGCAGATAGCGCTCTGAGATGCCTTCGGCCTGGGCCACCCGCGCCGGCGTCAGCTCGGCATCGTCGAGCCGCCGCTCGATGGTCTGGCAGATCCGGTGAAGGATCGCGGCCTGCGTCGCGCTGCTGCCGGCCTCCGTTGCCGGCACCGCTTGTTGATGGGCGAGCGTCAGCAGCAGATCGACCAGGCTCTGTGCGACCGTGCTCCATTCGGCATCGCTGAGGGTTTCGAGCGCCCGCGCGGTGGCCTCGATGGTGCGGCAGACCACGTCGGCAAGACCGCTCGGCGCGATCACCTGGGGCCTGGCCAATTTCAGCTTGCCGCTGATGCGGCCATGCAGGGCGTCCGCCGTCACCGACAGCACGATCGCGCGCAGGTCGCGCTGGAAGGCGATCCCCCAGTCTCCCGTGCGCGGCAGCAGCATCAGATGCCCCGCGGGCACGATGCGGTGGCTGTCGCCGCTCCGGAGCACGGCGCCGTCCTCGATCGCCAGCAGCACGATCGGCAGGTCTTCGTGGGGCTGCGGAACCGCAGTGACCACCTGCGCGCCGGCCGACAGCCGCGAGAGCGCGATGCCCGGCGCATGGCGATGCGAGGCGGTGGCATGGCCATCATAGAATGGCGTCTTCGCCGCGGGCTGCAGCCCGACCGCATTCAGCACGTCGCGCCACGCCTCCGGACGCTCGCCCTCGGAATAGGATTCGCTGGTGAACGGACGAAAACTCATGGCACGCCCCGGGTCCGGGAACGCGAAGCAACCCCCGTGCCAGATGAGCTTGACCGTTTGTCGTTTTGGCATCGGCGTTTCGGTGCGCGTCAGTCGTCGGCTCCTGGTGTCGTTGTCGCTGGGGCTGTCGCCGCGCGCGCGGTCTGTTCCCCTCCCCCTTGCGGGGAGGGGTTAGGGGTGGGGGTCCACAGCGGCGGTGTCGCTTGGGGCGCCCCCACCCCGACCCTCCCCCGCAAGCGGGGGAGGGAGCGCACCTTGCGCTGGGCGAGAGGGTGCCCGACGTCGACCTCACTCACACCGGAACACGTTCTTGCGGATCGTGCCATGCACGCCCCAATTGGCGTCCACCACCTGGGTGACGCCGAAATCGGCGCCGACCGACAACAGCGAGATCGCCTCGTCCTCGCTGAGATGATGCACCGTCATCAGGAAGCGGCGCAGCTTGCGGAAGGCGTCGCGCATGGCGCGGTCGAGGCTGGAATGGTTGGCGATCTCGGTCTGCGCATTGGCGCCGAGTTCGGCGAGATAGTTCGGATAGGTGAAGCCGTAGACCGACCAGGCGTCGTTGGTCTCGAGCAGCGGATGTGTGAGGCCTTCGAGCTGGGTGCCGCCGAGATCGTTCTTCTTGTGCAGGATGAACTCGAAGTCGCCGGTGAGCGAGGTCTCGATCGCGGTGCCGCCGAGCTCGCTGTCACCTTGCGCGGCATGAGGATCGCCGACCGAGAAATAGGCGCCGGGCACGGCGACCGGATAGTACATCCGCGCGCCCTTGCCGATGCGCCAGTCGTCGATGTTGCCGCCGGTGTAGCTCGGCGGGATCGAGGACACGTAGTCGGCTTCCGATGGCGCGAGCCCCATCGTGCCAAAATGCAGCCGCGCCGGCACCTTGATGCCCGGCATGATGTTCTCGCGCTTGCTGATCGTCGCGTGGTCGACCGGCACGCCGGGATAGTCGATGGTCGGATGCACGATGCCGTCGGGGTCGGTCTGCGGCGTCCAGACGTAGTTGTAGACCGCCCTGGCGAACGGCTCCCCCGCGGTGTCCAGCTCGTAGATGGTGATGACCTCGCGCGGCTTCGGCTCCTCGATCAGGTCGTGATAGTGAAAGCCCCAATTGGCGGCGGCGTTGGAGCCGAAGCATCTGCCGGCATGGCAGCCGCACTGGCTCGGCCGCGGCCTGATGTCGAGGATGCGCACCTCCAGCACGTCGCCGGGCTCGGCGCTCTCGATCGCAACCGGGCCGGTGAGCAGATGCACGCCGATGCCCTCGCCGGAGCCGCGGATGAACGGGCCTTCGGTCGGGCCGGAGCCGCGCCGCGCGACGGCCTTGTGCTCCCTCGTCCACTTGAACACGCTCTCGGCGCCGGGATCGTCCTTGATCATGCGCTCGTAGTCGTCGTTGGCGTGATGCGTCAGCGTCTCGATCGTGGCGCGGTCGCCGGAGCGCAAGGTGAGAGCCGGTGTCACCACCTTGGAAAAATATCCCCAATGGATGGTCTTCGGGGACACCGGCAGCAGATGGTGCTTCATGCAAGGGCCTCATGAAAGATCGGACGCGAGATTGTTGATGTTGACGTGAAGGATGAACTCATGCGACCGCGTCCTTCGGCCGCTCGGCGTCCATCACCGAGAGGAAGCGCGCAGTCAGCGGGTGACGCGGATTGGAGAGCACCTCGTGCGCCGGACCCTGCTCGAGAATGACGCCGCCGTTGAGGAAGGCGACGCGGTCGGCGACCTCGTCGGCGAAGCGGATCTGATGCGTGGAAATGATCATGGTGAGCCCATCGTCGATGGCGAGCCGGCGGATCACCTCCAACACCTCGCCCACGAGCTCGGGATCGAGCGCTGAGGTCGGCTCGTCCAGCAGCAGCACGCTCGGGTTCGGCGCCAGCGCGCGGGCAATCGCCACGCGCTGCTGCTGGCCTCCGGACAGATGGCGCGGCAGCGCATCGGCGCGATGCGACAGGCCGACGCGGTCGAGCAGCTCCGCCGCGCGGCGCTCGGCCTCGAAGCGGCCCAGGCCGTGCACCCAGCGCAAGGGACCTGCGACATTTTCCTTCGCGGTGAGATGGCCGAACAGGTTGAACTGCTGGAACACCATGCCGACGCCGACGTTGGCGCGCTCATTGGCGATCGCGCGCGGCGACAGCTTGCGGCCGGCCTCGTCAAAGCCGAGCTTGCGGCCGCCGACGCGGATCTCACCGGAATCCCAGTTCTCCAGGTGATTGATGCAGCGGAGCAGCGTGCTCTTGCCGGAGCCTGAGGGGCCGAGCAGCGCGATCACCTCGCCGATGCGCACGGTGAGATCGAGCCCGTCGAGCACGGTGTGGCCGTCATAGGCCTTGCGCAGCCCGGTGACCTCGACGGCGACATTGTTGCGGGCGACCGTCGCGGCGCGCCTGGCGCGATCCTCGATCGACAACGCTAGCGGCGGCGTTTCTTTCAGTTCGGCGGGCGCCGGCGGCGCGGCCTCGATGGCAGGGGCTGTTTTCTCGGCGAGCTCCTGCTTCGTCGCGTGGCCGATGCGGCGCCAAGGTAGCAATAGCGCAAGGTAGTCCGCCAGCTTGCGCTGCTTCGCCGTGCGGTCGAGATCGAGCAGCCCTTCCAGCGCGAGCTGGATGACGCTGATCGCGCCGGTCAGCACGAGATAGATGAGACCCGAGGCGAAGAAGATCGAGAAGAAGTCGAAGGTGGACGACGCCAGCTGCGTCGAACGCAAGGTCAATTCCTGAACGGCGATGACGGAGGCGAGCGAGGAGTTCTTCAGCGCGCTCACCGCCTCGTTGCCGAAGGCGGGGATCATGGTGCGGATCGCCTGCGGCGCGATGATCCGGCGCATCAGCACTGATGGCGTCATGCCGAGCGCCTGGCCGGCCAGGAGCTGGCCGCGATCGACGCCGAGCACGCCGGAGCGCAGCATTTCGGCGATGAACGGCGCCTCGTTGCAGGCGAGCGCGAGGCCCGCCGCCAGCACCGCCGGCAGCTTGATGCCGATATGCGGCAGCGCGTCGTAGGCGAACACCATCTGCAGGATCAGGGGTGTGCCGCGGAAGATCACGGTGTAGCCGCGTGCAATCGCCGCCAGCAGCCAGAACCGGCTGAGCTGCATCCAAGCGAGGATGAGGCCGAGGAACAGTCCTCCGACGAGGCCGAGCGCGGTGACCTGAAGGGTCAGCTCGATGCCCTGCAGCAGATACGGCATGCTGAGATAATGCAGGAAGAGGGACATCAGTCGGCCTGGCTATGTAGGGTGGGCAAAGGCGCGGAGCGCCGTGCCCACCGCGGTGTTCGGGAAGAAAGACGGTGGGCACGCTTCGCTTTGCCCACCCTACGAAGATGGTGCTCTCAGCGGTGCTGAGATCGTCAGCTACGAAGGTGGCTCACGCATGTGTCGCCGCGGAACTGGTGCGCTCCCTCCCCCCTTGTGGGGGAGGGCTGGGGAGGGGGGTACCCAGCAAAGAGTCTTCGTGTGGACCCCCACCCCCGACCCCTCCCCGCCTAGCGAAGCTCCGCTTCGCGTGGGGGGAGGGGAGCGCACTGTCTCTGCGGCGACAGATCCGCCTTCAAACGGAGCGCCTGTTAGTCCGCCGTGAGAATATCCGGCTCCTTGAAGTTCGCCGGATCGAGCTGCCACTTCTTCAGCAGCTCCTGATGGATGCCTTCCTTCTGCACCTCGATCAGCGCGGCCATGACGGCGTCGCGGAACTTCGGCTTGTCCTTGGGAACGGCGATGCCGACCGAATAGGGGATGGTGACCGCGATCGCCTTTTCGAGCTTGTCCGGATAGGCCTTCACCGCCTGGTCGACCGTGTTGACGTCGTTGACATAGGTGTCGGCGCGCCCAGCCAGGATGGCTTGGATACAGTTGGCGTTGTTGTCGTAGAGCTGGATCGTCGGCTCAGGCTTTCCGGCTTCCTTGCATTTCGGCGCGAGATCCTGGATCAGCGGCACCTCGACGTAGCCGGTGTTCTCGGCCGCGGCCGCGC
Organism: Bradyrhizobium sp. SZCCHNS3052; assembly: GCF_032484495.1. Taxonomy (NCBI): domain Bacteria; kingdom Pseudomonadati; phylum Pseudomonadota; class Alphaproteobacteria; order Hyphomicrobiales; family Nitrobacteraceae; genus Bradyrhizobium; species Bradyrhizobium sp. SZCCHNS3052. The sequence continues at coordinate 328,777 of NZ_JAUETB010000005.1, read as the reverse complement.
CGCACATCGACAGGTTGATGCCGTTGATGCCCTTCGGGTTGCCCTTGGCGACCAGCACGCCGTCGAACACCTTGGAGTAGGTGATGAAGTCGGCGGCCTTGGCGCGCTCCTTGGTGGCGTAGATGTCGGAGATGACGATGTCGGCCTGACCGCTCGCCAAGGTCGTCAGCAGCGCGGCGAAGGTCACCGGCTTGTAGGTCAGCTTGAAGCCGAGACAGTCGCCGATGGCCTCGCCGAGATCGATGTCGAAGCCGACATATTTGCTCGGGTCTTTCGGGTCGATCGACTCATAGCCCGGCGTGTGCGGATTGATCGCGTTGACCAGCGTCTTGCCCTTCCAGTCCGGATATTTCTCCTTCAGCGCCGCGCAGCCCGCGGGCGTCGCCGCCTGCGCGTCGATGGGGGCGAGAAGTCCCGCCGCGATGATGACGCCGAGCGCGGCAAGCCACGCCCGCCGCGCTCCAGTGAATAGCCTCGTCTGCATGTTGCCAGCTCCTTCGAACGATGATGTCGCGCTGGTCCGGCGGTGCATTGGTGCCGTCGCCCCGGTCCAAGCTCGAAGGCAAGCTTAGGTGCGGGCCTGCGCGGATGGCTTGTCCGTGGGCGCACAAAATATTGGATCGTGCCGGTGCAAGAATTGAGCACGCATTGCTCAAATCCGCGCCGTTGCGACGGACCGTCGCGCAGGCGTCAAGTCCGCCTGCTCGGTCCTCGAAGATTCCGAAAGTCGGAAATCGAGCGCGCCGGCGACGGTTTCACGTGCGCACGGGGCTAGCGCCAAGATGGCGCTGCCGCCGCATCACGCGTCAGGATCGCCGCGTCGCTGCGCCCATGCGAATGTGCATTGCGATAACTCGTGGCACAGGCTTGGCGGCAGCGGAGCTCCCGACTACGATGCCGCCGCACAAGTTGCTGATCTGTTTGTTGAGGTGTCTGCAATGCCGTTCCGTTTTACGGGACAAATATCACTCGGCCATTTCGCAGTGCGGACACTGATCGTCACAGCCTATGCCGTCATCTTCGCGCCCGTCGTCATGATCGTCGTGACCAGCTTCTTCGCGCAGGAGATCGTGAGCTTTCCGCCGCCGGGCCTGTCGCTGAAATGGTACTCGAACGCGCTGAGCAAGCCGGAATTTCTGCGTGGCCTCGTGACCAGCTTCCAGGTCGCGCTGCTCGCGACCGCGATCGGCGTGCCCATTGGCACTGCGGCGGCGCTTGCCATCGTGCGGGGCGAGTTCCGTGGCCGCCAGGCGCTGTCGTCGTTCCTGCTGGCGCCGCTGGCCGTGCCCGGCGTCGTCGCCGGCTCCGGCCTCTACATGTTCTATGTGCTCGCCGAGGACCTGCTCGACCGCGACATCAAGGCAACCACGGAAGGCCTCGTCGCCGCGCATACGCTGCTGGCGATTCCGTGGACGGTGCGGCTCGTGGTCGCCAGCCTGCAGGGGCTCGACCGTGCCGCCGAGGAGGCCGCCGCCAATCTCGGCGCCAGCCCGTTCACGGTGTTCCGCCGTATCACCCTGCCGATGATGCGCTCCGGCATCGTCGCGGCGGCGATGTTCTCGTTCATCCAGAGCTTCGAGAATCTCGATCTGTCGATGCTGCTGGTCGGTCCCGGCCGGATCACCTTGCCGGTTGCGATGCTGAACTACCTCGAATTCCGTATCGATCCGACGCTCGCCGCGGTCGCCACGGTGCAGATCGCGCTGGTTGGAATTCTGATGGTGGTGACCGACCGCTTCGTCAAGCTGTCGAGGGTGGTGTGATGGCGCAGCTCACCCTGGAGAAGCTGACCAAGCGCTTCGGGACGTCGATCGGCGTGGAGGGGCTCGATCTCGCCGTCGGCGAGGGCGAGCTGGTCGCGCTGCTCGGACCCTCCGGCTGCGGTAAGACGACCACCTTGCGCATGGTCGCGGGCTTCCTGCCGCCCACGAGCGGCCGCGTGCTGTTCGACCGCGAGGACGTGACGCATCTGCCGGCCTACAAGCGTGCGACCGGCATGGTGTTCCAGTCCTACGCGCTGTTTCCGCACATGAGCGCGGCCGACAATGTCGGCTTTGGCCTGGAGATGCGCGGCATCAGTGCGGCCGAGCGCAAGACGAAGATCGAGGAGGCGCTCAGGCTGGTGCGGCTGTCGCATCTCGCCGACCGGCTGCCGCGGCAATTGTCGGGCGGGCAGCAGCAGCGCGTCGCGCTGGCGCGGGCGCTGGTGATCAATCCGCGCATCTTCCTGCTCGACGAGCCCCTGTCCAACCTCGATGCCAAGCTGCGCGCCGAGGTGCGGCTCGAGATCCGCGCGCTGCAGCAGCGGCTCGGCCTGACCACCTTGATGGTGACGCATGACCGCGAGGAGGCGCTGACCATGGCCGACCGCCTCGTGGTCATGGAGGGCGGCCGCGTGCGCCAAATCGGCACACCGCAGGAGCTGTATGATTCGCCCAGGGATGCCTTCGTCGCCGACTTCGTCGGCCGTTGCAACATCCTGGCCGGCCGGCGTGCGGACGCCAATAACTTCCGTACCAGCGTCGGCCTGCTGCTGCCGGTCGATGTCGCCAGCGGCGAGCGCGATGATGCCGATGCCTTCGCGCTGCGGCCTGAACGCATTGCAGTGGTGGCCGGTGAGTCCGGCGAGGTGCGCGGCCGCGTGCTGGCGATCACCTATATGGGCGCGCAGAGCGAATATGTGGTGGCGATCGGCGACGAGACGCTGGTGGCCGTCAGGCCAACGCCCGACGCGAGCGAGCCGCTGGCAACACTCAAACCGAACGATCCCGTGTCCCTGCAGTGGGACCGCAAGGTCCCGCGTCTCGTGCCGCAGACATCTTCGTAACGCATCCATCCACAGCGAGAGGTTCTCCCATGATTTCGCGACGACATTTTCTCTCCGCCAGCGCCGGCGTCGCCGCGCTGGCCTCCGGCATGCCCACTGCCCGCGCCGAAGGCGGACAGGTCGTGGTCGGCACCTGGGGCGGCGACTACGGCCAGTTGCTCTCCGACATCATCGATAAGCCGATCATGACGCCGAAGGGGTTCGAGATCGTGCAGGACGTCGCCAACGCCGATCCGCGCAAGACCAAGCTGCTGGCCGAGCGACAGAGTCGCCGCGGCTCGATGGACGTGTCGTGCCTGTCCGACAACGATACCTACATCGTGTCGCAGTCGGACGTGTTCGAAAAGGTCGATGCAGCCCAGGTGAAGCGGCTCGACAAGGTGTTCCCGGAGCTCAAGAGCGACATCGCGATCCCGCACATCTATTCGGCGCAGGTCATCCTCTACAACACCAACCAGGTGAAGACGCCGCCGCAATCCTTCGCCGATCTGTGGGATCCGAAATGGCGCGGCCGCATCGGTCTCGCCGACATCCTCTATCCCAACAACACGCTGGCCGCGGCGCTCGCCGGCGGCGGCGGCGTCAGCAATCTCGATCCGGCCGAGAAGAAGCTGATGGAATGGCGCTCGCTCGACGTGAAGATCTATCCGTCGAACGAGGCGCTGGCGGCGGCGCTGAAGTCGGAGGAGGTCTGGCTGACCACGATGTGGCTCGCCCGCGGCTTCATGTGGAAGAAGTCCGGCATTCCGCTCGCCCATGTCGTGCCGAAGGAAGGCACGCCGGCGATCGTGTTCCAGGCAGCGGTGCCGAAGAATGCCAAGAACAAGGCCGGCGGCTTCGCCTATCTCGATGCGATGCTCGATGCCAAGGCGCAGGGCGGCTTCGCCGACAAGATGGGCTATGTCCCGACCGTCACCGACGCGCCGCTGCCCGAGGATCTCGCCAAGCAGGTCAGCCTGACCGAGGCCGAGCGCGCGCGGCTGTTGAAGCCGGACTATGCCTACGCCGCCGGACGGTCGCAGCGCACGCTCGACTTCTGGAACAAGGAGTTCAAGGCCTAAGCCTTGAATGATCGGCTCCTGCGGCTGGGCCGCAGGAGCCGCGGCTGAACAGCCGACACTTTCGCAATCGGAGCTCGCGCGATGGCGCTGCTGGTCGTTCCTGCCTGTCTGCTGGTCCTGGCGCTGCTGGTCGGGCCGATGATCCTGATGTTCCGGATCTCGCTCAACCAGTTCAGCCCGACCCAGCTGATGGTGCACGCGCTGTCGCCGGACAACTACGTCAAGGCCGCGACCGATCCCTACTACCAGCAGATCATCCTGGCCACGCTGGGCATCGCGCTGCTGTGTACCTTGCTCACGCTGATTCTCGCCTTTCCGGCGGCCTATTGGCTCGGCCGCATGGAGAGCCGCTGGAAGAGCCTGGTCGTCATCGCGACCCTGTTTCCGCTGCTGGTCGGCAATGTCGTGCGCTCGGCCGGCTGGATGGCGCTGTTCGCGCGCGACGGGCTCGTCAACACGGTTCTGATGAAGCTCGGCCTGATCTCCGCGCCGCTGGAGATCATGTACACGACCAAGGCGGTCATCATCGGCATCATCGCCGTCGTGCTGCCCTACATGATCCTGACGCTGTCCGCGGTCATCGAGAGCATCCCCCGCGACCTCGAATATGCCGCCGCCAATCTCGGCGCCTCAGGCGCGCGCGTGTTCTGGCGGGTGATCCTGCCGCTGTCGGGTCCCGGCGTCGCCGCCGGCTCGATCCTGGTGTTCGTTTTGTGCATGAACACCTATGCAACGGCGGTGCTTCTCGGCGGCCCGCGATTCAAGATGATGGCGCCTGCCGTGTACGACCAGTTCGTGCGCGGCAACAACTGGCCGATGGGCGCCGCCCTCGCCTTCATGCTGCTGGCGGTGACCATGGCCTTCACGGTGTTCGGCAGCGTGGCGTTCGCGCGGAAGTACAGGGCGGGGTGACGGTAGACGCCGTCATTGCGAGAAGCGCAGCGACGAAGCAATCCAGACTTGCTTCCTGGCCCTGGATTGCTTTGCTCCGCTCGCAATGACGGGAAGACGATGCGTAGGGTGGGCAAAGGCGCGCAGCGCTGTGCCCACCATCTTGGAAGAAAGCAGACGCATGGTGGGCACGCTGCGCTTTGCCCACCCTACGGTCTCAAATGGAGGACACGCCGTCGTGACGGAACAGATGCTCCCTGGCGATGAGCTCGCCTTCATCCGGAACAAGGGCGCGGCGCCGATCGTGCCGAAGGCGACGACGCGGGATCGCGGGATCGGGCCGTTCAAGCGGCTGGCGCTGCGCAGCGCCACTGTCATCGACGGCACCGGGGCGCCGCCGATCGGGCCGGTCGACATCATCGTCGAGAACGGCCGCATCGTCAGCATCAAGAAGATCGTCGGCTATGGCTATGCCGGCAACGCTGGCGAACCGGCCGATCGCGAGATCGACTGTCGCGGAAAATGGGTGACGCCGGGCTTCGTCGACTGCCACGCCCATGCCGGCGTTGCCTATCACTCCGCCAATGGCTGGGTGCCGCCGGTCGACTACGTCTACAAGCTCTGGCTGGCGCATGGCGTCACCACGGTGCGCGAGATGGGCTCGATGAACGGGCTGTCCTGGATGCTCGACCAGAAAGAGCGCGCCGAGAACAACACGATCGCCGCGCCGCGGCTGCTCGCCTATGCCTATTTCCCGGCCGTCAACGACATGGTCAAGACGATCTACACGCCGGAGCAGGGGCGCACCTGGCTGCGTCAGGTCAAGGAGCGCGGCGCCGACGGCATCAAGTTCTTCGGCGCGCCGCCCGCGATCATGGAAGCCGCGCTCGACGAGTGCAAACAGATCGGCCTGCGCACCGGCTGCCATCACGCCCAGATGGCGGTGTCGCGCATGAACGCGCTGACCACGGCGCGCTGGGGCCTGACCAGCGCTGAACATTACTACGGCCTGCCGGAGGCGCTGTTCGAGGATCGCGTGATCCAGAACTTCCCGCTCGACTACAACTACACCGATGAATATTTCCGCTTCTCGGTCTCGGGGCAGATGTTCAAGCAGGGCGCCGAGCCCGGCTCGGCCAAGTGGAACGAGGTGCTGGAGCAGTTCCTGGAGATCGGTTTCACCTTCGTGCCGACCTTCACGATCTACGACGCCAACCGCGACCTGATGCGGGCGCGCCAGGCCTATTGGCACAAGGAGTACACTTGGAAGTCGATGTGGGACTACTTCACGCCGCAGCGCGGCGGCCACGGCTCGTACTGGTATCGCTGGTCGACCCAGAACGAGATCGAGTGGAAGGAGAACTACCGGCTCTGGATGGCGTTCGTCAACGAGTACAAGAACCGCGGCGGCCGGGTCTGCACCGGCTCGGATTCCGGCTTCATCTACCAGATCTTCGGCTTCGGCTATGTCCGTGAGCTGGAGCTGCTGCAGGAGGCGGGCTTCCATCCGCTGGAGGTGATCCGCTCGGCGACATCGCAGGGCGCAGCACTCTGCGGCCTGCAGGACGAGATCGGCACCATCGACATCGGCATGCGCGCCGACATGCTGGTCCACGACCACAATCCGCTGACCGATTTCAAGCTGCTCTACGGCACCGGCGCGATGCGCTTCAACGATGCGACCAATGCAGTCGAGTGGCATCGCGGCCTGAAATTCACGATCAAGGACGGCATCATCTACGACACCGAGGAGCTGCTCGCCGACGTCCGTGAGCTGGTCAAGGCGAGCTGGGAGAGCGACGTGCCGGAGAAATACGCGACCAAGGACAAAGACAAGGATGCCGCGGCGCCATGAGCGTCGGCATCATCGACTTCTTCGTCCTGACCGGCTTCCTCGGATCGGGCAAGACGACGCTGCTGCGCGATGTGCTGAGCGCGGAGACGGCGTCCGACACGGCCGTGATCGTCAACGAGGCCGGCGAGGTCGGGCTGGACGGCGTCCTGTTGCGCGAGAGCGGCGACGACGTGCCGATGGCGATGCTGTCGAACGGCTGCGTCTGCTGCCAGGTCGGCAGCGATCTCGCCTTCACCATCGACCGCCTGATTATGGCGCCGCGGCCCGCCGGCCTGCCGCCGTTGCGCCGGATCATCCTGGAGACCTCGGGCCTGTCGATGCCAGGACCGGTGCTGCGCCAGCTCGCGACCTTGGCCGAGCACCGCATGCGCGTCGCCGTCGTCGCGACCTACGATCTCACGCGCGGCCTGGACGTCGCGACGTTCGAGGAGGCCGCGGCCCAATGGGCCGCGGCACATCGGATCATTGCAACCAAGGCGGATCTTGCGCCGGAGGGGCTGACCGATGCGCCGGTGGTGATCGCGCAGCTCAATCCAGTCGCGAAGGCCGTCGCCAACGCGGATCGCGCCGCTGTGGTGTCGGCGGCCTTTGCGCCGCTTACGGCGTCCCCGCCGCTGCGCGACGTCGCGCCTGATCTCGCCGCCGCGCATCCGCGCCTCGCGCTCTGCCTGGTCCGGCCGCGCCATGAGATCGGCTATGCCGATCTCGCCAGTTGGCTGGACAACGTCGCGGGTCGGCTCGGCGAGCGCCTTCTGCGCATCAAGGGGCTCGTCAAGGTGCAGGAAGCACCGCGCCCATTGCTGGTCGAAAGCGTCGGCACGGTGTTCTCGCCGCCACGCCAACTGACCGTCGACAAGCCCCCAGCGCCCTTCATCGTCGTGATCGCGCGCGACATTGCCCGCGATGAGCTCGAACAGGTCGAGCCGATGGGATTGTTCACGTTCTCCTGGCGCGAGCCCGAGCGCGGAGTTGCGAAAGGCGGCATCCGCGCCGAGTGGGTGACCTGAGCGCCTGACATAAGTTGCACAGCGCCCAGCAACTCACCGTCATTCCGGGGCAATCGTGCACACGCGACGGCGTGTGCGCGATTGGACCCGGAATCTCGAGATTGTTGGAAACGAACGCAAGGCAGCGTCGGGATTCCGGGTTCAGGGCCTGCGGCCTTGCCCCGGAATGACGGTGGTCGTGATGCAGAAGGACTAATTCCCCCTGATCGTGCTCAAGCTCCGTGATGGATAGCGCAAAGCCACGTCGAACGGGTTGAGCTTGCCGGCCAGCACCTGCGCCTCGCCCTGCAGGATCTTCACCACATGCGGCAGCCGGTCCGCGTTCAGCCGCTCCGCCAGCGTGCCCACGCTGAGCGCCGCCACCGCGCGGCCCTGCGCGTCGAGCACGGGCACGCCGACGCCGGCCATGCCGGGAATGAGGCCGGTGCTGGTGTTGACCCAACCTTGCGCGCGCGCCTGCGCCAGCGCACTGCGCAGCGAGGCCTCGTCGAGGAAGCCGCGATCGAGCAGGCGCGGGATGTTGAAGCGGATCACGGCCTCCTGCTCGTCCTCGGGCAGGTTGGCGAGAATCGCGAGGCTGCCCTGGCCAAGCCCGAGCGGCACCTTGCCGCCGATGTCGCCGGTGAAGGAGCGGATCGGAAACGGTCCTTCGACGCGGTCGAGGCAGACCGCATCGAAGCCGTTGCGCACCAGCAGGAAGATCGTGTCGCTCAAGGTCGCCGACAGCCGCAGCAGCGCCGGCCGCGCCGCCTCGCGCAGGCCGCTGGCCTGCCCGGCGCGCGCCGCGAGCACGTAGAAGTCGAGCGCAAGGCGATAGCGCTTGCCGGCGGCCTGCTCGGCAAAGCCCTCCGCCACGAGATCCTGCAGCATGCGGTGCGCGGTCGGCTGGCTGCAGCCCGCGGTCTCCGCGATGTCCTTCAGCCGCAGCCCGTCGGGGTCGCCCTCGGCGAGGATGCGGAGCAGCTTCAGGGCCCGGCGAAGGCTAGAGGACGAATCGGTGTCGGCTGTCGTCATCTGATCGGTGAATGTTGGCGTCGAATTCGTCACATGGATTTCATATACCAGAATATCAGATAGATAAATTCAGGATATCGGAATTCATGATTGACCATCTGCGTGGCCCGCCGGCATGAAAGAGCCCCAGGGCGGCAATCCCTGGCGATGACAGGGAGCCTCCCGCGCGAGGACGCATGGGTTTCCTGACGCTGGACGGTTTGACGAAGCTCTACGGCGATGTCGCTGCGGTCAGCGACGTCAATCTCAGCGTCGCCAAGGGCGAGTTCATCTCGCTGCTCGGCCCCTCCGGCTGCGGCAAGACCACGACGCTGCAGATGATCGCCGGCCTGGTCGAGCCGACGTCGGGGCGCATCACGCTCGACGGTCGCGACATCACCCACGAGAAGCCCGATCGCCGCAGCCTCGGCATCGTCTTCCAGAGCTACGCGCTGTTTCCGCACATGACGGTGGCGCAGAACGTCGCCTTCGGACTCGAAATGCGCAAGGTGATCAGGGCCGAGCGCGAGGCGCGCGTCAAACAGGCGCTGGCGCTGGTGCAACTCGCCGCGCTCGCCGACCGCTATCCACGCCAGCTCTCCGGCGGGCAGCGTCAGCGCGTCGCGGTGGCGCGCGCGCTCGTCATCGATCCGCCGTTGCTGCTGCTCGACGAGCCGCTGTCCAATCTCGACGCCAAGCTGCGCGAGGAGATGCAGTTCGAACTGCGCGGCATCCAGCAGCGCGTCGGCACCACCACGATCATGGTGACGCACGACCAGAGCGAGGCGCTGTCGATGAGCGATCGCGTGGTGGTGATGGAGCAGGGCCGCATCATGCAGGTCGACGCGCCCTATCGGCTCTACGAAAATCCGGCGACGCCGTTCATCTCCTCCTTCGTCGGCAAGATGAACCGGCTGTCCGGCGTGTGGCGCAGCGGCGGCGTCGAGATCGGCGGCCGTGAGCTGCCGTGCGAGGCTGCGGGTCTCGCCGACGGCGCGGCCGTTGTCATTGCGATCCGGCCGGAGAAGATCGGCCTGACAACTCCCGGCGCCGGCGTGCTCGATGGCCGCATCAGAGCGCGCTTCTTCCTCGGCAGCAGCTGGTTCTTCACCGTCGAGACGCCCGCCGGATTGATCGGCGTCGCCCTGCCCAATGCGGGCGAGGAGCCGGCGTGCGAGGGCGATCAGGTCGGTCTCGCCTGGAGCAGCGCCAGCGCACGCGCGTCGAAGCCCGACGGAGCGCAGTCGGCATGAGCGGCACGCGCGCGACGACACCATGGCTGCTGGCGGCGCCGGGCGCGCTGCTGTTCACCGCATTGGTGGTCGTGCCGCTCGGGCTCACCCTGGCGCTGTCGTTCCACGTCTATGACGCCGCGACCGGCGTCAAGGACGAGACCACGCTGGCGCACTACATCGGCATCCTCTCCGACAGCTACTTTCTCAATATCTTCTGGCGCACGCTGCGGCTCGCCGCGCTGACCACGCTGATCTGCGCCGTGATCGGCGCGCCCGAGGCCTACATCCTGGCGCGCATGCGCGAGCCCTGGCGCTCGGCGTTCCTGCTCGCGATCATCGGCCCGCTGCTGGTTTCGGTCGTGGTGCGCGCCTTTGGCTGGAGCATGCTGCTCGGCCCCACGGGCCTCGTCAACGAGGCCTCCCGTGCGCTCGGGCTCGGCACGGTCAGGATCCTCTACACCGAGACGGCCATCGTCATCGCGCTCGTCCATGTGATGCTGCCGTTCATGGTCATCCCGGTCTGGACCTCGCTGCAGAAGCTCGATCCGATGGTCGAGGCCGCCGCCTGGACGCTCGGCGCCTCGCGCTTCACGGCGCTGCGCCGCGTAGTGCTGCCGCAGGTGACGATGGGGCTGCTGTCGGGCAGCCTGGTGGTGTTCGGACTTTCGGCCTCGGCCTTCGCGATCCCCGCGCTGCTCGGCGGCCGGCGGCTGAAGATGGCGGCGACGCTGGTCTATGACGAATACATGCACGAGCTGAACTGGCCGCTGGGGGCCGCCATCGCGATCCTGGTGTTGGTCACGAACCTCGTGCTCATGCTGGCCTATCAGCGCGTCGTCGAGGCGCGCGCCAGGCGGATGTTGGGGTGAGCGGCATGCGCCACAACGGCCCGATCGCCCTGGTCTTTCATGCGCTCGTCACTGGCTTCGTGCTGGCGCCGCTCATCGTGATCTGCCTCGTCGCGTTCACGCCGGCCAACACGTTGACATTGCCGACCACGCAGGTCTCGCTGCGCTGGTTCACGGCCGTGTTCGCGCATCCGGATTTCGTCGCCTCCTTCCTCAACAGCCTGTGGGTTGCCGCAACAGCCGCGACGATTGCGGTCGTGCTCGCGGTCGCCGCCGGCCTCGCGCTCGACCGCTACGACTTCCGCGGCCGCGCGGCGCTGAACGCGCTGTTCCTGTCGCCCCTGATGATCCCGCATCTCGTGCTCGGCGTTGCGCTGCTGCGGCTGTTCGCGCTGCTCGGCGCCACCGGCAGCCTGCTGTGGCTGACCGCAGGTCACATTGTCGTCGTCACGCCTTATGTGCTCCGCTTGGTTCTGGCCGCCCTGTCCGGCCTCGACCGCAGCGCCGAGCAGGCGGCGGTGACCCTGGGCGCTTCCGGCTGGATCGTGTTCCGCCGCATTACCGTGCCGATGATTTTGCCCAGCATCACCGGCGGCTGGCTGCTTGCCTTCATCAACTCCTTCGACGAGCTCACGATGTCGATCTTCATCACCTCGCCCGCCACGATCACCCTGCCGGTGCGCATGTACATGTACGCGACCGAATCGATTGATCCGATGATGGCCGCCGTATCGGCGCTGATGATCGCGGTGACGGCGGCGGCGATGCTGCTGCTCGACCGCATCTTCGGCCTCGACAAGATCCTCGTGGGGCAGGGCTGATACCATGCCGTTGCTGCATCGCCTCGTCCGCAACGACAGCGCCGTCATCTCCTTCACGATCGATGGCGTGCCCTGCGACGGCCGCGCCGGCGACACCGTGCTGACGGCCATGCTCTGCCAGGTCGACCGGCTTCGCTACAGCGAGTTTTCCGCCGCGCCACGGGCCGGCTTCTGCCAGATGGGCGCGTGCCAGGACTGCTGGGTGCAGCTCGCGAGCGGTGAGCAGCTGCGCGCCTGCACGACGCCGCTTACCGAAGGCATGGACATCATCACACGACGAGGGCGCGGCCATGGCTGAGCGCGCATCGCCCCTGATCGTCGGCGCCGGCCCGGCCGGCATCCGCGCCGCGATGACATTGGTCGCGGCCGGCCTGCGGCCGATCGTGGTCGATGAAGGCCACGCCTGCGGCGGCCAGATCTATCGCCAGCCGCTGAGTCCCGACGGCCGCGATGCCACGGCGCGCTACGGCTCGGAGGCTTCGAAGGCCGCGCGGCTGCATCACGACTTTGCGGCGCTCGGCACCGCAATCGACTATCAGTCGAACACGCTGCTGTGGAATCTGCGCGACGGCGCGGCCGCCATTCTCCGCGACGGCATCAGCCATCGCATCAATTATGATGGACTCATCCTCGCGGCCGGCGCGACCGATCGCGTGCTGCCGATCCCCGGCTGGACCTTGCCCGGCGTATTCACCCTCGGCGGCGCGCAGATCGCGCTGAAGGCGCAGGGCTGCGCGATCGGCCGGCGCGTGGTGTTCGCCGGCTCCGGCCCGCTGCTCTATCTGGTCGCCTGGCAATACATGAAGGCCGGCGTCGACGTTGCCGCCGTGCTCGACGCGGCGCCCTTGTCTGCGAAGCTCAATCTGCTGCGCGCGTTGCCGCTCGCGCCGGGCATCGTGCTGCGTGGGGTGCGCATGGCGCTGGAGTTGACGCTGCGCGGCACGCGCGTGCGGTTCGGCGTCTCCCGGCTCCGGATCGAGGGCAAGGGCAGGGTGGCGCGCATCGTCTATCGGGCTGGCGGGCGCGAACACGCGATCGCCTGCGACGGCGTCGGCTACGGCCTCGGTCTGCGCTCGGAGACTCAGGTTGCTGATCTCGCCGGCTGCGCTTTTGGCTTCGATGCGCGCGACCGCGCGCATCGTCCGGTTCGCGACGCCGGTGGCCGCAGCAGCATCGCGGGCGTGTACCTCGCCGGCGACGGCGCCCGCATCGCCGGCGCCGATGCCGCGGAAGCCGCCGGCGAGCAGGCCGCGCTGGCATTGTTGGAGGATCGCGGCCTGCCGCATGATTCGGTGCGCGCCGCCACCCTCGAACATGCGCTGGCGCGGATCGATCGCCTGCGCGATGGGCTCGAAGCCGCCTTTCCCTATCCATCGCATTGGGCGGGCGACATCGCCGATGACACGCTGCTGTGCCGCTGCGAGGAGATCGATGCCGGCGAGGCGCGGCGCGCGATCAGCGATTTCTCGCTCACCGAGATCAATCGCCTGAAGGCGGTGACGCGCATCGGCATGGGCCGCTGCCAGGGCCGCATGTGCGGCGCGGTCGCCGCGGAGCTCTTGGCTGCGCAGACGCGCCGCGACATCGGCGCTGTCGGCCGGCTGCGCGCGCAGGCGCCGATCAAGCCGATCCCGCTGGCTGCCAGCCTGTCGCTCGACGAGAGGCAGCATGACCCGGCGCATTGACTGCGATGTCGCGATCGTCGGCGGCGGGCTGGTCGGCAGCTCCGCCGCGCTGGCGCTGCGCGACATGGGCTTCTCCGTCACGCTGCTCGACAAGGGCTTCTGCGGCGCTCAGGCGAGCGGCGTGAACTATGGCGGCGTGCGCCGCCAGGGCCGTCCGCCCGAGCAACTGCCGCTGTCGCAGCGGGCGCATGCGATCTGGCCGCGGCTCGCGCAGCTCATCGGCATCGACGGCGAGTTCCTGCGCTCCGGCCATCTCAAGCTCGCGCGCAACGCCGAGGACATGGCGAGCCTGGAGCGCTACGCCGCCGAGGTCGCGCCGTTCGGGCTCGCTCTCGAGCTGATCGGCCACAATCAACTGCACGAGCGCTTCGGCATCGCGGGCGGCGTCGTGGGCGGCTCATTCTGTCCTGGCGACGGCCACGCCAATCCACGGCTGGTCGCCACCGCCTTCGCCGCAGCGGCGCGTCGCGCCGGCGCCGAGGTGCTGGAGAACACGGAGGTTACGGGCGCCACCAGGACGTTCGAGGGTTTTGCGCTGGAAGCCGGTGACGTCGCCATCAGGACGCGTACCGTGATCAACAGCGCCGGCGCCTGGGCCGACGGCTTGGCGCGCGCGTTCGACGAGCCCGTGCCGCTGGAGCGCACCTATCCGTCGATGATCGTGACCGAGCCGCTCGATCTATTTCTCGGCGTCAACATCGGCATCGAGGGCGGCGGCATCTACGCGCGGCAGGTCACGCGCGGCAACGTCGTCGTCGGCGGCGAGCGCGCCGCGCCGCTCGCCGATCCCGATTATTCGCGCCCGCGCAGCGACGGCGTGCTTGCCATCATGCAGCGCGCCAGCGAGCTGTTCGGCCCGCTGCGCCATGCCCAGGCGATTCGGTTCTGGAGCGGCACCGAGGCGACGATGCCCGACCGCAATCCGGTGATCGGGCCGAGCGCGACGACGCCGGGACTGATTCACGCCTTCGGCTTCTCTGGCGCCGGCTTCCAGATCGCGCCGGGGGTCGGCCAGGTGCTGGCCGAGCTGGTGCGCGACGGCGAGACCTCGACGCCGATCGCGGCCTTCGCCATCACTCGTTTCTCACCCGCATCGCAGCCGGGCGATGCCTCTCAAGCAGCAATGACGACAGGATCGAAGGAGACCTCGCCATGATCGATGCTCGCGCCGCGCTCGGCTCAGCCCTCGCGCTGATGCTCGCCACCGCCTCCGCGCACGCCGAAACCAGGACGCTCTATGTCGGCATGAACGGCGGCAATTTCGAGCGCACCTATACGCAGGCGGTGTTTCCGGACTTCGAGAAGGCCAACGACGTCAAGATCGTCGTCGTGCCCGGCACCTCGTCGGAGATCCTCGCCAAGGCGATCGCGGCCAAAGACAAGCCGCAGATGCACGTGATGTTTCTCGACGACGGCGTGATGATCCGCGCCGCCGGCCTTGGTCTGTGCGAGAAGCTGAAGCCGAGCGAGGCGCTCGGCCAGCTCGAGCCGTTCGCGCGACTCAAGGACGACATCGCCGCCGGCATCGACATCGGCATGACCGGCCTTGCCTACAACAAGAAGCTGTTCGACGAGAAGGGTTGGGCGGTGCCGACCTCCTGGCTCGATCTCGCCGATCCCAAGTTCAAGGACAAGGTCGTGTTCCAGTCGGCCTCGGTCTCGACCTTCGGCCTGCACGCCTTCCTGATGATCAACCGTATCAACGGCGGCAGCGAGGCCAATGTCGAGCCGGGCTTCAAGGCGTTTCCCGACACGATCGGCAAGAACGTGCTCGAATACATTCCGAACTCGGCCAAGATCTCCGAGATGGTGCAGACCGGCGAGGCCGCGATCTTCCCGCTGACGCCGACCGCGGTGTCGACCTTGAAGGAGAAGGGCATCCCGGTCGAGTATGCGCAGCCGAAGGAAGGCTCGGTCGTGCTGATGGTCGCCGAATGCGTCATCGCCAACAACTCCGAATCCGAGCTGGCGCAGAAGCTCGCCGCCTATCTGCTGTCGCCGGAAGCGCAGGCCAAGGCGCTGGCCGCCGGCAACATCGTGCCGTCCAACACCACCGCGAAAGCCACGACGCCGGCGGCCGAGCAGAAGCTCGCGACCTTCCACGGCTACATGAAGAGCGCGATCACGCTCGACTGGGACGTCATCAACGCCAGGCGCCCCGAATGGAATACGCGCTGGAACAGGATGATCGAGCGGTAGGCAGGCTTCGTTCCGTCGTCATTGTGAGCGAAGCGATTCAGACCTTTCATGCGGCCCTGGATCGCTTCGCTGGCGCTCGCGATGACGGCCGGGGAGCCAGCGCGTTTGCAGTTCCATCGTCATACCCCGCCAAAGCGGGATATCCAGTCCGCCGCTGCTCTCGATGCCATCACGGCCGTCTCGGCGTACCGGATCGCCCGGTCGAGCCGGGCGATGACGGAAAGTGGCGCTACGCCTGCTCCGATCGTCATTGCGAGGAGCGTAGCGACGAGGCGATCCAGGGTTGCGCAAGGCACCCTCGGATCGCGTGGTAGCTACGCGCATTACCCCGCCGGATAGCTCGTCGCATACGCCTCCGTCAGCGCCTCATCGAGCCGCCGTCCGGCGCTGAAACCTGACAGCGTCGCGGGACGGGTGACGCCCGGCAGCAATCGGCCATCGGGCTCCGGCGACCCGATCAGGGTCTGCACCGGAATGCGCTCGGCATAGATCGGCAGCGCGTAGTCCTCCTCATCGTCGATGACGCCCGCGGCGCGGATCTTCGCCGATGCCTTTTCGATCTCCATGGTCACGACCGACGTGGCCTTGAGCTCCTGCTCCGTGGTCTGGCGCAGGCTCGCAGTGCGGCCGGGAAACAGGCGATCGACCATCATCACCAGCGCGCGCTCCTTCTCGGCCTGATCCTCGATCAGCCGGGCATGGCCGAACGCCATCACCGAGCGGTAGTCGGCGGAATGATGGAAGGCGCTGCGGGCCAGCACCAGGCCGTCGAGATGGGTCACCGTGAGACAGGCCGGCTGTCCCTCGGATAGGCTGCGCAACATGCGGCTGGCGCTCGAGCCATGCCAATACAGCGTCGTTCCCTCGCGCCAATACAGCGTCGGCGTGCAATAGGGCTGGCCGTCGATGACATAGGAGACGTGGCACAGCGTTGCGGAGTCGAGCAGGGCATGGACGGTCGCATGATCGTAATGGGCGCGCTGATGCCGCCGCTTGACCCGGTTGGTGTCGTCGACGGGATAGCTCGGCATCTGTTGTTCGGACATCGTCAGTCTCCTGTTTCCGTCGACGTCATGCCATGGCAAAGTGGTTGTCGGGAGTTCCACTTCGATGCGAAAGCAGCCAACCACTTCGCGGCGCCGCGACGACGTGCTGGCGCTGCCGATCCACCTCGACCGCAGCATCCGCAGCCAGTCGCAGCAGGTGCACGGCGCGCTGCGCACCGGCATCGTCGATGGTCTGCTCGCGCCCGGCCTTCGTCTGCCTTCGACGCGCGGGCTCGCCGAGCAGCTCGGCGTCCGCCGCAATGCGATCGTCACAGCCTATGAGGCGCTGCTGTCGGACGGCCTGGTCGAGGCGCGCCACGGCGCCGGCACCTATGTCGCGGCACGGCTGCCCGCACCGCAGGTCGCCGCGCCGGTCGCCGAGCTGGATGTTCGCATTCCGCCGCGCCGGCCGTTCGCGCTCGGCTGCACGCTGGTCGATCCCGTGCTCTTGCGGCGACTCGCCGCGGCCAGCCGGCGCCGCATCGCCCACGCCGCGCCGGATGAGCTCGGCTATGGCGATCCGCGCGGCAGCCTGCATCTGCGCAGCCAGGTCGCGCACTACCTTGCCGCCAGTCGCGGCGTACGCTGCGACCCAAGCTGCATTCTCATCGTGAGCGGCACCCAGCATGGCTTGCGGCTGTGCATCGACGCGTTGCTTGCGCCGGGCGATCCCGTCTGGTTCGAGGATCCGGGCTATGTCGCCTCGCGCCATACGTTGAGCACGACCGGCGCGAAGCTGGTCCCGGTGCCCGTCGATGATGAAGGAATCATAGTCAGCTCGGGCGAGGCGGCGTACATGGCGGCCAAGGCCGCCTACGTGACGCCATCGCATCAGTTTCCGACCGGCGTTGCGATGAGCATGGCGCGGCGCATCGCGCTGCTCGACTGGGCGCGCAGGGCGGACGCCTACATCTTCGAGGACGACTACGACAGCGAGTACCGCTTTGCCGGCCCGCCGCTGACGGCGCTGGCCGGAATCGGCGGCGAGCGCGTCATCTATCTCGGCACCTTCGGCAAGACGCTGTTCGCGGGACTGCGGCTCGGCTACCTCGTGGTGCCGCCGGCGCTGGTCGCGCGGGTCGTCGCGGCGCGCGCGGCGCAGGACCGGTTTCCGCCGGCCTTCATGCAGGACGCTCTGGCCGACCTGATGGCCGACGGCGTGCTCGCAGCCCACATGCGGCGGCTGCGCCCGCGCTATCGCCAGGCGCGCGACGTCGTCGCCGAGGCGCTCGCCAAGCACGGCAAAGGCAGCCTGCAACTGGCCGCGCCGTCGCAAGGACTGCATCTGCTGGCGACCTTGCCGCCGGCAGCGCCGAAGGGCACGGCGAAACTGATCCGCGACCGCGCCGGCATCGAATGCCGGCTGCTGTCGGATGCGCGGATCGTGCAGCGCGGGCCCGACGGTTTCATCCTGGGCTATTCGGGCTTTGCGGCGAAGGATCTCGCCGATGCCGCCAGGCGGCTCGGGCGCGCCACCCAGGACATCCTGGGCGCGGCGGCGCGCCGCCGCTGAGCATCATCGATGCCGCGAGTGTGGCCGAGCCGGCACGTCGGGCAAATCAGCAGGGCTATGAGCTTCCGGGAATCTACACAGAGGCTCCGCTTGCGTGTCGCGCGCAACACGCCGGTCTGGATTTTGTTCAGTTCGTTCAACGCGCTCTTGACGACCGATCGCGCGCCTGCATTTTCTTCTTTCGTTTTTTCGAAAATCGTGCTTTGGTAGCGCATCCCGCCTCACCGCAGAGGGGCGTAGCGCGCGATCGTCACGACACGCGAGGTGGGGTGCGATGGCCGCGCTGTTGCCGCAGCATGCTTGTCCAGCGTGCGGACGAACGGCAATACGCGGACGTGAAGTCGCAGCGTCCTGATACCCCGATGCTGGTATCACGCGCAGTGCGCGCAAGCGCATTGCCGCAATGGTGGCCAACAAGCCCGGCGCACCAGGGAGACTGCGTATAAGCGTGAAGACCATCGCGCAGGGAATGCCGGGTTGAACCGGCTTTGCCTGTGGTACCTGCCGCCTGCATTTTTTTCGCAGGCGGGCCATGGGTGGGGCCTTCACCCGGCATTCCCTGCGCCCTTTGCACTTCCGAGGGCGAGACGGATCGTAAGCCTCGGGCATCATCTGCCGCGAGAACGCGCCCTCATGTTCATGGCTGTTCGAGATGCGGATTGGAGCAGATGCGCGTCAGGCGACGCGGATGCGCGCGGTCGCCGCAATCGCGACGCACTCATTCATAGGGATTGTGCTCGGCGTTCGTCATCGTCTGGCGCACCCGGCGCAAGGTGATGGGCGTGCCGTCGGAGACGAACTGCAGCTCATAGGCGCGGCCGCTGTCGTCCTTGGCGGAGCAGGTCACGCTCGTGACCTTGAGCATCGCGAAGTTGCCGACCTGACGGCACATGCCGGCCGAGCTCTTCGTCGCCGGCACCGGAATGCCATCGACCTTCGGGCGATGCTTGGAATTCAGCAGCATCCTGTCGATCGGCAGTTCGTAGACGTTCTGGATCGACCTGCGGCCATTGATGCCGGAGAACGCGATGATGTGGCTCTCGTCAGCGGGATCGTCGAGCGCGACGGTGAAATGGGCGCGCCCCTTCTCGCTGTGAAAGAACGCCACCGTCTTGCAGGAAAATTCGCGGCCGTCGACCTTCGCGGTCCGGCAGGTGCCGGACATCAGCGCGTAGAGATCGATGTCGGGCCGCTCCTCCGGCGAGCTCGTCACCGGCATCGGCTGCTGAGCCAGGCAGGGCGTACCCAGGAAGAGACCGAGCGCAACGGCAGCAAGACGAGGAAAATGCAGGGGCATCCGCGGGGTGAGCCTGGAGGAATCATGACGGCGCGAGAGGTTAAGCGATGTGTCAGCTTTGCGGCAAAAAGAGGTCGGACGCCAGTGCGGCAGCGTACATCGCGCCAGCGCAAGCCCGGCGCTGTACGGCACGGGTGGTCGGTCGATACCGCAAAAGGAATGGAAAGTTCCGTGCGCACGCCGCGCACTCGCTCGCGCTCCATGTCGAGACGGAAGGCGCGGTGCAGCGGGCTCGGCGCGTCACAGGAATCCGGGGCGGCGCTGCCGCGGAATGATCTTCAATCTCCGGGACTATTTCGCCGACTGCGCCCTCTGCTTCCACAGCGCCCAGGCGCGGTCCATGATCACCATGTTGACCGCGTCGGCCTTGGCGGCCTCCTCGGCGCTGAGATAGGTGACGTCTCTGCCGAGCCCGATCGCCTGCGCCTGCAGCTTCGCATTGACGTCGGTGTAATAGGCGCGGAACACGGCGGCCTTGACCGACGGTCCAACCGCGACGTCGCCGTGGCCGCGCATCAGCACCACCGATTTGTCGCCAAGCGTGGCCGCCAGCGATTTGCCGATCACATTGTTGCTGACCAGCATGTTGGTGGCGCCGAACTCCTTGCCGATGTCCCATACCGGCGCGCCGGTGCCGAGGAAGGCGGCGTTGTGATACAGCGGCTTCAAGGGTGTATGGCTGACGCTGAACGGCACGACGCCCGGCGAATGCGTATGCACCACCGCGCTGACGTCCGGACGCGCCTTGTAGATCTCGGCATGGATGAAGCGCTCGAGGAAGACGGCGCGGTTCCTCGCATCGACCGGTTCGCCGTTCTCGTCGAACTCCATGATGTCATTGGCCGTGACCTGCGCCGGCGCGATCGAGCGTGCCATCAGGAAGTGGTGCGGATTGGTGGGATGCCGCGCGCTGACATGGCCGAAGGCGTCGACGACGCCGAGATCGGCGAGGATGCGGCTGCCGGTCGCGATGTCCTCGAGCAGCTCGCGGGGGACACCAGGGATGGCGTCTTGGGCGCGGGAAGGGCCGGCGGAGAGGAGGGAGAGGAGGGAGGCTGCTACGGCAATCGCGGCGAAGCGGCTGAAGCTGGACATCTGGCTCTTCCTCCCGGCCTTCGTTGTCTAGGCTCGTTGCTTCAACATACGCGTCATTGCGAGCGAAGCGAAGCAATCCAGGATGGTGGCTGGGACCCTGGATTGCTTCGCTTCGCTCGCAATGACGGGGAGAGGTTTGAGCGAGGCAATTGGCATGGCAGGGTGAGCCCTCCCTCAGGTCACCGGAGCCGGATTGAACAAGGTCAGATCGTTGTGGATGCCCCAGCGGTCCGACCATGGCTTGGTGCGACCGGAGGCGACGTCGAGGATCAGCTTGAACAACTCCCAGCCGGTTTCCTCGATCGTCATCTCGCCGGTGGCGATGCGGCCGGCGTCGAAGTCGATCAGATCCTTCCAGCGGCGCGCCAGCTCGCTGCGGGTCGCGACCTTGATGACGGGCGCCGCCGCAAGGCCGTAGGGCGTACCGCGGCCCGTGGTGAACACCTGCAAGGTCATGCCAGATGCGAGCTGCAGGGTGCCACAGATGAAGTCGGAGGCTGGCGTCGCCGCGAACAGCATGCCCTTTTGCCTGGCCTTCTCGCCCGGCGCCAGCACGCCGTGGATCGGACCGGAGCCCGACTTCACGATCGAGCCCAGCGACTTCTCGACGATGTTGGCGAGGCCGCCCTTCTTGTTGCCGGGCGTCGTGTTGGCGCTGCGATCGGCGCCGCCGCGCGCGAGATAGGAATCGTACCAGTCCATCTCACGGATCAGCGCGCGGCCGACGTCCTCGTTGATGGCGCGCCGGGTCAGCAATTGGATCGCGTCGCGAACCTCGGTCACCTCCGAGAACATCACGGTCGCGCCCGCGCGCACCAGCAGGTCCGCCGCGAAGCCCACTGCGGGATTGGCGGTCACACCGGAGAACGCATCGCTGCCGCCGCATTGCAGGCCGATGACGAGATCGGACGCCGGGCAGGTCTCGCGGGTGCGCTTGTTGAGTTCGGCAAGGCGGCGATCGGCCTGGGTCATGATGGCGTCGACGATGGCGCCGAAGCCGTCGAAGGCCTCGTCCTGCATTCGGACGATCGAGTCTTCAGTGCCTTCCGGCAGCAGCCGCTCCGGCGCGAGCTTCTCGCAGCCGAGGCCGACGACGAGGATCTCGCCGCCGAAATTCGGGTTCAGTGCGAGGTTCTGCAGGGTTCGGATCGGCACCACGGCATCTGGCGCCGTGATCGCGACACCGCAGCCATAGGCGTGGGTAAGCGCGACGACGTCATCGACATTCGGGTACTTCGGCAGCAGCTCGCTCTTGATGCGCTTGATCGCGAATTCCAGTGTGCCCTTGACGCATTGGACCGAGGTCGAGATGCCCAGCACGTTGCGGGTGCCGACCGAGCCGTCGCGATTGCGATAGCCTTCGAAGGTGTAGCCTTCGAGCGGCGGCAGCGGCCCCGGCACCGCGGTGGAGATTTCGAGCTGATCGAGGGCAGGAGCCTCAGGCATGTCGATGCGAGCCTCGTCCACCCATTCGCCGGATGCGATCGGCGACTTCGCATAGCCGATGATCTCGCCGTAGCGGACGATCGGCGCGCCCTCGGCGATGTCGACCAGTGCGGTCTTGTGGCCCTGCGGGACGAAGCTCCTCAGCGTCAGGCCATCGGGAAATTTGGTGCCGGCAGGCAGGCCGAAATCGTTCACCACGATCGCGACGTTGTCGCGCGCGTTGAGCTTGATGATGCGGGGCTCCTGGTTGGCGACGACCTGCTGGTTCATGCTGGCTCCGTTCCGCTCCGGTGGGTGGGCAAAGGCGCGGAGCGCCGTGCCCGCCTACTTCCTTCTTTCATCCCCTCTCCCCGTAAGAACGGGGAGAGGGAGTGGACCGTCGATGCGGCCCGTCTGTTAGCTCACGGCGGACGAGGCTCACACCGGGAAGGTGTAGGCCGTCTTCACCGTCGTGTAGAATTCCCGCGCGTAGGAGCCCTGCTCGCGGGCGCCGTAGCTCGAGCCTTTGCGGCCGCCGAACGGGACGTGATAGTCGACGCCGGCGGTCGGCAAATTGACCATCACCATGCCGGCCTCGCTGTTGCGCTTGAAGTGCGAGGCGTATTTCAGGCTGGTGGTGCAGACGCCGGCCGCGAGGCCGAACTCGGTGTCGTTGGCGATCGCCAGCGCCTCGTCGTAGTTCTTGGCGCGGATGACGCAGGCGACCGGTCCGAAGATCTCCTCGCGGGCAATGCGCATCGCGTTGGTGGCCTCGGTGAACAGCGCTGGCTGCATGTAGAAGCCGGGCGTCTCGCGGTTGAGCAGCTCGCCGCCCCAGGTGAGCTTGGCGCCTTCGTCCTGGCCGATCTTGAGATAGCGCTGATCCTGCTCGAGCTGGTTGGCGTCGACCACCGGGCCGATATGGGTGCCCTGCTTGACGGCGTCATCGACCACAAGGCCCTTGAGCCGCTCGGTCATCGCCGCGACGAACTTGTCGTGGATGCCCTCGGTGACGATCAGGCGCGAGGACGCCGTGCAGCGTTGGCCGGTCGAGAAATAGGAGCCGTTGACACAGGCTTCGACCGCGACCTTGACGTCGGCATCGTCGAGCACGACCATCGGATTCTTGCCGCCCATCTCCAGCTGGAACTTCTTCATCGGGTTCGACAGCACGCAGGCCTGCGCGATCTTGCGCCCCGTGCCGACCGAGCCGGTGAAGGAGATCGCGTGAACATCCGGATGCTCGAGCAGGGTCTGGCCGACCACCGAGCCGGAGCCGACGACGAGGTTGAAGACGCCGGCGGGAAGGCCGGAGCGCGCGATGATCTCGGACAGCGCATGCGCCGAGCCGGGCACCAGCTCCGCCGGCTTGAACACGACCGTGTTGCCGTAGCAGAGCGCGGGCGCGATCTTCCAGGCGGGGATCGCGATCGGGAAATTCCAGGGCGTGATCATGCCGACGACGCCGACGGCCTCGCGGGTGATCTCGACGTCGAGGCCCGGACGGACCGAGGCGCCCTTCTCGCCGGTGAGGCGCAGCGCCTCGCCGGCAAAGAACGCAAAGATCTGGCCGGCACGGGCGACCTCGCCGATGCCCTCCGGCAGCGTCTTGCCCTCCTCGCGCGCCAGCAGGCGGCCGAGCTCTTCCTTGCGCGACAGGATCTCCGCCGAGATCTTGTTGAGCGCGTCATAGCGCTCCTGCGGCGTCGAGCGCGACCAGGCCGGGAAGGCGGCCTTGGCGGCGGCGATCGCCTTCTCGGTCTGCGCCTTGTCGGCCTTGGCGTATTCGCCGACGACGTCGTTGGTGTTGGACGGGTTGATGTTGCGGGTCACCCCGCTGCCGTCGACCCACTCGCCGGCGATGAAATTCTTGAGGATCGCGTTCATGTTGTTCTCCAGACTTTGCGCGATTGCTCGGACAATCTAACCGATCGCCCCCGTCATCGCACGAGACAGGGGCGCTTGTCGTCGAAGGTCCAGCCGGGGATCAGATACTGCATTGCGACGGCGTCGTCGCGTGCACCGAGCCCGTGGCTCTTGTACAGCGCATGGGCCTTTTCGATGGCGCCGCGGTCAACCTCGACACCGAGCCCAGGTTGCTCGGGCACGGCGATCCTGCCGCCCTTGATCTGCAGCGGCGCCTTGGTCAGCGCCTGGCCGTCCTGCCAGATCCAGTGGGTGTCGATGGCGGTGACCTTGCCCGGCGCAGCGGCGGCCACGTGGGTGAACATCGCCAGCGAAATGTCGAAATGGTTGTTGGAGTGCGAACCCCAGGTCAGACCATTGTCGCGGCAGGTCTGGGCGACGCGCACCGAGCCCTGCATGGTCCAGAAATGGGGGTCGGCCAAGGGAATGTCGACCGCCCCGAGCCGCAGCGCATGGCTGAGCTGCCGCCAGTCGGTGGCGATCATGTTGGTCGCGGTCGGCAGGCCCGTGGCGCGGCGGAACTCGGCCATGATCTCGCGGCCGGAGAAGCCGGCCTCGGCGCCGCAGGGGTCCTCGGCATAGGCCAGGATGCCGTGCATGTCCTTGCACAGCCGGATCGCTTCATCGAGCGACCAGGCGCCGTTGGGGTCGAGCGTAACGCGCGCCTGCGGGAAGCGTTTTGCGATGGCGGTCACCGCCTCGATCTCGGCTTCGCCGCGGAGCACGCCGCCCTTCAACTTGAAGTCGGCGAAGCCATAGGCGTCGTGCGTCGCCTCGGCGAGCCGCACCACAGCTTCGGGCGTCATCGCCTCCTGATGTCGCAGCGTATACCAGCCGTCCTTCTCGCGCTCGCCGGTGGCGTAGGGCAGGTCGGTCTTCTTGCGGTCGCCGATGAAGAACAGATAGCCGAGCGCCTCGACGGAGGCGCGCTGCTGGCCTTCGCCGAGCAGGGCCGCCACCGGCAGGCCGAGATGCTGGCCGAGCAGGTCGAGCAGCGCGGATTCGACTGCGGTCACCGCATGGATCATGACGCGCAGATCGAAGGTCTGCTTGCCGCGGCCGCCGGCGTCACGATCGGCGAAGGCGGTACGCATCGTGGCGAGGATGGTGTTACAGGCGCCGATGCTCCTGCCCACGATCAGGCTCTTCGCATCCTCCAGCGTCTGCCGGATCTTCTCTCCGCCGGGCACCTCGCCGACGCCAGTGTGGCCGGCATTGTCGGTGAGGATGACGAGGTTGCGGGTGAAGAACGGCCCATGCGCGCCGCTGAGATTGAGCAGCATGCTGTCACGGCCGGCCACCGGAATGACCTCCATGCCGGTGACGATCGGCGCGCCGGAGATTCCGGTGCTGGTGGCTGCGTGACTCATGTGCTCCTCCCGGTCTTCTTCCTATCTCCGTCATTCCGGGGCAGCCCGTCAGGGCTGAACCCGGAATCCAGAGATTGGCTTGCGTCTCTTCTTATCCATCAACTCGGAGATTCCGGGTTCAAGGCCTTGCGGCCTTGCCCCGGAATGACAGCAAGATCACTCCGCCGCCTGCTGTGCCGAGACGGCGCCCGGCAGCGCCTTCACCAGCGCCGTCAGCTCCGCCATCTCCTCCGCGGTCAGATCGGTCAGCGGCAGGCGGACAGGGCCGGAATCGCGGCCGATCACCTTCATGCCGGCCTTGATGATCGAGACCGCGTAGCCCTTCTTGCGGTTGCGTATCGCGATCAGCGGCAAAATGAAATCCTTCAATCCGGCCTGGATGGTGGCGTGGTCGCGCTTGCGCACTGCGGCATAGAAGTTCGTCGCGAACTCCGGCACGAAGTTGAACACGGCCGAGGAGTAGGTCGTCACGCCCATGTCGAGATAGGGCAGGGCGAAGGTCTCGGCGGTCGGCAGGCCGCCGATATAGGTCAGGCGGTCGCCCATCCTGGTGTAGACACGGGTCATCAGCTCGATGTCGCCGATGCCGTCCTTGTAGCCGACCAGGTTCGGGCAGCGCTCGCACAGCCGTGCCAGGGTGTCCGGCTGCAGGATGGCGTTGTCGCGGTTGTAGACGATGACGCCGATCTTGACCGATTTGCAGACCGCCTCGACATGGGCGGCGAGGCCGTCCTGCTCGGCATGCATCAGATAGGGCGGCAGCAGCAGGAGGCCGTCGGCGCCGGCCTTCTCGGCGCCAATCGCGATCTCGCGCGCGATCGCGGTGCCGTAGCCGGTGCCAGCGAGCACGGGCACGCGGCCCTTGGTCTCGTCGACCGCGACCTTGACCACCTCGGGCACCTCGGCCGCGGTCAGCGAGAAGAACTCGCCGGTGCCGCCGGCGGCGAACAGGCCCGCGACGTCATAGCCGCACAGCCAGTCCATGTTGGCGCGATAGGTGGCCTCGTCGAACGAATAGTCGGCCTTGAACGGCGTCACGGGGAAGGAGAGCAGGCCGCTGCCGATCTTCGCAGCCATTTCCGTCGGGGTCATCTTGCTCATCGCGCGGGTCCTTCACGAATGTCCTTGGGAACGGGCGCGGCCGGCGCCGGCGCGCATTCCCCCGGGCGATGTCGTAGGACCAAGTTCGATGCCGGTCCAAGCCAATGACGGTATCGATTGATGCGGATCAGATATCAATCTTCCGCGTGCTGCACGGCGAGATTGCCGGCCAGCTCGACCAGTGCCGGCAGCAGCGGATTGTCGTGATCGCGCCGCCAGACCAGGAACAGCTCGGCCGGCGTCGGGTTGCGCAGCTTCAGCGGCCGCAGCCGGACATCGGCGATCTTCAGGCTGGAGGCAGCTTCGGGCACGATCGCAAGCCCGAGGCCGGCGCGCACCATCGCCAGGATCGAGTGGATCTGGCTCAGATGCTGCACGTAGCGGGGCAGCACCTCTGCACGCATGAACTGCGACACCAGGAGATCGTGGAAATAGCGCGCCTCGGTCTGCGAATACATGATGAAGTTCTGGCCGTCGAAATCACGGATCGACACGGCCTCGGCGGAGGCGAGACGATGGCGGCGCGGCAGCGCGGCGCAGAGCGGCTCGGCGACGACGCGGCGGGTGGCGAATTCGGGGCGCGCGATCGGCGGCCGCAGCAGGCCGGCGTCGATCTGGCCGGAGGCCAGCGCCTCGATCTGGTCGCCGGAGACCATTTCCTTCAGCGACAGATCGGCTTCTGGAAGCTCGCTGCGGCAGGCGGCGACCAGATCGGGCAGGAAGCTGTAAGCCGCGGCCGCGGTGAAGCCGATCTTGAGCGAGCCGCTCTTGCCGCTGGCAATGCGCTGCGCCACCTGGGCGGCGCTCTCGGCCATTTTCAGGATGCGCCGCGCCTCGGGCAAAAAGCTGCGCCCGGCCGGCGTCAGCTTGACCGAGCGGCTGGTGCGCTCCAGCAGCACCGCATCGATGATGTGCTCCAGCACCTGGATCTGCCGCGACAGCGGCGGCTGCGTCATGTTGAGCCGGATCGCGGCGCGGCCGAAATGCAGCTCCTCGGCCACGGTGACGAAGCAGCGCAGCTGGTTGAGGTCGAACATCGATGCGTCCTCGGCATGGATACGGCGGATTGTGCGGGCTTGGTAGCATCGATTGGGTGCCGTGGGAATGTTGGCGGGATCATCGGCCGCGGCTTGGCAGACGCGCCCAGCTCGGCGGTTCGCATCAGGCGGGGCCACTGCCTGCCGCGGCCGTCATGCGCGGAGCGAAGCGATGATGCAATCCCGAGTCGCCGGCCGCCGTGGTGCCCGCGCACATGTTGACATCTGCAATGCAATACGCCCGCGGCGTGCGCCGCGCATCGCCGGCCATGCCGCGGCCGACGACCCCGGCTGCCACCTCGCCAATGCCGAGATCGGCCTGACCGTGCCGGCCAACCGCATCACGACCTCACTCTATCCTATCGCGGAAGTGAATCAGGAAGCTCCGCTGTCCCAAACGTCCGGAACGAGATCTCCTTCTCCGTTGTGGCCAGCTACTGAGCCGCACGTTGCGGGCGCGGCGCTGCGGCTGTCCATGGCGAGCGTCAGGTGCCTGCTCACTTGGCGGATGCAGCAGCGCGGGCATCCGCAATGGCCTGCTTGAAAGCCTGTGCATTGGGGACGCCGGGGATGCGGAAATGGCCGATGATGAAGGCCGGCGTGCCGCGGAAGCCGAGGCCCGTGGCCTGCTCGTGATTGCGCGCGAGCACGGCGTCGATGTCGGCGTGCTTGGCCGCGAGGTCGGCCTTGGCGCGGGCGAGGTCGATTCCGGCACCGCTGAGCGCCGCATCGACCTTGGCCTCGGACAGCTTCTCATTGAGCGAGATCAGCGCCTCATGGGCCTCGGCGAACTTGTCCTGATATCTCGCCGCCAGGGTGAGGCGTGCCGCGTAGATCGAGGCGCCGCCGAAGATCGGCCAATCCTTGAAGACGAGACGGACGTGACCGTCGTCGCGAACCACCTTGGCGAGCTCCGGGCTGATCTTGCGGCAATACGGACACTGATAGTCGAAATACTCGACGATCGTGATGTCGCCCTCGGCGTTTCCGACAGCAGGGATGGCGGGATCGTGCAGGATGCGCGCTTCGCTCAGAATGTCGGTGTCGTCGTCCTCGGCGCGAGACTGGATCGGCAGGATGGCCGCAGTCAACAGCAGCAGCATGGCGATCGATGCGGCAAAGGTCTTCGTGGTCATGACTTGTCGTTCTCCTGATGAGGGATGGTCGAGGCGGTGTCGATGGCGTCCAGCACGGTCTGCGGCGTCAGCAGTTCGGGGAGCAGGATGCCGTTAGGAGCTCCGGGGCCGAACACGACGTTGAACGGCAGGCCGTAGCGGCCAAAGGATCGGAGATAGGTCGCGATCGCGTCGCTGGGTGAGGTCCAGTCCGCCTTGACGGCAACGACGCCCGACGCCAGTCGGCTGCGCACGGCCGTGCTGTCGAGCACGAGCTTCTCGTTGACCTTGCAGGTGACGCACCAGCTGGCGCCGATGTCGACGAAGACCGTGTGACCGGCCCGCACCTGCGCCGTGATCTCGGCGGGCACCAGCGGCTGCCAGGCGATTCCGGCCGGCCGGCTTGCGCCGTCCGGCTGCTTGACGGAGGTGGCGGCGATCAGCGCCAGTCCGATCGTGCCGGCGAGGCCGGCTCCGGCGATCGTTCGCCGCAACGGGAAACGGAGCGACGCCATGATCAGAGCGGGGACGAGCAGCGCAGCGGCAAGGACGGCCGCAGTCGAGGGTCCACTGATGTCGGCGAGCACGATCAGCAGCCATAGCGCGGTCGCCGCCATCGCGAGCGCTGCAAGCACGCGCAGCTTCAGCATCCAGCGGCCGGGCCGCGGGAAGAGTGCGGCAAGGCCTGGCGCCGCGGCCAGAGACAGATATGGCGCAGCCATGCCGAGCCCGAGCGTGGTGAACATCAGCAGGATTTGCGGTGCGGCCTGCGACAGCGCAAAAGCGACGGCGGTCCCGACGAACGGCGCGGAGCACGGCGTGGCCAGCAGCGTCATGACGAAGCCGTTGATGGCATGACCTGCCATCGTCCTGTGGCTCGCGGCGTTGCCAAGGCGGCCGGCGATCCACCACGGCAGGCTGATCTCGAACAGGCCGAGCAGGTTGGCACCGAATGCCGCGAGCACGATGATCATCGCGATGAGGAAAGCGGGCTGCTGAAACTGCAAGCCCCAGCCGACCTCGGCGCCCGCGGCCTTGAGTGCGGAGAGGACGGTGGCAAGTGTCACGAACGAGGCGACGATGCCGGCCGCCGTCGCCAGGAATGCCCGGCGCGGCGAGGGCGCGTGTGCGGGATCGTGATCGACCAGCGACACGAGCTTCAGCGACAACACCGGAAACACGCAGGGCATGAAGTTGAGGATGAAGCCGCCGAGCAGGGCCACGCCGAGCATGGTCCAGATCGATGCCGCCGAAGGACGCGGTGCCGGTGTGGCTGCTTTGGCCGCAGAAGCGCGAGCAGCTTGATCGGCATCCACCGGAAGCATGGCCTCGATCGATCGGTCGCCATCGACCAGGGTGACCCGCAGGCGTTGTCCCGGACCGGCCTGATCGAGGCCTTGCACCGGCACGGTGATCCGTACGCCGCCGTCCGACATCGGGCTCACCCGGGGACGGCCGCCGGACACGGCATCGTTCCCATCAAGGAAGACGTCGGGCGCGTGCAGTGGCGGCGTCGCATGCGCCTCGAGCTGCAGATGCGGCTTTGGTTGCCGATCGATGCGCAACGCCGTGATGGAGAGCCCCGGCGAGCTCGCGCGGGGGACGCTCTGCCGCCATTCGTCGATCAGCGCCTGATCGTTCGGCAGGTGCGAGACGGCGGGGATGTCGGCCTCGAGATGGGCCTCCTGCTGGGTGCAGATGACCGAGCAGACGAACAGCACCATTTTCAGTGTGAGATGTGCGGGCGCCGCTCCATCCTCGAGCCGCACGCGCAACGGAAACAGCACGTGCTCAGCGTAGCCGAACGTGTCGATATCTTGCTCGCTGAAGCGGCTCGGCGCCGGCCATTCGACGGTGACATCGGCGACGTTGCGTGAGCCGCTCCAGTCGAATTCGGGTGGCGCGCCGGCATCGCCGGGCGAGCGCCAATAGGTGTGCCAGCCTGCATCCAGCCTGACATCCAGTCCGGCCCATGCCGCGGCCGGGCCGCCGTCTGCTCGCGTGACGTCGCCGACCAGCAGGCGCGTGTCGACGTTCGCCTGCGGGCGCAGCTCGCCCGCGACAGCGGTCGTCGCCGCAAGATGGAGCAGGCCGAGCAGCCATGCGAGCCGGCCAAGATGACGGATGGACATGATGATCTCCCGCGCGCTGATCGTGCATTGCGTGGCAGTTGCGCTGCGCGACCCGGCGCAAGGCGCGCCTGGCAATGGGCACCTTAAGCCGACCTGCACGACGCACGATCGATGGTGGATATTCGTCCGCTCAAGTCACGACGTTACGCGGCCCGTAAGCCGATGACGACGGAAGGATCAGGCGTGGCGACAGGGGGGACGGTAGGGCGAGGACGCGTCGCATTGCGTTGTCAGCGCCTCGTCATAGGGGCGCCAGGACAGCGTCCGGGAGGCCGCAACCGGCTGTGCCGCCGCACTGTCGCTCGCCGGGACGGCGGTCAGACCAGCCGCGGCAAACGGACACGTGTTGATCATGCCCGGGATGACGGCCTTCCTGCAGGGCTTGGGCGCGCTCGTGGTCGTTCGGGACCATTGGCGCGCACCGGCGCCGGCGTCTGCCGTTGCAACCTCGAACGTTCCGAGCAGAGGCGCCAGACTCAAGACGAGCGCGACTAGCGCCGCTATCAGGCGGCGTGTCATCGCTGGCATCTCGAAATCAGCACGCCTCATCTTGGATCAACTTCTCCAGCTCGGACTGGTCGCGCAGACCGGCCGCTCTTGGCAACTGACATCTTCGTGACACCGCGAACTCGCGGCCAAGCCGGCATCGCGTGAGCAAAGCGAGTGGTTCTCAAAGTACGTTGATCGGTACCTTCAGGAATGTCTTTCCCGTCGCGTCCGCGGGAGGCAGATGTCCGGCGCGGATGTTGACCTGAAGTGATGGAATGATCAGGCGCGGCATGCCGAGCGTCTTGTCGCGCGCCTCGCGGAGCGCGACGAACTCGTTCTCGGTCATCCCGTCTCGCGCGTGGATGTTGTGGAGCCGCTCCTCGCCGACGGTCGTTTCCCAGCGCACCGCGCGGTCGTTGGGGGCATAGTCATGACACATGAACAGCCGGGTCTCGCGCGGCAGCGTTTCAAGGATCTTCCGGATCGAGCGAAACAGCGTGCGCGCATTGCCGCCTGGAAAGTCGGCCCGCGCCGTTCCCCCGTCGGGCATGAACAGGGTGTCGCCGACGAAAGCGGCATCGCCCATCACATGTGTGGCACAGGCCGGCGTATGGCCGGGCGTGTGCATCACGAAGGCCGTCATCTGTCCAACCTGATAGGTGTCGCCATCCTTGAACAGCCGGTCGAACTGGCTGCCGTCGCGGCGAAACTCCGTGCCCTCGTTGAAGACCTTGCCGAAGGTCTCCTGCACGGTCAGGATATGTTCGCCGATGCCGATCTTGCCGCCGAGCTTGTCCTGGATATAGGGCGCAGCGGAGAGATGATCCGCATGCGCATGCGTTTCGATCAGCCACTCTGGCCTGAGGCCGTTGATCTTCACGTAGTCGATCAGCATGTCGGCGGAACGGGTGCTGATGCGGCCGGCCGCGTAGTCGATGTCGAGGACGGGATCGACGATCGCGCAGGACGGCGATGACGGGTCCTTCACCACGTAGCTGATCGTGCTGGTGTCAGGATCGAAGAATCCGGCCACCTTCGGCTGCACGCCGAGATCGATTGGATAGGACATGGCTGCTGCTCCACGATTTGGCTCTGGGGCGGCATCGCCGCCCACGCCCCGTTTTGTCGTCCAGAACGGTCTAAGACGTCGGATTGGACTTCGTTCCGCAGGTATTGATGCCGAGCATCGCGTAGGGCGGGCACCAGCCGGTCAGTGCGGTGCCGAGCGGGATCAGGCCCAGAAGGCCCCACAAGGTGTGCGGCCCTACGACCGTGAGACTGAGGATGGCGAGTCCGACGATGATCCTGAGCAGCCGGTCGATCTTGCCAATGTTCTGTGTCATGTCGCGCTCCCTTTGGCTTGCGATGATGCAGACGATAGAGCGGGACATTGCGCGGGTATGTAACTAAGTCACCAAGAGACGCCGGTTCCTAGCCATGCTGGGCCAGCTGGACGAGCGCCGGTCTGTCGGTGATCTCGACGATTCCGCGAGCCATTCGCAACCAGCCGCGCCTTGCGAATTCATTGAGCTGCCGGCTGATGACCTCGCGCGCGCTGCCGAGCTCGTTGGCGAGCTCCTGATGCGTCGCAGCGATCTGCTGCTTCGCCCCGGCGAGATCCAGAAGCTTCTGCGCGAGCCGCACATCGATCCGCTCGAACGCGACTTCCTCGATGATGCGGAAGAGATTGGTGACACGGCGGCTGAACGCGGTGAAGACGAACTGGCGGAATTCGCGCGAGCTGGCGATCAGCCCGTCGAACAGCGCGCGCGGGATCGCCACTGCACGGATCCGGGTTTCCGCGATGCCCTCGGCCTGGTATTCCTCGTAACCCATCAGGCAGGCCGTGGTCAGCGCGCAGCTCTCGCCTGCCTGGACGCGGTAGAGCACGATCTCGCGGCCGGACTCGGACGTCTGCTGCACGCGGATGGTCCCGTCCAGCAGCAGCAGGAAGGAGTCCGGCGCCTGGCCGGGGCCGAAGATCCGGCTGCCTTCCGGAAGCTCGACAATGAGGCTGGCCTCGCGCAACTGCGCGAAGATCTCCTCCGGCAATTGCCGCAACGGCGGGAAAGCGAGCGTCCAGTCCTGCTTCGACGGCATCACGACATCCGGCTGCGCCACATCGGCGTCGTCCAGACTTGCCATAGGATCGCGCGTGGGTCGAGGGACGGGATCTGCCCCCGTCCCCAATCTTCGGAACCACGAGAGAGCTCGCATGGACTCCGGCAGCGCGTTGCCTTGCAACCGATCGGCGTCTCACGCATGCGCGGCCGTTGCAGGTGGGTCAGACCAAAAGGTTGCCGCACCTGCCGGCAGAGCAAGGCCCGCACACTCTCGGACCGCGCCTTTCCTCGCTCTTTGCTCTTAGCTCTTGGTGCTTGCCGTCTTGTCGAGCGCCGCCCGCAAACCCTTGGCGAGCTTGATCGCATCATCGTTCGCCCAGAAGTGCATGAAGAAGAGGCGGGGGTGTTCGTCCAGCATGTGACTATGCAGTGCCGTGACCTCGATGCCGTGGGCACGGAGCGTCCGGATCACGGGGTTCACCTCCTCCCCGCTCAGCACGAAGTCACCGGTGACGGCGGCCTTGCCTGCGCCGGTCGGCTGGAAGTTGATGCCCGTCGCGACGCCCATCGCCGCGACGGGAGACAAGGATAGTCCGCCCTCGACGATGGGATCGCGTCGCGGCACGCTGAACTGATAGACTCCGCCATTGGCCTGTCCTTTGACCGCCAGGATCTGATCGAGCTGTGCCGTGTCGAGATCGATGGCCGGTGGCGGCGTGGTCGGCGACGCCGCAACCGTCAACGGTGTCTTGCTGTCGGCGAGGGCGTCGCGGATGGCGGACGCGAGTTTGACCGGATCTCCGTGACCGACGACATGCATGTAGGACGTTGCTGGGCTCGCGCGGAGCAGATGGTTGTGCACGGCGCTGATTTCGAGCCCGCCGGCGATCATCTTCGCCATCACCGGGTTGATCTCTGATTCCAGCAGGACGAGATCGCCCATGATCATGGTGGCGCCATGCGCCGGCTTGAACGCGACCCAGCCGCCGAGCGCGAGCGCCGGCCTGATGGTTACGCCGTCCAGGGTCACCGCGAGATCGGTGCGCGGGAAGCCGTACCGGCGGACGTCTCCCGCCACGGACGGCTTCCGGCCCAATGTCTCGTCGACCTTCTGCCAATCGATGTCCTGTGCGCGCGCCGTCGAGACGATCGGTCCGGCGCCGTGTGCGAGGAGGCAGGCGCCGAGGCCCAACAGACTCCAGATCGTGCTTCTCATCGTTCGCTCCTTTTGGTCTGGCACTGCCCCATGTTCCGTCGCAGCGTGCTCTCAGATGACGCCCGCAAAGCGCATCAGGATGCCCGCGATGCACGAGGCGGCGAGCACGACGAGCATTCCCACGTTGAAGCGGAAAATGGCCGTGGCGGCCGCAACCGACAGGACAACGGCCGGCAGATCGATGCTCATCGGCCGGGGCGCGTCGAATGACAGTCCGAATCCCCGGATCGGAAAGGTCTCGCGGAAGAGGGTGTGCAGCGCGAACCAGATCGAGAGATTGAGAATCACGCCGACGACGGCGGCGGTGATGGCCGAGAGCGCGCCGCCGAGCGCCTTGTTTCCCCGCAACGCCTCGATGTAGGGCGCGCCGACGAAGATCCAGAGAAAGCAGGGCGCGAACGTCACCCACGTCGCCAGCAGTCCGCCCAGCGTGCCTGCGAGCATGGGAGACAGCCCGCTCGCCCCGCGGAACGCGGCCATGAAGCCCACGAACTGGACGACCATGATCAGGGGACCGGGAGTCGTCTCAGCCATGCCGAGGCCGTCGAGCATCTCGCGCGGATCAACCCAGTGATAGTACTCCGCGGCCTGTTGCGCGACGTAGGCGAGCACGGCGTAGGCGCCGCCGAACGTCACCATCGCCATCTTGCTGAAGAAGATAGCGATCTGACCGAAGACGTCGTTCGGCCCGAGCAGGATCAGCAGTGCGAAGACGGGGGCGAGCCAGATCGCGAGCCAGACGGCCGCCACGCGCAGCGCGCGCGAAGCGTTCGGACGGACGTGATCCGGCACGGCTTCGCCGAGCATGCTGTCGATCGCACCGGCGTTCTTGCCGCCGTGTTCGAGGGCTGCGAATTCCGGCCGGCCGAGGCGGGCAGCGACGAAGCCGATGACTCCGGCAGCAATGATGATGATCGGAAACGGCGCGCGGAAGAAGAAGATCGCGACGAAGGCTGCGGCCGCCAGTCCGATCATGATCCGATTGCGTAGCGCGCGCTTGCCGACGCGGACGACGGCCTGGATCACGATCGCCAGCACGGCCGCCTTGAGGCCGAAGAACAAGGCTTCGACGACGCCGACATTGCCATAGGCCGCATAGATGTAGCTGAGGCCCATGATGGCGAAAATGCCGGGCAGAATGAAAAGTGTGCCCGCAACGATGCCGCCGGTGGTCCGGTGCAGCAGCCAGCCGATATAGGTCGCAAGCTGCTGCGCCTCGGGTCCCGGCAGCAGCATGCAGTAGTTCAGGGCGTGCAGGAAGCGGCTCTCCGAGATCCAGTTCTTCTCCTCGACGAGGATGCGATGCATGACCGCGATCTGGCCGGCGGGGCCGCCGAAACTCAGACAGGCCACCCGGATCCACACGAGAAGCGCGTCGTTGAAGGAGATGCCATGGGCGTGCTCGGCCGCAACCGGCTTCCGCGATGCTACGAGGTCCGTCATGACTTCACCTTGCTGGACGGCCAGTTGTGCGCCTCCTTCGTGGCGTCGCGGCACCAGCGGTAGAAGGCATCATAGAGCAGCAGCCCCGCGCTCAACTGCTCCAGATCGTCGTCGTACATTCGCGACAGCCCGAGTGAAGCGGCAAGGAGGCCGGGAGCCTCGGGCGAGAGATCAAGTCGCGCCGTATCCGCGGCCCGCACCAGCGTGGCGAGTCGTTCCAAGGGTGGTGTCCGCAGACCGAGCTCCTCGACCATGACGTCGAAGGTGCAAAGCTCGCCGCGGTGGCTCCAGAAGACATTCTCGATGTCGAAGGGAGTGGCTTGGAAACGCTCGGCGACGGCTTCGACTTCGGCCGGCGTCACGAACAGGAAGACCGCTGCAGGGTCGACGAAGCGACGGATCAGCCATGGACAGGCGATGCGGTCGATCTTGGGACGTGATCGCGTGACCCAGACGGTGCGGCCGCGGTCGTCCCTCGCGGGAATCCTGTCTGCGGGCACGGTCGGGAGTTGGGACTCCGTCCAGCCGACGTGGCCGCCCTCGAGGACCTCGGCTGCGACGTTGCTGCACCGGAGCCAGGCCGCGGTACCTTCGCTCAGCTTCTTGCCTTTCTGGCAGATCACGACAACCGATTGGCCGGTGAAGCTCGGTGCCCATTGCTGGACGTCGAGATGGGAGCGCCTGACGGCGCCGGGGATGAGGCGTGGGTCGGCGGCGAAATCCTCGTCGACACGCACGTCGACGAGCCGTGGCGAGGTCGCCGTGCCGATCAGTCGAGACAATTTTTCGGGTGAGATCGAGGTGTATGATGATGACATGCTGCGCCCTTGGTGACCAGGACGCGATTCTTGGGCATGTCGCCTCGCGGGGAGATCGCACATCCCCGTGCGGCAGAATAAAGCGCTCGATTGTTCGGCTGTCAACCCATCCCTGTGCTGGAACGATCGGGGGACCGCCGCGGTCGCCATTGGGGTCGACCCGCCTCAGATCAGCAGGGGCAGCTGGGCTTCCACTGCGATGTCTTGCTGCTGCAAGGATGACAGCGAGACGCCGAGGAGCCGCACCGGCTTGGCTAGGGGCATCTCGCTCTGAAGCAGCGCGACGGACAAGCGTGCCAGATCCTCCCGGCTCGCGACCAGGTTGGCGACGGACCTGCTGCGTGTGATGATTTCGAAGTCCGCGAACTTGACCTTCAGCGTGACCGTCCGGCCCCTGTTGCCGCTGGCTTCGCAATGCTGCCAGACCTTGTCGATCAGCGGCTGCAGCTCCGCCAGCATCGGCTCGAAGTCGGTCAGGTCGCTCGAGAAGGTGTTTTCGGCGCCGACTGATTTGCGGATGCGATTGGCTCGGACCGGGCGATTGTCGATGCCGCGCGAGATCCAATAGTAGTGGTGGCCGGCCTTGCCGAAGTGCTGCTGGAGGAAGGGCAGGGTCTGGTTGCGGATGTCGAGCCCGGTATGAATTCCGAGCGCGTTGAATTTCGCTGCGGTCGCCGGCCCGATGCCGTGAAACCTGCCGACCGGCAGCCCCTCCACAAAGGCCGGACCCATCTCCGGCGAAATGACGTATTGCCCATTGGGCTTGCGATGGTCCGAGGCCAGCTTGGCGAGGAACTTGTTGTAGGAGACTCCCGCAGAGGCATTGAGCCCGGTCTCGGCCTTGATCTTGGCCCGGATCTGCAAGGCGATGTCGCGTGCCAGCGGGATGCCTTGCAGGTTTTCGGTGACGTCCAGATAGGCCTCGTCCAGCGACAGAGGTTCGATGATCGGCGTGTGCTCGGCGAAGATGGCGCGGATCTGCTGGCTGATGGCCTTGTAGACCTCGAAGCGCGGCTTGACGAAGATCAGGTGCGGGCACTGGCGCTTTGCCGTCACCGACGGCATGGCCGAGCGCACGCCGAACGCCCGAGCCTCGTAGCTTGCGGCTGCCACCACGCCGCGCTCGCGCGATCCCCCGACGGCCACGGGCTTGCCGCGCAGCTCGGGATTGTCCCGCTGCTCGACCGACGCGTAGAATGCATCCATGTCGATGTGGATGATCTTGCGAATGGCCGTCGGCGCGCCATCCTGTTCCGGGCCGGAGCTTGGCATGGCCAAGCTCTATCAGAGCGCGGCGATGAAGTCTGCACAGCCAAGTGCTGGCTGCCAACAACGTCCCTTACAAAGACGTTGCGACGTCGGTCTCCCTCAGCCTTCAATCGGCGACGACGGAAGCACGCTCATGAGAAGGGATCGCCGACCGTGATCGAGACGAAGCAACGCAGTCGGGACCTGCCGTCAAAGCCGCTCACGACGTTGCGACCATGGGCCTGAAGCAGCTGTGATGTTCGAGCTCACTTTCCTGGGGACCTCGGCGAGCGTTCCGTCGGCGGACCGCAATCATCCCGGCCTTCTCGTTCGAGCAGGCTGGCATCGCATTCTCGTCGATTGCGGCGAGGGGACCCAGCGTCAGCTGCTCCGCAGTGGGGCAGGCTTTCGCCGGCTCGATCGGATCCTGCTCACCCACGGCCATTTCGACCATGTCCTCGGCATTCCCGGGCTGTTTTCCACCCTGCGGCTGCGCAGGAGCGCTGACATCATGCGCGTCCACGGCGGCCCCGAGACGCTCGATGTGGTGGTCCGAATGCTCGCAGGGCTGTGGGGCGAGGGCCGCGCGCCGATCTCGCTTGAGCTCGTTCCGCTCAGGCGCGGGGAGGTTCTCGACGCCGGCGAGTTTATGATCAACTGCTTTCCCGTCCGGCACCGCGACACCGACAGCTTCGGCTTCGCATTTGTGAGTCGAGCGCGCCGCCATCTGAAGCCAGATCGTCTGGCAGCGCTCGCGGTGCCTGATGGGCCCGTGCGGAAGGCATTGGCGGAGGGCCGGCCGGTCACGCTGGAGGACGGCCGAACCATCGATCCCGAGGATGTTCTGGGGCCTCCGCAGGGGGCGAAGAAGCTCGTCATCGCCGGCGATGCGGAAACGACCGAGGGTCTGCACGAGCACGTCCGCGACGCGGACATGCTCGTGATCGAGGCGACCTTCCTCCGGCGCGATTCGGCCATGGCTCGCGACTACGGTCACCTGACAGCCGCGGAGGCCGCCGGGCTGGCGGCGTCCAGCAACGTCAGGCAGCTCGTCCTGAACCACATTTCCGGCCGCTATCCCGACGAGGAGATCCTCGCCGAGGCGCGGGAGATCTTTCCTGAAAGCCGTGTCGCGATCGATTTCGACCGGCTGGTGGTCTAGCGGCTCGCTCGGGCACGTCTGCTACGTCGCGCCTGAGCCGCTCTGCAAACGACTCTGGGCGAACGTGATGTACCAGTCGAGGCAGCCAGGATTGGCCATCGCATCGCGGTTGATGACCTTGTCGAGCGGCTGCCCGAGCAGGAGCTTCTTGATCGGGAGCTCCTGCTTCTTGCCGGACAGCGTGCGCGGGATCTCGGCAACTGCGAAGATGTCGTCAGGCACGAAGCGTCGCGACAGGCTGGCTTCCACCGCCATGTTGATCTTCCGCTTCATCGCCGCATCGAGCGCGACGCCGTCGCGCAGCACCACGAACAGCGGCATGTAGCTGTCTCGGCCGAGATATTCGAGATCGACGACCAGCGAATCCAGGATCTCCGGCAGCGCTTCGATGGCCGAGTACAATTCACTCGTCCCCATGCGCAGCCCGTGGCGATTGATGGTCGCGTCGCTGCGGCCATAGATCACGCAGGAGCCGTCCGGATCGACCTTCAGCCAGTCGCCGTGCCGCCAGACCGGCCCGCCCTCGCGCGTCTCGAAGGCGTCGAAATAGCTCGCGAGATAGCGCACATTCCCCGCGTCGTTCCAGAACCGCAGCGGCATCGACGGCATCGGCGCGGTGCAGACGAGCTCTCCGACCTCGCCGATGACAGGCTTGCCCTGGTCGTTGAAGGCCTCGACCGCTGCTCCGAGCACGCGGCACTGCATCGTTCCGGGCACCTGCGGCAATTCGCGGTTGCCGCCGATGAAGGCGCCGGCGAAATCGGTGCCGCCCGAGATGTTGGCCCACCACATTTGCGCCTGCGCCCGGCTGCCATTGACCTGCGACAGCGCCGCGAACCGCTGATCGAACCAGGCCTGCGTGTCGGCGCTGAGCGGCGAGCCGGTGGACCCGAGGCAACGCAGACGGGACAGATCGCCCGCGTCGGTCAGGTTGATCTCCGCCTTGACGCAGCTCGCGAAGAACGCCGCGCCCGCACCGAAGAAGGTGGATTTCGAATTCGCCACGAATCGCCACAGCGTGGTCCAGTCCGGGCGATCCTTCGGCCCGGCGGGGCTGCCGTCGAAGACGCAGCACGTGGTCCCGTTCAGGAGCGCGCCGACCTGGTTGTTCCACATGATCCAGCCGGTCGAGCTGTACCAGTGATAGCGCTCGCCGAACGAATTGGGCTGATAGGAGCAGCCGATGTCGTTGTGCAGCCCGAGCAGGGCCAGCGTGACGATGATGATGCCGCCGTGACCATGCACGATCGGCTTAGGCAGCCCGGTGGTGCCGCTCGAGTAGACGATCCAGAGCGGATGATCGAACGGAAGCCACTCCGGTTCGAAGGCATCGACGCCAGGGCTCGTTCTTGCCAGAACGTCCGAGAGACGAACCCCGCCGCTCACCGGCGCGCCGGCATCGTCACTGTGCAGGATGACGTGGCCGAGTGTCGGCAACGACCGGCGCAGCTCCTCGATGACACCGCGGCGATCGTGCCGGCGGCCGGCATAGGTGACCGCATCGCAGGCGATCAGCACCTTGGGTTCGATCTGCTTGAACCGGTCGATCACGGCGGGCGCGGCCATGTCGGGGGCGCAAACGCTCCAGATCGCGCCAATGCTCGCCGAAGCGAGA
The DNA here is from genome assembly GCF_032484495.1 of Bradyrhizobium sp. SZCCHNS3052. Lineage (NCBI taxonomy): Bacteria > Pseudomonadati > Pseudomonadota > Alphaproteobacteria > Hyphomicrobiales > Nitrobacteraceae > Bradyrhizobium > Bradyrhizobium sp. SZCCHNS3052. Next base: position 288,244 of record NZ_JAUETB010000005.1, on the reverse strand, counting down.
AACGCGATGATGGCCTCGGGTATATTGGGCAGATAGGCGGCGACCCGGTCGCCGGGCGCTATGCCTTGCTCGCGCAGATGCAGCGCCAGGGCGGCTGCCTTTCGCCGGAGCTCGGGCCAGGTCGTCTCCGTGAGCCTGCCGTCCTCGTGACTGCTGATGATCGCAGGCAGGCCCGCCGCATCGGCGGCTTCGACGTGACGAAAGACTTGCTGGGCGTAGTTGACCGAAGCGCCCGGAAACCAGACCGCTCCCGGCATCGTGCGCTTGCCCAGGACGGTCGAAAACGCGGTCGGCGACTGCAGGTCATAATAGTCCCAGATGCTGCGCCAGAAGCCGTCGAGGTCGCGGATGGACCATTGCCGCATCTGCTCGAAGTTCTCGAAGTGGAGGCCGCGATTGTCCCTCAGCCATTGCCGATAGAGAGCCATTTGCGGGACGTAGGGAGCTATCATCATTCGTTCCGGCTTGTTTGCATGGTACGGCCAGGAGACGCCAAGAGGCGCTCATTTCGACTTCTGCTTCCGCCGCTTGTAGAGCGCGTTGAAGCCCCCGGCCATGAAGGTCACGAACCGCTCGCGGACCGCGGCGAAATCGTCGGACTTGCACAGGCCGCCGGACAGGCGGTCGATCCGGCCGGTCCGTGACAGGATCAGCGAGTAGGCGCCGGAGGTGAACTGGAAGCTCCAGAACAGGTCCTCAGGCGTGGCGTCGGGCAACGCCTTCTGCAGCAGTCCGATGAGACGCAGCACCATGGGATCGAGATAGGTGTCCATCATCTCCACGCCATAGCCCGGCGCGTTGGCGACCTGCGCGAAGATGCGGCCGAAGTGTCGCCAGTTGTCCTCTTCGTTGACGTAGACGTCGAACGCGCCGTCATAATAGGCACGCAGCGCGCCTTCAACGGTCGGACGATCTCCGACCTTGGCCTCGTAGGCATCCAGCCCGGCCGTGCGCACCGTGACAGCATATTCCATGCGGCGTTCGAACACGGCATCGAACAACGCCCTCTTGCCCTCGAAGTAGTAATGGATCAGCGCGGGATGGATGCCCATCCTGTCGGCCACATCCTTGATCGTCACGCCGAAATAGCCGAGCTGCGCGAACAGCTCCTCGCTGGTGTCGAGGATCAGCTTCACCGTCGTCGCGCGCTGTTCCGCGCGCGTGCGGCGTCCCTCGGATTTCGGCTGTGCTGGCATGCTCTCCGTGGTCCCTGATCGGCGCAGACAGGAACGGCGCCGTTGGTGGTGTTTGACGATGAGGGGGTGGGCGCGCCCGGTCAAGCAGGACTTCGGGCTTCCAACATTTTCATTTAGTGCTAAATGAATGAACTTGGCCGCCGGCCGGCCGGACGGTAGGTCTCGGAGACCTGATGGAGAACGGTCGACGATCGGGCGGCGGGCAACGCGCTGCCAGTCTCGTCGTGCGCGGACATCATCAAAGACAATCGGCTGGCCATGGATCAGCCGCTCACGGGAGGACACATGACACGGATCGAGTCGACGGCGGCTGCCGTGCTGATGCTCGGCGTGGCGCTTTCAGCCCGGCGTTCGCGCAGAAGAAATACGACGTCGGCGCCACCGACACCGAGATCAAGATCGGCCAGACGAACCCGCTCAGCGGGCCGGCTTCCGCTTTCGGAGCCATCGGCAAGGCGGAAGCGGCCTATATCCGCATGATCAACGAGCAGGGCGGCGTCAACGGGCGCAAGATCAACCTTATCCAGTATGACGACGCCTACAGCCCGCCGAAGACCGTCGAGCAGGTGCGCAAGCTGGTCGAAAGCGACGAGGTGCTGACCACGTTCCAGATCATCGGCACGCCGCCGAACGCTGCGGTCCAGAAATATCTGAACAGCAAGGGCGTTCCGCAGCTTCTAGCGGGAAGCGGAGCGTCCCGCTTCACCGATCCCAAGAACTTTCCGTGGACGATCTCCGCCAACCCGAACTACCAGTCGGAAGCGCACATCTACGCCAGATACATTCTGGAGAACCACCCGAACGCGAAGATCGGCATCCTGTATCAGAACGACGACCTCGGCAAAGACTACGTCAAGGGGCTGAAGGACGGGCTCGGCGCCAAGGCCGGCATGATCGTGAAAGAGATGTCCTACGAGCTGTCCGATCCGACGATCGATTCCCAGCTGGTGACGCTCAAGGCCTCAGGTGCCGATCTGTTCTACAACATGTCGACGCCGAAATTCGCGGCGCAATCGATCAGGAAGGCCGCCGAGCTTGGCTGGAAGCCCGTCCACATCCTGGAGGTCAACGCGACGGCGGTCGGTCAGGTGCTCGTGCCCGCAGGCCTCGAGAATGCCAGGGACATCATCTCGGTCGCCTACGGCAAGGATCCGCTCGATCCGCAATGGGCCGATGACGAGGGCATGAAGCGCTACAAGGCGTTCATGGCGAAATACGCGCCCGGCGAGGACGCCAACAGCGGCTTTGCGACCTATGGCTACTCGACGGCGGCCCTGCTCGTCCACATTCTCAGGCAATGCGGCGACGAGCTGACGCGCGCCAACATCATGAAGCAGGCGACCAGCATCAAGGGCTTCGTTCCCGATCTCGGGCTGCCGGGGATGTCGGTGACGACAACTCCCGATGACTACCGTATCAGCAAGCAATTCCAGATGATGAAATTCGACGGTCAGCGCTGGATCATATCGGGTCCGATTCTGACCGACGACGTCAAGGCGGACTAATCCTCTCGTCGGCCATGGCCTGACCGAGCGTCGCTTGCACGCCAGGATACCCTGCTGTCTCTCCGTCATCCGCGCCGGCCGGCGCCGAAAACTGAACTCTGTCCGTCGGAGCGCCGCTCATGACCAGTGAAGCCGTCCGCCGCCGTCGGGGCTTCGATCCTGCGGCGCTTGCAGCGATCGGCCCGGCACTCGCCGAATTCGTCGATCGCGGCGAGCTCGCAGGCATCGTGTCTCTCACCTCGCGCGGCGGCGAGGTCGTTCACGCCGAGACGATCGGCTGGCGCGATGTCGAAACCAGGAGCCCGATGCGCCCGGATACGTTGTTCCGGATCGCGTCGATGACCAAGCCGATCACCTCGGTGGCGGCGATGATGTTGGTCGAGGAAGGCAGGATCGCCTTGGCCGACCCGATCTCCCGCTGGATTCCGGAGCTCGCCGATCTGCGGGTCCTGCGCGACGCCGCCGGTCCGCTCGACGAGACCGTGCCCGCCCGGCGCGCGATCACCATCGAGGATCTGCTCACGCACCGCTCGGGCATCGCCTACGCGTTCTTCTCGGAAGGCCCGTTGAAGGTCGCCTATGAGCGCACGCTCGGTGATCCCGCGATGAACCGGTCGACGCCCGACGAATGGCTCGCGGCGCTCGGCACGCTGCCGCTGGCGTATCAGCCCGGCGACTGCTTCCACTACGGTCATTCGACCGACGTGCTCGGCTTCCTGATCGGCCGGGTCGCAGGCAGGCCGCTTCGGCAGGTGCTACAGGAGCGCATCTTCGCGCCGCTCGGCATGGTCGACAGCGATTTCTGGTTGCCGCACGCCAAGCGAGATCGTCTGGCGAGCCTGTACGGATATGACGAGACGGCGGGGCGGCTCGCGAAGGTCGAGCCGGTCATGTATGACGAGCCGCCGGCCTATACGCCGGGCGGCGGCGGGCTGATCTCGTCCGCGCCCGATTATCATCGGTTCGCGCGCATGCTGCTCGGAGGCGGCGAGCTGGACGGCGTCAGGCTGTTGCGGCCCGAAACCGTCAACCTGATGCGCACCAACCGGCTGATTGACGCGCAGCGCCAGATTCCCTTCGCCGGCATGCCGCTGTGGCAGACCTGCGGATTTGGGCTAGGGCTTGCGATCGTCGAGGATGCCGCCGGCAATCCCTATGCCTGTGGCGCACCGGGCACGATCACCTGGCCGGGCATCTTCGGCACTTGGTGGCAGGCCGATCCCGTCAATGACCTGATCATGATCTATCTGATTCAGCATCACGTGCCGGTCTCGGCGGGAACAGGGGCCACGATTGCCACTGGGCGCGGTGCTGCCGGCCGCCGTGCTCTTCCTGTCTATCAGCGTGGAACCTACGCCGCGCTGTCCCAGCTTGCGGAACAAGCGACATGACCGGGGCAGCGCTTGTCACCCCCCGGGTGCCGGGCGGGTTCGTCCAAGATGTGGACGCCAACATTCCGCCGAATGAAACGTCCGATCGGTGGCGGGCGGCCTGTCCTCCACATTGCCGGAGCTGCAACTGGCGTTCACGTCATGCCGAGCTTGTCATCCGGCCGTTATTCTGCTCAGTGCTTCTTCAAATTGCGCGATCATGCGTATCGATCGACTGAAGTCGACAGCCAGCGAGGAAACAAGACTATGCGCAAGTTAACTTTAGCCATTGCCCTGATCGTCCCTATGCTCGGTCATGCCGCGCAGGCCGAAGACACCGTCAAGATCGGCTATATCGATCCGCTGTCCGGCGGCGGCGCCAGCATCGGCGAGGGTGGCCTGAAGACGTTCCAATACCTGGCCGACGAGCTCAACGCCAAGGGCGGCATTCTCGGCCACAAGGTCGAGATCGTGCCGTTCGACAATAAGACCAATCCGCAAGAGAGCCTGATCCAGGCCCAGAAGGCGATCGACGCCGGCGTCCGCTACATCACGCAAGGCAACGGATCATCCGTCGGGCTCGCGCTGGAGGATTTCGTCAACAAGCACAACACGCGCAACCCCGGCAAGGAAGTGCTGTACTTCAACTATGCCGCCGTCGATCCGAGCATGACCAACGAGAAATGCAGCTACTGGCATTTCCGCTGGGACGCCAGCTCGGACATCAAGATGGAGGCGCTCACCAACTACATGAAGGACATCCCTTCCATCAAGAAGGTGTATCTGATCAATCAGGACTATTCGTTCGGCCAGTCGGTCCGAAGCGATGCGCGCAAGATGCTGGCGGCGAAGCGACCCGACGTCCAGATCGTCGGCGACGAGCTGCATCCGCTGCTGAAGATCACGGACTTTTCGCCCTACATTGCCAAGATCAAGGCGTCCGGCGCCGACAGCGTCATCACCGGCAATTGGGGCCAGGACATCGCGCTGCTGCTCAAGGCCGCCGCGGATGCCGGCCTGAAGGTCAACTGGTACACTTATTATGCGGGCGGCGCCGGCGGCCCGACCGCCATCAAGCAGACGGGCCTGGATCATCAGGTCTTCCAGCTGACCGAAGGCTTCGCCAATTCGGGCCATCAGGCTGCGATGGACTACGAGAAGGCGTTCCGCGCCAAGGTCAACATGTCGCTGTGGTATCCGCGGGCGGTTAACGAGATGCGCATGTTCAAGGCGGCGGCCGAGAAGGCCAACTCCATCGATCCGGTGAAGGTCGCGGCCGCGCTCGAGGACCTCAAGCTCGAGGTGCTGGATGGCGGCACCGGCTTCATGCGCAAGGATGATCACCAGTTCTTGCAGCCGATCTACGTCTCGTCCTTCGGCAAGCTCGCGGCGAACGAGCCGTTCGACGAGGAGAACACCGGCTGGGGATGGCACCTGGTCTCCAGGGTCGATACGCCCCAGGCCATGGTGTCGACGACGTGCAAGATGGCGCGGCCGTAACCGATCCGCGCTGGCTTCCCGCACGTCCTCACCGTGCGGGAAGCGGCGTCGGCCGTGCGTCGGTCCGTCAGAAAATGAGCGGCAGGGCATTGAAGCCCGGGACATTCGCGAGTGCGCCGTGCTTGAACTCATCGTCATTTCGACCCTCAACGGCGTGCTGTTCGGCATGCTGCTGTTCCTGCTGTCGAGCGGGCTGACCGTCATCTTCAGCATGATGGGGGTGCTCAATTTTGCTCACGCCAGCTTCTACATGCTCGGCGCCTTCTTCGGCTTCCAGCTCACGAAGTGGGTCGGCTTCTGGCCGGCCCTGCTGCTGGCGCCGCTCCTCGTCGGGGCCATCGGCATGGCCGTCGAGCGCTACGGGCTCCGCAACACGCACAAGCATGGCCACGTCGCCGAGCTGCTGCTGACCTTCGGCCTTGCATTCGCGATCGAGGAAGTCGTCTCGATGATCTGGGGCAAGACGCCGCTCGACTATCGCGTCCCGGCGCTGCTGGACTTTCCCGCGTTCACGATCTTCTCGACCAACTATCCGGCCTACAAGCTGTTCATGCTGGCGGTGTCGGTGACGATCTTCGTGGCGCTGCTGATCGTGCTCAAGCGCACCAGGGTCGGCCTGATCGTTCAGGCGGCGCTGACCCATCCCCACATGGTGGGCCATCTCGGCCACAATGTCGGACGCGTGTTCATGGTGGTGTTCGGGGTCGGCAGCGCGCTGGCCGGTCTCGCCGGCGTCATCGCCGGTCCCGCTCTGGTGACGCAATCCGACATGGCCGCGGCGCTCGGGCCGATCCTGTTCGTGGTGATCGTGTTCGGCGGCCTGGGCTCGCTGCCGGGCGCCTTCATCGCTTCGCTGGTGATCGGCCTGGTGCAGACCTTCGCCGTCGCGCTGAACGGCTCGCTGGCAAGCGCCTTCGGCCCGCTCGATCCATCCGCCGGGCCATCGGTGCTCACCGACATCTGGAACGTGACGATCGCGCAGGTCGCGCCGATCGTTCCCTACCTGCTGCTGGTGCTCGTCCTGATCGTGCGCCCCGTGGGCCTGATGGGGACTCGCGAATCATGACCGCAGCAGTGACCTCCGCGTCTCGTCTCGCGGCAAAGCCCGCCGGATCCCGTCTCCGCTTCTATGCCGTCTGGGTGATCGGCGTGGCGGCGCTGATCGTGCTGCCGCTGCTCTTCAATTCGGGCGGATCGCTGACCTCGTTCAGCCTGATCGGGATCGCGATCGTCTTCGCGCTCTCCTACAACATCCTCCTCGGTCAGACCGGATTGCTGTCGTTCGGTCACGCGGTTCACTACGGCCTGGGCGGCTTCGCGGCCTGTCACATGATGAATGCGGTGGTGGCGCATGGCTGGCCGATTCCGCTGCCCTTCATTCCGCTGTTCGGCGGGCTGGGCGGCCTCGCCTTCGCGATCATCCTCGGCTGGGTCATGACCAAGCGCGCCGGCACGGTGTTTGCGATGATCTCGCTCGGCATCGGCGAGCTCGTGGCGTCGTCGTCGCTGATCCTGCGCTCGGTGTTTGGCGGCGAAGCCGGCATCACCACGGACCGCACCGCTCTGCCGCGCATGTTTGGCTGGACCTTCGGGCCGCAGCTGCAGGTCTATTACCTGATCGCGTTCTGGCTGGTGCTGTCGGCAATCGCGATGTATGCGCTGACCCGGACGCCCCTGGGGCGGATCAGCAATGCGGTGCGCGACAATCCCGAACGGGTCCAGTTCATCGGCTACGACCCGCACGTCGTCCGCTATCTCGCCTATTGTTTTGCCGGATTCTTCGCCGGCGTCGCGGGCGGCCTCGCGGCGATCAGCTTCGAGATCGCGAATTCCGCCTATCTCGGTGCAATCCAGTCGGGCCTGGTGCTGTTCGCGACCTTCATCGGCGGGACGGCCTACTTCTTCGGTCCGATCCTCGGCGCGATCCTGGTGACCTATCTCCAGCTCGGGCTGACGAGCCTCACCAGCGTATGGCAGCTCTACTTTGGCATCATCTTCATCGGCATCGTCATGTTCTCACCCGGTGGCATTGCCGGTCTGCTGATGATGCACCGGCCGCTGGTCCGTGCCGGAACGCTCGGAATGGTGATCCCGTCCTATCTCGTTGCGGTCGTGCCGACCGCGGCGCTCGCCTACGGCGTCATCCTGACCATCGAGACGGTCGCGCGCTATTCGGGTGGTGACGCCATCAACCTGTTCGGCGTGGCCTTCAATCCGCAATCGCCGGCGACATGGGGCGTCGCCGCGATTCTGGTGGTCGCCGGCTTCTTTGTCGCGCGGTCGACGTGGCAGCGGATCGCCGGAGCCTGGGACAGGGCCGCCACCGTGGCGCGTGATCGGGGGTATCTGGCATGACCGCAGCGATCGAAGTTCGCGCCGTCGAAAAGCGCTTCGGCAATGTCGGCGTCATCCGCGACCTCAATCTCAGCGTCACCAAGGGCGAGCGCCACGCCATCATCGGCCCGAACGGCGCCGGCAAGTCCACGACGTTCAACCTGATCAGCGGACACATCAGGCCGACCTCCGGCGAGGTGAGGCTGAACGGCACGCTCATCTCCGGCCTGCGGCCGTTCGAGATCAATCGGCGCGGCCTGTCGCGCTCGTTCCAGGTCACCAACGTGTTCGCTCGCATGACCGTGTGGGAGAACGTCCGATGCGCCGTGCTGTGGGCGACCGGACATCGCTACGCGTTCTGGAAGAACGTCGACAGCCTGCCGGAGGTGCGCGAACGAACCGCCCAGATCCTCGATGACATCCATCTCACGCATCGGCGTGACATTCCCGCGGGGTTGTTGACCTATGCCGAGCAGCGCGAGCTGGAGATCGGCGTCACCATCGCGAGCGGCGCGACGGTCGTCATGCTCGACGAGCCGACCGCCGGGATGAGCCACGCGGAGACCGAGCGCGCGGTCTCGTTGATCCGGCGGCTCACCGAGGGGCGGACGCTGGTGATCGTCGAGCACGACATGAGCGTGGTATTCGGTCTCGCCGATCGCATCTCGGTGCTGGTCTATGGCCACATCATCGCGTCGGGCACGCCAGAGGAGATCCGTCGCGACCCGAAGGTGAAGGAAGCCTATCTCGGCGAGGAGGCCCACTGATGCTCGAGGTCAGGAACCTCCACGCCTACTACGGCAAGAGCCATATTCTGCAGGGCGTCGACCTCGACGTCGCTGCCGGCGAAGTCGTCAGCCTGCTCGGCCGCAACGGTGTCGGCCGCTCGACCACCGTGAAGGCGATCATGGGCGAGGTCAGTCCGCAGGGGACGATCCGCTTCAAGGGCCGGGACATTGCCGGCTTGCCGAGCTACAAGATCGCGCGCCTTGGGCTCGGCTATGTGCCCGAACACCGTGACATCTTCCCGAGCCTCACCGTTCGGCAAAACCTCGTGCTCGGCATCAAGGACACGCGGCGGCCGGGGAAGTGGCGCCTTCAGGACATGCTCGACATGTTTCCCAATCTCGCCGCGCGCGCCGATACGCCTGCGGGTGTGCTGTCGGGCGGCGAGAAGCAGATGCTGACCACCTGCCGCACGCTGATGGGCGACCCTGACCTGATCATGATCGACGAGCCCACCGAAGGTCTGGCGCCGCTGATCGTGCAGCAGGTCGGCGATCTGATTGCCCGGATCGCAGCGGCGGGCGTCGCGATCCTGCTCGTCGAGCAGAAGCTCTCGATCGCGATGCGCATTTCGAAACGCGTCTATGTCATGGGCCACGGCCGCGTCGTGTTCGAAGGGACACCGGATCAGCTCAAGGCCAACACCGCGGTCCGGCAGGAGTGGCTCGAAGTATGAGAGGAGCCGCCGGCACTTTTTCGCCGATGCAGCTCCGGCGGATGTGCCACAGACACCCGCCTTGTCCAAATCCTTCAGGTCTGAGGCAATGGATGTCGCAGCATGCGGCGCGGAAACGTGGCGTGGCGTTCGCGTAGCCTCAGGGCAACACGGCGCGCGATGCAGATCGACGCCGTCGCGATCGCGATGCCGGCGATCATGTCGACGAGGAAATGTCCGCCGCCGATTGGGGTCGAGAGCAGCATCGCGCCGTGGATCAGGACATTGAACGGTCGCAACCAGCGCAATGACCACAATGCCCAGCCGTCGAGGACCGCGGCTGCCGCGTGAAAGCTCGGAAAGGTCACGATCCCCGCGAGATGGCTGGTATCCAACAGGCGCAGCGTCCCATCGCGAACCAGGGGCACCTCGCGCGCCGTGTCGAAATAGGCCTGCGGGATGAGGTTTGCGTAGGCGGACGGCGGCAGCTCCAACGCGTGATACACGCCGAGTGCAGGGACAAACAAGGTGATGATGCAGGTCAGCGCCAGCGTCAGGCTGATCGCGAGGTTGAACTCCGCGAACCGGCGATAGTGGCCCAGCAAGGGAAGGGCCACGACGATGATGCAGATCGTCCAGGAAATGGATCGATAGCCGAACGCGAGGCTCAGGACGGCCCAGGGGCGGTCATTGACGAACGACAAGTAGTCGCGAAAGTCGAAGCCAAGGGCGCGATCGAGGGCGAGCAGGTTGGCGTCCTGAAGCGGCAGGTTGGCGGCCGTCGCAATGTAGGACAGTGATGCCAGCACGGTGGATGCCAGTGTGGTCTGGGCCATTCCCGTCAGGAATGAGAACATCCAGGGTTTGGCACGCCGCGCCGACCGTGCGTTGGCGTAGCCGATGATACCATAGATGGCCGATGTCGATAGCACGATGATGTAGCCGACGGGTTCGATGCGAAAATCCGTGAAGATCAGGCACAGTCCGAACAGCACCCAAAGAGCTGTCATGACAGCCCAGTTGAACCGGAACACGGCCCAGGCCGTCGCGGCATCCTCGCTGTCATGCGCCCGTTGCAAGACGCTCTTTGTCCAGGGGAGCCAGCGGCGGCTGAGATCAGGCAATAGACCACCGGCTGCGGTGTCCGACATTGTCGTCCGCTCTCACATTTCAAATGGATTTCGATTTGTTTCCCGTCGGTGTCTTGTTACGGCCGGTCGGGCCAATAAATCAACCTCGGCGGGTAAAATACGCAGATACCGTGCAACGATGCTTAATCAAGCGTAGCCTGGAACCCTGTTTCGGTTGTGCCGGACAGGAAAGCACATTCGGCGATGAGGCCGCCTTCGCGCCCATAGAAAGCGGGTGAATCGGTGAGAAGAGACCGAGAGCGAATCCGAGGCAGCTTTGGTTTGAAGGGCTTCGCCAGTCGTTGCGGGCGAGCTACTTGTGGTGGTGCTGTGGGGTCAGCGGCCGATCGCTCGCGGGCTTGCGCGAGAGGTGGTCGCCGTCAGCAAAGTCCGTCGCGACGTCGCATGCATCACAGCTTCTGGCGGCCGTAGATCAGGAGCATCAGGATGATCACCGCGCCGTAGATCAGTTGGCGACCGGCCTCGCTGATCTGCATCACCGACAGAATGGATTGCAGCAGGGTGATCAGCACGACGCCGGCGACGGTGCCGAGATAGCTGCCGCGGCCGCCGAGGATGTGCGTGCCGCCGAGCACGACGGCCGCGATCGAGGGCAGCAGATAAGCGTCGCCCATCGACTGCGCCGCCTTCGAGGCGTAGCCCGCGAGCAGAACGCCGCCGCAGGCGGAGAGGGCGCCGGACAGCGCGAACGCCAGCATGGTGATGCGGCGTGTATCGATCCCTGAGAGATAGGCCGCGCGCTCGCGATTGCCGATGGCATAGATGGCGCGGCCAAACGTGGTCCGCGACAGCAGCCAGATCGCGGCGCCGCCGATGATCGCCCACACCAGCACCGCGTTGGGAAGGCCGGGCACGATATTGCCGGTGGCGAGATAGCGCATCGCCTTGGAGGCGGAATCCTGCGGCGCGAAGCCTCCGGTGTAGGCGACCATCAGCCCTTGCGCGACCGCGTTGGTCGCCAGGGTGATGATCATCGAGGGAATGCGCAGATAGGCGACGCCGATGCCGTTCAGGAGACCGATGGCGGCTCCGCAGAGAATGCCGCAGGGAATCGCGATGATGGCGCCGGTCGTGCCATGGGCGGCCGCCGCGCAGGCCATCATCGCGCCCGTCGTGACAACCCAGGGCACCGAGAGATCGATCTGGCCGAGCAGGATCACCAGCATCATGCCGGTGGCGATCACGCCCAGGAAGCTCGCGACCTTCAACTGCTGCAGCAGATAATCCGGCGACAGGAAGCTGCGCGAATAGAGGCTGCCCACCAGCAGCAGCAGCAGGATGCAGCCGAACGAGGCCGCCACCGCCGGATCGATCCGACGCAGCATGGCGATCCCGCGATGGGTCGGTCGTGGTGCCGTTGCGTCGCTCATCCGAACCACTCCAGCCGATTGCGCACCCGCACCAGACCGAACGCGCCGATCGAGACCGCGAGCATCAGCACGAGACCCTGGAACAGCGGCTGCCACAGCGGATCGAAATCGAACACGAACAGCAGATCGCCGATGGTGCGGAAGGCGAGCGCGCCGAAGATCGCCCCGATCGCGCTGCCGCGTCCGCCCATCAGCGATACGCCGCCGAGCACCACGGCCGCGATCGAGAACAGCGTGTAGGCATTGCCACTCGCATAGGCGGCTTCGCCCGTGTAGGAGAAGAACGTCAGGAACAGGCCGCCGATCGCCGACAATAGGCCAGCCAAGGTGTAGGCGACAAACTTGGCCGCGCGGATCGGCGCGCCGGACATGTAGGCTGCGACCTCGGAGGAGCCGGTCGCGAACGCGGCGCGGCCGACGACCGAGCGGCTATAGGGTACCCAGATCAGCAGCGCCGCCGCAGCCAGTGCCACGAGGCTCGTGGGCAGCACGCCGAACAATCTTCCCGTCAAGGCATCCGCCAGCGTCTCGTTGACGGATCCGCCGGGATTGGGCCGCAGGAACAGCGCGATGCCGTAGTACATCGCCCCGGTGGCGATCGTCGTCACGATCGGCTGCAGGCGCCCGAAGATCACGATCGCGCCGTTTATCATGCCGCAGACGATGCCGGTGCCGAGCACGCCGGCCACGCCGAGCGCGGTCTCGGTGGCGGTGCCGACCACGATCCAGGATGCGAGGCAGTTGGTCAGGGTCAGGATCATGCCGACGGACAGATCGATGCCGGCGGTGATCACCACGATCGCCTGCGCCATCGCGACAAAGGCCAGCAGCGTCGCCTTGTTGGCCGCGGTCTGCACCATGTTGGCGCTGAAGCCGGCCGGATGATTGGTCGCATAGAGCAGGAACATCGCGACGAAGATCCCGATCGCGAGCAGGGTGCCGCGCTGTTCGGAGAGCCAGTACCGCCACTCGGTCATGCCAGACTCGCTTCCGCTCGCTCGCCTTCGTCGACATTGAGCGCACTGCTGACCAGCGCGCGCTCGGTGATCTCGGCGCCCGCGAGCTCGCGCCTGATCGCGCCATCGTACATCACCAGCACGCGGTCGCAGCAGCCGATCAGCTCGTCATAGTCGGTCGAATAGAGCAGGATCGCGGCGCCCTCGTCGGCAAGCCGGCGCAGCAGCCGGTAGATCTCCTGCTTGGTGCCGACATCGATGCCGCGCGTCGGATCATTGAGCAGGATGATGCGCGGCTTGTTCATCAGCCATTTCGCGATCACGACCTTCTGCTGGTTGCCGCCGGAGAGCGCGCTGACGGCGAGATCGGGGGAGGCGGTCTTGATCTCGATCAGGCGGATCATCTCCTCGATCAGCATCGATTGCCGCTGCCGGTCGATGATGCCGAATGTCGCGAACCGGTCGAAGGCGGCGGCCGAGAGATTGTCGCGCACCGACATCGGCAGCATCAGTCCTTCGGTCTTGCGGTCCTCCGGAATGAGCGCGAGGCCGATGCGCTCCGACTTGGCGGTGACGGGGCTGTCGATCGTCACCTTGTTGCCGTCGATCAGAATGTCGCCGCGACAGTCGCGCAGCACGCCGAACAGCGCCAGCAGCAGCTCGCGCTGGCCCTGGCCGTCGAGCCCGCCGAGACCGATGATCTCGCCGGCCTGCAGCGAGAACGAGATGTCCTTCAGCCGGTCGCCCCAACTGATGCTCCTGCATTGCAGCGCGGGCGGCCGCCCATCGGTCTTGCGCGGCGGCTTTTCCGGGAAGGCATGCTTGTACTCGCGGCCGATCATCAGCTCGATCACTTCGGCATCCGTCTTGGTGCCGGCCGGGAAGGTCGAGATGCGGCGGCCGTTGCGGAACACGCTGCAATCGTCGGCGAGCTCCGCGATCTCGTGCATGCGATGGGAGATGTAGAGCAGCGCCAGCCCCTCGCTGCGCAGGCGCTTCAGCACCTTGAACACCTTGGTCACGTCGGATGCGGTCAGCGCCGAGGTTGCCTCGTCGAGGATCAGGATCTTCGGCTGCCGCGACAGCGCTTTCGCGATCTCGACCATCTGGCGGCGCGACAGCGGCAGGTCCTTCACCAGCGCGCGCGGATGAATGTCGCTGGCGCCGGCGCGGTGCAGCGCCTCCTCGGCAAGTCGGCGCTGGGCGCGCCGGTCGATCATGCCGAACCGCGTCGGCGGATGCGAGATCATGATGTTGTCGGCGACCGACAGGTCGGGGATCAGCGACAGCTCCTGGAAGATGCAGACGACGCCGGCATCGTTCGCGGCGGAGGGACCGCTGAAGGCGACCGCGCGTCCTTCAAGCGTCATCCTGCCTTCGTCCGGCGCGACCACGCCGACCATCAGCTTGATCAGCGTCGACTTGCCGGCGCCGTTCTCGCCGAGAATGGCGTGGATGCGGCCGGGATGGACCTCCAGGTCCGCACCGTCGAGAGCGATCACGCCGCCGTAGCGCTTGGACAGTCCTTCGGCGCGAAACAGCGGCTCGGCCGCGATCATGCTTGCTCCCTCAGTCGTTTGGTCAATAGGGACGGGCTGGCCGCGAGAGAACTCGCGGACCAGCGATCACACCGGCCTATTGATTTTCCTTCGACTGACCCATGATCTCCTGCGCCGTGAAGTTGATGCCGCAGGTCGGGAAGGAGTTGCCGACGAAGAAGTTGTCGGACTGGGCCGGGAAGTAGTCCTGATCCTTCTTGAAGTTCGGATCTTCGACGACGGCGAGCGGCAGCTTGACCGATTGCGGCACCACCTTGCCTTCCAACGCGGCGAGCGCGACCTTGATCGCGACCGCGACCTGCGCAGGTCCGGTACCGGCGGAAGAGCATTTCAGGCCTTCGGACGCCTTGGCGGCGCAGAACTTGCGGAAGCCGTTTTCGGTCTCGCCGCCGAACGGCACCATCTTGTGCTTGGCGTCGAGCATGGCCTGCACGATGCCGGTGTCGCCGCCCTGGCCGGAAATCGCATCGAACGGGCCATTGGTCGCGATCGCATCCGCCGTGGCCTTCTGGGCGACGCCGTCGTCCCATTTGCCGACGACCTCGGTGACCTGCCACTTCTTGCCGGAGGCATCGAGAACGGAGTGGAAGCCGTTGTGCCGATCGGTGTCGACCGAGGTGCCGGCGACGCCGCGCACCTCGAGCACCTTGCCGCCGCCGGGCACGTTCTTGACCAGCCACTTCGCCCAGAGTTCGCCGAGACCCTTCTGGTCGACATTGACGTTGATCGCATCTTCCGTCGCGAGGATGTTGTCGAAGGCGACGAGGATCACGCCGGCCTGCTTGGCGCGCTTGATCACCGGCCCGAACGCGGTCGGGTTCTGCGCGTTGACGACAATGGCGTCATAGCCGGAATCGATGAAGTTGTTGATTGCCGATATCTGGGCCGGTACGTCCTCGCCGGTCGAGACGACCTTGAATTCCTTCAGCTTGGCCTTGACCTCCGGCTGCGCCGCATAGGCCTTCGCGGTCTGGATCATCTGGATGCGCCAGGTATTGGCGATGTAGCCGTTCGCCAGTGCGATGCGGTACGGGCCCTTCTTGGCCGGAAACTTGAAGAACTTGGTGTCCGTGGTCCACGGCACCATGCATTCAGGCTCGGTCGCCGGTCCCTTGACCATCTCCGGCTCCGCCAGCGCCTTGCCGGCAAACGCCGTGACCAACACCAGCGATGCACAAGTGGCAAGGCATCGCGCCCTCATCGACTTGGACGACATTCGTGACCTCCCCTGTTGTTGTGGCGCCAAATCAATGACGCATGTGCGAGACGCCTCTTTGTTTCCGGAGGTTGTGCGAGCATTGCTCGTCGTCTCGACCCGCCAAGCGTTACTGATCAATGATAGCGCTGTCAATTACCGTCGCGCGGCTTTTGCCAAGCGGCCGGCCGCATGTCATGAATATGGTTCGGACAAATCCGCGTGAATCAATGTTGCAAGGATCATGTCTCAGAAGCGTCGCACCACGCTGGAGGACGTCGCGCGCATCGCCCATGTCAGCGCTGTCACTGTGTCGCGGGCGCTGCGGCGGCCCGATATGGTGTCGCCGGAGTTGCGCAAGCGGATCGATGCCGCGGTCGACAGGCTGGCCTATGTGCCGAACTTCGCGGCGAGCCGGCTCGCCTCGACCCGCACGCATTCGATCGGCATCGTCGTGTCGTCGCTCTCCAACGGCATCTTCGCGGACTACCTGCAGGCGATCTACGACACCCTGCTGCCGCTCGGCTTTCGCCCCGTCGTCGTCAGCAGCCGCTACTCGGCGGAGGAGGAAGAGGGCGCGATCAGGACCTTGCTGGGCCAGAACATCGAGGCGCTGATCCTGGTCGGAGTGAACCAGACGCGGGCCGCGCGGCGCGTTCTCGAACGTTCGCGGATTCCGGTGGTGCAGACGTTCGAGCTGACCGACGATCCGATCGATCTGAATGTCGGACTTTCGCAGCGCCAGGGCGGCTACGCCGCGACCCGCTTCCTGATCGAGCTGGGACATCGGCGGATCGCCTATCTCTCGGGACAGCGCGATGACCGGGCCCGCGCCCGGCTCGAGGGGTATCGTGCGGCGCTGGCCGAAGCGGGGCTGGACGGCACGTCGCTGGTGGCCTGGCTGCCGGCGCAGGCGACGATCTCGCTGGGGCGGAAGCTGACCGAGGAGATGCTCGCGAGCGAAGCTCCCGATGCGATCTTCTGCTGCGATGACAACATCGCGCTTGGTGCGCTATTCGCCTGCCAGCAGGCGGGGCTGGAGGTCCCGCGCCGGATCTCGCTGATCGGCTTCAACGACCTGGAATTCGCGGCGGCCTCCAATCCGCCGCTGTCGACCGTGCTGACGCCGCGCGCCGACATGGGGCGCGTGGCGTCCGAACTGGTGCTTCAGGTGATCGCCACCGGCAAGCGGCCGAGAACGCGGCGGATCGACCTCGGCTTCGAGATCGTCGCACGCGGCAGCACCGGACCGCACCTCGTGGCTTCGTGATGATGGTCGAGCCTCAGGCCCAGCCGCCGTCGACGATGTAGTTCTGGTTGGTGCAGGCGCCGCTGTCGTCGGCGGCGAAGAACAGCACCACGCGGGCGATGTCGTCCGGCACGAGCTTGCGCTTGAGGCATTGGCGGCGCATGAGCTCGGCCTCGCCCTCGGGCGTCAGCCAGAGTCTCTGCTGCCGCTCGGTCATGATCCAGCCCGGAAGAATGGAATTGACCCGCACGTTATTGGGTCCGAGATCGCGGGCGAGGGCGCGGGTCAGTCCCTGGATCGCCGACTTCGCCGTGGTGTAGCAGGGCATGTTGCCCTGGCCGAGCACCCAGCTCACCGAACCGAGATTGACGATCGCGCCGCCTCCGGCCTGGATCATGTCCGGCGCGACCGCTTGGGCCGCGAAGAACTGATGTTTGAGGTTCACGGCGATGCGCTCGTCCCAATAGTCCGGCGTGACGTCCTCGATCGCGTGGCGGTCATCACGCGCGGCGTTGTTCACCAGAATGGTGATCGGCCCCAGCGCCGCACGGGCGCCGTCGACCGCGGCCCTCAGCGCACCGATGTCGCGAAGGTCGGCATGCTCGAAGTGCACCTTGGCCTCCGCAGGCAGGCTCGCCAGCAGCTGCTGCGACGCCTCCAGATCGATGTCGATGAATCCGACACGCGCGCCTTGGCCGAGGAAATTGCGCACGATCGCTTCCCCGATGCCGGAGCCGCCGCCGGTCACGAGGACGGCCCGATCCTTGAGGCTCGGATAGATGGTGCCCTGCATTGGCTTCCTCTCAGTTGCGCCTGGAGAGCAGCCGCGCCCGACGACGACACTGGCCGGATCTCGAACGTCGTCCGTGCCGTGCGATGCACGGCCGGTGCGCGTTCGCCTGGACCCCTTCGTGTGCGCCTGCGAGCAACTCTCGCGCCCGATGTCGATGCCGACGGATCCGGGTGCTCCCCCTGCGATGTCCTTGTTTGGCTTTCCGGCATTCTGCGTCAGGACCGGCAGGGACGCCAGCACTGATGCGCTGCCCGGGTGCGACCATCGGGCGCTTCGGGCGCAGCTGGAGCGGACGTCGCGGATCGAGCGCCTCAGAGGATTTCGGCGATCGACTGGCCCTGCAGCTCGATACTGAGTCCCTGCATGCCGAGATCGGTGATCTCGCCGCCCATCGCCTTCAGGCTTTCCTCGCGGATCAGCGACATCAGCCCGCGCCGCAGCGCCAGGAACTCCGACGACATCATCATCGCTTGCTGGCGGGGCCGCTCGAGCGGGATCTGGATTTCGGCCTTGATCGAGCCCGGGCGCGCGGTCATGCAGTAGACGCGGTCGGACAGGAAGATCGCCTCGTCGATGTCGTGGGTGACGAACAGCACCGAGATCTTCAGCCGCTGCCACATGTTGGTGAGGATCTGCTGCATGATGATGCGGGTCTGCGCGTCGAGCGCGCCGAACGGCTCGTCGAGCAGCAGCACCTTGGGACCGGTGGCGAGCGCGCGCACGATGCCGACGCGCTGCTTCATGCCGCCGGAGAGGCGCTCGGGATAATGGTTCTCGAACGCCTCGAGGCCGGCGAGCCCGAGCAGAGTGCGCGCCGCGCGTGCGCGCTCGAACTTCGGCATGCCGCGCATCTTCAGCCCGAACTCGACGTTCTCGCGCACCGTCTTCCAGGGAAACAGCGAATATTGCTGGAACACCATGCCGCGCTCGGCGCTCGGACCCGTCACGGCATGGCCGTCGACCGTGACGACGCCGCTGGTGGGTTTGAGGAAACCCGCGACGGCGTTGAGCAGTGTCGACTTGCCGCAACCCGACGGTCCGACGATCGAGACGAACTCACCAGGCTCGACGTGGATCTGCGTGTCGGTGACGGCCTCGACGGCGCCGTCGATGGTCTCGTAGCTCAGGGCGAAGTTGCAGACCTCGATATGGCCCTGTCTCGTATCCGCTGCGGCTTGGCTCATCGCGACCTCCAGGGCATCACCAACTGTCCGGCTGCGCGGATCACGAGGCTCGAGCCGAGCCCGAGCACGCCGATCGCGATCATCCCGAGCGCGATGTCGGCATACTGGACCAGCGAATACGCTTCCCAGGTGAAGTAGCCGATGCCGAACTGCCCCGAGATCATCTCGGCCGCGATCAGCGACACCCATGCGACGCCCATGCCGACGGTGAGGCCGGTGAAGATGTGCGGCAGCGACGCCGGGAAATAGACCTCGCGGAAGATCGCGGTCTCCCGCGCGCCGAGGCACTTGGCGGCCCGCACCAGCACGGGGTCGACCAGCGTCATGCCGTGCAGCGTGTTGACCAGGATCGGAAAGAACGAGCCGAGAAAGGTGATGAAGACGATGCTCTGCTCGTTGGTCGGCCACAGCATGATCGCCATCGGGACCCAGGCGATCGCCGGGATCGGACGCAGCACCTCGGCGACCGGAAACACGATCTCGTGCACCAGCCTGAAGCGGCCCATGATCAGGCCGAGCGGCACGCCGACCAGTGCGGCCAGCGAGAACCCGATGAAGATCCGGCGGCAACTGAGCAGGATGTGCATCAGGAATTTCGGATCGTGGATCGCCTTGGTGAAGCTCGCATAGACGGCCAGCGGCGCCGGCACGTTGGTGAACTTCACGAAGAAGACGACGCGGTAGGTCGTCAGCAGGTGCCAGCCGATCAGGAACAGGATCAGCGACGCGGTGCCGATCAGCACCGACTGCAGCCTGTCCTGGTTCAGCCGGAACCAGCGTGCCGCGCGGGCGGAGACGTCCGGACGGCTCGGCGGGATCGCGGTGCCAGGCGCGGCGGTCACCGCGGCCTGGTCGGGGGATGTCATCAAAGCGGGGCTGCTCAAGTCTTGCCTCCCGCGACCGCCAGCTTCACGGCGTCATCAAGTCCCATCACCTTGCCGCCGATCTTGGCGGCATAGGCCTCGGCATCCTTCTTCAGCAGGAACGGCGCGATCTCGCCATTGGCCGCGGCGAAGAACGCCTGGTCGGCGAACAGCTTGATGCCGCGCGCGGTGTCGAAGACGTAGGCGACGTTGATCTTCTTGCCCTTGGCCTTGTAGTCGGCATAGGCGCCGAGCGTGCAGGTCGCGCTGCTGAAGGCTATGATGCCCTCGCCGTCGACCCAGACCTCGCCGGCCTTGCGCGGCTCGGTGATCGGCCTGTTGCAGAACTTGTCCTCGCCGGAGATTTCGTAGTTCGCGGTGCTTGCGAGATCCTTGTCGTAGTCCAGCTTCAGCTCGGCATAGGCCTTGCGGATGTAGCTGTCGTCGACCCATGTCTTCGGATCGAACTCTTTCATGCGGCCGAGGCTCTGCAACACCTTGACGTCGGTTGCGGCGGCATCCACCAGCGCCGGCTTGATCGTCGGATCCGTGGTCATGTTGCCGCCGGGGCCGAGGAAGATGTAGACGACCTCCTTGTTGATCCCGGTCCATTCCTGGATCTTTTCGGCCGCCGCTTTCGGATCCTGGCGCAGCCACTGATTGGCGGCGATCACGGCCTTGACATAGGCGACGACGACCTCGGGATATTTCTCCGCAAAGTCGGTGCGGACGACGACGCCATGGAATGTCGGCAGGTTGGTCTGGACGCCGTCGAAGATCTTGCGCGCAAAGCCACGGAACGGCAGCAGTTCCGCGAACGGCACGAAATCGGCGTGCGCGTCGATCTTCTTTTCCTGCAGGTTGGTCGAGCCGACCTCCGGCGTCTGGCTCACCAGCTGGAAGAAATCCGCCGGATAGCCGCCGTCCTGAAGCGCCTTCAGAACCATGCCGTGTGCGGCCGAGCCGAACGGCACGCTGACCAGCTTGCCCTTGAGGTCGGAGAGTTCGTAGTAGGGCGAGTCCTTGTGAACGACGATGCCGTTTCCGGAGCCGGCGAGGCTGTAGGCGGCGACGGCGATCAGCCGGCTCTTGCTCTCGGGATTGTTCTCGAAGGTGAAGCCGTTCACGATCAGCGGGTAGTCGCCCATCATGCCGAACTGCAGCTTGTTCGCCATCATCCCGTTGGTGACGGGCGGACCGGAGGTGAAGTTCTGCCACTCGATCTCGAACTTGATGTTGGCGTATTTGCCGTCCTTGGGCAGATACTTCTCCAGCAGGTGAAGCTGCCGCACGATGGTGCCGGCCGTCACCGTGTTGGTCGTGGTGTCCTGGGTGCCTATGCCGATCGTGACTGTCTCTGCTGCGACGGGCTGCGCCGCGATCAGGGACAGACAGGTGACGGATAGCAAGAGCGCGTGACGGCAGCGGACCATTCTCATCCCCGTTCGGTTGGATGGCTGATGGCGCCATGATGAAGGCCGCGTCCACGAGCGCAAATCCGGAGTTCGGCAGCGGGTGGATTAGTTGCCGTCAAAATCCGGTTGCGTACTCCTTGGGCAATTTCGCTCATGACAGCCGCTTGCATGAGCAGGCCGGCTAATCCGCGGCCTGGCCGCGCATCTCGTCCAGGACGTCGGGCCGGCAGACCACGATCTGCGAACGCCTGGTGCGGACGATATTCTTTTCCTGCATCCGCTTGAGGCTGATCGTCACCCACTGCCGCGTCGCCCCGACCATGTGGGCGATGTCGGCATGGGTGAAGGCCGCGGCAATGACCTTGCCGTCGGGATCATCCACGCCATAGAGGTCGACGAGATGCAGCAGCAGATGAGCGAGCCGCTCGGTGATCGAACGCGTCCCCAGCATTTGGGCCAGGGCGGAGTAGCATTTTCCCTTGAAGCTCAACCCTTCGATCAGTCCGATCGCGAGATTGGGGATCTCCGCCACCAGCGTTCGCAGCTCCTTGCCGGGAAGCTGGATCACGCTGGCATTGCTGGCGGCGATGCCGGACCATTGATGCACGCCGGTGTCGAACACCTCGGGACCGCCGACGAAATTGCCGACATGCCAATAGGCCAGCGTGATCTCGCGCCCCTGCGGCGACGTATAGAACACGCGGATGCGGCCGCTCTCGACCAGGAAGATGCCGTCGTGCCTGGCGCCCTGGCTGAACAGCGTCTGGCCGCGGTTCAGCACCTTGCGGCGGCCCTGCTTGAGCACCTGCTCACGCTCGCGCAGGCTGAGCCTTTCGATCAGCGACGGCGGGCCGCCGATGGATTGCTGGCTTTCGGTGAGCAGGAGCGACGAACTGGTCACCGCGCGCGCTGACGTCATGGGAGAGGGCACGGCGTCCGCAGCTGATTTGGCTGCCTGCAGCAACATGTCTTGCCTCCGCATTGATCATACTGATCAGAAGCGGAGCAATGTTCGTGCCATCCGTCACCGCGCGACGCACCTCAGGCGGCAACGAGTTCCCAAAGGTATGATTTCGGATAGATGCCGCGATTGTGGCCGTCGGAAAACGCGATGTTCAAGCCGTAACCGAGATCTCCGACCCCGACGATGCCGATCCCGGGAAACTGCGCCGGGAAGCGGCCGTCGAGGCGGGCCCGCCTGCAATGCGCGCACATGCAGGACAGCCGCAGCCGTTCGGCGGACAGCTCCGCGGGAGCGCCGCCGGCATTCCGCAGCCGTAACGACGCCAGGTCGGGACTGACTTCGCTGTTGAGGGTATCGGCTGGAATCATGGCGCCTCCTGGTTGTGCCGAAGCCGGCGTCGTCACGCTAGGGGAGACGGACCGGGGCTCCCAGCAACTAATTGCCTCGTTCGACGGAATGTGGAGCGCGAGGT
This sequence comes from Bradyrhizobium sp. SZCCHNS3052, assembly GCF_032484495.1. Lineage (NCBI taxonomy): Bacteria > Pseudomonadati > Pseudomonadota > Alphaproteobacteria > Hyphomicrobiales > Nitrobacteraceae > Bradyrhizobium > Bradyrhizobium sp. SZCCHNS3052. The sequence continues at coordinate 265,727 of NZ_JAUETB010000005.1, read as the reverse complement.
GCTTCGTTGCCGCGCGCTCGCCTTCCCGCGGAACAATCTTTGCAACTAATCCACCGCCGCGGCGCGTTCGAAATTGCCGAACCGCGCCGTTTCCGCGACATCGTCGTCAGCAACCGCCACACGGCGCGCCCCGCGCCTCAGGAGACGACGATGAGCGCTTTTCAGACCGAGACGGTGTTGTCGGTCCGGCACTGGACCGATTCGCTGTTCAGCTTCACCGCCACGCGGGATCCCGGCTTCCGCTTCCAGAACGGCCAGTTCGCGATGATCGGGCTCGAGGTCGACGGCCGGCCGCTGATGCGCGCCTACAGCATGGCGAGCGCCAATCACGAGGAGGAGCTGGAATTCTTCAGCATCAAGGTGGCGGACGGGCCGCTGACCTCCCGGCTGCAGAAGATCAAAGAGGGCGATCGCATCCTGGTGGGGCGCAAGGCGACGGGAACGCTGATCGCGGGCAACCTGATTCCGGGCAGGCGTCTGCTGCTGCTGTCGACCGGCACCGGGCTGGCGCCGTTCGCCAGCCTGGTCAAGGATCCCGACATCTACGAGACCTACGAGACCATCGTGCTGGCCCATGGCTGCCGCCAGGTCTCGGAGCTCGCCTATGGCGAGCAGCTCGTCGATGGCCTGCGCGGCCACGAATTCTTTGGACCGCTGGTCCGGAACCGGCTGCTTCATTACCCCACGGTGACCCGCGAGCCGTTCCGCAACCGCGGCCGCATCACCGAACTGATCGCATCGGGGCAGATGTTCGCCGACATCGGCGAGCCCGACCTCGATGTCGAGACCGACCGCGTCATGCTCTGCGGCAGCCCGGCGATGTTGGCCGAGCTCCAGGCCATGCTGGAGGGCCGCGGCTTCGTCGAAGGCAACCACAGCACGCCCCGCCATTTCGTGGTCGAGAAGGCGTTCGTCGAGCGCTGACTGGCCGGCGCGAAGAAATGCGCTCAGGCGACAACTAATTGCTATCGCCGGGTGCCCCCGCTGAACAAGTCTGATCCGGACCGGTGTGACCCCGGCCAAGCAGGAGCTTAGAATGGCAATGGATGAGATCGTCGACGGCCTCTCGGAGGTGTCCTGCGACGTGCTGGTGATCGGCGGCGGCACCGCCGGCCCGATGGCCGCCCTGAAGGCCAAGATGAAGAATCCGAAGGCCAACGTCGTTCTGCTGGAGAAGGCGAACGTCAAGCGCTCCGGCGCGATCTCGATGGGCATGGACGGCCTGAACAACGCGGTCATCCCCGGCTATGCGACGCCGGAGCAATATACCAAGGAGATCACGATCGCCAATGACGGCATCGTCGATCAGAAGGCGGTCTATAAATACGCCCAGAGCTGCTACGGGATCATCGAGGAGCTCGACAGCTTCGGCATCCGCTTTCTCAAGAACGAGAACGGCGACTATGCCGTCAAGAAGGTGCACCACATCGGCACCTACGTGCTGCCGATGCCGAACGGCGAGACCGTCAAGAAGGCGCTGTATCGCCAGCTGCGGCGGGCGCGCATCCTGATCTCCAACCGCTACATGGCGACGCGGCTGCTGAAGTCGAGCGATGGCCGCGTCGCCGGCGCCGTCAGCGTCAACACCCGCACCGCCGAAATGCTGGTGATCAAGGCCAAGGCCGTCATCCTGTGCATGGGCGCGGCGGGACGGCTCGGCCTGCCGACCTCGGGCTACATGTTCGGCACCTATGAGAATGCCGCCAATTCCGGCGATGGCTATGCGATGGCCTACCACGCGGGCGCGGCGCTCGCCAATCTCGAATGCTTCCAGATCAATCCGCTGATCAAGGACTACAACGGTCCGGCCTGCGCCTATGTCGCCGGTCCCTTCGGCGCCTATACCGCCAACAACGAGGATCGCCGCTTCATCGAATGCGACTATTGGTCGGGCCAGATGATGCTGGAATTCTACAACGAGCTGTTGTCGGGCAAGGGGCCGGTGTTCCTGCAGCTCAAGCACTTGCACGACAAGACCATCGAGGAGATCGAGCACACCCTGCACAAGGTCGAGCGGCCCACGCGGGGGCTGTTCCAGGAGGGCCGCGGCGTCGACTACCGCAAGGAATCGATCGAGATGCACATCTCGGAGATCGGCTTCTGCTCCGGCCACAGCGCGTCGGGCGTGTTCGTCGACGACAATGCCCGCACGACCGTCCCCGGGCTCTATGCGGCCGGCGACATGGCCAGCGTTCCGCACAACTACATGCTGGGCGCATTCACCAACGGTTCGTTCGCCGGGCTCGACGCGATGGAGTTCGCCGACAATCATGATTTCGGCGACATCGATGCCGCCGAGATCGCGCTGGAGCGTGAGCGCGTACTGGCGCCGACGAAACGCGAGGATGGCATTCCGCCGAACCAGATCGAGTACAAGACGCGGCGCCTGGTCAACGACTATCTGCAGCCGCCGAAGGTGACGCGAAAGTACGAGCTCGGGATGCGCCGGCTCGCCGAGGTCCGCGAGGACATGCAGGAGCGCATGATCGCACGCAACGCGCATGAACTGCTGCGCGCACTGGAGGTACAGTCGATCATGGATTGCGCGGACATGGCCGCCCATGCCTCGCTGTTCCGCGAGGAGAGCCGTTGGGGGCTCTATCACTGGCGCACCGATTTTCCGGAGAAGGACAACGAGAACTGGTTCTGTCACACGCTGCTGAGCAAGCTGGACGGCCGCATGACCAGCGAGAAGCGGGCGGTGCAGCCCTATGTCGTGCCGATCGCGGACGATGAGAAGGACCTCTACGACAAGCAGCGCATCCGCGCCAGCGCCTGACGATCAGAAGGAGAACGAGACATGCCTCTTGCGACCTATCAGACGTCGGTCCCGGTCGTCGTTGACGACGCCAAATGCATCGCCGACAAGGGCTGCACGGTCTGCGTCGACGTCTGCCCGCTCGATGTGCTCCGGATCAGCGACATGACCGGCAAGGCCTTCATGGCCTATGATGAATGCTGGTACTGCATGCCCTGCGAGGCGGATTGCCCGACCGGTGCCGTCACCGTCAACATTCCCTATCTGTTGAGGTGATCATGTCGAGCCCGTTCGAATCCTACGACGATCTCGACGACGCCGACGAGCGGCTCGGCGCCGCCGATCCGGCGGAGCGGCGGGTCGCGATCATCGCGTTGGGACATTCCGGCGATCCCGCCGCGGTCGCGCATCTGGCGAAGATGGTCGCCGATCCCGACGCCGGCGTGCGCCAGCAGGTCGCCATGGCGCTCGGCGAGTTCGACGGGCCGGAGGCGGCGGAGGCGCTGGTCCAATTGCTCGTTGATCCCGAGCGGATCGTCGCATCGGCAGCCGCCGACAGTCTCGCCGAGTTCAAGGATCCCGCTTCGGCCGACGCCATCCTGCCGCTGGTGAAGCATTCCCACGCCTTCGTCCGGATGGGCGCGTTGCGCGCGCTGAAGGAGCTGCGGCGCAAGGACACGCTCAAGCCGGCGCTGGAGGCGCTGCAGGATCCGGATGCCGCGGTCCGCGTGCAGGCGATCGGCGTCATCGGCTTCCTCAAGCTCGAGGAGTCGATTCCGGCGCTGACGGCGCTGATCAGTGATCCCGATGCGCATGTCCGGCGCGCGGCGGTCAGCGCGCTCGCCTTCTCGCACATGAAGATCGCCGCGGAGACCATCACACGCGCGCTCAAGGATTCCGACTGGATGGTGCGGGAGATGGCGGCCGAGACGCTCGGGCTCAACGTCAATGGTGCAGTCGCCGCCGATCCGTTGATCGCCTGCCTGGCGGATGAGTTCTGGCAGGTGCGCCTGAAGGCGATCCGCAGCCTCGGACGCATGAAGGTGCCGCATGCGGTGCGGCCGATCGGCCAATGCATCACCCACGAGCAGGCCAATCTGCGCAAGGAGGCGGCGGCTGCGCTCGGCGAGATCGCTGCGCCCGACGGCGAGCCGTACCTCGCGCTGGTCGCCGACGATCTCGATCCCGACGTGCGCAAGAATGCGAGATGGGCGCTGCACCAGATCGCGGCGAGCAAGGCGAGAACCGGCGCGTAATCGCGCGCCGGCCACGAGCGTTCCCGACCGCATGGCGGACCGGGCGGTCAGCCAGATGACGAGCCTTGCGACGATCATGTCGCGGCCGATCGCGCGCGAGCCCCGCAGGGCCGCGCGCCGCACGTTCTCGTGCGCCCCACGTCCCGTTCTGGACGGCTCCCGGATTGTCTGACAGAAACGTCGGACGCATCCATCGGGCATCATGACCGCTGCAGCGCAAACGGAGAGAGGGGCCGGTCAGTCCGGCCCTGGTGACACGCCTCCATTGCCGACCGGCTGTCGCGCGGCCGCGAGGGGATGCGCCGTGCCGAGGTCTGATATGACCCGCGGACGAGCTGCAAAGGAAGTCGGAGAGCTGCCATGAACGCCAATGTCAAACTGCCTGCCGCCAAGGGCGTCTTCATCGACAACAAGTGGCAGCCCGCGCAGTCGGGCCGCAGCATTGCGATGCTGGCGCCGGCGACCGGACAGGTGATCGCCTCGATTGCCGCCGGTGACGCGGCCGACATCGATCTTGCCGTGGCGGCGGCGCGCCGCGCGCTGGAAGGCCCGTGGGGGCGGCTCGCCGCGGTGGATCGCGGGCGCCTGTTGTCGAAGCTCGGCCGCCTGGTCGAGGACAATGCCGAGGAGCTCGCGAAGCTCGAAGCGGCCGATACCGGCAAGCCGATGAAGCAGGCCAAGGCGGACGTCGTCGCCGTCGCGCGCTATTTCGAATATTACGGCGGCGCCGCCGACAAGGTGCATGGCGACACCATCCCGTTTCTCGACGGCTTCTTCGTCACCACGGTGTACGAGCCGCTCGGCGTCACCGGCCACATCATTCCCTGGAACTATCCGGGCCAGATGTTCGGTCGCACCGTCGCGCCGGCGCTGGCGATGGGCAACGCGACCGTGATCAAGCCGGCCGAGGAGGCCTGTCTGGTGCCGCTGCGTCTTGCCGAGCTCGCGGCGGAAGCCGGCTTCCCGGCCGGTGCGATCAATGTCGTGCCGGGTCTTGGCGAGGAGGCAGGTGCGGCGCTGTCGGCGCATGACGGCATCGATTTCATCTCCTTCACCGGCAGCCCGGAGGTCGGCACGCTGGTGCAGACGGCGGCCGCGAGGAACCACATCGGCTGCACGCTCGAACTCGGCGGCAAGTCGCCGCAGATCGTGTTCGCCGACGCCGATCTCGATGCCGCGCTGACCTCGGTGGCCGCGGCGATCGTGCAGAACGCCGGCCAGACCTGCTCGGCCGGCTCGCGCGTTCTGGTGGAGCGTTCGATCTGGGACCGCTTCCTGGCCGACCTCACGCTCCGCTTCGAGAAGATCACGGCCGGCACGCCGGAGATGGATCTCGATCTTGGTCCGGTCATCAGCGCGGTCCAGAAGACGCGGATCGAAAACATGCTGGCGCGTGCCGAAAGCGGCGGCGCCAGGCGCGTGGCGACCGGCAGGATCGCCGAGGGCGTGCCGAGCGAGGGCTTCTATGTGGCGCCGGCGCTGTATCAGCACGTCGCGCGCGACTCCGAGCTGGCGCGCGAGGAGGTGTTCGGTCCGGTGCTGGCGGCGATGCCGTTCGACGACGAGGCCGACGCCGTCAGGCTCGCCAACGCCACCGATTTCGGCCTGGTCGCCGGCGTCTGGTCGGGCGACGGCTCGCGGGCGATGCGCGTCGCGCGCAAGGTCAAGGTCGGCCAGATGTTCGTCAATGGCTACGGCGCCGGCGGCGGCATCGAGCTGCCGTTCGGCGGCATGAAGAAATCGGGACACGGCCGCGAGAAGGGTTTCGAGGCGCTGTACGAGCTTGCCGCGATGAAGACCCTGATCGTCAAGCACGGCTAGCGGATTCGCATCTCCGATCAATTCCGCCGTGTGGACGTCACTGACAATGCCGCCCGGCGTTGTTGTTGTCAGTCCGCGCGGCGAGGCGCCAGAGCATGATCCGGGAAAGTGGAAGCCGGTTTTCCCTCGCGACAAACGCCGAAGGCGTTTGCGCGGAGATCATGCGCAAACAACGAGATGACATCAGGGTTTGCAGAAGGAGACGAGTGGATGAGCGACGAAAAAGAACTGTTCGAGAAGGGCCTGAAGGTGCGCCGCGAGGTGCTCGGCGCGGCCTATGTCGATGGCAGCCTCGCCAAGGCCGACGACTTCATGATGGCCTTCCAGCACATCACCACCGAAATGTGCTGGGGCTATGCCTGGACCCGGCCAGGACTGGATCGCCGCACCCGCAGCATCATCAATCTCGCGATGCTGACCGCGCTCAGCAAGCCGAGCGAGCTGAAGCTGCACGTCAAGGGCGCGCTCACCAACGGCGTCACGGTCGACGAGATCAAGGAGATCCTGCTGCACGCGACCGTCTATTGCGGCATTCCCGCGGGCCTCGAGGCGTTCAAGGCCGCGCATGAGGTGCTGGTCGCGGAAGGTGCCATCGCCAAGAAGGACGGCGCATGAGCGCGCCGCAAAAGGTCCTGTTCGTCGGCATCGGCAACATGGGCTGGCCGATGGCCGCGCGCCTGCTCGGCGCCGGCTTTGCGGTCGCCGTCAATGACGCCGTGCCCGGGCGGGCTGCTGAGTTCGTCGCCAAGGTCGGCGGTGTCGAGGCCGGCGACCTCGCGGCCGCGGCGGGGCAGGCGGATGTCATCATCACGATGCTGCCGACTAGCAAACATGTCGCGGACGCCGTCGGCGCGCTGCGCGCCGGCCTGACGCGCGATCACATCGTCATCGACATGAGCTCCGGCGCGCCGGCGGCGACGCAGGCGATCGCCGCCGATCTCGCCCCGCTCGGCGTCACCATGCTCGATGCGCCGGTCAGTGGCGGCGTGCCGCGCGCCGTGACCGGCGAGCTCGCGATCATGGCCGGCGGCGAGCCGGGCGCGCTTGACCGCGTCGAGCCGCTGTTGCGCGCCATGGGCACCACGATCCACCGCATCGGCGGCCTCGGCTCGGGCCAGGCGATGAAGGCGCTCAACAACCTCGTCTCGGCCGGTGGCTTCCTGATCGGCGTCGAGGCGCTGCTGATCGGCCAGCAGTTCGGCATCGACCCCGGCCTGATGACCGACGTGCTCAACGCCTCGACCGGCATGAACAACTCGACGCAGAAGAAGTTCAAGCAGTTCGTGCTGTCGCGCCAATTCAACAGCGGCTTCGGGCTCGACCTGATGGTGAAGGACCTGTCGATCGCGCTCGAGGTCGCGCGTGCAGCCGGCGTCGCCGCGCCGTTCTCCAACCTCTGCCGCGAGCTCAGCGCCAGCGCGCAGGGGATGCTCGGACCCGGGCAGGATCACACGGCGCTGGCGAAGCTGAGCGAGGCGCTGGCCGGCGTCGAGCTGAAGGGGTGACTGGTACTACTGCGTCGCAACCACCGTCATTCCGGGGCAAGGCCGCGGGCCTTGAACCCGGGATCTCGCGATTGTTTTGCGTCCACACCTGACAATTTCCAGATTCCGGGTGACGGCGGAAACTGCAACTGCTGAGATCCGCGTGACGCAGTCGGATTAACCCTGGCGCCGCAGGAACCCGGTGATCGTCACCTTCTCCCAGATCCCGGCCGCGGCAAACGGGTCGGCGCGGTTGAACGCTTCGACCTCGGCGCGGCCGGGAGCCTCGACCAGGAACAGGCTTCCGATCATCGTCGAACCATCGTCGGAGACGAGCGGGCCGGACATCACGATGGTGACGGGCAGGCGGGCGCTGTCGCCGAGATAGGCCTTGTGCGCGTCGTAGTTGGCAAGCCGGACCGGCAGCGCGTCCCGCTTGTCGAGCGCGTGAATCGCAAACAGCATGAATTCTCTCCGCAAAGTGAAGCAGGACGGCTGCGTGCCGTCCTGCTTCCCGACTGATGGCTGATCCTATTTCGCGCTGAGCTTGCCTGCATCCTCGAAGCTCGGGCAGGTGCGCTGCTCCAGCGTCACGTCGAACGGCTGATAGTTGTCCTTGGTGATGACGGTCGGCTTCAGCACGATCTCGTTGATGACGGGCTGGCCGCGCAATGCGCGGACGGCCATCATGGTGCCGAGGCAGCCTTGGGCGAAGCCGTTGTAGTCGCCGCTGGCGAGCAGCTTGCCGGACTTGATGGCGTCGATCGCCTCCTTGGTGCCGTTGATGCCGATCACCTGCGCCTTGCGGCCGGCGCCGTCCAGCGCCTCGATCGCGCCGACCGCCATGGCGTCGTTGGCGGCGAGCACGCCGTCGATCTGCGCATTGGACTGCATCAGGTTCTCCATCACCTGCAGGGCCTGCAGGCGCTGATAGTTGCCGGGCTGCGACGCCAGCAGCTTGGCGCCGGGGTTCTCCTTGAGCGCGTCGTTGAAGCCGCGGACGCGGTCGACATTGGTCAGCGAGCCCTTGACGCCTTCGATGATGACGATGTTGCCCTTGCCGCCGAGCGTCTTGAGCAGGAAACGTCCGGTCTCAAGGCCCAGGCTGTAGTCGTCGGCGCCGACGAAGGCGACGAACTTGCCGCCGGCGGAGCGGTCGGTGATGTTGACGACGGGGATCTTGGCGTCGTTGATCTTCTCGACCCCGGGCACCATCGCCTTGTAGTCGACCGGCGTGAACACGATCGCGCTCGGCTTCTTCACCACGACGTCCTCGATCTGGCTGAGCTGCTCGGGGATCGAGTCCGGCTTGGTCGGGATGTAGTGCAGGATCTTGGCGTTGAGGACCTTCGCCATGTTGTCGGCGCCGACGCGCACCGTCTGGAAGAACGGATTGGTCTGGTTCTTGGTGAAGACGGCGATGGTCTCGCCGTCGGCGCGGGCCTGCGTCGCGCCTGCGGCGATCAGAAGTGACAGAGCGAGACAGCGCGTGATCCGTTGTTGCATATCGTTTCCTTCCCTCGTTTTTTGGTTGTCTTCCAGGTTCATTGCGCCCGGCGCCGGGTCTTCATGTCGAGCCAGACGGCGACGATCACGATGATTCCGGTGACGAGCGGCTGCCAGTTGGCGCTGATCGCGAGCAGGTTCATGCCGTTCAGCACCAGCGTCAGGATCAGGGCGCCGATGAAGGTGCCGAACACCGTGCCGACGCCGCCGAACAGCGAGGTGCCGCCGATCAGCACCGCGGCAATGGCCGGCAAGGTCAGGCTCTCGCCGATGTCGGCTTCGGCCGAGTTGAGCCGCGACAGGAAGATGATGGAGGCGAGCCCGGCCATGGTGCCGGAGACGGTGTAGACGAGTAGCAGCCGGCGCGCGACCGGAATGCCGGACAGCCGGGCCGCGACCGGATTGGCGCCGATGGCGTAGATCTCCTGGCCCCAGATCGTGCGTTGCGCGAAGAACGATCCGATCGCGAGAAACACCAGCAGCAGATAGACCGGGATCGGCAGCCCGAGCAGGTAGCCGCTGCCGATCTGGCGGAAGCCCGCGGGAAAGCCGTGGATCGTCTCGCCCGCCATGTACCAGTAGGTGACGCCGTTCAGCACCCAGAGCATGCCGTAGGTGGCGATGAAGGAGGGGATGCGCAGCGCCGTGACCATGAAGCCATTGAGGAAGCCGACGCTGCCGCCGGCGAGCAGCCCGGTCAGGATCCCGAGTGCGGGCGAGCCGGTCTGATGGATCACGGTGCCGGCGAGACACGCCGACAAGGCAACGTTGGCGCCGACCGACAGATCGAGGCCGGCGGTCAGCACCACCAGGGTGAGGCCGGAGGCGATGAAGAAGGTCAGGCTCGCCTGCCTGAGCACGTTGAGGATGTTGCCGAGGCTGAGGAAGGAGTCGCTCAGCACGGTCAGCGCCGCGCAGATCAGCAGCGCGGCGAGCATCCGATAGAACACCTGCGCGGCGTTCTGCGACAGGAGCGAGCGCGGCGGCGGCAGCGTGTCCTTGGCGATGTCGGTCATGACCGGCTCCGCAGGCCGTCGAGGAACATCGCGATGATGACCAGCGCGCCGACGCTCGCGACCTGCACCGAGGACGGCAGCGACACCAAATTGAGGCCGTTGCGCAGCACGCCGACGGCGACGACGCCGAGCACGGTGCCGAGCAGCCAGCCATTGCCGCGCTCGAACGAGGTGCCGCCGACCGCGACCGCCGCGATGGCGTCGAACTCCATTCCGAGCCCTGCGGTCGGATGTCCCGAATTCATCCGCGCGGTCATCAGCAGACCGGCGATGCCCGCCATCGTGCCGCCGATCGCGTAGACCGCGATCAGGAGTCGTGTCGGCGACAGGCCGGCATAGCGCAGCGCTTCGCGATTGCCGCCGAGCGCGAAGATGTAGGTGCCGAACCTGGTGTGATAGAGCAGGCCGTGAAACGCAGCGTAGGTCAAAAGCCCCATCACGATCGGCACGGGGATGCCGAGCAGCGTCGCCGAATAGATGTCGCGCACGCCGTGGGGAATTCCGACCACGCTCTGGCCGTCGCTCACGATCAGCGACAGGCCCTGCGCCATGCCGAGCGTGGCGAGCGTCGCCACGAACGGCGGAATCCCGACGATCGCGACCAGCCAGCCATTGACGGTGCCGAACGCCGCGCCGACCAGCACCGCGGCGCCGAGGCCCAGCAGCACGGACTTGGTCGCGAGCGAGACGATGGCGACGCAGAGCGAGGTCAGCGTCAGCACCGCGCCCATCGAGAGGTCGAGCCCTTCGGTCATGATGATCAGGGTCATCGGCAGCGCGAGCATGGTCAGGATCGTCGACTGCACCAGCACGTTGGACAGGTTCGCGGCCGACAGGAAGCCCGGCGCGATCGCGCCGAACAGCGCGATCAACAGTACCAGCACGATCGCCACGCCCGGGATGCGCTGCAGCGTTCGGAGCGGCGCGACGATGGTGGCGTCACTCATCATGCATCCCCAGTCGCACGATATTCTCCTCGGTCAGCTCGCTGCGCGCCAGGTGCCCGGCGATGCGGCCTTCGCGCATGACATAGGCGCGGTCGCAGACGTGGCAGATCTCGATCTGCTCGGACGAGATCATCAGCGCGGCCGCGCCATCGGCGACCAGCCGGTCGATCAGCGCGAAGATCTCGGACTTGGCGCCGACGTCGATGCCGCGCGTCGGCTCGTCGAAGATGAACAGCCTGGCGCCTGCCGCCAGCCACTTGCCGATCACGACCTTCTGCTGGTTGCCGCCGGAGAGCAGGCCGACCGTCTGCCGCGCATTCGGTGTTACGATGCGCAATTGCCGGATCAGCCCGTCCGCCGTGCGCTGTGCGCCGCGGGGATCGTAGAGCCCGCTGGGAAACAGCTTCTTCAGCGCCGAGACCACGAGGTTGTCGCCGACCGAGCGCAGCAGCGCCAGGCCCTCGCTCTTGCGGCTCTCGGGGATCAGCGCGATGCCGCGGCGGGCCGCGATGTCGGGCTCGCCCGCGATCGGCCTGCCGTCGAAGATGATCTCGCCTTCGCTGACGGGATCGGCGCCGAAGATCGCGCGCGCCACCTCGGTGCGGCCGGAGCCGACGAGGCCGCACAGGCCGACGATCTCGCCCCGCCGCACCTCGATGTTGATGTCGGCAATGCCGGTCGGCGCGCTCAGTCCCCTGACCTCGAGCACGAGCTCGCCGGGCGTTGCCGCGAAATGGCGTGGATAGCTCATGTCGATATTGCGCCCGACCATCATGCGCACGAGCTGGTCGGGGGTGACGTCGGCGGGCCTGATATCGTCGATGCGGCGGCCGTCGCGCAGCACGGTGATGCGGTCGCCGAGCGCGAACACCTCGGCCATGCGGTGCGAGATGTAGACGATGGCGACGCCGTCCGCCTTCAGCCGCCTGATCAGCGCGAACAGCAGCTCCGCCTCGCGGTCGGACAGCGCCGCCGTCGGTTCGTCCATCACCAGGATCCGCGCATTCTGGCTGATCGCTTTCGCAATCTCGACCATCTGCTGCTGCGCGACGCCGAGCGTGTCGACGATGACAGAGGGATCGATGTCGAAACCGATGCTGTCGAGCACGCGCTTGGCGTCGGCCAGGATCTTGCGGCGATCGATGGTGCCGGGGAGCCGGCCTCTGGGTTCGCGGCCGAGATAGATGTTCTGCGCGATGTCGAGGAACGGCACCAGCGAGAATTCCTGGAAGATGACGGCGATGCCGAGCTTCTGCGCGTCGGCCGTCGATGATATCTCGACCTTCTCGCCCTTGTAGGTGATCTCGCCCGCATCGGCGCTGTAGGCGCCGCACAGCACCTTCATCAGGCTGGACTTGCCGGCGCCGTTCTCGCCGAGCAGCATGTGGACCTCGCCCGGGTAGATGGCGAACGAGACGTCGTCCAGCGCCTTGACGCCGGGAAACGACTTGCTGATGCCGCAGAGCTCCAGCAGCGGCGCGGGCGATGGAGCTGCAATGGCGGCTGCGGCGGTCATGCGTGCGCTCCGCCGGCAAAGATCTTGCCCGGATTCATCAGGCCGCCGGGATCGAGCGCGGCCTTGATGGCGCGCATTACCGCGACGGCCTCGCCGAGCTCGTCCCGGAGATAGTCGACCTTGCCGAGGCCGATGCCGTGCTCGCCGGTGCAGGTGCCGTCCATCGCGATCGCGCGCGCCACCATGCGCGCCTGCAGCGCCTTGGCGCCGGCGAGCTCGTTCTCATCGTTGGGATCGACCAGGATCAGCATGTGGAAGTTGCCGTCGCCGACATGGCCGACGATCGGCGCAACGAAGCCGTTGCTGTCGGCGTCCCGGCGCGTCTCGGTCAGGCATTCGGCCAGCCGTGAGATCGGCACGCAGACATCGGTGATGACGGCGCGCGCGCCGGGCCGCAGGCCGAGGCCGGCGTACAGCGTATTGTCGCGCGCGTGCCACAGCCGGCTGCGGTCCTCGGCCGCCTTCGCCCAGGCGAAGCCGCGGCCGCCATGCTCGGTCGCGATCGCCTCGGCGGTCTGCGCCTGCTCGGCGACGGCGGCCTCGGAGCCGTGGAATTCCAGGAACAGGGTCGGCGTCTCCCGATAGCCGAGCTTGGAATAGGCGTTGATGCCGCGCATCATGACGTCGTCGACGAGCTCGATGCGGGCGGCGGGGACGGCCGACTGGATCAGCGCGATCGCGGTGTCGACCGCGTCATGCAGGGTCGGGAAGCTGCAGGTCGCGGCCGAGATCGCCTGCGGCACGGGATGCAGCTTCAGCGTGATCTCGGTGATCACCCCGAGCGTCCCCTCCGCGCCAACGAACAGCCGGGTCAGGTCGTAGCCGGCGGCGGATTTGCGCGCACGCTTCGCGGTGCGGATCACCCTGCCGTCGGCCAGAACCACCTCCAATGCGAGGACGTTGTCCTTCATGGTGCCGTAGCGCACCGCCATGGTGCCGGAGGCGCGGGTCGAACTCATGCCGCCGATCGAGGCGTCCGCGCCGGGATCGATCGGAAAGAACAGGCCGGTCGTGCGCAGCTCCGCATTGAGCTGCTTGCGCGTGATGCCGGGCTGCACCACGACGTCCATGTCGGCGTCGTGCACGGCCAGCACCTTGTTCATGCGGGCGAAGTCGAAACAGACCCCACCCGCGACAGCCGCAGCGTTGCCTTCGAGCGACGTGCCGGCGCCGAACGGCACGATCGGCATGCCGGCCTCGGCGCACAGCCTGACGATGTCGGCGACCTCCTGCGTCGTCTCGGGAAACACGACGATGTCGGGCGGCATCGCCGGATAGTACGACTCGCTCCGGCCGTGCTGATCCAGCACGCCGCGCGCAAGACTCGCGCGTGGCCCGATCAGGCTCGAAAGCCGCTCGGCCAATGCACCGGTGCCGACCCGCAACTCCATCATTCCTCCCGTCCGCTTCCTCGACGATACCGGACTCTTGACGGTCCTTGTCGTCCGCTCAGCTCAAACCCGATTGGCGCGCGCCGCAAGCCGTTTCAGGCCGAAATCATAGTTGAGATGGAAATATCCCTGCGCCACCATGCGGCCATCTGGCGCACGACCCGGCGGGCAGCGCGCGAAGTCGCGGATCAGGCTGTCCTTGACGCCGAACACGACGTCGGAATCGAGATACTGATCACCGGCGACGAACACATGCGTCACCAGCCGTTCGAATCCCGGCGCCGAGATCATGAAATGCACATGTGCCGGCCGCCACGGATGCCGTCCCTGCGCTGCCAGCATGTCGCCGACCGGCCCGTCATTGGGGATCGGATAGGCGGCGGGCTTGATCGACCAGAAATGGAAGCGGCCGTCGCCGTCGGTGTGGAAGCGCGCGCGCATGGCGAGATCGCCGATCTGCTCGAGCCGTTGCACGTCGTAATAGCCGTCGTCGTCGGAGTGCCAGACGTTGACCACGGCGCCTGCGAGCGGCGCGCCGTCCGCGCTCGACACCGAGCCGGTCACCAGCAGCGGATCGCCTTTCATCGGCCCCGAGATGTCGTCGCCGTTGGCGCGTTCCGGTGCAGCCTGGACGAAGAAGGGGCCGAGCACCGTGGTCTCGGTGGCGCCTTCCGGCACCGGATGATTGATGGCGTCGACCAGCATCGAAACGCCGAGCGTGTCCGACAACAGGATGAACTCCTGGCGCTTGTCGTCGCACATCTGGCCGGTGCGGGTCAGAAAGTCGATCCCGTATTCCCATTCCTGCTGGGTCGGACGGACCTCGCGCACGAAGGCATGGAGATGGCGCACCAGCGCCGCGCTGACCTGTTTGATCCGCGCATCACGCGCGCCCGCCAGGCGTTCGAGCACGGCATCTGTGATCGTGGTCTCGTTGAAGTTGCGCAAGAGGCGGCTCCTTTCAGAGGGGCTCGCCGAGCCCGGACAGCCGTTCGACATGCCGGACGGTGGCGAGGAAGTCGGTTGCGGCATCGCCCTGTGCGATCAGCGCGGCATAGGTCTCGCGCACCTGCGCCGCGAGCTGCAGCGGCACGCCGACGGCGTGGCCGGCGCCGAGAATGAGATCGAGATCCTTGGCCATCTGCGCGCAGGAGAACGTCGCGGCAAAGTCGCGTGCCAGCAGCGGCGCGGTCTTGTACTTCACCATCGGCGAGGCGACCGCGCTGTCGTGCAGCACCTGCAGGATGTCCGGCCAGGCGATGCCGCCCTTGCGTGCCAATGCGAGGCTCTCGGCCATCATCGCCGCGGTCGTCGCGATCATCAGGTTGACGGCGAGCTTGGCGTAGCGTGCCTCTTCCGCCGCACCCAGATAGGTCTGCGCGCGTGTGAAGCTTGCCAGCAGCGGCGTGATCCGCGCGAAGGCCGCTTTCGGTCCGGATACGAAGCAGGTCAGCTCGCCGGTGTGGGCGATGCTGGCATTGCCGGAGATCGGCGTGCGCAGATAAGCGACGTCGCGGGCGGCCGTGGCGGCATCGACCTCGCTCGACGCATCGACGCCCACGGTGCTGGTCTCGATCAGGATCGCGTCGGTCGCCATGGCTGCGATCAGTCCGTTGCTGCCGAGCATCGCCGCGCGCAGTGCGGCGTCGTCGGGCAGCGACGAGATGACCACGGCATGGTCGCGCACCGCCTCCGTCGCGCACGACGCGGCGGCCATGCCGAGCGCACGTGCCTCATCGAGCCGGGCGGCGTTGGGATCGAACGCGGTGACGTCATAGCCGGCCTTGGCAAGCCGCGCCGCGATCGGCAGGCCGATCTTGCCGATGCCGATGAAGGCGAGGCGCTTATCAGGAAATGACATCGATGCCGTCCGTTGCTTGCTTCACGTGCCGGGCCCGCGTCCGGGCAGGCCGTCGAAGGTGAACGCCCCCGTCACGCGCGGGGCGCTGCAGCGATGGGATAATCGACCTGGAAGCGACCGATCCTGAGGTCGCCGAGCTCCTCGCGCACGCGCAGGTGCTCGGGATGCGAGGCATAGGCCCGCAGCGCGGCGCTGCTGGCAAATTCGGAGAACAGGACGACGTCGCAGGCATAGTCGACGTCGCTGACATCGAGACCGACCTCGATGTGGGTCAGGCCGTCGATGCGGCCCTTGAGGCCCTCGAACAGGGTTTTGACCTTGAGCCGGGCCGCCGCGCGCTCGGCGGCCGTCTCGGCGCCCAGCCGCCACATCACGATGTGCCTGATCGGCCCCGTCATTCCAGCGTCCTCACCTGAGCTTTGTTCTTGGGCTTTGTTCTTGTCGGACGATTTTGCCTTGCAGGAAATGGAAATAAAGGACAAAAATTGTAACTCTGTTTTCCGCTCAGCGTAACAATGGACCGTCTGCTCCAGCTCGAGGTGTTTTCCCGGACGGCCGAGCTGGGCAGCCTGTCCAAGGCCGCCGAGTCCTTACGGATGTCCAACGCCGCGGCGAGCCGGCATCTCAGCGCGCTGGAGGAACGGCTCGCGGTGCGCCTGATCGAGCGCAACACGCGCCGTCTCTGGCTGACCGAAGCCGGGCAGGAGCTGCTGCAGCGCTGCGGCACGCTGCTCAACGAGCTGGCCGAGGCCGAGGATGCCGTCAGCGATCGCGCGCTGTCGCCGCAGGGCATGCTGCGCGTCACCAGCTCGCTGTCGTTCGCGACGATCTATCTCGCGCCGATGCTGCCGGCGTTCCGCGCGATGTATCCGAAGCTGAACCTGCAGATCATCGCCGCCAACCGCTATCCGGATTTCATTGAGGCGGGCATCGACGTGGCGATCCGCACCCGCGAGCATGAGCCGGACTCGGGCATCGTCGTCCGTCGCATCGGGCAGATGCGGCGCGTGCTGGCGGCGGCGCCGTCCTATCTCGCGAGCCGTGGCTGTCCCGTCGTTCCCGGTGATCTCGTGCGCCACGACATGCTGATCTACAATCTTGCCAATGATCCGTATTCCCTGTCCCTGCGCAACGGCGCGACAGCCCAGAGCATTCGGATCGCGCCGACGCTCGACAGCAACGACGGCCAGGTGATCAAGGGGGCGGCGCTTGCCGGGCTCGGCATCCTGATCCAGCCGCTCTACATCGTGCAGAGCGACATTCTGGCCGGCAGGCTGGTGCCGGTCCTGCTCGACTGGGAGCTGCCGCTCTTGACGATGAACATCGCCTACCAGAACCGCGTCAGGCTTCCGGCCAAGATCAGGGTGTTCGCCGATTTCCTCGTCGACCATATCCGCGCCCATTCCGACCCGGGGATCTGGATCGAGCCGCCCAAGCCGGATTGAGCCGATGCCCGCGTGCGGGGGGAGGGCGGATCATGTTCTGAGAAAAATAATTACCTTGCTATTTTTCGGAAATCGTGGTCTCTTGCGTGCAACCCGCCTCGAGCAGAGGGACGTACGCGTCGTCACGAACGTGGAGGCGGGCTGCGATGGACGTGACGGCTGTGCCAGACGAGCGCAGGCGGCACGGACGGCGAAGTCGTGTGGTCCTGGCCTCTCGATGCTGAGGTCAAGTCCGTGGTCGTTGCTTGACGGCACGCGCGGGCGATGGGGGCAAGAACGCCGATCCCCAGGGAGAGCACGAAGGACACCGTTAACACCGTCGCGCGGGGAAGGCCGGGTCTGTCCGGCTGTACCTGTGGTACCTGCCGCCTGCATTCTTTTGAGCAGGCGGGCCACGGGCCTCAGCCGAGGTCCGGCCTTCCTCGCGCCCTCTCGTTGTTCAGAGGGACACGACGAATGCATCACTCGGGTCTCACCAGCCGCGAGACGGCGAGATCGTGTCTCGTTGGCCGACGGCGCCAACCCAATCCTCATGGCGTCGTCCCGGACAAGCGCGCACCGCGTGCGCCGATCCGGGACCGATAACCCCAGGGAGGCGTGCGAGGCACGATGGTCGACCGACCCCGCCCAGCCACATCCGCCGGTGGCTATGGGTCCCTGCGCAAGGCCGGGACGACACCGAAAGGTGCGGCGGGCGACGCGGGCAAAGGAGGCCCATCTTGATTGAGCGATGCTCGCGAAAGGCCAGGGGCGATGCCTCCCCCGAACGACCGCCCTCGATCCGTAAAAACTCGGATCAAAATCTAAATATCAAGAATTATCAACGGCTTGTGACTGTCATCCGACTGTCATCGAACCTTTATAAAAGCCACACCGAGGCCCCCTAAAGCGGCCGGGGAAGCGCAATCGGGCGCAGATGGCGCTTCGCTTCCCAAGCATGGAGACCAGCTATGAATTTCGTCAAAGCTATCGTCGCTGCCGGCTTGGTCGCCGCATCGACGTCGGCGTTCGCTGCCGACATCACCGGTGCGGGCGCGACGTTCCCGTTCCCCATCTATTCCAAGTGGGCTGACGCCTACAAGAAGGAAACCGGCAACGGTCTGAACTACCAGTCGATCGGTTCCGGCGGCGGCATCAAGCAGATCCAGGCTAAGACCGTGACCTTCGGCGCCACCGACGCGCCGCTCAAGGCCGAGCAGCTCGAGAAGGACGGCCTGGTGCAGTGGCCGATGGTGATGGGCGGCATCGTGCCCGTCGTCAACCTCGAGGGCGTGAAGCCGGGCGAGATGGTGCTGGACGGCGAGACGCTCGCCAACATCTATCTTGGCAAGATCACCAAGTGGGATGACGCCGCGATCAAGAAGCTGAACCCCAACGTCAAGCTGCCGTCCGACGCGATTGCCGTGGTGCGCCGCTCCGACGGTTCGGGCACGACCTTCAACTTCACCTACTACCTCTCCGAGGTCAGCGCCGACTGGAAGAGCAAGATCGGCTTCAACACCGCCGTCGAGTGGCCGGTCGGTGTCGGCGCCAAGGGCAATGAGGGTGTGTCCGGCAACATCGGCCAGACCAAGAACTCGATCGGCTATGTCGAGTACGCCTATGCCAAGCAGAACAAGCTCACCTACACCGGCATGATCAACAAGGCCGGCAAGACCGTGCAGCCGACCGTCGAGGCCTTCCAGGCCGCGGCCGCGAATGCCGACTGGGCCAAGGCCCCCGGCTACTACGTGATCCTCGCCAACCAGCCCGGCGACAAGTCCTGGCCGATGACGGCGGCGACCTTCATCCTGATGCACAAGGAGCCGGCCGACAAGGCGGCGTCCGGCGAAGCCATCAAGTTCTTCAAGTGGTCGTTCGAGAAGGGCGCCAAGATGGCTGAGGAGCTCGACTACATCCCGATGCCCGACAGCGTCGTGAAGCTGATCGAGAAGACCTGGTCGGCCGACATCAAGAGCTGATCCGGACGTATCGAAAATCCCCCTCTCCCGGCCTCCGGGGGAGGGGCGCTACCGGGGTTGAGGCGTGTCCAAGGAACAGGGGGCAGAATTGGCAGAGATGGCGGTTCAGACCGAAGTCAGCGATATCGCGGCTGCTGCCGGACCCTATGACCGGGCACGCGCGCTCAACGCCTTCAAGCTCGGCGACGTGACCTTCTATTGGATCACGCGGCTGTCCGCGATCTCCGTCCTGTTGATCCTGGGCGGCATCATCCTGTCGCTCATCGTCGGCGCATGGCCGGCCATGAGAGAATATGGCTTCGAATTCCTGTGGACGCGGCGCTGGGCGCCGTCGGCCGATCCGCCGGTGCTCGGGGCGCTCGGCCCGATCTACGGTACCTTGGTCACGTCCTTCATCGCGATGCTGATCGCCATTCCGGTCGGTCTGGGCATTGCGATCTTCCTCACCGAGCTGTGCCCGCAATGGCTGCGCCGTCCGATCGGACTTGCCATCGAGCTGCTCGCCGGCATTCCTTCGATCATCTACGGCATGTGGGGCTTCTTCGTGCTGGGGCCGTTCCTGGCCTATACGTTCCAGCCGTTCATGATCAATCTCTGCGCCGGCATCCCCGTGCTGCAGGACATCTTCGCGGGTCCGCCGTCCTATCTCAGCCTGTTCAACGCCTCGCTGATCCTGGCGATCATGGTGCTGCCGTTCATCACCTCGATCTCGGTCGACGTGTTCAAGACGGTCCCGCCGGTGCTGAAGGAAGCCGCCTACGGGGTCGGCTGCACCACCTGGGAGGTCGTGCGCAGCGTCGTCATTCCCTACACCCGTGTCGGCGTGATCGGCGGCGTCATGCTGGCGCTGGGGCGTGCGCTCGGCGAAACGATGGCGGTGACCTTCATCATCGGCAACTCGTTCCGTATCTCATCCTCGATCTTCGCACCGGGCACCACGATCTCGGCCGCCATCGCCTCCGAATTCCAGGAGAGCGACGGGCTGCACCAGTCGAGCCTGATCCTGCTCGGCCTGCTGCTGTTCGTGCTCACGTTCTTCGTGCTGGCGAGCGCGCGGCTGATGCTCATGCGGCTCGAAGCCAAGGCGGGAAAATAAGCCATGTCCAGCGCTGACACGCTTACACTCGATGCGCCGGTCAATCCGATCTATGCGCGCCGGCGCCGCAGAGACATCGTGATCCGCGGCCTCTGCGTTGCCGCCGCGATGTTCGGCGTCACCTGGCTGGCGCTGATCCTGTTCACGCTGTTCTATAACGGACTCGCCGGCCTCAGCCTGCAGGTTTTTGCCGCCGACACGCCACCGCCCGGCTCCAGCGAAGGCGGCCTGCGCAACGCCATCGTCGGCTCCTTGATCATGACGATCATCGGCGTCGGCATCGGCGCGCCGCTCGGCCTGTTTGCCGGCACCTATCTCGCCGAATACGGCCGCAACGACCGCCTGACCTCGGTGATCCGCTTCATCAACGACATCCTGCTGTCGGCGCCCTCGATCATCATCGGCCTGTTCATCTATGGTGCGGTCGTGGTGCCGATGGGCGGCTTCTCGGCACTCGCGGGTTCCCTTGCATTGGCGGTCATCGTGATCCCGGTGGTGCTGCGCACCACCGAGGACATGCTGCTGCTCGTGCCCAACCCGCTGCGCGAGGCGGCGTCTGCGCTCGGCCTGCCGCGCTCGCTGGTGATCCGCCGCATCGCCTATCGGGCGGCGCGCTCGGGCCTCATCACCGGCGTGCTGCTGGCGACCGCCCGCGTCGCCGGCGAGACCGCGCCTCTGCTGTTCACCGCGCTGTCGAACCAGTTCTGGAGCCTCAACCTTTCCAAGACGATGGCGAACCTGCCCGTCACCATCAACAATTTCGTCCAGAGCCCTTATGCCTACTGGAAACAACTGGCCTGGAGCGGAGCCCTTCTCATCACTCTGGCCGTGCTCGCCCTGAACATCGGTGCACGCATTCTCGGCGCCGAGAGGAACACCAAATGACCGAACTGTCCGTCTCCGTCAGTCAGCCCAATCACGCTCTTCACGGCAAGGCGCTTCCGGATGCGCCGGCCAAGGTGACCGCGCGCAACCTCAACTTCTACTACGGCGACCATCATGCGCTGAAGAACATCAACCTGTCGCTGGGCACCAACCGCGTCACCGCGTTCATCGGCCCGTCCGGCTGCGGCAAGTCCACGCTGCTGCGCATCTTCAACCGGATGTACGATCTCTATCCGGGGCAGCGGGCGACCGGGCAGCTGATGCTCGACAACACCAACATCCTCGATCCCAAGCTCGATCTGAACCTGCTGCGTGCCCGGGTCGGCATGGTGTTCCAGAAGCCGACGCCGTTCCCGATGACGATCTACGAGAACATCGCCTTCGGCATCCGCCTCTATGAGAAGATCTCCAAGTCGGAGATGGACGACCGGGTCGAGAAGGCGCTGCGCGGCGGCGCGTTGTGGAACGAGGTCAAGGACAAGCTCAACGCCTCGGGCCTGTCGCTGTCCGGCGGCCAGCAGCAGCGGCTGTGCATCGCGCGTACCGTGGCGGTCCGGCCGGAGGTGATCCTGTTCGACGAGCCGTGCTCGGCGCTCGATCCGATCTCGACCGCCAAGGTCGAGGAGCTGATCCAGGAACTCGCCGAAAACTATACGATCGCCATCGTGACGCATAACATGCAGCAGGCGGCGCGCGTCTCCGACAAGACCGCCTTCATGTATCTCGGCGAGCTGATCGAGTTCGACGACACCAGCAAGATCTTCACCTCGCCGAGCGATCGGCGGACCCAGGATTACATCACCGGCCGGTTCGGCTGACGCCGACGACATTGTCTTCAGGAGATCATCATGGCCAGTGAACATACCGCCAAGGCGTTCGACAGCGATCTGCAGGACCTCACCCGTCTGGTATCGGAGATGGGCGGCCTCGCCGAGCGGCTGATCGTCGATTCCGTCGATGCGCTGGTGCGACGCGACATCGCGCTCGGCCAGAAGGTGGTCGCCACCGACGCCGAGGTCGACAAGCTGCAACGCATCATCGAGGAGCGCGCCGTTCTTACCATCGCCCGGCGACAGCCGATGGCGGTCGACCTGCGTGAGATCGTCGGCGCGATGCGCGTGGCGACCGATCTGGAGCGTATCGGCGATCTCGCCAAGAACATCGGCAAGCGCGTCGCGGCGCTGGAGAGCGACTTCCATCCGCTGAAGCTGATCCGCGGGCTCGAGCACATGACCGATCTCGTGCAGTCGCAGGTCAAGACGGTGCTGGACGCCTATGCCGCGCACGATTTGCCGGCGGCGATGACGGTGTGGAAGGGCGATGAGGAAGTCGATGCCATCTGCACCTCGCTGTTTCGCGAGCTCCTGACCTACATGATGGAGGATCCGCGCAACATCTCGTTCTGCATCCACCTGATGTTCTGCGCCAAGAACATCGAGCGCATCGGCGATCACGCGACCAACATCGCCGAGACGGTGTTCTATATGATCGAAGGCCAGCAGATCATGGACAAGCGCCCGAAGGGCGACATGACGAGCTTCGCATCGACGATCCCCGGCAACTGAGAGAGACGGTTCAGACATGGGCGCCCGAATTCTGGTGGTGGAGGACGAGGAGGCGCTGACGACGCTGCTGCGCTACAACCTCGAGGCCGAAGGCTACGAGGTCGAGACCGTGGCGCGCGGCGACGAGGCCGACACGCGCCTGAAGGAGCGTGTTCCCGATCTCGTCGTGCTCGACTGGATGCTGCCGGGCCTGTCCGGCATCGAGCTGTGCCGCCGCCTGCGGGCGCGGACCGAGACCCGGCAGTTGCCGATCATCATGCTCACCGCACGCGGCGAGGAGAGCGAGCGCGTGCGCGGCCTCGCGACCGGCGCCGACGACTACATCGTCAAGCCGTTCTCGGTGCCGGAGCTTCTGGCGCGGGTGAAAGGCCTGCTGCGGCGGGCGAGTCCGGAGCGGCTGGCGACCGTGCTGTCCTATGGCGACATCGAGCTCGACCGCGAGAAGCGCCGCGTGGCGCGCTCTGGTAGGCCGATCGATCTCGGCCCGACCGAATACCGCCTGCTCGAGTTCTTCCTGGAGCATCCCGGCCGCGTGTTCAGCCGCGAGCAGCTGCTCGACAGTGTCTGGGGCCGCGACATCTACATCGACGAGCGCACCGTCGACGTCCATATCGGCCGCCTGCGCAAGCTGCTCAATCCCGGCCGCGAGCAGGACCCGATCCGCACCGTGCGCGGCGCCGGTTATGCGCTCGATGATCGCTTCGCCAAGAGCGAGCAGGTGTAAGGGGCGATCGGGCGTGAGGACGCAGCAGGTGTGAGACGCGAGGCGGCCCGATTGAGGAGATCGCGGTCCGCTTTCCGCCACGCCGCCGCCGTCTTGATCGTGTCTGCTTCGTGGCCCGTCACGATGTTTCGGTCCCAGCGGACGCCCTTGATCAAGACCATCATCATATCTCTTGCCGTGCTGCTCGGCGGCGCGGCGGGCGCCACGGCCGCCGAGCTCGAAGACGCGGTCGCGGCGGCAGGCAACGGGCAGCATGCGGCGGCGATGCGACGGCTGCTGCCGCTGGCCGCCAAGGGCGATGCGCGGGCGCAGTTCGACGTCGGCTTCATGCACGCCTTCGGCTGGGGCCAACCGCGCAACCCCGCCGAGGCGCTGGCGTGGTACCGCAAGGCCGCCGATCAGGGGCTCGCTGTCGCGCAACACTATCTCGGCATCGCCTACGTCAACGGCGAAGGTGTTGCGAGCAATTACGGCGAAGCCGGCCGCTGGTTCAGCCGCGCCGCGGCGCAGGGCTTCGCCCAGTCGCAATACATGCTCGGCCTGATGCTGCTCGACGGCCGCGGTGTGAAACAGGACGTCGTGCAGGGCTATGCCTGGCTGGTGATGGCGGGCCGTAGCGGCGTGCGATCGGCCGGCCGCGACGTGCAGCGGGTCAAGTTGACCGAGCCGCAGCGCGTCCAGGCCCAGAGTGCCATTGCGGCCTGGCGGCCGAAGCCGGAATCGGCGGAGGCCGGCATCGCCGCTCCGCGTCCGGAGCAACTGCTCGGGCTCGACCGCCACATCGGCGAGGTCGTCGATCCCACCTCGTGGCCGGCGTCGTCGATCGGCGTCGTCACCGTCGCGCAATACTCGACCGGCGGCTGGTGCACCGGCACGCTGGTCGCGCCGCGCGTCGTGCTCACCGCGGCGCATTGCGTGTTCAACGGCGTGGCGCAGGTCAGCCCCGGCAACGTCCGCTTCCTGGCCGGCATGAACAGGGGCACGCCGGCGGCATCGTCGGTCGCCGACAAGCTGATCGTGGCGCCTGATTTCGTCCCGACCCGGCACGACAGGTGGTCGCTCGACCGCTCGCCCGCCGATTGGGCACTGATCGTGCTGAAGGACGCGCTGCCGTCGAAGCCGGTTGAGGTCAGGGCGCTGACGCGCGAGGAATTGCAGGCTGCGACCACGGCCGGAACCATCTCCGAGATCGGCTATGGCCAGGAGCGGCGCTATTCGCCGACCGGCCAGCGCAATTGCAGCGCCGGCATGACCAAGGACGGGATGCTGCTGACGGTGCATTGCCTCGCCAATTTCGGCTATTCGGGCTCCCCCATCATGGCCGACGTCGGCGGACAGCCGGCCGTGGTCGGCATCTTCTCGGCGTTCCACGAGGAGACCCGGCTGATGTTCGCCGCCCCCGCGAGCCAGTTCGAGGCGGTCGTGCGGCGCGAGATCACGGCACAGAGTGCCTCGATGCGGTGAGCGAAGGAGGGGCGAGAGAAGAAGATGTCCCGCCGCTGGTCATGATCTGTGCGTGACTGGATAGCGGGTTGCCAAGCGAGAGGGCAATCCGGGAAGGGCCGCCCACGTTTTCCTGCAGTTTTTGCCTGCAGCGGGGGGCTTTACCGAACTGGCCTGGCTCTTGCTATAGTCCGAGTATGACGATTGTTCAAATTGATCATCCTCGTGCCCCTCGGCTGCTGTGGTGGCGATCGCAGCCCGGCCGCAACGTTGCGCTCGTCGGCGGGCTGGTCGCCGCCAACGCGCTCGCCTGGGCCTGGGCGTTCGCGCTCTACGCCGACCGGCCCGCCATCGTCGGCACCGCGATGCTGGCCTGGCTGCTCGGACTGCGCCATGCGGTCGATGCGGATCACATCGCGGCGATCGACAACGTCGTGCGGAAGCTGGTGCAGGACGGTAGCGCCCCGCGCGCCGCCGGCCTGTATTTTGCGCTCGGCCATTCCAGCGTCGTCGTCATCGCCACCATCGTCGTGAGCCTCATCGCCGGCGCCGACCTCCTGGATGAAGAGAGCGCGATCAGGGCGATCGGCGGCGTCATCGGCACGTCGGTGTCGGCCGGCTTCCTGCTGCTGATCGCGTTGGCGAACCTCATTCTGTTCGTGAACCTCTGGCGCCGCGCCGCACAGCCGCAGTCCGAGATGGAAACCGCCGGAAGCTCCGGACGGGGCATCCTCATCCGCCTGCTGCGCCCGGTGCTCCGCCTGGTGGGACGCGCCTGGCACATGTATCCGCTCGGTTTCCTGTTCGGTCTCGGCTTCGACACTGCGAGCGAGATCGGGCTTCTCAGCCTGTCGGCAACCGAGGCAGCGCGCGGCGCGAGCCTCGCCCATGTCCTGGTGTTTCCGGCGCTGTTCGCGGCTGCGATGGCCACCGTCGACACCGCCGACAGCATGCTGATGGCGGGCGCCTATCGCTGGGCGCTGACCGATCCCGCACGCAAGCTGCGCTATAACCTCGTGATCACCGGCGCATCCGTTGCCATCGCGCTGGTGATCGGCGGCTTCGAGGCGATCACGCTGTTGGCGCCGCGGCTTGGCCTGACCGGGGGATGGACGGGGGTCGCCACCGCGCTGGGCGACGATGTCGCCAATCTCGGGATCGTCGCGATTGGCCTGTTCGGACTGATCTGGGCGGTCGCCATGCTGCTCGGTCGCAGCCAGCGCGGTTCCGAGGCTATCCCCGGGGAAGCGCTTGCCAGTGTTCATGCGGGGGCGCTAAACCCGCCGGTGATACGAAGCGGAACGCTTAAGACGGGCTAGGAGCGGGGCCTTATGATGGTCGGCTCTGAGGGAACGATCAGGATGCTATGGCTGCAGGGTGCGAGCTGCGGCGGCTGCACGATGTCGATCCTGGAAAGCGGCGCGTCCGGCTGGTTCGACGAGCTGCGCCAATCCGGCATCGATCTGGTATGGCATCCCTCCGTCAGCGAGCAGACAGGGGACGAGGTCGTGGAGCTGTTGGAGGCGATCCGCGACGGCCGCGAGCGGCTCGATCTGCTGGTGCTCGAAGGCTCGGTGGCGCGCGGACCTGGTCTGACCGGCCGCTTCAACATGCTCGCCGGCACCAACCGCTCGATCTATCACTGGCTGCTCGATCTGGCGCCGCTGGCCGACTACGTCGTTGCCGTCGGCAGTTGCGCCGCTTATGGCGGCATTCCTGCTGCCGGCATCAACCCGACCGATGCGGTCGGATTGCAGTTCGAGGGCAGCGACGTCGGCGGCGCGCTCGGCGCGGGCTTTCGCTCGAAACGCGGGCTGCCGGTGATCAACGTCGCAGGCTGTGCGCCGCATCCGGGTTGGATGATGGAAAGCCTGCTGGCGCTCACCTCGGGCGATCTGACGGCAGACGGCCTCGACGCGGTCGGCCGTCCGACCTTCATCGCCAATCACCTGGCTCATCACGGCTGCTCGCGCAACGAGTTTTACGAGTTCAAGGCGAGCGCGGAGACGATGTCGGAGCGCGGCTGCCTGATGGAGCATCTCGGCTGCCGCGCAACGCAAGCGGTCGGCGATTGCAATCAGCGCTCGTGGAACGGCGGCGGCTCCTGCACCAAGGGCGGCTACGCCTGCATCGCCTGCACCTCGCCGGGCTTCGAGAGCGCGCAGAACTATCTGCAGACGGCCAAGCTCGCCGGCATTCCCGTGGGGCTTCCGACCGACATGCCCAAGGCCTGGTTCGTCGCGCTCGCAGCGCTGTCGAAATCGGCCACGCCGCGTCGCGTCCGAGTTAATGCGACGGCGGATCACGTCGTGGTGCCGCCGGGCCGTGCCGGCGACAAGCGCCGTCCATGACGCGGATCACGGTCGGACCGTTCAATCGTGTCGAAGGCGATCTCGAGGTCAGGCTCGATATCGAGAGCGGCCGCGTCACCAGGGCGGAGGTGACGGCGCCGCTCTATCGCGGCTTCGAGCAGATCCTGGAGGGGCGGCCGCCGCTGGACGCCCTGGTGATCGCACCGCGAATCTGCGGCATCTGCTCGGTGTCGCAATCGATCGCCGCCGCCGCGGCGTTGCGCCAGGCCATGGGTATTGCGGCAGCGCCAAACGGCGTCCTCGCGGCCAACATCGCGCACGCGGCCGAGAACGCAGCCGACCATCTGACGCATTTCTACATCTTCTTCATGCCGGACTTCGCCCGCGACGTCTACGCCTCGCATGCCTGGCATTCGGCTACGGCCGAGCGCTTCGCGGCCACGAAGGGCAGCGCGGCCCGCGATGCGTTGCCTGCCCGCGCGCGGCTGCTCGAGATCATGGGCCTGATCGCCGGCAAATGGCCGCACAGTCTCGCCTTCCAGCCAGGCGGGACGACGCGCGCGATCGAGCTCGGCGAGCGCGTGCGGCTCAACGCGATCGCGGCGTCGTTTCGCGGCTTCCTTGAACGCGTCGTGTTTGCCGACAAGCTGGAGAACGTGCTCGCCTTGTCGACATCGGACGAGCTCGACCGTTGGCGGGAGGGCCGCGCCGGCGACTTCGCGCATTTCCTTCGGCTGGCCGATGCGCTCGCGCTGGCCGACCTCGGAAGCGGACCCGGTCTCTTGATGAGCTTCGGCGCGTATCACGACTTCAATGGGGCTCGTTTTCGCGCTGGCGTCCGCACGAGCAGTGGCGAGGTCCAGGCTTTGCCGTCGGACGGCATCACCGAGGACGTCTCGCACGCCTGGATGCACGATACGTCGCTCGATCCGGCCGAGAGCCGCACCGTGCCCGATGCCGACAAAGCCGACGCCTATAGCTGGTGCAAGGCGCCGCGTCTCGCGGGAGAACCGGTCGAGGTCGGCGCTCTCGCAAGGCAGGCCATCGACGGTCAGCCGTTGATCACCGCGCTGCTCGCGAGCGGTCGCAGCAATGTCCGCAATCGTGTCATCGCCCGGCTGATCGAAACCGCGCAGCTCGCGCTGTCGATCGAGCACTGGATCAAGGCATTGCGTCTCAACGAGCCGTTTTGCGAAAACAGCGCCAGCGCGGTCGACGGCAATTTCGTCGGGCTCGTGGAAGCTGCGCGCGGCAGCCTCGGCCACTGGCTCGCGGTGCGCTCCGGCCGGATCGAGCGTTATCAGATCATCGCGCCGACGAGCTGGAATTTCTCTCCGCGCGACGCGGATGGGGTAGCGGGCCCGCTCGAACAGGCGCTGGTCGGCACCGAGGTCGGCACTGCCGGCGCGCGTGCGGTCGGCATTCAGCACGTCGTGCGGTCGTTCGATCCCTGCATGGTCTGCACGGCCCATTGAGCGCGCTGCACACAGGCAGGCAGCAAGCGGAAACAAGCTTGTCGGTGCAAAGCGCGTGATTTCCGATTATCGCGCGCGATCCGCCTTCCAAGGATCCACGATCGCGGCCTCGCTGCTGCAAGCATCTGGAATCATTATGATTCAAATCCAGCAATGATGCTGGCCCGCATCTTGCTGTCCTTCTCGCCAGAACGCGATCAGATGATCGCCAACGCGATGTCAGGGGAGGACTCATGGGCGCGGCAACGGAAACTTTTTACAGCGTCATCAGGCGTCAGGGCATCACGCGGCGCAGCTTTCACAAGTTCTGCAGCCTCACCGCAACGAGCCTCGGCCTCGGGCCGCTCGCGGCCAGCCGCATCGCCAACGCGCTCGAAACCAAGCCGCGCACGCCGGTGATCTGGATGCACGGGCTCGAATGCACGTGTTGCTCGGAGAGCTTCATCCGCTCGGCGCATCCGCTGGTGAAGGATGCCGTGCTGTCGATGATCTCGCTCGACTATGACGACACCATCATGGCGGCGGCCGGCCACCAGGCGGAGGCCATCCTCGAAGAGACGCGTGCGAAGTACAAGGGACAGTACATTCTTGCAGTCGAGGGCAATCCGCCGCTGAACGAGGGCGGCATGTTCTGCATCGACGGCGGCAAGCCGTTCGTCGAGAAGCTCAAGATGATGGCCGAGGACGCCATGGCGATCATCGCCTGGGGCGCCTGCGCGTCCTGGGGCTGCGTGCAGGCGGCGAAGCCGAATCCGACGCAGGCGACGCCGATCGACAAGGTCATCACCAACAAGCCGATCATCAAGGTGCCGGGCTGCCCGCCGATCGCCGAGGTCATGACCGGCGTCGTCACCTTCATCACCACGTTCGGCAAGCTGCCCGAGCTCGACCGCCAGGGTCGGCCGAAGATGTTCTACTCACAGCGTATCCACGACAAGTGCTATCGCCGACCGCATTTCGACGCCGGCCAGTTCGTCGAGGAGTGGGACGACGAGGCCGCGCGCAAGGGCTACTGCCTCTACAAGATGGGCTGCAAGGGTCCGACCACCTACAACGCCTGCTCGACGGTGCGCTGGAACGGCGGCGTGTCGTTCCCGATCCAGTCCGGTCACGGCTGCATCGGTTGCTCGGAGGACGGCTTCTGGGACAAGGGCTCGTTCTACGACCGCCTCACCAACATCAAGCAGTTCGGCATCGAGCACAACGCCGACCAGGTCGGCATGGTGGCTGCGGGCACGGTGGGCGCAGCGGTTGCGGCGCATGCGGCGGTGACGGCCGTGAAGCGGCTCGCCGGCAAGCGCGACGACGCCAAGCAAGATCATTAATCGAATTCAGGGCAGGCAACGATGGGCATCCAGACTCCCAACGGCTTCAATCTCGACAATTCCGGCAAGCGTGTCGTCGTCGATCCGCTGACGCGCATCGAGGGCCATCTGCGCGTCGAGGTGAATGTCGATTCCAATAACGTGATCCGCAACGCGGTCTCGACCGGCACCATGTGGCGCGGCATCGAGACCATCCTGCGGAACCGCGATCCGCGCGACGCCTGGGCCTTCACCGAGCGGATCTGCGGCGTCTGCACCGGCACGCACGCGCTGACCTCGGTCCGCGCGGTCGAGAACGCGCTGGGGATCATGATCCCCGATAATGCCAACTCGATCCGCAACATCATGCAGCTCTGCCTGCAGGTGCACGATCACCTCGTGCACTTCTATCATCTGCATGCGCTCGACTGGGTCGATGTGGTCTCGGCGCTCAAGGCCGATCCAAAGGCAACCTCGGCGCTGGCGCAGTCGGTCTCGGACTGGCCGCTGTCCTCGCCGGGCTATTTCAAGGACCTGCAGATCCGGCTGACCAAGTTCGTCGAGTCCGGTCAGCTCGGTCCGTTCAAGAACGCCTATTGGGGTCATGCGGCCTACAAGCTGCCGCCGGAGGCGAACCTGATGGCGGTGGCGCACTATCTGGAAGCGCTCGACTTCCAGAAGGAGATCGTCAAGATCCACACCATCTACGGCGGCAAGAATCCGCATCCGAACTGGCTGGTCGGCGGCGTGCCGTGTGCGATCAATGTCGACGGCACCGGCGCGGTCGGTGCGATCAACATGGAGCGGCTGAACCTCGTCTCCTCGATCATCGATCGCTCGATCGAGTTCGTGCAGAAGGTCTATCTGCCCGACGTGGCGGCGATCGGCTCCTTCTACAAGGACTGGCTCTATGGCGGCGGTCTCTCCGGCAAGAACGTGATGTCCTACGGCGACATTCCGGAGAATGCGAACGATTATTCAGGGAAGAATCTCAAGCTGCCGCGTGGCGTGATCCTCAACGGGAATCTGAACGAGATCCTGCCGATCGATCACGGCGACCCCGAGCAGATCCAGGAGTTCGTCACCCACTCCTGGTACAAATATCCCGACGAGAGCAAGGGGCTGCATCCCTGGGACGGCGTCACTGAGCCGAACTACCAGCTCGGCCCCAACGCCAAGGGCACCAAGACGGACATCAAGGAGCTCGACGAGGGCGGAAAATATTCCTGGATCAAGGCGCCGCGCTGGCGCGGCAACGCGGTCGAGGTCGGACCGCTGGCGCGCTACATCATTGGTTATGCGCAAGGGCGACCGGAGTTCAAGGAGCCGACCGACAGGCTTCTGAAGACGCTGAACCTGCCGGTCACAGCGCTGTTCTCCACGCTTGGCCGCACCGCGGCACGGGCGCTCGAATGCGAATGGGCGGCGAACCAGATGCGCTACTTCCAGGACAAGTTGGTGGCACGCATCAAGGCCGGCGATTCCTCGACCGCGAACATCGAGAAGTGGAAGCCGGAGAGCTGGCCGAAGGAGGCCAAGGGCTACGGCTTCACCGAGGCGCCGCGCGGCGCGCTGGCGCACTGGATCAAGATCAAGGACACCAAGATCGACAACTACCAGTGTGTCGTGCCGACGACCTGGAACGGCTCGCCGCGCGATCCCAAGGGCAATATCGGCGCCTTCGAGGCCTCCCTGATGGATACGCCGATGGCGGATCCGGAGAAGCCGCTGGAGATCCTGCGCACGATCCATTCGTTCGATCCGTGCCTCGCGTGCTCGACCCACGTGATGAGCCCGGACGGCCAGCAAATGGCGACGGTCACGGTCAGGTAGTGGGAGACGCACCATGATGGATGCCATTGCACGTCCCGCCGAGGCAGAGCCCAACCTTGCGGCGATCGCGGCCGACGCCGCCGGTGAACACGCGGTCGGCCGGCCCACGGTCTATGTGTACGAAGCACCGGTGCGCATCTGCCATTGGGTGAATGCGTTCGCGATCGTCGTGCTGATGATCACCGGCTATCTGATCGGGACTCCGCTCCCCAGCGTCGAAGGCGAGGCGTCGGCGAATTTCGTGATGGGCTACATCCGCTTTGCCCATTTCGCGGCCGGACAGGTGCTGGCGGTGTTCTTCCTTGCCCGCATCTTCTGGGCCTTCGTCGGCAACCACCACTCCCGGCAGATCTTCTACATTCCGGTGCACCGCAAGCAGTTCTGGAACGAGGTGCTGCACGAGATCCGCTGGTACGCTTTCCTTGAGCGTGAGCCGAAGATGTATGTCGGCCATAATCCCCTGGCGCAGACAGCCATGTTTACCGGCTTCACGCTGTTCGTGACCTTCATGATCGTCACCGGCTTTGCGCTCTATTCGGAAGGCACCGGCATCGACAGCTGGCAGCACAAATTGTTCGGTTGGGTGTTCGCGATCTGGCCGAACAGCCAGGACGTCCACACCTGGCATCATCTCGGGATGTGGGCGCTGGTCACCTTCGTGATGGTGCACGTCTATGCCGCCATTCGCGAAGACATCATGTCACGTCAGAGCATCATCTCCTCGATGATCTCGGGCGAGCGGCAGTTCCGCGAGTAGCAGGGGGGGCCGGCATGGTCGATGAGCGCGGGCGCGATCGCATTCTGGTGCTCGGGATCGGCAACATTCTCTGGGCGGACGAAGGCTTTGGCGTGCGGGTGGTGGAGGAATTCCACCGCCGCTTCACCGTGCCCGACAATGTCACGATCCTCGATGGCGGCACGCAGGGACTTTACCTCGTCAACTATGTCGAGGAAGCCGACGGCCTGATCGTGTTCGACGCCATCGACTATGGCCTGGTGCCGGGCGAGCTCAAGCTCGTCCGCGACGACGAGGTGCCGCGCTTCACCGGCGCCAAGAAGATGAGCCTCCACCAGACGGGCTTCCAGGAAGTACTGAGCGCGGCCGACCTGCTCGGCCGCTATCCGCAGCGGCTTGCGCTGATCGGCTGCCAGCCGCTCGACCTCGAGGATTGGGGCGGTCCGCTGACGGCGCCGGTTCGTGCGCAGATCGCGCCGGCGATCGAGCTGGCCTGCGCCCTGCTGGCGGAATGGGGCTCGCCGGCCGTGTCGCGGCGTGCACCGCTCGCCGGCGACGAACGCCTGCTCGCGAACGACATCGACCATCACAGCTACGAACTGGGGGCGCGCACGGCCGATTGACCGCGCCGCGAGGGAATCCGCCATGTGTCTTGGCCTGCCGATGACAATCCTGGAGACCGATGGCGTCTCGGCGCTGTGCAGCTTCGACGGCGAGGAGCGCCGCGTCTCGGTGTTGCTGCTGTCGAACCCGCCGGTGGGGGCCAAGGTGCTCGTCTATATCGACAACGCCGTTCGCTTGCTCGATGACGAAGAGGCGCGGCTGATCGGCGAAGCGCTGCGCGGCCTGCAGGCGGCCGTGAACGGCGAGAATTGCGATGACTTCTTTGCGGATCTGATCGGGCGCGAGCCGGAGCTTCCGGAGCATCTGCGGTAGCGGCGTCATGCCCTCGGGCGGCGCCAAATTACTGATAACAAGATTTCCATAGACGAAGTAAGTTTGCAGACCTTGCCTGGAAAGCACCTTTCCGATTTCTCGCGCAATCCTTTAGTTGCAATAAAAACTTAATATATTTCAATGTCTTGAGAATTCTTGGCCCCGCGTGGGCGTCTGGCACGTCGATTGCTGATCATGGGGAATATGGCAACGATAACTGGTCAGGGAGAAACACCGATGGAAATGCAGCAGCGTGACCCCGCGCGCGCGCGAGGCGGGTTGCCGGAGGTCGATACGGGCACCGTCGATGCCTTTCTCTCCGAGGCTGATTGCGCCGGGCTTGTCGCCGTGCTGCTGTCGGCCGGGGATCCCGCGCGGTTTCCAGAGGCACTGGACGTGGCCATCGTGCTGCCGGAGCTGATCACGGCGTTTCAGGGCCGGCTGCGCGGCGCGGTCGTCGCGCGCGAAGCGGAGGCCGAGATCGGGGCGCGATTCGGCGTGCGTGTGCAGCCGAGCCTGATCCTGTGCCGCGGGGGAGAGACGCTCGGCCTGATTGCCAAGATCCAGGACTGGTCTGTTTATGTCGATCGCATCTCGCGGCTGATCGACCGGCCGCAGGGCGCGACGGCGGCGGTCGTCGCCAGCATCGTCCCAGTCCATCAGCCTGCGGGAGTCGAGCGATGAAGCCGGGATTCTGGATCGCGCCTGAAGGAGCCGAGGAGCCGGTCAACATCTTTCCGATCGGCGAAGAGGCGCTCGATACCTCCCACAAGGGGCTGACCGCCTCCGGAGCGCTGGCCAAGCTGGCCTCGCTCGACTCGGAGGCGCTGGCGCGGAGCTGTCCGCGCGCGGTCGAACTGCTGTCGACGATTGCATCCGCCACCGCGGCGCAGACGGCCGGCGCACCGACGCAATTATTCCGTCTCGAAGGCCTCAACGATCTCGAGCGGCGGCTGATCGACGACGTGCTGGGCGAGGGCGAGGTTGCGGGCGTCGTGGCTCTTCCCGACGGGACGCTGGCCCAGATCCAGGAATCGGTGCTCGCCGGCATCTGGCGGGTGCGGCTGGAAGCGGATGAGCGCCACGACTACATCGAAGTCGGCGCCGTGCCGGAGATCGTGTCGCGCGCGGCCGCCGACCTGACCGCAAATGACATCGCGATCGGACCGGTGCCCGAGGGCACGATGAACGCGCTGCCGGTGCTCGCCGAGATCCGCGAGCGCGCGCTGTCCTGGCGACCGGGCCAGCGCTCGCAGACCATCAACTTCACGCTGCTGCCGATGAGCCCGGCCGACATGAGCTTCATGCAGCAGACGCTCGGCAACGGCCCGATCCAGTTGATGTCGCGCGGCTACGGCACCTGCCGCGTGCTCGCGACCGGCATCCGCCATGTCTGGTCGGTGCAATTCTTCAACGCCATGGATACGATCATTCTCGACACCCTCGAAGTCGGCGGCGTGCCGGTGGTCGCGCTCGCTGCAGCCGAGGATTTCGAGGATTCGGCCGAGCGCCTGACCCAGATCATCGAGGCCTATTTCACATGAACGGCGGCTTCGAGAATTACGGTGTCCGCAGCGATCTCGCTGATGACGCGCTGTTGGAGTGCGGCATCTGCTGGACGCGCTACGACCCGGCCGAAGGTGATGGCGTCGCCCAGATTGCGCCGGGCACGCCGTTCGCGGCGCTGCCGGACGACTGGCATTGCCCGAACTGCGACGCGCCGAAGACCAAGTTCATGGTGGTCGAGCAATGAGCGCTGACGCGCAGGGCAGGTCTGACGTCACGCCGGTCGCGTGGGGCGAGCGTCTCGCCGGCGTCTATCGTGGGATCGGCGCGCGTGCGATGCGCGAGCTGCCGATCTATCACCACGCGCTCGACGTCGAGGCGATCGGATTTTCGGTGGTTGAGGGCCGCATCCTCGGCATCGTCGTCACGCCCTGGTTCATGAACCTGGTCACTCCGGCCGCCCAGGGCTCCGCGGGATCCGTCGTCAAGATCGTGCTTCCGGCCGGCTCGTTCGAGTTCACGATCGGCGATATCGCCGGGATCGGGCGGATCGCGAGCTGCTCGCTGTTCTCGCCGATGTTCGAGTTCGCGGACATGGCCGCGGCGCGTGCGGCGGCGGAGGCCGCGCTGGCCGCGCTGATGGCGGCACCTGAGGACGAGGCGTTGTCCGAACGCGCCGCGAAGGCGTCGAGCACGATCGATCGCCGCGCGTTCCTGCGCGGCACCCTCTCCGAGGGCCGCGCATGACCCTCGGCTTTCGCAACCGCATCGACGTGACGCTGTCGGTCGCCGATCGGCGGATCGCAGGCGTCGACATTCAGCCGCGCACGCGGCCGCCGCTGGGACGGCTGTTCGCCGGCAAGCCGGCCGAGATGCTGCTTGCGGCCCTGCCGCGGCTGTTCTCGCTGTGCGCCGGTGCGCATCAGGTCGCGCTGCTCTCGGCGCTGGAAGCGGCGCGCGGCGAGCAGGCGAAGCCGTCGACGCGTCATCGTCGGATCGAGGCCGTGCTGACGGAACGCTTCGCCGAACTCATGCGCGGTCTGCTGATCGCTTCAATGGCGGACAATCGTAGTGCTGCGCAGCCGGTTCAACGGCTCTTGCAGGCGATCGCGGCGCTACAGACGCATTCCGGCGTCTCGCAGCAATCTCGCGCTGCAACCTTGTCTCAGATCAAGACGGGCATGGTGGCTCTGGGCATAGGCTTGCCAGGGGAACCGGTTCTGCCGGGAACTCTGCTTGCATCGATGATGGACGCGGCCCGGAAGGCCGCCGATGATGGAGGATGGAGGCACATGCCGGCCGAGCACGGCATCCTGTCGGCCGCCGATGATGGCGCCATCGTCGCGCAATTGATCGACGTGGGATCTGCCTTTGCTGAGGCTCCCGAGCTCGACGGCCGCGTTCCGGAGACCGGAGTCTGGGCCCGCTATGCGGAGCGCCATCAATTGGCATCGGCTGGTCCCGTCGAACGCCTCTCAGCCAAGATCGCTGAGATTGCTGAGCTGTTCCGCTGGATCGAGACCGGCGAGGCGGAGGACCAGGCGGCCGACCCGCATGCCGTCGCAAGCTACGCGCTCGGGTCGCGGCGCGGTGCCGCCGCAGTCGAATGCGCGCGCGGCCGGCTGCATCACGCGATCGAGCTGGATGCGCACGGCGCGGTCTCGCGTTTCGAGTATCTGGCGCCGACGGAATGGAATTTTCACCCGCGCGGTCCTGTCGTGAGGAGCCTCACGGGGGTTGCGCTGCGCGGCACCGTCGATCGCCAGGCCATCCATACGATGGTCGGATCGTTCGATCCCTGCGTCGGCTATCACCTGGCGTTCCGGGGGATGGCCGATGCATGAGATGGCGCTGTGCGAAGGCATCGTCGAGATCGTCGAGCAGGAGGCACGTAAGGGCGCCTTCTCCACGGTGAAGACCGTGTGGTTGGAGATCGGTGCGCTCAGCCATGTCGCGCCGGAGGCGCTGCGATTCTGTTTCGAGGCGGTGACCGCGAAGACCCTGTTGCAGGGGGCAGCGCTCGAGATCATCGAACAGCCGGGCACGGCATGGTGCCTGGGCTGCTCGCGCGGCGTCGAGATCAGCCAACGCTATCAGTCTTGTCCGGCCTGCGGCAGTCATCAGCTGCAGGTCACGGGCGGTGAGGACATGCGGGTCAAGGAGCTGGAGGTCGAGTAATGTGCACGGTGTGTGGCTGCAGCGACGGCAAGCCCTCCGTCGAATCCGGTGATCATCATCACGATCACGGTAAGCATCATCGGGCTCATGGACACGATCACAGCCATGATCAGTCCGGACATCATCATCACCATCACGGCCATCATCACCATGATCATGATCACGAGCATGGTCACCATCACGATCATGACCATAATGATCACGGTCGCGCGCATGATCATCATCATGATCATGCTGCCGACCACGTCGACTGTTCGGCCAATCCGGCCGGGCAGGAGGTTGCCGGTCTCTCCAGCGGGCGCATCATCCAGATCGAACGCGACATTCTCGGCAAGAACAACCGGCTCGCGGCAGAAAACCGCGCGCGCTTCGCCGCGCATGACGTGCTGGCATTCAACTTCGTCTCCAGCCCGGGCGCCGGCAAGACCTCGCTGCTGGTCCGCGCCGTCTCCGATCTCAAGCAGAGTCGGCCCGTCGCGGTGATCGAGGGCGACCAGCAGACCTCCAACGATGCCGAGCGCATCCGCGCCACCGGCGTGCCGGCGATCCAGATCAACACCGGCAAGGGCTGTCATCTCGACGCGGCCATGGTCGGCGAAGCCTTTGGCCGGCTGCCGTCACTGCGCGGCGGGCTGCTGTTCATCGAGAATGTCGGCAACCTCGTATGTCCGGCCGCCTTCGATCTCGGCGAGGCCTGCAAGATCGTCGTGTTCTCGACCACCGAGGGCGAGGACAAGCCGCTCAAATATCCCGACATGTTTGCAGCGTCATCGCTGATGCTGATCAACAAGATCGATCTGGCGCCGGTGCTCGATTTCGATCTTGCGCAGACGATCGAATATGCCCGCCGCGTCAATCCGAAGATCGAGGTGCTGACGATCTCCGCGAAGACAGGCGAGGGCCTTTCGGCGTTCTACGCCTGGATCAGGAAGCAGTCTGAGCGGATGCGGGCGGGCGCAGCGAACGCGGTGCGGGGATGAGCACGCCCGGCCGGACATCGGCGAACCATACGCGCCTCCGGCTCCGCGTCCGCGGGGCCGTGCAGGGCGTCGGCTTTCGTCCCTATGTCCATGGTCTGGCAACCCGCCATCGGCTCGGCGGCTTCGTCGCCAACGATGCTGATGGCGTGCTGATCGAGGTCGAGGGCGACGAGGTCGCCGAATTCGTCGAGGCTCTGCCGCGGCAGACACCGCCGCTGGCGCGCATCGACGACATCGCCGTCGAGCCGATCGCGGCCGGTACCGGCACGGGCTTCCGGATCGCCGGGAGCGTGGGCGGGCGCGTCACGACGCGGATCGTGCCGGACGCAGCCACCTGTGCCGCATGCCTGGCCGAGCTGTTCGATCCCGGCAGCCGCTTCCATCTCTATCCTTTTGTCAACTGCACCCATTGCGGCCCCCGTTTCACCATCGCCGAGCGCCTGCCTTACGATCGCGTGTCCACGGCGATGAAGCACTTTCCGATGTGTGAGGCGTGCCGGTCCGACTACGAAGATCCTGCAGGGCGCCGCTTTCATGCCGAGGCGATCTCGTGTCCGCGCTGCGGTCCGCGGCTCAGCCATGGCATCGATGATATCGCAGCCGCGCTCGCGAGTGGCAGGATCGTCGCCATCAAGGGTCTCGGCGGCTATCAGCTGCTCTGTGACGCCCAGGATGAACAGGCGGTCCGGCGGCTGCGCGCGCGTAAGCAGCGCGACGGCAAGCCGTTTGCCGTGATGTTGGCCACGGCCGACGCCGCAACTGAGATTGCCGAGATCGATGCGCCTGAGCGCGCGCAGCTGGAGCGGGTGGCGCGGCCGATCGTGCTGTTGCGCTCACGCCAGCGTGTTGCGTCCTCGGTCGCACCAGGCCTCGCAAAGATCGGGGTGATGCTGCCGGTCGCTCCGCTGCATCATCTGATCTTCCATGCGCTGGAGGCGGGCCGCCGCGCGGCTGCCGACGGACCATGGGCGCTGGTCTGCACCAGCGCCAATCCGAGCGGGGAGCCGCTGCTGACCGACAACGCCGAGGCGCTCGCGGATCTTGCCGACATTGCGGACCTGATCGTCACCCACGACCGGGACATCGTCATCCGCGCCGACGATTCCGTGCTTGCCGTCGTGGCCGGCGTTCCCCGCTTCGTCAGGCGTGCGCGCGGCTATGTTCCGGAGCCGATCCGGCTCGCGCGCACCATGCCGCCGGTGCTCGCGGTCGGCGCTCACCTGAAGGCGACGGTCACGGTGACGCGCGGCAACGAGGCGTTCGTGTCGCAGCATCTCGGTGATCTCGACACGGCGGCCGCGATCCGCTTCTTCGAGGAGGCGATTGCGCATCTCACCGCCATCCTCGATGTCCAGCCGGTCGCGATCGCGCATGACCTGCATCCGGACATGGCGTCGACGCGGTTCGCGCAGGCACGAGGTCTGCCGACGCTGCCGGTGCAGCATCACCAGGCGCATGCGGCCTCCGTCATGGCCGAGCATGGCGTGACCAGTCCCGCTCTCGCGCTGGTGCTGGATGGCTACGGCTATGGCAGCGACGGCGGAGCCTGGGGCGGTGAGTTGCTGTCGTGCGACGGCGCGGGCTTCCGGCGCCTCGGCCATCTCGCTCCGTTGAAGATGCCGGGCGGGGACCGGGCCGCACGGGAGCCGTGGCGGATGGCGGCTTCCGTGCTGCACGACATCGGTCGCGGTGACGAGATCGGGCATCGTTTCTCGGCCCAGCCACAGTCGCGCAACATCTCCATGCTGCTGGATCGTGCCGATGCTCCAGTCACCACCAGCGCCGGCCGGCTGTTCGATGCCGTGGCCGGACTGCTCGGTGTCAGCGCGGTGCAGAGCTACGAAGGCGAGGCGGCCATGAAGCTGGAAGCGCTGGTGCGCGAACCCGCGGCGCTGGAGCGCGGCTGGACCATTGCCGATGGCGTGCTGTCGCTGCGGCCGCTGCTCGCGCATCTGATCGCGCGTGATCTCGACGCCGTCGAAGCGGCGGGGCTGTTTCACGGCACGTTGGCCGCGGCCTGCGTCGACTGGATCGTGAGAGCCTCGCGTGCGACCGGCATCGGTACGATCGTGCTGAGCGGCGGCTGTTTTCTCAATGCGCATCTGGCCGAACAGATCGTGCGCGGCTGCCGGTCCGCAGGCCTCGATCCGCTGCTGCCGCGCCGGCTGCCGCCCAATGATGGCGGCCTCAGCCTCGGACAGGCCTGGGTGGCCGGTCTGCATCTCGCACAAAACAACATGATGTCTGGAGGGACCGTCTGATGTGCCTGGCCATTCCTGCCGAGGTGATCAAGCTCTTGGCCGATGACATGGCGATCGTCTCGATCGACGGCGTCAGCAAGGAGGTCTCGGTCGCGCTGATCGAGGAGATCGCCGTCGGCGACTACGTCATCCTTCATGTCGGCCACGCGCTGGCCAAGATCGATCCGGAGGAGGCGCGCGAGACGCTCGACCTGCTCCGGCAGATGGGTGAGGCTGTGGCGGAGGTCAGACCATGAAATATGCCGACGAGTTTCGCGACAAGGAGCTGGCGACGGGTCTTGCGCGCGCCATCCGCGCCAAGGCGGATCCGGCGCGCGCCTATCGCTTCATGGAATTCTGCGGCGGCCATACCCATGCGATCGCGCGCTATGGCCTCGAGGACATGCTGCCCGACAATGTGCGCATGATCCATGGCCCCGGCTGTCCGGTCTGCGTGCTGCCGGCCGGGCGCATCGATATGGCGATCGCGCTGGCCGAACGGCCCGAGGTCATCCTCTGCGTCTATGGCGACCTGATGCGCGTGCCGGGCTCGCGCGGGTCCTCGCTGCTCAAGGCGAAAGCGCGCGGCGCCGACATCCGCATGGTGTATTCGACGCTGGATGCGATCGCGCTGGCCGAGCAGAATCCTGGTCGCGAGGTGGTGTTCTTCGCCATCGGCTTCGAGACCACGACGCCGCCGACCGCCGTGATGATCCGGGCCGCCGAGAAGAAGCAGCTGTCGAACTTCACCGTGTTCTGCAACCACGTGCTGACGCCGCCGGCGATGCGCGCGATCCTCGACAGCGACGACACGGTCGAGATCGACGGCTTCGTCGGACCGGCGCATGTCTCGACCGTGATCGGCACCGAGCCCTATGCGCCGTTCGCGCGCGATGACGGCAAGCCCGTCGTGATCGCGGGCTTCGAGCCGCTCGACATGATGCAGGCGATCCTGATGCTGATCGAGCAGGTCAATGACGGCCGCCACGAGGTGGAGAACCAGTACCGTCGCGCCGTCAACGCCAGCGGCAATCAGCGCGCCATTCGGGAGGTCGCCGAGATCTTCGAACTGCGCGACCAGTTCGAATGGCGCGGCCTCGGCAGCATTCCGGCGAGCGCATTGAGATTGCGGCCCGGCTTCGCGCATCTCGACGCCGAGCTGCGCTTTGCCATGTCCGAGCTGGTTGTGGCCGACAATCCGGCCTGCGAATGTCCGGCCATTCTGCGCGGCCTGAAGAAGCCGGTGGACTGCCGGCTGTTCGGCGCCGCCTGCACGCCGGAGACGCCGATCGGCTCCTGCATGGTGTCGTCGGAAGGCGCCTGCGCGGCGCATTGGACCTATGGCCGCTTCCGCGACCATCAGCGGAGGCTTGCATCATGAGCATGCATCAGCGCCGGCTCGACATGAAGAACGGCTGCGTCGATCTCTCGCATGGCGCCGGCGGTCGCGCGATGGCGCAACTGATTGCCGGCCTGTTCCACGAGGCGTTCGGCAATGAATGGCTGGCGCGCGGCAACGACCAGTCGGCGTTCGACGTCGCCGCCGGCCGCATGGTGATGACGACCGACGGCTATGTGGTCTCGCCGCTGTTCTTCCCCGGCGGCAATATCGGTTCGCTGGCGGTGCACGGCACGGTCAACGACATCGCCATGGCCGGCGCCAGGCCGCTGTATCTGTCGGCAAGCTTCATCATCGAGGAGGGGTTTCCGTTTGCCGACCTGAAGCGGATCGCCGATGCGATGGGCGAGGCGGCGCGCGAGGCCGGCATCGCGATCATCACCGGCGACACCAAGGTGGTCGAGCGCGGCAAGGCGGATGGCGTGTTCATTTCGACGGCCGGTGTCGGCGTGCTGCCGCACGGCCTCGATCTCTCGGCCGACAAGGCCAGGCCCGGCGACCGCGTGCTGTTGTCCGGGAGCCTCGGTGATCACGGCGTGGCGATCATGTCGCGGCGCCAGAACCTCACCTTCGACACCGAGATCATCTCCGACTCGGCCTCGCTGCACGGGCTCGTCGCCGACATGGTTGCAGCCGGCGGCGCCGGCATCCGGCTGATGCGCGATCCCACGCGCGGCGGGGTTGCGGCCACGATGAACGAGATCGCGCAGCAGTCCAATCTCGGCTTCCGTCTGCAGGAGGACGCGATTCCGGTGAAGCCTGCGGTCGCTGCCGCCTGCGAGCTGCTCGGGCTCGATCCGCTCCACGTCGCCAATGAGGGCAAGCTGGTCGCGATCGTCGCGCCCGATCTGGCCGGCGCCGTGCTCGCCGCCATGAGGGCGCATCCGCTCGGCCGCGATGCGGCTGACATCGGCGAAGCCGTGGCCGATGATCACCGCTTCGTCCAGATGGCGACGAGCTTCGGCGGCGGCCGTATCGTCGACTGGCTGTCCGGCGAGCAGTTGCCGCGGATCTGCTGAGACGCGCGATGGGGATCCAAGGAACGATACTGGTCGTGGATGACGAGGTCCGGTCGCAGGAGGCGCTGCGCCGCGTCCTCAACCAGGACTTCGAGGTCTTGTGTGCCGGCAACACGAACGACGCCGAGAAGCTGCTCGAAGGCGAGATCGTGCATGCCGTGATCTGCGACCAGCGCATGCCGCAGGAATCCGGCGTCAGCTTCCTGAAGCGCGTGCGCGAGATGTGGCCCGACCCTGTCAGGATGATCATCTCCGGCTATTCGGACTCCGAGGACATCATCGCCGGCCTCAACGAGGCCGGCATCTATCAGTACATCACAAAGCCCTGGCAGCCGGATCGCCTGATCGAGATCGTCCGCGAGGCCGTGCAGTTGTACCGGCTGCAGAAGGAGACGGAGACCGCCGGCGTCGACGTGAAGGCCACGCCGGCCCACATCAAGAAGGTGGTGTCGGTCAAGCGCGGCGCCGCCAAGCAGCTCTATGATTTCGACCGCATCGTGCATTCGGCGGCGAGCCCGATGCGCAACGTGATCGAGCTCGGCCGGCGCGCCGCCGACTACGACATCTCGGTCTTGATCACCGGCGAATCCGGCACCGGCAAGGAGCTCCTGGCGCGTGCGATTCACTATGGCTCTGCGCGCGCCACCAAGGCCTTCGTGGTCGAGAATTGCGGCGCGCTGCCCGATGAGCTGCTCGAGAGCGAGCTGTTCGGCTGCAAGAAGGGCGCGTTCACCGGCGCCTATCAGGACCGCATCGGCCTGTTCGAGGTCGCCGACGGCGGCACCATCTTTCTCGACGAGATCGGCGAGACATCCCCCGCCTTTCAGGTCAAGTTGCTGCGCGTGCTGCAGGAGAGCGAGATCCGGCCGCTCGGCGCGCAGCGCGTGCGCCAGGTCGACGTGCGCGTGGTCGCGGCCACCAACCGGGATCTCGAGGCCGAAGTCGAGGCCGGCCGCTTCCGCCGCGATCTGTACTACCGGCTCGCCGCGTTTCCGGTGCACATGCCGTCCTTGCGCGAGCGTCCGATGGACATTCCGCTGATCGCCGAGGGCGTGCTGTCGGCGGTGAAGACATCGTTCAACCGGCCGCATCTGCGGTTCGCACCGGCGGCGCTGGAGGAATTCTCCCGCTATCACTGGCCCGGCAATGTTCGCGAGTTGCAGAACGAGATCCAGCGCATGGCCGTGCTGGCCGATGCCGACGAGCTGCGCTGTCCGCCGTTCGCCGGCCGGCGCAACGGCCGCCGCGCCGCGCCCGTGATCGCCAATGGTAAGCTCAACGGTTCCGGGAGCCTGAAGGACAAGGTCGAGGATCTCGAAAAGACCATCATCGTCCACTGTCTGGAGAAATATGATGGTAACATCAGTCGCGTCGCCAGCGAGCTCGGCCTGTCAAGGGTGGGGCTCCGGAACAAATTGTCGAGATACGATCTGAAGAAACATGGCAAAGGCCACTCACTCTCCTGAGTCCGGGGCTGACACGCTGCTCAAGCTGATCGCGAGCAGCAGTACGCTCGAACTCGACAGCGAGCGCGAAGGCGTGTGGATCGAAGTGATCCGCAAGATGGACGAGGTCTATTCCGACCTGCTGCGCTACGAGGTCGATCTCGAGCACAAGAACGCCGAGCTCGAGGAAGCCCAGGCCTTCGTCACCAACGTCATCGAGTCCGTCTCCGACATCCTGGTCGTCTGCGACGCCAGGGGCACGGTACAGCAGGCCAACTCCGCCTTCCTGCACACATCGGGACGGGCCCTGGCCGACATCGCCGGTCGCGATATCGCCGAGATGATCGATCCCGATCATCGGCCCAAGCTCGCCTCGCTGCTGAAGCCGCGCAGCAGCGCCGATGTGGTCGACGGTGAATTGCGCTTTGCCGCGGCGGCCGGCGTCAGCTCCGATCTGTTCGCGATCAACAGCTCGCCGCGGCATGACCATCGCGGCCGCTTCATCGGCGTCGTGCTGACGGGCCGTCCGATCGGCGAGCTGCGCCGCGCCTATGAGGCCCTGCACAAGGCGCATCAGGAGTTGCAGCGGGCGCAGCGGCAATTGGTCGAGCAGGAGAAGATGGCGAGCCTCGGCCGGCTCGTCGCCGGCGTGGCCCACGAGCTGAACAATCCGATCAGCTTCGTCTATGGCAACATCCACACCCTGATGCGCTACCGCACCTCGCTGGTCGGCTATCTCGATGCCAT
Source organism: Bradyrhizobium sp. SZCCHNS3052 (assembly GCF_032484495.1). NCBI lineage: Bacteria > Pseudomonadati > Pseudomonadota > Alphaproteobacteria > Hyphomicrobiales > Nitrobacteraceae > Bradyrhizobium > Bradyrhizobium sp. SZCCHNS3052. The sequence continues at coordinate 220,942 of NZ_JAUETB010000005.1, read as the reverse complement.
CCATGAGCAGCCGGTCAGCGAGGACATCGCCGCGCTTCGCTCGGATCTGAGGATCGACGCCATCCTCGAGGATTTCGGGCCGCTGATCGACGGCACGCTGGAAGGCGCGGTGCGCATCAGCGAGATCGTCAAGAACCTGCGCCGCCTGTCGTTCTCAAAGCTCGGCGAGGTCGAGCGCGTCAACATCGAGCGACTGATCAATACCGCCGTGCTGTGGGCAGGGCGCACCAAGCAGCATCGTGTCGACATCCAGATCGAGGTCGAGCCGGATCTGTGGATCTCCGGCAACGAAGGCCAGCTGCATCAGGTGATCGTCAACCTCGTGGAGAACGCGATCGACGCGATGCGATCGACCGACCTGCCGCGCCTTCTGGTCGCGGTGGCGCGCCAGGGCAGCGAGATCGTCTTTCGCATCACCGATAACGGCCCCGGCATCGACAAGGATCATTTGACCCACATCTTCGAGCCGTTCTTCACGACCAAGCGCGTCGGGGAGGGGACGGGGCTCGGGCTGTGGATCAGCTACGGCATCGTCCGCGAGCACGGCGGCGAGCTGTTGGCCAGCAACGAGCCGCAGGGCGGCGCCACGTTCTCTTTCAGCTTGCCGGCGGCTTGACCATAGCGGCGGGGCTGCTGCCGACGCTGAAGTGGGATGCTGGGTATCCCTTCGAAACGATGCTGGGGTTCCTGACGGCGGTGCCGTCGGATGTTGCGGGCAGAAGCCAAGCCCGAGGTGATCAGGACGCCGTTGCGACCGGCACGCGCTCGCGCTGATTGGTCAACCGCGCCAGCAGCACGGTTGCGGTTCGCGTGATGTGCTGCCTGGCAAGATCCTCGGCTGTCTGCGCATCGCCCGCGATCACCGCCCGCAGGATGTCCTCATGCTGATCCCAGATCCGCCGCGGCGTCTCGTCGCGCATCAGCACCTCGCCCATCAGCCGGCGCAGATGCAGCCAATGCGGCAGGGTGGTGTCCTGGATGACGGAGTTGCCGGAGATCTCGTAGAGGAATTCATGAAACTTGACGTCGGCCTCGATCAGCTTCTCGACCGAATGCTCGCGCTCGGCGCTCCGGCCCTGCTCGATCAAATTCGGGCCTTCCTCGGCCGCTCGCTTGGCGCCGCGGGTCGCCGCGAGCCGGCAGGCGAGGCCCTCGGCGACCGCGCGTATTTCATAGAGGTTGCGGATGAAGTCGGTGTCGATCGGCGCGACTTCCAGGCCGCGGCCCGGCGCCTCGCGCACAAAGCCCTGATTGCGCAGCAGCAGCAGGGCCTGCTGCACCGGCTGGCGCGAGACGCCGAGGTCGCGGGCCAGATCGTCCTGGATGAGGCGGGCAGATTCCGGCAACTCCCCGCCGACGATGTCGGAGAGAATGCGCTCGTAGACGCGTTCGGTCAGGCTCGGCTGGGTCTTCAGCGGCGGCACACGGCCTCCACGGGATCAGGTGTGATGTCCGGTCGCGAATGCGAGGCTGCCGTGCCGGAGCCCAGCGCTCGCATTGCGGCCGCTGTCGGTTTGAACGGAGTCATAGCGGGAATTTCCGCGCAGTGAGCGTCCGCCGCTGCTTGGACTTGCTGTCCTGCTGGATTTCGAGGTGATGGATGAACACGCTGGCCGCGCGCGAAATGTGCTCCCGGCTCAGCCGTTCGGCCTCGACGCTGCGGCCCTCGATGACGGCTGCAAGAATGTCCTCATGCTCGTCCCAGACCATCCGTGACATGCTCTGCTCCTTCTGCAGCACGTCGGACATCACCCGCTTCAGGCACGGCCAATGCGGTGCCATCGTCTCGCCGATCAGCGCGTTGCCGGAGAGGTCGCCGAGGAAGCGATGGAAGGCGATGTCGGTCTCGATCTTGCGGTTGACGAGTCCGCTCTTCACCGCCTCGTAGCCGGCCGCGATGTAGGCCGGACCTTCGCGCGCAGCGCGATCGCTCGCCCGCTCGGCGGCCAGTCGCGCCGCGAGGCCTTCGAGCACTGCGCGCATCTCATAGAGGTCCCGGACGAAGCCGGGGTCGAGCGGCGCCACGATCAACCCGCGGCCCGGCGCGCTCTGCACCAGCCCGCAGCCGCGCAGCAGGATCAGCGCCTGCTGAACCGGCTGGCGCGACACTCCGTAAGCCTGGGCCAGATCGTCCTGGATCAGCCGCGAGCCCGGCGCGAGAACGCCGCTGACGATCTCGTCAGTGATGGCTTCGACGACCTGGTCGACCAGAGAGGGAGCGGCGGGCACGATTCGCATGGGTCATCACATTTTGCCGGACATTAGCATGTCAAGACCGAAAATCCATTTGCGACGTATTCGAATTCAGAGTACGAATTCAAAAAAGGACGCCGCACTAAGGCAAGTTAAAGAGGCGGCCGAATAGGGGAGGGACTCCGTTGTCGGAAGATCCGACCAGTCTGGAGCGCGATCAGGTTTGGTCCGCGCGCTCGGAGGGCAGCGTGCGCGCCGGCGTCATGCTGGCGGTGTCGCGGGCATTGCTGGTGGCCTCGGTCGCGTCGTTCGCCGCGATGGCGCCTGCGCTCGGGGCGGCCGGAGAAGGCCTGACCTTGTCCGATGCGTGGGTGCCGGCGGCGCCCGAGGTGGGACGCGACATCCCGTTGCTGATCACGATCAAGAATGACACGACCGCGCCGGAAGCGTTGATGCGCGTGCGTTGTCCGATCGCCAATTTTTCGGAGCGGCACACCGTCGACCGCGGCGAAGGCGCGCCGGCGATGCGCTCCATTCCCAACATTCCGATTGCCGCGGGCAGCACGCTGGTGCTGCTGCCGACCGCCTATCACGTGATGCTGCTGCAGACGCGGGAGCCGCTCGAGCCAGGCAAGCGCTTCACCTGCACGATCGTGTTCCAGAAAGCAGGATCCATCGAAACGGAGGTCGAGGTTCGCAAGTCCCCTTGAAGCGTGTTTGTCGCCTGCTGCCCTCCGCCGTCGCGCTTGGCGGAGCGGTATTCGCTCCAACTCATAATCAATATAATGGGAGAAGGAAACGATGAGGACTAACGTCAGGTCGACCCTGCGGGCGGTGCTGCTGGCCAGCGCAGCCTTCGCCTGTTTCCAGCTTGCATCGCCGGCGCAGGCCGCCGACGAGATGACCCCCGAACGGCTTCTCAACGCCGACAACGAAGCCGGCAACTGGCTCCACCATCATAAGAACTACTCGGGCACACGGTTCTCGGCGCTGAAGGAGATCAACAAGGATAACGTCAAGAACCTGAAGGTCGCCTGGACGATGCATCTCGGCGGCGTCGAGGGCGGCGGCATCTGGAGCCACGGCGGTCTCGAAGGCACGCCGATCGTCGAGAACGGCATGATCTACGTCACCGACGGCTGGGGCTCGGTCTACAAGATCGACGCGCGCGGTGGCAAAGGCCAACTGGTCTGGAAGATGGATCCGAAGACGGATCACGACTGGGCCGGCGCCATCGCCTGCTGCGGCGTCGACAATCGCGGCGTCGCGCTGTGGGGCAATGTCGTCATTTCGCACACGCTCGACGGCCGCCTGATCGCAACCAACAAGGAGACCGGACAGGTCGCCTGGCAGCGCCAGGTCGCCGATCCCGACAAGGGCGAGGTCATCACCGGTGCGCCGCTGATCGTGAAGAACATGGCGATCTCGGGCGTGGCCGGCGCCGAATACGGCATCCGCGGCTGGATCGCGGCGACCGATCTCGGCACGCAGAAGGAGGTCTGGCGCACCCACACCATTCCGGGGAAGGGCGAGCCGGGCAGCGAGACCTGGAAGGACAGCAACGACGCGGCCGCGGCCGGCGGCGGCTCGACCTGGGTGACCGGGACCTACGACCCGGCGACCGACACCATCATCTGGGGCGTCGGCAATCCCGGTCCGGACTGGGACAACGCCTATCGTCCGGGCGACAACCTCTACACCGACAGTTCGCTGGCGCTCGATGCCAACACCGGCAAGATCAAGTGGCACTATCAGCACACGCCGAACGATCCCTTCGACTATGACAGCGTCGCCGAGAATGTCCTGGTCGATGTGCCCGCGCCGAACGGCTCCACCCTGAAGCTCGCGCTCGAGGCCGACCGCAACGGCTTTGCCTATGCGATCGACCGCACCAGCGGCAAGTTCATCTGGGGCCTTCCCTTCGTCAAGAAGGTGACCTGGACCAAGGGGCTCGATGCCGAGACCGGCAAGCCGATCGAGTATGATCCGAAGAACCCGGTGCAGCGCTACAATGCGTCGGTGTCGCCGCATCGTGAGAACAAGGTCGCGGACATCTGCCCAGGCAACATGGGCGGCAAGAACTGGCCGCCGACCTCGTACAATCCGGACCTGAAGCTCTGGTACATCCCTGTCATCGAGAGCTGCAACCGGATCACCGTGGAAGAAGCGACCAAGGACAAGCTGAAGCCGCGCGAGTTCTGGACCGGCGGCGGACCGAGCCAGCCGTTCAAGATCACGGGCAGCGTGACCGCGATCGACGTCACCACCGGCAAGATCGCCGGCAAGATGGAGACGCCGTTCCCGAATCTCGGCGGCATGCTGTCGACGCCTGACCTCGTCTTCACCGGTCAGCCCTCGGGCGAGGTGATGGCGCTCGATGCGAAGACCCTGCAGAAGCTGTGGGAGTTCAACACCGGTGGCGGCGTCAATGCGCCTCCCGTGACGTTCTCGGTCGACGGCAAGCAGTATGTCGCGATTCTGGTCGGTCTCGGCGGCGCCTGGGACAAGTGGTTCATCGAATCCACGCCCGAGCTGAAGAAGATCCAGCCCGGCTCGATGCTCTACGTCTTCTCGCTGTGAAGTCGGCTGCGGAGCGGAGGCATGGCCTCCGCTCCGCCTCCTATCCCCTGTTCGACAAGAAGATCAGATGAAACTCAGTGCGATCACGTTCGCCGTGACGTCGGCTCTCGTCCTCGGCTCCGCTTCGCTCGCGTCGGCGCAGTCCGCGGCGCCGGCGGATCCGACCGAGGCCGGCAAGGCCGTGTTCAAGCGCGCGAACTGCGTCGGCTGCCACAAATGGCACGGCAATGGCGGTGGCGGCTATGGCGGCGACGCGCTGTCGCTGCGCAGGACGCAGCTCACTCGTGACCAGATCATCGAGACCGTGACCTGCGGCCGGCCCGGGACGGGCATGCCGTACTTCGCGCGCGGCTCCTATGACACGGCGAAGTGCTACGGCATGAGCCGCCAGGATGTCGGCGAGCGCATGCCGCCGGAAGGCGGCGTGTTCCTGCGGCCGAACGACATCGAGGCGGTCGCAGACTACGTGCTCGCGCACATCAAGGGGCGCGGCGAACCGACCTACGACGAGTGCACCGCCTTCTTCGGCAACACGTCGCGGGTCTGCGATATCTACAAGGCGAATGCCACCAAGCCTGCAAGCGAGCCATCGAAATGAAGCGGTCAACCTGCGCTGCGATCTTCGCCACGTTCGTGCTGTCGTTCGTGATGCATGCGGCCTCCGCGCAGGCGGTGCCGAACTACGATTTGCGTGACATCACCGTCGGCATGCCGGTCGGCGACCTGCCCAATGAGGGCTATGTCAATCTGACTTGCGCCAAGGACCCGAATCGCAAGCTCAATGTGTGGTCGGCGTGGCGCGACTGTCCCGCGGACGAGCAGGCGCGGCATGCGGTGCGCTTCGATTTCGATCCGGAGACCAGCCAGGACGGCACCAAGGTGGCCGGTCATCCCGTGCTGCTGACGGTCCTGGTCGACGACAAGGGCACCGTCACCGGCCTGACGATCGAGACCGATCCGAAGGCGCGGCTCTATATTCGCAAGAAGGCGTTCCTGCTCGGCAACCAGGTGAAGTCGCGCTATGGCGCCGAGGGCTGGGAGTGCAAGGAGCAGCAGCCGACCGCAGGCGAGCAGCCCGTCGGGGGCGTGTTCCTGCGCGAGGTCTGCAAGAAGACGGTGCCCGGCCGGACCCTGACGGTCGAGCGCGAGCTGTTCCGCAAGCCGGATCAGGACGCCAAGAGCTTCGTCGATCAGACGCTGGTGCGGATCACCAAGGATATCAACTAATCCGCCGCCGACCTTCATCGCGCTCCGCTGGAGGCGCGCGCCAGTCGGCGTCGTGAACCCGGTTGCCGGGAGGAAACGACGATGAGGGATCTCTTGAATTTCGGGCAGATGCTGTCGGCCCATGCGCGCATGTCGCCGGAGCGCACCGGTGCCCGAGATCTCGAACGTGCGATGAGCTTTGCGCTGTGGAACGAGCGCGCGTGCCGGCTCGCAAACGCGCTGCTCGGGCTCGGCCTTGCCAAGGGCGATCGGGTTGCGATCCTCGCCTACAATTGTGTCGAATGGTGCGAGATCTATGCAGCCACGGCCAAGGCCGGCCTGGTGGCGCTGCCGATCAATTTCCGCCTCACCGCGCCCGAGATGCAGTTCATCGTGCAGAATGCCGAAGCGGCCGCCGTCATCGTGCAGGACGAACTCGTGGGCCTGGTCGAGGAGACCCGCAAGGATCTCGGCATCGCCGACGACCGCTTCATCCACTTTGGCACCAGGCCGCGTCCGGCAGGCTATCGCGGCTACGAGGACGTCATCGCCGCGGCTGCGGACCGCGAGCCGGACCAGCAGGTCGCGCTGTCCGATCCCTGGACGTTGATGTACACCTCGGGCACCACCGGCAAGCCCAAGGGCGTGCTGCGCAGCCATCGCAGCGCCGTCCTCTTGTCGATGGTCACCGAGATCGAGCTGAAGCTGAGCCGCAACGACGGCGCGCTGCTGGTGATGCCGATGTGCCATGCCAATTCGCTGAACTTCTTCGGCGCGTTCGGCTATATCGGCGGCGTCAACTCGATCTATTCGCGCAAGAGTTTCGATCCCGAGCACGCCGTGACGACGCTCGCCGATGGCGGCTCCACGTTCACGTCGCTGGTGCCGACGCACTACATCATGATGCTGGATCTGCCGCGCGCGGTGCGCGCGCAGCATGATTTCAGCGCCGTCACCAAGCTGATGATCTCCTCGGCGCCGGCGCGCCCGGAGACCAAGCGCGAGGTGATGGAGATGTTTCCGAAGTCCGGGCTCTACGAGCTGTATGGCGCGACCGAGACTGGCTGGGTCACCATGCTGCATCCGCATGAGCAGTTTACCAAGCCCGGCTCGGTCGGGCGCGAGTGTGTCGGCGCCGCACCGATCCGCATTCTCGACGAGGCCGGCCACGAGGTGCCGGACGGCGAGGCGGGCGAGCTCTATTCGTCGAACGCGCACACCTTCGACTGCTATTGGCGCCTGCCGGAGAAGACCGCGGAGGCGTTCCGCGGTGACTACTGCTCGGTCGGCGACATGGCGCGCCGCGATGCCGACGGCTACATCCATCTCGCCGACCGCAAGAGCAACATGATCATCTCGGGCGGCGAGAATATCTATCCCTCCGAGGTCGAAGCGCAGGTCGGGGCCCATCCGGCCGTCAAGGACATCGCCGTGATCGGCCTGCCCGACGACAAATGGGGCGAGCGGGTCCATGCCGTGATCGTGGCGCGCGACGGCATGGCGGTGAAGGAGAGCGACCTGGTCGAATGGGCGAAAGAACGACTCGCCGGCTTCAAGCGGCCGCGCTCCTACGCCTTCATCACCGACGCCGAGATGCCGCGCAACGCGACGGGCAAGATCCTGCATCGCGAGCTGAAGAAGAGATTCTCGCAGTGAGTCGCTGCAATGGCTTACGGTCTGATATGTAGTTGCGATGCAGGCCGTCCTCAATTCCGCCCTTCCGATCTTCGCGCTGATCCTGACCGGATTCCTGTGTGGCTGGTTCGGCGTGTTCGATCGCACCGCGACCGACAATCTCAACCGTTTTGCCGTCTATCTGGCGCTGCCGGCCCTGATCTTCACCGCGATGTCCAAGATCGGCGTCGAGCAGGTCAGCCAGTTCGGCTTCATCGGCGCGTTCTGCGGCGGCATCGCCGCGACGTTCGCGACCGGCTTCGTGATCAGCCGTCTGCGCGGCCGGCGCATTGCGAACGCCAGCATCGAGGGGCTGGACGCCGGCTACAGCAATGTCGGCTTCATGGGCATTCCGATGTGCCTCCTGGTGTTCGGTCCGGACAGCGCGCCGGCCTCGATCATCGCCACCCTGTTCACGGCCTGCGTGCTGTTCCTGTTCGCGATCGTGGTCGTCGAGATGGATCTGCAGAAGGGCGCCACGCTGGGCGCGACGGTCGCCAAGGTGGCCCGTTCGCTGCTGACCAGCCCGTTGTTCATCGCGCCCGTCGCCGGGCTCGCGGTCGGCCTCAGCGGATTCTCACTGCCGGCGCCGTTCCTCAGCTTCACGACCTTGCTCGGCGGCGCAGCCTCGCCGGCCGCGCTGGTCTGCATCGGGCTGTTCCTGGCACAGGAGCGCGTCGCGACGCGCGATGCGACCTCGATCGTCATCCTCGTCTCGCTGAAGCTCGTGATGCAGCCGGCGGTGACCGCGCTGCTCGCCTTTCACGTGTTCTCGATGCCGCCGCTGTGGTCGCATTCGGCCGTGATCCTGAGCGCGCTGCCGATCGGCTCGGGACCATTCACGATCGCCAAGCTCTACGGCCTGGAGGCCGGCGTCACCTCCGGCTCGATTCTCGTTTCACACATCTTCGCCGTCCTCACTGTCTCGCTGCTCGTGGCCTGGCTCGCGCCGGGCTGATCACGTCACCATCCGCAGGAGTCGTCAGATGAAGATCTCTCCCGACAGTGCCGCCGATCTGATCGCCCGCCTGCTCAAGCGCCGCGGCGTCAGCCGCGTGTTCGCGCTGTGCGGCGGCCACATCATGCCGATTTGGATGCGGCTGGACGCGGAAGGCATCCGCATCATCGACGTGCGCGACGAGCGCGCCGCCGTGCACATGGCGCAGGCGCATGCGGAGCTCACCGGCGAGCTCGGCGTCGCGCTGGTCACCGCCGGGCCGGGCATGACCAACGCGATCACCGGCATCGCCAATGCCCATGTCTCGCGCGCGCCGGTGCTGGTGATCTCGGGCGGCAATCCGCGGCCGCAGGAGAACCGCGGCGGCCTGCAGGACATGGATCACACCCAGCTGGTGCGCTCGATCACGCGCTATGCGCGCACCGTGCGCGAGCCGTCGCTGGTGCTGCAGGAGCTCGACGAGGCGATCTCCCGTGCCTTCGGCGACGGCGGCGAGCCCGGGCCCGTTTTTATCGATTTCCCGGTGGATACCTTGCGCGGCATCGTGCCCAAGGCGCTGCAACTGGAGGAGCATCTCGCGCCGAAGCCGCGCGCGGCAGCGCGGCCTGATCCGGCCGAGGTCGAGAAGGCGGTCGAGCTGTTGTGGTCGGCGCGCCGCGTGCTCGTCATCTCCGGCCGCGGCGCGCGCGGCGCCGGCCCTGAGCTGATCGCGCTGCTCGACCGGCTCGGCGCCGTCTATCTCGACACCGGCGAGAGCAGGGGGCTGGTGCCCGATGATCATCCGTCTGTTGTCGGCGCGATGCGCGGCGCCGTGATGGGCGATGCCGATGTGGTGCTGACGGTCGGCCGCCGGCTCGACTTCCAGCTCGCCTACGGCTCGCCTGCCGTGTTCAAGGACGCCAAATTCGTCCGCATCAGCGACATCGTCAGCGAGCTGCGCGACAACCGCCGCGGTGCGGCCGAGATCCTGGCGACACCAGCGGAGACCTTGCGCGCGATGGTGGGGCTGGCGGGCAACCGCGAGTCGGCCGTCGATCGGCAATGGGCCGCAAGACTGCGGGCCGCGCATCAGGAGCGCGCGGCCAAGCTGAAGCAGAGTATGGCGACGGCGCCGGCCGGCTCCGATGGCCGGTTGCATCCGAATCGCGTGCTCTCGGCCATCCAGGACGCGATCGGCAACGACGCCGTAGTCATCACCGACGGCGGCGATTTCCTGTCCTTTGCCCGCGTCGGCCTGAGCGCGCCCTTGATGCTCGATCCCGGCCCGTTCGGCTGCATCGGCATCGGCGTGCCCTATGGCATCGCCGCGAGCCTGGCTTTTCCGGACAAGCCCGTGGTGGTCGCGACCGGCGACGGCGCCTTCGGCTTCAACGCGATCGAGGTCGACACCGCGGTGCGCCACAAGGCGCCGGTGCTGATCGTTGTCGCCAACAATGGCGCTTGGCAGATCGAGGTCCACGACCAGACCGTCACCCATGGCAAGGTCGTGGGCACCAGGCTGCAATTTGCCGATCACGCCGCGATGGCGCGCGCCTTCGGCATGCATGCCGAGCGCGTCGAGACCGAGGAGCAACTCGGCCCTGCGATCCAGCGCGCGCTCGCCAACTGCCCGGCGCTACTCGACATGGTGGTGACGCCGGAGGCGGTCTCGTCCGACGCCAAGACCGGACTCGCCTGGGTGCCGGACCTGCAGCCGCTCGCGGCGTGGGACGAGGCCGAACGCAAGTGGCGGGGCTCGTAGCGCCCTACACCTGCTGCATCTGCCGCGGCGCGCTGAGCCAAAGCGCGAGCAGGGTGCAGACGGCGCCGGACAAGAGATAACCGCCGGCCGAAATCAGGCCGAGATTGGCGGCGAGCACCAATGCCGCCAGCGGCGCGAAGCCGGCGCCGAACAGCCAGGCGAGGTCGGCGGTCAGGGCCGAGGCCGTGTAGCGATAGGTGCGCGCGAAGTTGGCGGCGATCGCGCCCGAGGACTGGCCGAACGACAGGCCGAGCAGGATGAAGCCGAGCACCATGTAGATGGTCTCGCCGACCGGGCCGGCGTCGAGCAGTTGCGGCGCGAAGCCGGAGAACACCGCGATCGCGATCGCCGAGCCGATCAGGAGCGACTTGCGCCCGATGCGGTCGGCCAGCATGCCGGACACCACGATCGCGACGACGCCGAACACCGCGCCGACGGCCTCGATGATCAGGAAGCGCGCCGGGGTCTCCTTGGTGAACAGGAATACCCAGGACAGCGGAAACACCGTCACCATGTGGAACAGCGCGAAGCTCGCCAGCGGCGCGAAGGCGCCGATCACGATGTTGCGACCCTCGTGCCGAATCGTGGTGGCGACGCGTGCCGGCTGCAATTCGCGCGACTGGAACAGCTCGTCATATTCCGGCGTCACGACCATGCGCAACCGCGCGAACAGCGCCACGACGTTGATGGCAAACGCCACGAAAAACGGGTAGCGCCAGCCCCAGTCGAAGAAGTCGGCCGCGGAGAGATAGCCGACGAAGAACGCGAACAGCACGCTGGCGACGATCAGCCCGAGCGGCGCGCCGAGCTGGGGGATCATCGCATACCAGCCGCGCCGGTGCTCCGGCGCATTCATGGCGAGCAGCGAGGCGAGGCCGTCCCAGGCGCCGCCCCAGGCGAGGCCCTGGCCGATCCGCGCCAGCGCCAGCAGCCAGATCGCCGCGGCGCCGACGGTGTGGTAGCTCGGCAGGAACGCGATCGCGACGGTCGAGGTGCCGAGCAGGAACAATGCGGTGATCAGCTTGGCGCTCTTGCCGTAGCGGCGGTCGATCGCCATGAAGATCACGCTGCCGAACGGGCGTGCGATGAAGGCGAGCGCGAACAGCGCGAACGAATACAGGGTCTGCGTCAGCTCGTCGGCGAACGGAAACACGAGGCGCGGAAATACGATCACCGAGGCGATGGCATAGACGAAGAAGTCGAAGAACTCCGACGTGCGCCCGATGATCACGCCGATCGCGATCTCGCCCGGATGCGCCTCATGCGTGCGGGAGAGATGGGTTTCGCCGTCGGCGATCGCCGCTGCCTGTGTCATCGCGCTGCCTGCAGTCCTCTCATACTCTATTGTCGCCCCGTAATTGTCGTCCTCGGCGCCGCTCCGGTATTGGACAAATTGTCCAATGTCGGCCGTGTCGTCCGGTCGCTACGTGAGGCCTCGTTCAGAGATCCGCCGTGCGACGAGGTTGAGCGTGCGTTACTGGAAATTCTTGGCACTGCTGCCGCTGGGGCTCGCGCTCGGAGGCTGCAATCTGGTCGTGCTCTCGCCCTCCGGTGACGTGGCCGCCCAGCAACGCGATCTCGTGATCATCGCAACCGTGCTGATGCTGCTGATCGTGGTGCCGGTGATGGCGGCAACCGCCATCGTGGCCTGGCGCTACCGCCAGTCGAACCAGGCGGCGGCCTACACGCCGGATTGGGATCACTCCACCCAGCTCGAGCTTCTGATCTGGGCGGCGCCGCTGCTCATCATCATCTGCCTGGGCGCGGTGACGTGGATGGGCACGCATCTGCTCGATCCCTATCGCACGCTCGGACGCATCTCCGCCGAGCGCGCGGTGACGCCGCAGGACAAGCCGCTCGAGGTCAACGTCGTCGCGCTCGATTGGAAGTGGCTGTTCATCTATCCCGAATATGGCATCGCCAGCCTCAACGAGCTTGCGGCGCCGGTGAACCGGCCGCTCGATTTCAGGATCACCTCGTCGTCGGTGATGAACTCGTTCTACATCCCCGCGCTCGCCGGCCAGATCTATGCGATGCCGGGCATGCAGAGCCGGCTGCACGCCGTCATCAACAAGCCCGGCGTCTATCGCGGCTTCTCGGCGAACTACAGCGGCGCCGGCTTCTCCGGCATGCGCTTTGCCTTTCATGGCCTGTCTGATGTCGAATTCGCCGGTTGGATCGAGAAGGCCAAGGCCAGCGGTGCCGGGCTTGGCAAGCCGGACTATCTCAAGCTGGAGCGTCCCAGCGCGAACGAGCCAGTCCGCTACTACGCATCGGTGGATAGCGACCTGTTTCGCGCCATCCTCAACATGTGCGTCGAGCCCGGCAAGATGTGCATGAGCGAGATGATGGCGATCGACGCGAGAGGCGGCATGGGCATGGCCGGCGTCCGCAACACGCTGCCGCTCGCCTACGACAAGTTCGCCGGCCGCGGCGCCGTGTTCGGCGCCGAGCCGAGCTTCGTTGCCGGCGGCGTCTGCCTGCCGGGCGATCAGGTCACGCGGATGGCCGACGATTCCTCGCCGACGGTCCTGGCGCCGCTCGACTGGACGCCGCTGCAGGGCCGTGGATTGGAGCGGCCCGGCCTGCTGCGGCCGTCCAAGGCCACCTTCATCACGGGGACAACCTCCAAATCGGATTCGTGACGTCGGATTCGTGAGGGTCACATCATGTTCGACACTGCCAATCTCACCAGGTTCATCTTCGGCCGGCTGACGCTGGAGTCGCTGCCGTTGCACGAGCCGATCATCGTCGGCACCTTCGCGATGGTCGCGCTCGGCGGCCTCACGCTGTTCGGCGCCATCACCTATTTCCGGCTGTGGGGCTATCTCTGGAAGGAGTGGTTCACGACCGTCGACCACAAGCGCATCGGAATCATGTACATGGTGCTCGGCATCGTCATGCTGCTGCGCGGCTTCGCCGATGCGCTGATGATGCGCCTTCAGCAGGCGATCGCGTTCAACGGCTCCGAAGGTTATCTCAACTCGCACCACTATGATCAGGTGTTCACGGCGCACGGCGTGATCATGATCTTCTTCGTGGCGATGCCTTTGGTCACCGGCCTGATGAACTACGTTGTGCCGCTGCAGATCGGCGCCCGCGACGTGTCGTTCCCGTTCCTCAACAATTTCAGCTTCTGGATGACCACGTCGGGCGCCGTTCTGGTGATGTGCTCGCTGTTCGTCGGCGAGTTCGCGCGCACCGGCTGGCTGGCCTATCCGCCGTTGTCGAACCTCTCCTACAGTCCGGATGTCGGCGTCGACTATTACATCTGGGCCCTGCAGGTCGCCGGCGTCGGTACGCTGTTGTCCGGCGTCAACCTGATCTGCACGATCGTGAAAATGCGTGCGCCCGGCATGACCATGATGAAGATGCCAGTCTTCACCTGGACCTCGCTGTGCACCAACGTGCTGATCGTCGCCTCCTTCCCGGTGCTGACGGCGGTGCTGGCGCTGCTGTCGCTCGATCGCTACGTCGGAACCAACTTCTTCACCAATGATTTCGGCGGCGATCCGATGATGTATGTCAACCTCATCTGGATCTGGGGCCATCCGGAGGTCTACATCCTCATCCTGCCGGCCTTCGGCATCTTCTCCGAGGTGACCTCGACCTTCTCGGGCAAGCGGCTGTTCGGCTACACCTCGATGGTCTACGCCACCGTCGTCATCACCATCCTGTCCTACCTGGTCTGGCTGCACCACTTCTTCACGATGGGCTCCGGCGCCAGCGTGAACTCGTTCTTCGGCATCACCACGATGATCATCTCGATCCCGACCGGCGCGAAGATGTTCAACTGGCTGTTCACGATGTATCGCGGCCGCATCCGCTTCGAGCTGCCGATGATGTGGACGGTCGCCTTCATGCTGACCTTTGTGATCGGCGGCATGACCGGCGTGCTGCTTGCAGTGCCGCCGGCCGACTTCGTCTTGCACAACAGCCTGTTCCTGGTCGCGCATTTCCACAACGTGATCATCGGCGGCGTGCTGTTCGGCCTGTTCGCCGGCATCGCCTACTGGTTCCCCAAGGCGTTCGGCTTCAGGCTCGATCCGTTCTGGGGCAAGATGTCGTTCTGGTTCTGGACGGTGGGCTTCTACTTCGCCTTCATGCCGCTCTACGTGCTCGGCCTGATGGGCGTGACCCGTCGGCTGCGCATCTTCGACGATCCGAGCCTGCAGATATGGTTCATCATCGCCGGCATCGGCGCGTTCCTGATCCTGCTGGGCATCGCGAGCTTCCTGATCCAGATCGCGGTCAGCATCCTCCGCCGCGAGCAGCTCGCCGACGTCTCCGGCGATCCCTGGAATGCGCGCACCCTGGAATGGGCGACGTCGTCGCCGCCGCCGGCCTACAACTTCGCCTTCACGCCCGTCGTCCACGACAACGACGCCTGGTGGGACATGAAGCGCCGCGGTTACGCGCGTCCGCTCGCCGGCTTCAAGGCGATCCACATGCCGAGCAACACCGGTACCGGCGTGATTCTGGCGGGCCTCAGCACCACCATGGCATTCGGACTGATCTGGTACATGTGGTGGATGGCGGCAGGCAGCTTCGTCGCGCTGCTCGCGGTCGCGATCGGCCACACCTTCAACTATCACCGCAGCTTCCACATCCCGGCCGATGAGGTCATAAGCGTCGAGCGCGCGCGCACCAAGCTGCTCGTGGCAGGAGCCAAGTCATGACCGTTGCGATGGGCACGATGAAGGCCGGGGAGCCGGTCTTCTATGTCGTCGACGAGCACGAGCATCCCGAAGGCAGCAGCACGATGCTCGGCTTCTGGATCTATCTGATGAGCGACTGTCTCATCTTTGCGATCCTGTTTGCCGTCTATGGCGTGCTCGGCGCCAGGTACGCCGCCGGGCCGGCGCCGAAGGATCTGTTCGACCTGTCGCTGGTCGCGGTCAACACCTCGTTCCTGCTGCTGTCGTCGCTCACCTATGGCTTCGCGATGCTGTCGATGCAGCGGAACCGCATTGGCGCGATGCAGGCCTGGCTCGTGGTGACCGGGCTGTTCGGCCTCGCCTTTCTCGGCATCGAGCTGACCGAGTTCGCGCACATGATCCATGAGGGCGCGACGCCGCAGCGCAGCGCCTTCCTATCGTCGTTCTTCACGCTGGTTGGAACCCACGGCCTGCATGTGACGTTCGGTCTGGTCTGGCTGGTCACCCTGATGGTGCAGGTCGGGACCCACGGCCTGATCGAGGCTAACCGCCGCCGGCTGGTCTGCCTCAGCATGTTCTGGCACTTCCTCGACGTGATCTGGATTGGTGTCTTCACCTTCGTCTATCTGATGGGGATGCTTCGATGAGCTCTGATGCACACGCGCACGGTTCGGCGGACGACCATGCCGGCACGCGCTCGGGCCAACTGATCGGCTTCGGCGCCTCCGTCGTCCTGACGGCGATTCCGTTTCTGCTGGTCATGAACGGCTCGCTCGACAAGCAGGCCACGGCGCTGATCATCATGGCATTCGCGGCCGTGCAGGTCGTCGTCCACATGATCTTCTTCCTGCACATGAACACCAAGGCCGAGGGCGGCTGGACCATGATGGCGCTGATCTTCACCATCATCATGGTGGTGATCGCGCTCAGCGGCTCGCTCTGGGTCATGCATCACCTGACCACCAACATGATGCCGGTGCACGAGATGGGCCAGACGCCGTGATGTCAGCTCCTGCCGACGGGGCAGGGGAACGCGACGAGGCCAGCCGCAGGCGATCCGGCGCGCTGCGGCTCGCGATCGTTGCGGCGTGGGTTGCCTGCGTCGCGATGCTGCTGGCGCTGGGCGTCTGGCAGATCGAGCGGCGGGCCTGGAAGCTCGACCTGATTGATCGCGTCGAGCGCCGCGTTCATGCCGCGCCCGTGCCGGCGCCGAGCCCGGCGGATTGGCCGGCCATCGATCGCAGCAGCGACGAGTACAAGCTGATAACGTTGAGCGGCCGCTTCCTCAACGACCGCGAGACGCTGGTCCAGGCGCTGACGGTCGAGGGCTCCGGCTATTGGGTGGTGACGCCGCTGCAGACCGCCGGCGGCGCCGTGCTCGTCAATCGTGGCTTCGTGCCCGCGGATCGCCGCGACCCCGCAAGCCGCAGCGCGGGGAACCGGGATGGCGCAGTCAACGTGACCGGATTGCTGCGGATCTCCGAGCCTGGCGGCGGCTTCCTCCGCCGCAACGATCCCGCGGGGAATCGCTGGTATTCACGTGACGTCGCGGCGATCGCGGCGGCGCGCGGTCTGTCCGACGTCGCACCATTCTTCGTCGATGCCGATGCGACCCCGAATCCTGGCGGACTTCCAATCGGCGGACTCACCGTGATCTCGTTTCCGAACAACCATCTGGTTTACGCGCTGACCTGGTTTACATTGGCCCTCATGCTGGCCGGCGCCGGGCTGCAGCGGCTCCGCCGAGCGCAGCGTGAGCCCGGCGCGCCGGCAGCGCAGGATGTGGAATGGGATCAGCAGCGGCAGGACATGGGTGGATGCGGGACGGCGTCTTGAGCGATCGACGCTTGCCGTTCTGCCGGCGGAGATCGGACGGGCCCTCATGAGCAGCGAGGCCCCCAATTTGCCGTTCGGAGTCGTGGCCGCGATCGCCACACCCGAGATCAACGCGCCGCTGCCGACCAAGGACGCGACCAACCGCAAGAACATGGTGCTGCTGATCCAGCTGCGCTGGATCGCCGTGGTCGGCCAGATCGTCACCATCGGCTTCGTGACCACCTGGTTCGGCATTGCGCTGCCGGTGCTGCCGATGGCGGCGATCATCTGCGCGCTGGTGGCGCTCAACATCGCCAGCCATATCTGGCTGCGCAGGCGCGACGACGTCGGCAATCGCCATTTGCTGATCGCGCTGATGCTCGACGTGGTGGCGTTGACATCGGAGCTCTATCTCACCGGCGGCGCGTCGAACCCGTTCACGTGCCTCTATCTGCTGCAGGTGACGCTGGGGGCCGTGCTGCTCGACGCGCGCTCGTCCTGGTCGCTGGTCGCGCTGACGGTGCTCAGCTTCATCTGGCTCACCATCGAGTACCGCCCGCTGCAACTGCCGCAGCATCATGTCAGCGATGCCTTCACCCTGCACATCACCGGCATGTTCGTCGGCTTCATGCTCGACGCCGTGCTGCTCGTCGTCTTCGTCACCCGCATCAACCGGAACCTGCGCGAGCGCGACGCCAAACTCGCCGATCTGCGCCAGCACGCCGTCGAGCAGGATCACATCATCCGCATGGGCCTGCTCGCCTCAGGCGCCGCGCATGAGCTTGGCACGCCGCTGGCGTCGATCTCGGTCATCCTGAACGATTGGCGCCGCATGACCGTGATCTCTGCCGATCCGACGCTCGCGGAGGATTTCACCGAAATGGAAGCGGCGGTGCAGCGCTGCAAGTCGATCGTGACTGACATCCTGGTCTCGGCCGGTCAGGCGCGCGGCGAAGGCTCGGCGCCGACGACGTTGAAGGCGTTCCTGACGACGTTGGTCGCCGAATGGAGCGCGGCGCGCTCGGCGCGCAATCTGATGTTCCGCAACGAGTTCGGCTCGGATCCGGCGATCGTCTCCGACGTCGCCCTGAAGCAGGCGATCGTCAACGTGCTCGACAACGCGTTCGAAGTCTCGCGCGAGTGGGTGGAGTTCGTGGTCGAACGAGATGGTGATCAGCTGCTGCTCAGCGTCAGCGATCGCGGGCCGGGTTTTGATCGGGCGATGCTGGGGCAACTCGGACGTCCCTATCAGTCGAGCAAGGGCCGCCCGGGCCGCGGCCTGGGCCTTTTCCTGGTGGTCAACGTGATCCGCAAGCTGGGCGGCAGCGTTTCCGCCTGGAACCACCGGGGACGTGGAGCGACCGTCCGGCTGTCACTGCCGTTGTCGACGCTTGTCATTGGAGAGCGCGATGGCGAATGACCTGTCCCTCCTGATCGTCGAGGACGATGACGGTTTTGCACGCACCCTGAAGCGCTCGTTCGAACGGCGCGGCTACGAGGCCGTCGTCGCCGGCTCGCTCGAGGACGTCGACGAGATCCTCAAGGAGAAGACGTTCGGTTATGCCGTCGTCGATCTCAAGCTCGGCGGGGCTTCCGGCCTCGTCTGCGTCGAGAAGCTGCATGCGCACGATCCGGAGATGCTGATCGTGGTGCTGACCGGCTTTGCCAGCATCGCCACTGCTGTCGAGGCGATCAAGCTCGGCGCCTGCCACTATCTGGCCAAGCCGTCGAACACCGACGACATCGAGGAGGCGTTCCGCAAGGCGCAGGGCAACGCGCAAGTGGCGTTGGCCGAGCGCTCCACCTCGATCAAGACCCTGGAATGGGAGCGCATCCACCAGACCCTGATCGAGACCGACTTCAACATCTCCGAAGCTGCGAGACGGCTCGGCATGCATCGCCGGACGCTGGCGCGCAAGCTGGAGAAGCGCCCGGTGAAGTAGATCGATCCGGTTGTTGTCCGGAGGAGTGGAGCTCATTCGTTCCGACCTACTCCCTTGCCAGAGCCGTTGCCGGATCGAGCCGTGAGGCGCTGCGGGCGGGCATGTAGCCGAAGCCGATGCCGATCGCCATCGACGTGACGGCGGCGCCGACCATGGCGAGCGGCGAATAGATCAGCTGGAAGCCGACGTCGAGCGCGTTGAAGACCGTGCCGAAGCCGACCGCGAGCGCAAGGCCCAGCGCACCGCCCAGCAGGCAGACCAGCACCGCCTCGATCAGGAACTGCATCAGGATGTCGCTGCGGCGGGCGCCGACCGCCATGCGCACCCCGATCTCGCCGACGCGCTCCGACACCGACACCAGCATGATGTTCATGACGCCGATGCCGCCGACCAAGAGCGAGATCACGGCGATGGCCGCCACCAGCAGTGTCAGCACCTGCGTCGTGCTTTCGACGGTCTTGCGGATGTCATCGGTGTTGAGGACGAAGAAATCCTTGGCATTGTGCCGCGCCGTCAGCAGCGCCGTTGCGGCACGCTCGGCCGCCGCCATCGGCGTCGCCTCGTCGACGCGGACGCTGATGCTGCGCAGCACCTGGTTGCCGAGGAAGCGCGCCTGCACGGTCGTGTAGGGCAGGTACACGATCGGCGTGGAGCTGGAGCCGAAGCCGGCCTGCTGCTGCTTGGTGATGCCGACGACGCGGCAGGGCACCTTGCCGATCAGGACCACGCTGCCGAGCGGACTGACGTCGGGATCGGGAAACAGCGCCTTGCGCGCATTGTCGTCGATCACGGCGTCCTGGGCGTAGGAGCGCACGGTATCGGCATCGAGATAGCTGCCTTCGGCAAGCTCGGTGTTCTTGACCCGGAAATACTGCTCGCCGACGCCGGAGATCTGGGCGCTGACCTCGATCGCGCCGAACCGCAGCGTGCTGGTGGTCGAGACCGTCGGCGAGATCGCATCGACATAAGGCTGCTGCGCCATGACCTTGGCATCGGCGAGCACCAGCGTCCTGATCTTGCTGGAGCGCGTATCGCCGAAATCCTTGCCGGGAAAGAATTCCAGCGTGTTGGTGCCGAGCCGGTTGATGTCCTTCAGCACCTTGGCCTGCGAGCCCTTGCCGAGCGCCAGCACCAGCACGACCGAGGCGACGCCGATGATGATGCCGAGCATGGTGAGGAATGCGCGCATCCGGTGCGCATTCATGGCGAGCAGCGCCATCCGCGCGGCCTCGCGGAAACGGTCGAGCTGGCTGCGCCACCACGACGCCGCCTGCGCTGCGTGGTCTTCGGTCGCTGCGGCTGGCGCGGGTTCCGAAGTCCGCGGATTGAGCCGGTCTGAAATGACGCGGCCGTCCTCGATCTCGATGATGCGCCGGGCGCGCTGCGCGACGCTCGGATCGTGCGTGACGATGATGACGGTGCGCCCGGAGGCGCTGATCTCGTCGAGGATGCGCAGCACCTCCTCGCCGCTGGCGCGGTCGAGCGCGCCGGTCGGCTCGTCGGCCAGGATCACGTCGGGATCGTTGACCAGCGCGCGGGCGATCGAGACCCGCTGCTGCTGGCCGCCCGAGAGCTGACCCGGCTTGTGGTCGGTACGGCTGCCCATGCCGAGCCGCTGCAGCAGCGCCTCGGCCTTGCGGTGGCGTGCCGCCGGGCCGAGCCCGGCATAGACCGCAGGCACCTCGGCATTGTCGGCGGCGCTGAGCTCGCCCAGCAGATGGTAGCGCTGGAAGATGAAGCCGAAATGCTCGCGCCGCAACGCCGCCAGTTCGTCCGGATCGAGCGAGCCCATCTCGCGGCCGGCGATCCGGTAGCTGCCGGATGTCGGGCGGTCGAGGCAGCCCAGAATGTTCATCAGCGTCGACTTGCCGGAGCCCGACTGGCCGATGATCGCCACCATCTCCCCGCGCGCGATCTGGAGGTCGACGCCACGCAAAGCATGGACCGTGCCTTCGCCGGACGCGTAGCGCCTCCCGACATTCTGCAGGTCGATCAGGACCTCCGTCATCACGCGCCTCCGGGCGGGGGCATCACGGTTCGCTTCGTGCCCTCCTCGGGCGCCGAGATCACGACCCGCTCGCCCTCGCGCAGGCCGGACTGCACCTCGGCCCGGATCTTGTTGTTGAGGCCGACGCGAATGGTGCGCTTCTCCAGCGTTCCTGCGCCGGTCAGCACGCGCACCGTGTAGCTGCCATCGGGATTGGCGTTGCCAAGCGCGGACGACGGAATGGTCGGGACCTTGCGGGCCTCGCCGAGCAGGATGTGAACCTCGGCCGTCATGTAGGTCATCAGCCGCCCGTCCGGATTGGCGATGTCGAACACGCCGTTGTAGTAGATCGCGGAGGACGTGGTGGACGAGGACGAGCTGCTGCTCGACGTGGTCGTCGTGCTCGACGAGAAGCTCGAATCGCTCTTGATCGATTCGGGCGCCGGCTCGATCGATCCGAGCGTGCCCTCGTAGCGATGATCGGGCTCGCCCAGCACGGTGAAATAGACGTTCTGTCCGGGCCTGACCTTGACGACATCGGCCTCGGAAATCTCCACCCGCACGGTCATCGTCTCGACCTGGCCGAGCACGACGATGGTCGGCGCCGACTGCACCGCATTCACGGTCTGGCCCTGCTGGGTGACGATCGACAGCACGGTGCCGTCGATCGGGGCCGTGATCTTGGTGTAGCCGAGGTTGACGCGCGCGGTCTCGATCGCGACCTCGGCCTCGACGATTTGCGCGTCGAGTTGCGCGATCTGGGCCTGGGTCTGTTTGACGGTCGCCTCGGCACTGTCGTAGTCGGCGCGCGACGAGGCCTTCTGCGCCAGCGTGACCTGCTGCCGCGCCAGGTTCGCCTCGGCCAGCGCCAGGGTGGCGACCTTCTCGTCACGCTGCGCCCGTACGCTCCGCAGGCTCGCCTCGTTGGTGCGCAGCGTGTTCTGTTGCGTCAGCGAGTCGATCTCGGCGATCAGATCGCCGGCCCTGACCTTCTGTCCCAGCTTGACGTTGAGCGCGACCAGCCGTCCCGACGCCTGGGCGCCGACCGCCACCAGCTTGACCGGCTTCAGCGTGCCGGTGGCGAGCACGGTCTGCTCGATGTCGCCGGTCGTGACGGGCGCGGTGACGAGATTGGCGTTGGGATTGCTGGTCAGCCTCATGACCAGCACGATCGCGGCGGCCAGAACGACGAGCGCTCCGGCGATCAGCAGCGGCCAGCGGCGTGGCCGCTTCGGCTTCGGCGCCGGCGCGAGGCCGCCATCGACCGCGACCGGTCGGGGCATGTAGGATAAGGGTGCGTTCATCGGATCACTTCGGAGGCACTTTTTGAAGTTCAGATCGTAGATTATTTGGGCGCGACGGCCTGTGCGAGATGCGGGCCGGTGCCGCTGTCGACGACCTCGGGCAGCGAGCTGTCGATCGCTGCGGTCCAACCGCCGCCCAGCGCCTTGGCCAGCGCCACGTAGTTCTTCGCGAGCGTAGCGCGGCTCGCGAGCAGGCTGTCCTCGGCGGTGAATTGCGAGCGCTCGGCATCGAGCACGTCGAGGAACGTGCTGGAGCCGGTCTGGTAGAGCGAGCGCGACAGCCGCGCGGCCTCGCCATAGCGCCGCGCCGACTCGCTCAGGCTGCGGATGCGAATGCGCTCCTGGCCGAGGCTCACGATGGCGTTCTCGACGTCTTCGAGCGCGCTCAGCACCGCGCTGCGCCAGGCGACGTGGTATTCGTCACGCTGCGCTTCCGCGACCTCGACGGCGGCCTGCAGCTTGCCGCCGTTGAAGATCGGCACCGAGACGCTCGGGCCGATCGACCAGCCGATCGTCGAGCTCTTGCCGAGATCGCCGAGCTTCAGCGCCGTGGTCGAGACCGTGCCGGTCAGGCTGACATCCGGGTACAGCGCGGCGGTGGCTTGGCCGATCTTCGCGGTGAACTGCGCGACCTGCCGTTCGGCCTTGCGCACGTCGGGCCGCATGACCAGCACGTCGGCCGGGATGCCCTTCGGCAGCGGCAGGCGCGGCGATGGGATCGGTGTCGCGCGCGACAGGCGGAGATTCAGGGCCGTCGGGTCGCGGCCGAGCAGGACGCCGAGCCGGTGCACGGCCTGCTGATAGCTGCTCTCATAGGTCGGGATGGTTGCTTCGGTGCTGGCGGCCAGCGCGCTCGCCTTGGCGGTGTCGACGGCCGAGGCCGAACCGGCATTCTGCTTGCGCTCGGTCAGCGCCGCGGTCTCGCGCTGCGAGGCGGCAGTGCGCCGCGCCAGTGCCGCGCGCGCCTGGTAGGCGCGGGCATCGATGTAGTTGGAGGCGATGTCGCCGACCAGCGTCAGCAAGGTCGCGCGCAGATCGTCCTCGGCGGCATCGACGCCGTAGGTCGCGGCCTCGACCGCACGGCGGTTGGCGCCGAACAGATCCAGCTCCCAGCTCGAATCGAAGCCGGCCTGGTACTGGCTGTAGGTGGTCGGAGCGATCGCGATGCCGCTTGTCGAGCTGCTGGCGCTGCGGGTCTCCGTCGCGGTGCCGGTGCCGCTCACCGTGGGAAACAGCGCGCCGACGGCCTGGCGCTGCGTCGCCCGCGCCTCGCGGATGCGCGCCTTGGCGGCGGCGACGTCGAGATTGCCGGCAACCGCCTCGCTGATCAGTTGATCGAGCAGGTCATCGTTGAGGTTGCGCCACCAATGCGCGAGCTTCAGAATCTGCGCCGGCCGATTGCGGTCGCTGCTCCAGCGCTTCGGCACGCCGAACTCTGGCGTCACGTAATCGGGGCCGACGGCGCAGCCGGCGAGCAGCGGCGTGGCGAGGCAGAGTGCGAGCAAAACGGGCTTCACGGCGGCTGATACTATCGCGGTTCGAAAGGAGGCCGCGCCGGCTGGTCGGCCACGCCGCAGGACTTCCCCGTTGGTGTTTGTTTGATGCGCAGAGCCTAGGCAGGTTAACGATTGCGCAGGGTTAAGTCGCGTGAAGAAATGTTTCCGCCTTAACAATACAGCTTACTTTCGCCACGATCGCGCGCCGCTTCGGGCTGTTCTTTTCGACCAAAATCGACCATGTTCCGCGCATGATGTCGTCACACAATACCGTCGTGGCCGCAGACGCAAACATGCCGGCAGCCGCGCGCATTCTCTGCGTCGAAGATGACCGGGAGATTGCGGCGCTGCTCACCGAGCTGTTACAGGAACACGGCTTCGCGCCGCGCTTCGTATCCTCCGCCGCCGCGATGAACGACCTCCTGCAGCGCGAGCAGGTCGACCTCATCATGCTCGACGTGATGCTGCCGGACGACGACGGCATGAGCATCTGCCGCCGCCTGCGTCAGATCTCGACCGTGCCGATCATCATGGTGACGGCGAAGGGCGAGGACATCGACCGCATCCTCGGCCTCGAGCTCGGCGCCGACGACTATGTCGTCAAGCCGTTCAATCCGCGCGAGCTGGTGGCGCGCATCCGCGCGCTGCTGCGCCGGTCGCAATTGCATCCGGCCGTGATCGCGGCGCGGCAGGCGCCGATGACGTTCGACGGCTGGCGCATCGAGCCGGCGACGCGTACGCTGTTCGATCCCGACCGCGTCAAGATCACGCTGACCAGCGCCGAGTTCGACATCCTGCTGGCGTTCTGCCGCAATGCCGGCCGCGTACTGTCGCGCGAGCAGCTGATCGAGCTGGCGCACGGCGGGCAGGCCGGGCCGGTCGAGCGCAGCATCGACGTTCACATCAGCCGCATCCGCCAGAAGATCGAGCCCGGCGCCAGGAGCTGGACCCTGATCAAGACCGTGCGCCTCGGCGGCTACGTCTTCACGCCAAGAGTCGAGACCATCGATGACGCCAGATAACAAGCCGTGCCCGCGCCTCGGCCTCACCACGCAGATCGTGACCTTGGCGTCGCTGTCGGTGCTGTTCGGCATGGTGCTGATGATCGCGGCCGCGCTGCTGTTTCTCGATCCGCCCGACGAGCAGGAATCGCCGGCCTACGGCATCGCGCGCGTCGCCGAGGCGGTGCACTTCGTCCGCGCCACGAATGATCCCGTGGCCGTCGACAGCAGCCTGTCGAGCCTGCGCAGCTCCGGCATCCAGGTCGAGCTGGTGCCGCTGACCTCGCTGACGCTGCTCGCCAAGCCGGTCAGCGACGTGCCATGGACCTCGCGGCTGGCTCGCCGTCAGCTCAGCGTGCTGCGTGACGTCACCTTGCTCCACGGCGTCGGCTATGGCGCGGCGCCGCCGACCCAGATCATCGTCCAGGTCGACGGCGAGCGTGCGCTGGTGTTCGACGACGTGCCGCGCCTCGAATTCTGGTCGATGGTGCTGAAGCCGACGGCGGTGTTCCTGTTTCTCATCCTGATCCTGGGCGTGCTGCTGTCGATCTACGCGGCGCGGGCGATCATCCGGCCGCTGTCGGAGATGGCGCGCGCGGCGGCCGCATTCGGCCGCTCGCCGGGCGCGCAGGAGCCGCTGAGCCGGCGCGGGCCCAGGGAGATCGCCCAGGTCGCCGAGGCGCTGAACGAGATGCAGGCGCGCATCCGCGCGCTGCTCGACGACCGCACGCGGATGCTGGCGGCGATCAGCCACGACCTGCGCACGCCGCTGACGCGGCTCAGGCTGCGCTCGGAGCGGATCGGGCAGGGCGAGATGCGCAGCGCGATGCTGCGCGACATCGACCAGGTCAGCCGCATGCTCGACGAGACGCTCGATTACCTGCGCGACGACACCAAGGCGGAGCAGCCGGCGCGGATCGAGCTGGCGAGCCTGCTCGAGACGATCTGCTGCGACTTCGCCGATGTCGGCCACGCCGTCACCTTCGATGGACCGTCGCGGCTGGTCTGCGAGGGCCGGGCCCGGGCGCTGTCGCGCGCCGTCACCAACGTGGTCGAGAACGCGGTCAAGCATGGCAGCGAGGTCGTGGTCAGCCTGTCGACCCTGGCCGACGGCATGATCGCGATCGAGGTCGCCGATGACGGTCCGGGCATTCCTCAGGCGCTGCAGGCGCGGGCGCTGGAGCCGTTCGTCAAGCTCGACCAGGCGCGCTCCGCCGGCGGCTTCGGCCTCGGCCTGTCGATCGCGCAGGAGATCATGAAGAAGCATGACGGCGGCATCGCGCTGATGCCCAACGCCCCGCGCGGCCTGCGGGTACGGCTGTCGCTGCCGCTGCGCCTCGCGATGCCCGCGGCGATCCCCGCCAAGGTGGCGTAGCAGACGCCACGAGGAGGAAACCCCGCCGGTGCTGATCCCGGCGGGGCCTTTGCGTTCGCCGATGTCGAGGGACGGCAATCAGCTCACGCGCTTCCAGGTCTGTCCGCCGCAGAACAGGCCGCCGAAGGCGCAGCCCTGGACCCGCAGCGTGTTCGGATTCTTGAGCACCACGGTGGAGTCGTAGTTGCCGCCGCCGTCCGGATCGTGGATGCGGCCGACCCATTTGCTGTCCTTCGGCTTCATGTTGATCAGGATCTTCTCCCGCGTCTTCTCGGCAAAGCCGCAGATGTTGGCGCCGCACGGCTCGATCACGACATTGCCCTTGCCGCCCTCGGTGGCCCACAGCCCGAGCGGCGAGTTCGGATCGGCTGCCGGCGCCGGCTGAACTGCGGCAGGCGCCGCGGCAACCGTGACCGGCGCGGGTGCCGGGGCTGGCTGTGGAGCAGGCGCGGTCGCCGCGACCGGCGCCGGCGCCGCCGGCATCTGCACGGTCGTGGATGGCGCAGCGGAAGCGGGCGATGCGGGGGCTGGCGCGGCCGCGGCTGGCGCGGTGGCGGCGGGCGCCGGCGCGTTGACGACCGGCGGAGCCGCCACGGGCGCCGCGACCGCGGGGGCCGGAGCGCCGGCCGCAGGCGCGCTGCCTGCCGGCGCATCGTCATCGTCGAGCTTGGATGATTTCAGCCCGCTGAGGTCGATGCCGGACACCTGCAGGCAGGACAGCGACTGGCAGTTGCGCGGCACGGTGACGCGGATCTTGTGTCCGTCGAAATTGAACGCGATCGAGCTGCCGGCCTGCGCGGCGCTGCTCGCGATCAGAACGGCTGCTGCGGCCAGATACACGGTCTTCATGAATGAGCTCCCTCGGACGGCGTCGTGAACCTGGAGGGAACTCTTAGACGCGGGTGACGGCGCGATCTGTGACAAGGGTCACAGCCGAAAGGCCAATGCGGCTGGGGCCGCACGCGGCCCACCGCGGCCCGTCAATCGATCGAGGTCGGATCGCAGCGATCAGATCATCCCGACGATGATCGCGCCGACGAATGCAAACACGACATACGTGACCACCATGCTCAGCCGATCGGCAAGGCTCATGGGACCGCTCCCGTTTCGCATCTCGCGCACCTGGCGTGCGCTCGCGCTTGACGCCTGCTCCGCAAAGCGCGCGCCACACATATCCGATCGGCATCGGCAAAAAAGACAGCGCGGTTGTCGCTTCCCCGTAAATGGACTGCCTTTCACGTCACGATGGTTTGCGCGCCGTAAATGGACGGCATTGACAGGTCCTTAAGCAAATTGCCGCAAACCTCTGCATATGACGCGCGGAGTTCGTTTGTATCTCGTCGGCTCCATCGTCCTTGTCTCGTTTGCGGGTTGCGGCCGTGGATTCTTCCAGGAGCGCGAGCCGTGGCGGGCCGAGGCCGAGATCGCCTGCCTGAAATCTGGCGCGGTGAAGGAGAGCGCGGATATCGTCCGCATCAATCCGATCTCCGGCCCCGGCATGTGCGGCGCCGACTATCCGCTGAAGGTGGCAGCGCTCGGCGAAGCGACCACGAGCTATGGCTTCGCCGATGAAAGCCTGCGTCCGCCGGCCGCGATCGGCGGCCAGCCGCGCTGGCCGATCAACCAGCCGCCGCAACGCTACGCCCCGCCCGCGACCTATCAGCCACAGGCGGCGCCGCAGCCCGCCTATCCGTCGTCGAGCGCGGCCTATCCGGGTCCGGCATCGCCGTCCTATGGCGCCCCTCCCGGCGCGCCACTGCAGCTCGAGCCGCCGGTCGGCGAGGACGACGTCAATCAGCCGGCCGACGCGGCCTATTCGCCCTCTGGCGGTCAGCCGGGCGCTCGCACCGCCTATCCGCAGCAGGAACCGCCGCCGCGGCTCGGACCGTCGCGCGATCCGGTCGGCACCGTCGGCCCGGTCGCGGTGAAGCCGACCGCGACGCTCGCCTGTCCGATCGTCTCGGCACTCGACCGCTGGATCGCGGAGTCGGTGCAGCCGGCAGCCCAGCGCTGGTTCGGCACCAAGGTCGTCGAGATCAAGCAGATCTCGGCCTATTCCTGCCGCGGCATGAACGGCAATCCGAGCGCGCACATTTCCGAGCATGCCTTCGGCAACGCGCTCGACATCGCCGCCTTCACGCTCGCCGACGGCCGCCGCATCAGCGTCAAGGACGGCTGGATCGGCCTGCCGGAGGAGCAGGGCTTTCTGCGCGACATCCAGGGCGGGGCGTGCCAGCAGTTCACCACCGTGCTGGCGCCCGGCTCCAACGTCTATCACTACGACCACATCCATGTGGACCTGATGCGCCGCGCCAGCCGCCGCATGATCTGCCAGCCAGCCGCGCAATCCGGCGAGGCGGTGGCGGCACGTGCGCAGCAGCGGCGCTATGGCTACGGCCAGCGCGAGCCCGACGTGACCAGCTCGATCCCGTCGCGCAAGCAGCCGCGCAGCATCGGCCAGCTGATCAACGAGGAAGACGAATTCCGGGACTATTGAGAGGGCGAATAGGGAACAGCGAGTAGCGAATCGAGATCGGGACGATCACCTGCTCGCCATTCGCCATTCCTGTGCGCGGCTGTGGATTTCTTTCGCCGTCAGCCGCGCCTGACCGCGCTCTGTCCCGCCCCGAAACGGAAACCCCGACGTCACGCGCTGCGGATTAGGAGTCCGTTGACCAGTTTTGCCGTCCGCCTTTGGCCGACACTAGACCTGCCACAGTCGCCAGGAACAAGGCGCGCGGGGTTCTGGTTGCTGCCGGATTGGGAGAGGCGGAGATGGCATCGTATCGCATCAAGGCGATTGGGGCGGGCTTCGAGGTCGGCACCGCCGAGCAGGCCGTGCTGGTCTGCCGCTCGCTGAAGACGGCACGCCGCGCCGTCGCCGATGCACAGCGTCTGGAGCGGATGCCGCCGAAGCCGATTCCCTGGCGCACGCCGCCGGAGAGCGAGACGTCGGCTGGTGGAGCGGAGGATGCCGCGCGCAGCGAGGATGCCGACACCGAGGTTCTCGTCGTGTCGGATGGCCCGCCTCTGTGCTGCTGACTAGATCATGATGCGATTCCACGGAATCGCATCATGATCTCATCTCCTTGTTTGAGCATGATCTTTTCGGAAAACCGGTTTCCACTTTTCCGGATCATGCTCTAACCGGCGCGGAAGCGGCAGAACTGGAACTGCTGCGTCGAGTCCCATGGCGTGCGATGCACCTCGGTGCAACTGTCCTCCAGCGTGAAAGCAGGACCCAGCGCAGCGGCCAGTCCGTGGGCGTCGTAGCGGACGACCGGCAGTCCGCTGCACTTCTCCGGACCATCGGACGCGAACGTGCCGATGATGACGGCCCCGCCGGGCACCACGGCCGCGCGCAGGCGGTCGACGTAGGCGGCGCGGTCCTCAGGCGCGGTGAGGAAATGGAAGGCGGCCCGGTCGTGCCAGACCTCGTAGCGCGCGTCCGGCGTCCAGGTGGTGACGTCGGAGGCGATCCACGTCACCCCGGCCGCCGCCGCGCCAAGCCTGCGGCGCGCCGTCGCCAGTGCCGCGTCGGAGATGTCGAGCACGGCGAGCGCGCCGTAGCCGGCCGCGAGCAGCGCATCGACCAGCCGCGATGCGCCGCCACCGATGTCGATGATCCGCGATGTCGGTGTCGCACCGGCCTCGCGGATCATCCGCAGCGACGTCGCCGGGTCGTCCTGGTACCAGCTCACCTCGGTCTCGGCCTTGGTGGTGTAGACGGTCTGCCAATGGGT
Organism: Bradyrhizobium sp. SZCCHNS3052; assembly: GCF_032484495.1. Classification (NCBI taxonomy): domain Bacteria; kingdom Pseudomonadati; phylum Pseudomonadota; class Alphaproteobacteria; order Hyphomicrobiales; family Nitrobacteraceae; genus Bradyrhizobium; species Bradyrhizobium sp. SZCCHNS3052. Next base: position 191,268 of record NZ_JAUETB010000005.1, on the reverse strand, counting down.
GGTGCGGTCGGACATGGTTTCGGTCCCGAGGAGAGGCACACATTATAGCACGTGACGGCTCGAACTCTTGCCCAGCCGGCGGTGAGTCCCCTCCCCCTTGCGGGGAGGGGTCGGGGGTGGGGGTCCCCACGCGCTGAACGTTCCATGGGGCACACTTCACGCGTGAACGATTTCACGCGTTCGACTGCGGTCGTTCGACGCGCGCGATGATTCTCCAGTGTTCTTGATAGATCGACTCTCCATCACGAACAGCGGGACTCGTGGTCCCCCACCCCCAACCCCTCCCCGCAAGGGGGAGGGGAGTTCACCGTCCGCGAGGAGAGGGCGTGAGACCTAGCAAGCTCCGCCTCAAAACGTCCCCGCCACCGTCACCCTGAACGTCAGCGGCTCGATCGGATGCAGCACGCGGTCCATCACGCCGGTCTGGCAGACCTGGGCCGGCGGCACCGGCGGGGGCGGCAACGGGGAGGCCGGTGAGCCGTAGCACGCCTGGTAGAGCTGGTCGGTCGGCAGCAGCGAGCCGTAGCCGTAGGAGATCTGGCTGGCCTTGCTGTTGAGCAGGTTCAGCACGTCGAGCTGGATGCGCCAGCCATTGGCGTCGCGGAAGCCGATGCGGCCGTTGAACACGCTGGTCGGGGTGGAGCGGAAGTAGTTGTCCTCGGTCAGCGGCGTGGAGCCGAGATAGCGCCAGCGCAGACCGCCGAACCAGCCGGTCTTCTCGCCGAGCGTGATGCCGGCCGACGCGATCATCGCCGGCGCGTTGGGGATGTAGTTGCCGGGCGCATTGCCGAGCTGGGCCTGGGGGTAGCCTGCGAGCGAGGCGTAGACCGCCGCTTGGTCGGTGTTGTCGCCGACGAAGCGCGCATGCGTCATCGCCAGATCGGCATCGATGTCGATCCACGACGCCGGGCGATAGTGGTTGGTCAGCTCGAAGCCGTAGCGCCGGCTCGGCCGGCTGGCCTCGGTGTTGCCGGCATCGCCGGAGAACAGGATCTCGGAATCCTGGTTGAGCATGAACACGCTCAGCGACGAGTCGAGTCCGGGGACGATGCGCGTGCGCACGCCGACCTCGGCGCCCTTGGTGCGCACCAGAAGGGGCGAGGAGTCGATCCTGGTGCCCGGCGCAGCCGGATCGTCCGTAGTGGTCGCGCCGCGGGCATCGTTGCTGTGCATGCCATAGCCGGCGCCGACGAAGAACTCGGTCTTGTCGAACGGCCCGATCACCATCCTGAATTTCGGACTGCCGAGGCTGGCCGCGGCATCGCCGGTGTTGTTGCCGTTGGTCAGCGAATAGACGTGGGTCTGATAATAGTCGCCGCGATAGCCGACCGTGGTGCGCAGCCAGTCGGTCCAGCGCACGGTGTTCTCGACATAGAGCCCGACGCTGCCTTCGCCGACCTTGTCGGCGCGAACGACGCCGGTGCTCAAGGGATCGATGTCGGAGAGCAGCACCCGCTGACGCGTATTGGTCAGCGCCAGCGCGATGTCGTCGTAGCGCGTCTGGACGCCGAACGTCGTCTCCATGGGGCGGCCGGCGAAGCTGCCGTTCAAGGTGCGTGACGCATTGGCGCCGAGCATCAGCCGGTCGTCGTGCTGGTGAAACTGGTCGCCATAGGTCGGGTTGTTCAGCGCGTAGGTGAAGTTGTTGTAGAGATCGAGCTGGCTTTTCACCAAATAGGCGTTGGCCTTCCACGAGCCGGCCTCGTCGGTGCCGGCGATGCGGCCGGACAGCGCGAAGCGGTTGGTCTTGCCGCCGTCCGTCGGATCGTATGCGTCGTAGCGGCCGAGATCGCCCGAGGTGATGGCGCGTTCCGGCACCTGGTCGGTCGAGGTCCAGCGGTTCGCATAGGCCATGCCGGTGATCGAGAAGCCGTCGGTCGCCGTGCCCTGCGAATAGCGCATCAGGCCGTTCAGCTTCTTGGCGTCGTCGGGCGTGGTCCAGGGTCCGTCATAGCGGCCGGCCTCGCCGGCGATCAGCAGATGGCCATCGCCGACATGCACCGAATCCATGCTGAAGAAACGGCGATAGCCGAAGCTGCCCGCCGTCACCTGCGCGATCGCCTTAGGCACGCTGTCGACCACGCCGATATGGACGCTGCCGACCGAGGCGAAGTCGCCCTCGTCGGCGAAGTAGGGCCCCTTGCGCACGTCGACACGGCCGATCGTCTCCGGCATCAGCCAGTTGAGATCGGCATAGCCCTGGCCGTGGGCATGGGTGCGCATGTTGACCGGCACGTCATCGACATGGAGTGCGAGGTCGGTGCCGTGGTCGAGATTGTAGCCGCGCAGAAAATACTGGTTGGCTTTGCCTTCGCCGGAGTGCTGCGTGACGATCAGGCCGGGCACCGCTTCCAGCACCTCGCCGGGGCGGGTCGCCGGGCGGGCGTTGATCTCCTCGCCGGATATCACGACCTCGCTCGCCATGCCCTGCGGCCGCGCGGGGCCGGAGCCGACATTGGGCGCGCCGGACGGTGCAGCCGCCGCCGCGGTGGCCGGCGTTACATTCGTCGCCGCACGGGCGGCGCCCGGCTTCGGCCGCTGCGCCTCGCGCCGGACCTGCGGTTTCGGCTTGGCCGCGCGTCGGGGGGCATCGACGTCGACCGTCGGCAGTTCGGCCGGGGCCCGTTCCGGATGGGCGTTTGCCTGCTGCGCCAATGCCGCCATCAGCACGCCAACACTTGCCCCACGCCACCGCATCGTCACGCCCCTCGGTCTCGTCATCGGGCGTGCGTCATCATCTGCCGCGAGCCGTCGTTGGCCCGCGACACGCGCACTTGGTTCGCCCTGATGTCGAGTGTTAAAGAACGCTAAGGTGACACCAGTATGATGTCAACGTGAAAACATCATACTCATCGGGTGGATAGGCGCTTGTCGCGCAGCTCAGGGAGACGGGACATGCAGCGCCTGACGATCACGATCGACGACGATCTTCTGGCCGAGGTCGACGCCTTCATGGCCCGGCGTGGCTACGACAACCGCTCGGAGGCGTTTCGCGATCTGCTGCGCAGCGGCCTCGAAACGGCCGATGCCGGCGCCGCCGACAGCCGCCACTGCATCGCGACTCTCAGCTACGTCTACGACCATGCCGCGCGCGAATTGCCGAAGCGCCTGACCCAGGAGGCGCACGACCATTCCGGCCTCGCCCAGGCGACCCTGCACGTCCACATCGACCAGGAGAGCTGCCTCGAGGTCACCGTGCTCAAGGGCGAGCGTCGCGAGGTCAAGGCGTTCGCCGACCACGTCATCGCCGAGCGCGGCGTCCGCCACGGCCACGTCGCGATGATGCCGGTCGATCCGGCGCATGACCACGGGCACGCGCATAGTCATAGCCACGCCCATAGTCATAGCCATTCGCATTCCCACACGACCAAGAGCGGTAAGAAGTAGAGCAGAAAGAGATTTGGCACACTGCCGGCCAAATCCTCCAATGTCATGCCCGCCCCCCGGGTCTCGCCTTTGGCGAGCCCGAGGGCAGGCTCCGGCGGGCATCCAGTACGCCATGACGTCGCGTGTCATCACAGCCGCCGCGGAATACTGGATCGCTCGGTCGGGCCGGGCGACGACAGTTGAGGTTTTGGCGCGGAGCCTGCCCACTCTCTGTCAATGCGAGGCGCTCTTGCGCCGAAGCAATCCAGACTCTTCCCGCGCCTCTGACTGCTTCGCTTGTGTTGGCGACAGGGTAGGGTGGGCAAAGGCGCGCCCCCGATGCCGCTGATCATACGTGATGCATCGCGCGCGGTGCCCACCATCCCGCTTTCTCGTGCGCGGGGCGATGGTGGGCACGCGACCGACCTGCAGGCGGCTACTTTGCCCACCCTACAACTGATGTTTCCGATACCCATCAGATGGCCCGCACGGCTGCGCGTGACATCGTCGGGGCTGCGTCGAGCAACTGCTCCGAGCGCTCCCAGAGCCGGCGGGCCAGCGCCCGGTCATGCGCCTGCGGATGCCGTCGGCGAAACACCTAGCGCCTGGTCCGACCGGGACAATGGCAGATAGCGTCAATCCTAGATTCACCATTGGCCACGTGCGGATGCGGCGCGGACGATTTTGCCGGGGCCCAGAGATCATAAAGGCGCTACGGTTGTGACCATGAGCAGCGGCATCCCGACAGGCAAGACTTACCTTGGATTCTGTCTACTATGGACCGGTGTGATCTGCGTCGGTGGGCCGCTCTGCTTTGCGACTCTAGCGGCTGGTCACGTGATTTCTGGCGTCACTGCAATTCTGCTCGCTGGTTATGCGTTTTTCCGACACAGCAGATCGATTGGCCGACGCGCCAAGCGAGCAATTCGTCGACCCTCGTCGGTGCTGAGGCGCATTTTGGACCAGCAGCGAGACGTTGTTGGCGACGACAGTTCTCGTTAAGCAGCGGCTTAGTCAACAGTCTCGTCCCGAAGCGGACATTGTTCATCTCGGCCTTATCGAACGAAACGCAATCCATCTCGCCGCCGACGATCTTTCGAGCCAAACCTTCATACGCTCGCTTACCCAATGGAGCGTATGCTCACGAGCGATGTCCGTGCCCGGATGTCGATCTGCGCGGAAGGAATGTGTGCCCTGGACCTGCAATTCGGGCGTAGGCCGGACGGCGAGAGCCCACAACCGAGGCATCTGCGCCAGAAGAGTGGGGTCGTGGGGGCATCCCAAAATGTAGTCCTCTGGTTCGCCTGTCTCGGGATACGACATCGGCTCATTGGTGTCCGTGCTCCAAGTCTGCCAATCGAGGCGGACGACTTTCCCATACTGAGTCTGCTCGAAGTCAAAGCCAGTCAACTGGCTGCGTTCAAGGTCACGTCGAAATTCGTCGGTGACGATGATGAAGCCGAATGGCTGGGTCATCGGCGGCACATATGGGCCAGTGCGCAAGATGCGGATGATCGGCGGCCCGACGCACTCGGTCGCTTCAACGAGGCCGTTCAAAAGAATATCGCCGTAGTCACCCCAGGGAGATCCGACGGATTCCATAGCGAAGAACTTTGACATGGTAGGCCCAGGATGCGCAGCTGCCGAGCTTCGATTGCCCCAATCCGCAACCGCTTGCAAGGTCGGCTCGCGACCCTTCTCGGACGCTAGGCTCCTTCCGCGGATACGGCGCCGTGGTATCGTCGCCCGCTGCTGCTGCGGTCGCGCGCGGTTAAAACCGGCTGCGCGCAGAATCCGATTTCGTTTGCCCGATCAAACTGATTTGCCCTGTCCAGTCCCTCGCGTAAAAATTTTGTTCTTCCATTTTTCCGAATTTCGTGGTTGTCTACCGCCATCCCGCCTCGATCGAAGAGGGACGTTTCGCGGTCGTCACGAGCGTTGGAGGCGGGGAGCGGTGGCCTGTCGGCGCGCAGCGCGCTGGAATCGCGAGCGGACGAACGCGACCGGCAGGACGATGAAGTCGTATGGTCCTGGCGCCCCGATGCTGGCGCTAAGTCGTTCGGTGATGATCCGGATGGCGACGGTGGCTACAAGCCCGGACACCGGGGAGATTACGTATAAATCGTAAGCCCATCGCGCGGGGAGGGCCGGGTGTGTTCGGCCAGACCTGTGGTACCTGCCGCCTGCATTTTTTTGAGCAGGCGGGCCACGGGCGCGGCCAGCGCCCGGCCTTCCCTGCACCCTCCGATCAGTTCGAGGGTGATCCGATTGCAGAGCTCGGGCGTCACCCGCCGCGAGAAGGAGAGCGCATGTCTTGGATCGACGTCGCTTGGACCGACATCTTCTGGGCCGACATCGCCGCGCGCATCAAGGCGGTCAGCGGCGTCTCAACTCTTGATGCCGTAGGTCGCGAGGAACATGCGGACGGCGCTCGCCACCACCTTGTGCGTCTCGTCGGGCGAGGGGGCGGGGGCTCCCTGAAAGATGAAGGGCAGGAACAGCGTGGCCTGGCACATCAACTGGAATTGCGATGCGGCGAGGTGACAATCGTCGATGGCGAGCTCCCCGGCATCGACGCGGGCCTGCAGATAGGCGGCGAGCCGGCCGATCGTGCCCTCGATGACGCAATCATAGTAGCGCCGTCCCACCTCCGGCATGCGTTCGGCGATCGCCATCACGGTGCGGATCGCCGATCCGCCGCCGGGGCGACAGACGACCGCGATCCACGCGGTGCCGAACTCGTACAGCACGGTCGTGGCATCGCGGGCGGGATCGAAGCTGAAGTTCGAGGCGCCCCGATGCACGCTCTCCTCTTCGACGATCGCCTCGAACAGGCGGAATTTGTCGGCGAAGTAGACGTAGAGCGTGCCCTTGGAGACGCCGGCAACGCGCGCGATCTCGCCCATGCTGGCGCCGTCGAAACCCATGTCCATGAACACCTTGCGGGCACCCGCGAGGATTTGCCGGCGCTTCGAGGAATCGTCGTCCGACGTTGCCTGGGTGGTGTTGTGGTCCGCCTCAATCATTGGTTTAGGCTGTTCCCGAAGATTTGGCCGGCGCCAACGTCACAAACGCATCTGCGCGGATATGTTGCGATAGCGAAGATATAAATTGACCGAACGGTTCGGTCAATGATAGATGTGGATTGACCGAACGGTTCGGTCGGGATTTTCGGGGCCTGGACGGCCCCGCTGTCATGGGTGGGAGTCTCTGATGGCCGCTGCGAGAGATCAGGCTGTGCGGGCGCGCCGTCCGGACGCTGAGGAGGCGCCGGAACAGACGAGGTCTGAGCCGGTCCGGCCGCAGGCCAGCGACACGGCGCAGCGCAAGCCTGCTGATGCTAAGCCGGCCGACCCGAAGGCCGACGTCAGCACCGAGGCTCAGCCCGAACGGCCCGCGCCGGCCGGCGCTCCCACAGCCACGACGCCGCAAGCCGGGCCCGCCCCCGCTCCGAAATCAGGCAAGCGCAAGCGGGTGCTGGCCAGCATCGGCGTGCTGCTCGCGCTCGCTGCCGCCGGCTACGCCACGCACTATTATCTGGTCGGCCGCTTCATGGTCTCGACCGACGATTCCTACGTTCGCGCCAACAACACCATGCTGGGCGCGCGCGTCTCCGGGCACATCCAGGAGATCGTGCCGCGGGACAATTCGGTGGTTCGCAAGGGCGACGTGATCTTCCGTATCGACGACGGCGACTACAAGATCGCGGTCGATGCCGCCCGCACCAAGATCGCCACGCAGGAGGCGACGATCGCGCGCATCGGTCGCCAGGTCGCCGCACAGCAGAGTGCCGCCGAGCAGGCGCAGGCCAATCTCACCTCATCCGAAGCCGCGATGAAGCGCGCCGGGCTCGACTATGAGCGCCAGCAGGCGCTGAGCAGCAAGGGTTTTGCCTCGCATGCGACCTTCGAGCAGTCGGAAGCCGCGCGCGACCAGGGCATGGCGGCGGTCCGCGCCGCCCGTGCCGCGTACGACGCCGCGCGCGACAATGTCGAGGTGACGAAGGCGCAGCAGGTCGAGGCCCAGGCGCAGCTCGCCGAGCTGAAGACATCGCTTGCCAAGGCCGAGCGCGATCTCGAATTCGCCACCGTGCGCGCGCCGGTCGACGGCACCTTCTCCAACCGTCTCGTCAGCACCGGCGACTTCGTCGCGGTCGGCCAGCGGCTCGGCAACGTCGTGCCGCTCGACGACGTCTTCATCGACGCGAACTTCAAGGAAACCCAGCTCAGGCGTATCCGTCCGGGCCAGCCGGTCACGATCAAGGTCGACGCCTATGGTGCACGCGGCTTCAAGGGCGTGGTCGACAGCATCTCGCCGGCCTCGGGCTCGGTGTTCACCCTGCTGCCACCGGACAACGCGACCGGCAACTTCACCAAGATCGTGCAGCGCCTGCCCGTGCGCATCCGCGTGCCGAAGGAGGTGGCGCGGCAGAACCTGCTGCGCGCCGGCATGTCGGTCTACGTCACCGTCGACACCACCGTCGGCGCCAAGGATGCCGACAGCGACGGAGATCTCGACGCGCCGGCGACGGTGCAGGGGAAGTAGCGAGGTGATCTAACTGACGCGATTGCATTCGCTGTTGCGTCATCGGAAGTCAGCTCCCTCCCCCCTTGCGGGGGAGGGGTGGGGTGGGGGGTCTCCGGGCGAGACCGCCGTTGGGGACCCCCACCCCCGACCCCTCCCCGCCTAGCGAAGCTCCGCTTCGCGCGGGGGGAGGGGAGCGCACCTGTGACGCGGCGCGGTCATCGACTCCAGCGGACTCATTAGAACATGGCCACCGCAACGACAGCCGACCCCACTATGAGCGCACCGGCCGCGCCGTCGGACCGCATCGCGCCGCGGCGGCTGATCGCGTTCCTGATCATGGTGTTCGGCATGTTCATGGCGATCCTGGACATCCAGATCGTCTCGGCGTCGCTGAGCGAGATCCAGGCCGGACTGTCGGCGAGCTCCAGCGAAGTGTCGTGGGTGCAGACGGCCTATCTGATCGCCGAGGTGATCGCGATTCCCTTGTCCGGCTTCCTGTCGCGCGCGCTCGGCACGCGGCTGTTGTTCGCGATTTCGGCGGCCGGCTTCACCATTTCGAGCTTCCTGTGCGGCTTCGCCTCGTCGATCGAGCAGATGATCGTGTGGCGCGCGCTGCAGGGCTTCCTCGGCGCCGGCATGATTCCGACCGTGTTCGCCTCGGCCTACACGGTGTTCCCGCGCACCAAATTCCACATCGTCGGTCCCATCATCGGCCTGGTCGCGACGCTGGCGCCGACGGTGGGTCCAACGGTCGGCGGCTACATCACCGACGCGATGTCGTGGCACTGGCTGTTCTTCGTCAACATCGTGCCGGGCATCATCATCACGACAGGCGTGCTGGCGCTGGTGGATTTCGACGAGCCGCATTTCGAGCTGCTCGACCGCTTCGACTGGTGGGGCCTGCTGTTCATGGCCGGCTTCCTCGGCTCGCTCGAATACGTGCTGGAGGAGGGGCCGCAATATGAATGGCTGCAGGACACCTCGGTCGCGATCTTCGCCGCGGTCTGCGCCGTCTCGGCGGTGTGCTTCTTCTGGCGGGTGCTGACGGCCGACGAGCCGATCGTCGACCTCTTCGCTTTCGGCAACCGCAACTTCGCGGTCGGCTGCCTCCTGCAATTCTGCATCGGCATCGGCCTTTATGGCCTGACCTACATCTATCCGCGCTATCTCGCCGAAGTCCGCGGCTACAGCGCCCTGATGATCGGCGAGACGATGTTCGTCTCGGGCGTCACCATGTTCCTGATGGCGCCGGTGGTCGGCCGCCTGATGCTGAAGATCGACATGCGCCTGATGATCGCGTTCGGCCTCGTGATCTTCGCGATCGGCTCCTACCAGATGACCGGCATCACCCGCGACTACGACTTCTGGGAGCTTTTCCTGCCGCAGGTGCTGCGCGGCGTCGGCATGATGTTCGCGATGGTGCCGACCAACAACATCGCGCTCGGCACCCTGGCGCCGGACCGGGTCAAGAATGCATCCGGCCTGTTCAACCTGATGCGCAATCTCGGCGGCGCCGTCGGCCTTGCCGTGATCAACCAGGTGCTGAACGATCGCACCGACCTGCACATTTCCCGCCTCCACGAGCGCGTCAACTGGGGCAATGCCACCGCGGTCGAGACCCTCAACATGCTGCAGCAGAAGCTGCAGGGCATGGGCGATTCGGCCCTGATGGCGATGAAGCAGCTGTCGCAGATCGTGCATCGCCAGGCCGTCGTGATGGGCTATGGCGATGCGTTCTTCATGCTGACCTGCTTCTACATCGGGCTCAGCTTCATGGTGATGCTGCTCAACAAGCCGAGCTCGCCGATGGCGGGCGGCGGCGACGCACATTGACGTGAGCGGCTCCTGCGCGCGCCGCGGGTTGCCAAATCATACCGTCGATGGTATGGAACAAGAATTGTCGCTCGAACCGGGGAGATTTGCATGACCACATCGCATCTGCAGATCGCATGCACCCGCTCGATGCCTGTTCTGGTGTTCGGCCGCTCGCTTTGAGCACCATCGCTTAACTTCCCAACGCCTGAGTTACTCATCCGCAGACCGCGCGCCGCGTCGCGTCTGCACTATTTGGAGCCGGCTGGCGCTGCGAGCGCGGCCGGATGATGCCATGACCGTCGACGTCTCCGGCCTGAAGGCCGACAAGCGTCCCGCCGCGATCCGCGTCGTGATCCCGTTCGTGACCCGCCACTGGCTGAAGCAGCCACGCATGACGCTCGGCATTGCGTGCGCGCTGCTGGGCGCCACCGCTGCCGATCTGTTCATGCCGCTGTTCTCCGGCCGGCTGGTCGATGCGCTCACCCTGGGCCCAGGCAATGCCGATGCACGGCACAGCGCGCTGGTGGCGTTCGCCGCCATCGTAGCCCTTGGCTTCGCCTCGATCGTGCTGCGATTGTCGGGCCTGCAACTGATCGTGCCGTTCACCCTGCGCATCATGTCCGACGTGGCGCGCGACGCATTCGTACGCGTGCAGCGCTTCTCGACCGACTGGCACGCCAACAGCTTCGCCGGCTCCACGGTGCGCAAGATCACCCGGGGCATGTGGGCGCTCGACCTCTACAACGACACCATCCTGCTGGCGCTGCTGCCGTCGCTCTCGGTGTTGCTGGGCTCGATGGTGCTGCTCGGCCTGCACTGGGGCGCGCTGGGCGGCGTGATCGCCGTCGGGGCGGCGCTCTATGTCGCGATGACGGTCGTGTTCTCGACCCGCTACATCGCCCCGGCCGCACGGATCTCCAACGCCTGGGATACCAAGGTCGGCGGCACGCTGGCGGACGCGCTGAGCTGCAATGCGGTGGTCAAGTCGTTCGGGGCGGAAGCCCGCGAGGACGGCCGGCTGATGCGCGTCGTCAGCCGTTGGAGCCGTCGCGTCAACCGAACCTGGCTGCGCTACAACACGACGGCGGCCGTGCAGCTCGGCGTGCTGCTGTGCCTGCGGTCCTCGGTGATCGGCGGCGCCGTGCTGCTGTGGATGGCGGGCAAGGCCTCGCCAGGCGACGTCACCTATGTGCTGACGAGCTACTACGTCATCCATGCGTATCTGCGTGACGTCGGCATGCACATCAACAACCTGCAGCGCGCGGTCAACGACATGGACGAGCTGGTGGCGATCCACAGCGAGCCGATCGGCATCATCGATGCCAAGGACGCCAGGCCGATCGCGGTGACCGGTGGGCACATCGTGTTCGATGCGGTGACGTTTCATTATGGCGGCCATCGCACCCCGCTGTATGACCGGCTCTCGGTGGACATCCGGCCGGGCGAGCGGATCGGCCTCGTCGGGCGCTCCGGCTCCGGCAAGACGACCTTCGTCAAGCTGGTGCAGCGGCTCTACGACGTTGGCGGCGGCCGCATCCTCATCGACGGGCAGGACATCGCGCATGCCACGCAGGACTCGCTGCGCAGCCAGATCGCGATCGTGCAGCAGGAGCCGATCCTGTTCCACCGCTCGCTGGCCGAGAACATCGCCTATGGCCGTCCTGGCGCCAGCCAGGCCGAGATCGAGCAGGCGGCGCGGCTCGCCAACGCGCATGAGTTCATCACGCGCCTGCCCAAGGGCTACGGCACGCTGGTCGGCGAGCGCGGCGTCAAGCTGTCGGGCGGCGAGCGGCAGCGGGTCGCGCTGGCGCGGGCGTTCCTGGCGGACGCGCGGGTGCTGATCCTGGACGAGGCGACCTCGAGCCTCGATTCGGAATCCGAGGCGCTGATCCAGGAGGCGATGGAGCGGCTGATGAAGGGCAGGACGGCGATCGTGATCGCGCATCGGCTGGCGACCGTCCGCAGCCTCGATCGCATCCTGGTGTTCGACCGCGGCCGTATCGTCGAGCAGGGCAGCCACGCCACGCTGGTTGGCAGACCCGGCGGACTCTATCGCAGCCTGTTCGAGCGCCAGGCCACCGAGTTCGGCCAGCTCTCGGCCGCCGGTTGACAAAAATGGTGAGGGGCCCGGCGCTGCTGCGCCGAGCCCCTCATGAACATATCAGCCGGCCTGTAAGCCGGGTTCTGTAGGGCACCGTGATGCTTGCGCATGACGATACGTGACGGCCATTCCTCTGGGATCGCGCTTGCGCGCGACCTCGGGCAACCTACCCGGACGGCGAGCCTGACATCGCTCCCGCGGACGTCATCGCCTTGGCATCATCTGCCTTGGCGATTGTCTCCGCGTGGCCGTCCCTATTCGGTTTTGCTCCCGGTGGGGTTTACCATGCCGGTTCCGTTGCCGGCCCCGCGGTGCGCTCTTACCGCACCTTTTCACCCTTACTCGCCTCCCTCGCGGGAGGAAGCGGTTCGTTCTCTGTGGCACTATCCCTGGGGTCGCCCCCGCCGGACGTTATCCGGCACCGCATGTCGATGGAGCCCGGACTTTCCTCCCCGGCGGCCTTTCGGCGCCTGCCGGAGCGGCCGTCCGGCCGACTGACGCAGCTTGAATGGGGCTTCCCGGCCATCAGGTCAAGCCATCGCTGCGCCTGCAAAAATATTATCCTGGGCGTGTCGTTACGTGAGCGCGCCATTCGACTGGATGTCGGCGATCCGGCCGAAACAAGGGAGCAAGTTCGATGCAATATCTGTTGATGATCTACCAGAACGAAGTCGACTACGCGAAGATGGAGAAGGAGGCCGAGGGCAAGATGCTGGCGGAGTACCAGACCTTCACCCAGTCGATCATCTCGAGCGGCAATTACAAGGGCGGCGACCGGCTGCAGCCGACGACGACGTCGACGACCGTGCGGGTGCGCGACGGCAAGATCCTCACTACCGACGGTCCGTTCGCCGAGACCCGCGAGCAGCTCGGCGGCTACTACATGATCGAGGCCAAGAATCTCGACGAGGCGATCGGGATTGCCGCGCGGATTCCCGGCGCCCGTTTTGGCTCGATCGAGGTGCGGCCGGTCTGGCAATATAATCATTGAGACCGGTGCGGCTCGCGGCCGAGAAGGGTCACCGATGACGCCTGATGCGATCGACAAGGTGTTCCGCGATGAGGCCGGCCGCGCACTCGCGACCTTGATCCGGCTCGTCGGTGACTTCGATCTGGCCGAGGACGTGCTGCAGGATGCGTTCGCTGCGGCGCTGCTCAAATGGCGGGGGTCCGACGCCCCCGCCAACCCGCGGGCGTGGCTGGTCAATGTCGCCCGCAACAAGGCGATCGACCGGATCCGGCGGCGGAGCAATTTTCGCGACAAGGAGGCGGAGATCGTTCACGCCATCGAGCGTGATGCCGCCAACGACGACGCCGACGCGCCGGCCGATCTCGACGACGACATGCTGCGGCTGATCTTCACCTGCTGCCATCCGTCGTTCGCGCCGGAGGTCCAGGTGGCGCTGACGCTGCGCACGGTCTGCGGCCTCACCACCGCCGAGGTCGCCCGCGCACTTGTCACCGGCGAGGAGGCGATGGCGCAGCGCCTGGTGCGCGCCAAGCAGAAGATCCGCCTCGCCGGCATTCCCTACGAGGTGCCGGGACGCGATGCGCTCGAGGAGCGGCTGCGCGGCGTCCTGACCGTGATCTATCTGGTGTTCACCGAGGGCTATCTCGCGACCTCAGGCACCGAGCTGATTCGCGAGGATCTCGCGCGCGAGGCGATCCGGCTGGGTCGCCTGCTGCTTGGCTTGATGCCGGAGGCGCGCGACATCAAGGGCCTGCTCGCGTTGATGCTGCTGCACGATGCGCGGCGCGCCGGCCGTACCAATGCGGCGGGCGACATCGTCCTGCTGGAGGAGCAGGACCGCTCGCTGTGGAATCGTGAGCAGATCGCCGAAGGGCTTGGGCTGGTCGAACAGGCCCTGGGCATGAAGGGGCTCCCGCAGCCCTATACGGTCCAGGCCGCGATTGCCGCGCTTCATGCTCAGGCCGCCAGCTACGCTGAAACGGATTGGCGGCAGATCGTGGGGCTCTACGAGGTTCTGCTGCGGATCGCGCCATCGCCTGTGATCGAGCTCAATCATGCGGCCGCTGTCTCGATGGTCGACGGCCCGGCGCGGGCGCTGGCACTGGTCGATGCGCTGGCCGCGCGCGGCGGATTGAAGCAGTACGATCTGCTGCCGGCGGTGCGGGCAGACCTTCTGCGGCGGCTCGGTCGGCGCGATGAGGCGCGCGCCGCCTACCGCGAGGCGAGCGCAGCCACGCAGCTCGCGCCGCTCAAGCGTCTCTATGCACGGCGGCTCGGTGAGCTCGATGTGGAGCCCTGACGTGTCAGACGCGCGGCGCCTGATCCTCGGCCGGCAGGCTCGTCAGCAGCGCATGCAACGTCCACAAGGTCGAGCGGTCGGCGATACCGTCGATCTTTTCGGGGCGGAAGTGCCGCTGGAACGCGGTGACGACGTCCATGGTGATGCCGTCGAATTTACCCGTGATCGGCACGCCATAGCCGTATTTGGCGAGCGCCTTCTGCAAGCCCTTGACGTCGTCGCCGATGCTGCCGAGCTTCAGCGTCTCGCCCTTGGTGATCGCCGCCGGCTGCACCCAGTGGCCCACCCCCGAATTCGCCAGCGAATGCCATGGGAATTTCTCACCCGGATCCTTCTTGCGCGCGGGTGCCACGTCGGAATGCCCGAGCACGCGATGCGCCGGGACATTGCGGCGGAGCATGATGCCCCGGCACAGCGCGATGACCGCCGCGATCTGCCGCGGTGGGAAATCCGGATAGCCCCAATCGTGGCCGCGATTGACGATCTCTATGCCGATCGAGCAGGAATTGATGTCCTCCTCGCCGTCCCATGACGAGAGACCCGCGTGCCAAGCGCGCAAGGCCTCCGGCACGCACTGGACGATGCGTCCGTCCTCGAGCACGACGTAATGCGCGGAGACCTCGCTGCCGGCGGTGCACAGCTTGGTGATCGCCCCTTCGACATCCGGCATGCCGGTGTAATGAAGAATGATCATGTCCGGCTGGCGCCCACCCTTGCGCTCGCCGAAATTGGCCGACGGGATCACGTCGGAGGCAACCGACGAGTCCGGCGTGAAGACCGGCAGGTTGGAAACGCCTTTGGGGATCTGCAGCGCACGAGGACGCTTCGATTCCGGCTTGTCGGAGGGACTTGGCATGAACGACTCGAAGCGGACGGCGGCGGCGGTGGCTCAAACCGGATATGGGCAGGCACTACTCTTTTACATGACCCAGCCGCAATCGAAATCGCATGCGAGCCCTCGCTATTGAGCGGACCGTTGTATCGCGATCGCCGGTCCGCCGAACGGCACGGCGGCGAGCAGGACGAAAGGTCTACCGGGCAGCTCCGCCTCGCGGTCCAAGTGCCCAACATCCGCCACAGACCATCAACGGTTTGTTAACGCTAAACGCCGTTACTGAGTGGTGAAGAGCCAAGCCGGCTTTCGGGACGGCAAGCCGCCACGATGCAAGGTCCTGCACGGCAGATCACGATCGAAAGCGGTTCCGGGGCGCTCCGGCGCCGCGCGATCGCTGTCGGATCGAGGATCTCGACATGGCCGGATCGTGCTGCTGATGTCGTGACGGCGCGACGGATGACGGAGCGTCCCGGGAGATGGCTTGGCGAATTGACGGGGCGCGAGGATCGAGGGCGCGATGGGCTCGCTGCCAACCAAAGTCAGTCTGAAGCAACGGCGCGCGTGCGGAGCGGCCGGGTGAGCACGGCTGACCAGCGACACATCCCGGTGCTCGGCCCCGAAGCGGTCGAGATGCTGGCGCCACGCGGCGGCGGAACCTACGTCGATGCGACCTTTGGCGCCGGTGGCTATACGCGCCTGATCCTGGCAACGGCGGGAACACACGTCATCGGGATCGATCGCGACAGCACCGCAATCGCCGGCGGCGCAGGTCTCCTCACTGAGGCGGGCGGTCGCCTGACGCTGGTCGAGAACCGTTTCTCGGCATTGGCCGACATCTGTGCATCGCGAGGCCTTGCGCATGTCGATGGCATCGTGATGGATGTCGGCGTTTCCTCGATGCAGCTCGACTCCGCCGCGCGCGGCTTCTCGTTCAGGTTCGACGGCCCGCTCGACATGCGGATGGGCGGCACGGGACCGACGGCCGCCGATGTCGTCGCCAACGCTGCCGAGCGCGCTTTGGCCGACGTCATCTACATCTTTGGCGAAGAGCGGCACTCCCGCGCCGTGGCGCGGGCCATCGTCGCCGCGCGCAAGGAACAGCCGATCACGACGACGCGGCAACTCGCCGACATCGTCGCGCGCGTGGTGAGATCCAAGCCTGGCGACATCCATCCGGCGACGCGCACGTTCCAGGCGCTGCGGATTCTCGTCAATGAGGAGCTGGACGAGCTCGAACAGGCGCTGTCGGCAGCGGAGCGCGTGCTGGCGCCGGGCGGCCGGCTGGCGGTCGTCTCGTTCCATTCGCTCGAGGACCGCATCGTCAAGACGTTCCTCGCCGAGCGCAGCAGGACCGGCGGCGGCTCGCGCCATCTGCCCGAGATCGCGCAGGAGGCACCGAGCTTCCAGTTGCTCAACCGCAAGCCGGTCGTGGCCGCGGAGGCTGAGACCGAAGCCAATCCGCGGGCGCGGTCCGCCAAGCTGCGCGGTGCCGAGCGCACGGCGGCGCCGGCGCACGCTTCGGCATCCTCGTCGCCCTGGCCGCGGCTGGCCGATGTCCTGCGAGGAGGGTGACCGATGCGCCTCCTGCATCTCGTCGTGATCTGCTCGCTGATCTTCGCGGCGGCCTATGTCTATCGCATTAAGATGGACTCCACGGCGCGGGTCGAGCGCGTGCTGCAATTGCGCGCCGAGATCCGCGAGCAGCGCGAGGCCATCGCAGTGTTGCGTGCGGAATGGGCCAAGCTCGACGCGCCGCTGCGGCTGCAAGGGCTGGTCGAGCGGCATCTGCCGCTGAAGCCGCTCAACGCCACACAATACGACAGCCTGAAGAATCTGCCGGAGCGGCCGCCGCGATTTGCGCGACCGGACAATCCGGATCCGATCGGATCGATGATCGATGCGATCGACGCGATCAACGAAGAGCCCCCCGTGACCGGGTCGGTGCGTCGCCCGGAGGATCAGCAATGACCGATCAGCTTCGGCCCGACGTCAAGCCGCAGGAACCCTGGCGGCAACGTCTGGTGCGCACGCTGCTGTATGGGCGCGATGTCGATCGGACTGCCAAGGCGCGCGCGCGAGTCGGCCTCGCGATCATTGCCTTTGCTGCCGTCTACGCGGTCATCGGCGGCCGCCTCGTGATGTTCGCGATCGGCTCGGATGGTCCGAGCGCGCGGCGCGCCGCGCAGCAGGACGCCATCGCCACCGCGCGCCCCGATATCGTCGACCGCAATGGCGCCGTTCTCGCCACCGACGTGAAGACGCCGAGCCTGTTCGCCGAGCCGCGTCGTCTCATCGACAAGGACGAGGCAATCGAGCTTCTGACGGCGACCTTGCCGGATCTCGATACGGGCGAGGTCCGCGACCGACTGCTGTCGCGCAAGGGTTTCGTCTGGTTGAAGCGCGAGATGACGCCGAAGCAGCAGCAGGACATTCATCGCCTCGGCCTGCCGGGCATCGGCTTCCTGCGCGAGAACAAGCGCGTCTATCCGACCGGAAACGAGGTGGCCCATCTGATCGGCCTGGTGAACATCGACAACCAGGGCATCGCCGGCATGGAGAAGTGGCTCGACAATCAGGGCCTTGCCGACCTGCATCGCGCGGGCTTCGCCACCGATCGCCTGCAGCGCCCAATCGAGCTCTCGGTCGATCTGCGCGTCGAGCACGCGCTGCGCGACGAACTGCTCAAGGCCAAGGACAAGTTCAAGGCCAAGGCAGCTTCCGGTCTCGTCGTCAATGTCAGGACAGGCGAGATCATCGCCATGGTGTCGCTGCCGGATTTCGATCCCAACAACCCGAAGGAAGCGCACGATCCCGACCGGATCAACCGCCTGACCACGGGCGTGTACGAGATGGGCTCGACCTTCAAGGCGTTCACCCTGGCAATGGCGCTCGACACCGGCAAATATGATCTCAATTCGCTGTGGGATGCACGCGGGCCGCTGCACTACGGCAAGTTCGCGATTCATGACGACGAGCCGAAGGGCCGCTTCCTCAACATGAAGGAAGTGTTCTACTTCTCGTCCAACGTCGGCGCCGCCAGGATCGCGTTGACGCAGGGCGTGGAAGCGCACAAGGCGTTCCTGCGCAAGATGGGCCAGTTCGACCGGTTGCGCACCGAGCTGCCTGAGAGCGCCTCGCCGATCCTGCCCAAGCGCTGGGGCGAATTGAACACGGTCACGATCGCGTTCGGTCACGGCATGGCGGTGGCGCCGCTGCAGGGTGTGATGGGCGTCAGTGCGCTGGTCAATGGCGGCTATCTGATCCCGCCGACTTTCATGAAGCGCACCGAGGCAGAGGCGATGCAGGTCGCCAAGCGCGTGATCAAGCCGGAGACCTCGGAGAAGATGCGGTATCTGATGCGTCTGAACGCCGAGGTCGGCACCGCGCGCAAGGCCGACGTGAAGGGCTACTACATCGGCGGCAAGACCGGCACCGCCGAGAAGGTGATCAACGGCCGCTACGCCAAGAAGAAGGTGCTGACCCTCTTCACCGCCGTGATCCCGGCGGACAAGCCAAAATACCAGCTCCTGATCATGCTGGACGAGCCGCAGCCGCTGAAGGAAACCTATGGCTTCATCACCTCGGGCTGGAACGCGGTGCCGACCGCTGGCAACGTGATCTCCCGGATCGGGCCGCTGCTGGGAATTGAGCCCCGTTTTGACCTTCCGCCGTCCGACCGCCAAATTCTTGCGGCATCGCGGCTGACACAGTAAGCCGTCGTCGAATCGCAGGCTTTGGAGCTGCCGCCATCCCGGGCGGGGCCAGGACTGGCACGGAACCAGGATGAAACTTCACGACCTCCTGGGCGATCAGGCGACGCTCGACGCTCCCATCGCCGCAGTCGAGATATCCGGCCTCGCCGTCGACAGCCGAGCCGTGCGGCCCGGCGACCTGTTTTTTGCACTCTCCGGCACCAAGACCGATGGCTCCCGCTTCATTGCGGCGGCAATCGCGGCCGGTGCGGTCGCCGTGGCCGGCGCGGCGGGCCCTGGAACAGGGCTGGCCGTTCCATTCATCGCGCTGCCGAACCCGCGGCGGGCACTCGCGCTCGCTTCGTCCCGGTTCTATCCGCGCCAGCCGGCGACGATTGCCGCCGTTACCGGCACCAGCGGCAAGACGTCGGTCGCGGCCTTCACGCGCCAGATCTGGCAGCGCCTCGGCCACAGCTCGGCCAGCATCGGCACCGTCGGGCTGGTGTCGGACAAGCGCACCGTCTACGGCTCGCTGACGACGCCAGATCCGATCGCGCTGCATCGGCAGATCGACGAGATCACGCAGGATGGCGTCACCCATCTAGCGTTCGAGGCTTCGTCGCACGGGCTCGATCAGTTCAGGCTCGACGGTGTCAGGGTCTCGGCCGGCGGGTTCACGAACCTGTCGCGCGACCACATGGACTATCATCCGGACATCGCTCACTACCTCAACGCCAAGCTGAGGCTGTTCCGCGATCTCGTGCCGCCGGGCGGGCCTGCGGTGATCTCGGCCGATCATGAGTGCTCGCCGGAAGTCATCGCTGCGGCGCAGACGCGCGGTCTTCGCCTGATGACGGTGGGGACGCATGGCGACGGTGCTGGCGAGGGCATTCGCCTCGTGGCCGTTGCAATCGACGGCTTTGCGCAGCAGCTCCAGATCCAGCATTGCGGCCGCATGCATGCGGTCCGCCTGCCGCTGGTCGGCGCGTTTCAGATCGAGAACGCGCTGGTCGCGGCGGGCCTCGCGATCGGCACCGGCAGCGATCCGCAAGCGGTGTTCGAATCGCTCGAGCAGCTCGAGGGCGCCAAGGGCCGGCTCGAGCTGGTCGGCGAGCACAATGGCGCACCCATTTTCATCGACTACGCGCACAAGCCGGATGCGCTCGCCAAGGCGCTGCATGCGCTGCGGCCCTATGCTCCGCGAAAGCTCGTCGTCGTGTTCGGCGCCGGCGGCGACCGTGACACCGGCAAGCGCCCCTTGATGGGCGCGATCGCCGCCGAAGAGGCCGACAGTGTCATCATCACCGATGACAATCCGCGCAGCGAGGATCCGGCTGCGATCCGCGCTGCAATCCTGGCCGCCGCGCCCGGTGCGCGTGAGATCGGCGACCGAACGGAGGCAATCCGCGTCGCGATCGGCGAGCTGCAGCCCGGCGATGCGCTCGTGATCGCCGGCAAGGGCCATGAGACCGGACAGATCATCGGCAGCACTATTCTGCATTTCAGCGATCATGAAGCGGTCGCGGACGCGTTGGCAGCGAGGACATCATGACGAAGGCGCTGTGGACCGTGGCAGAGGCGGCGCGCGCGCTCGGCCTCGCCGGCGACTACCCAGAGACCCCGATCGACTTCGTCACGCAGGACAGTCGCGCGGTGAAGCCCGGCAGCCTGTTCGTGGCACTGAGTGGCACACCGAGTGGCGGCTTCGTATCGAGCTTCGCCTCCAGCCGCGACGGCTGGGAGTTTGCGGCGAATGCCGAAGCGGCCGGCGCGGTGGCGATGATCGTTCCCCACAGGATCGATGGGATCACGGTGCCGCAGCTCGTGGTGCCGGACACGCTGATCGATGGGCTGTGGGCGCTGGCGCGCGCCGCGCGGGCGCGCTTCCATGGCCCGGTGATCGGGTTGACCGGCAGCGCCGGCAAGACCTCGACCAAGGAGTTCATCGCCGCCTATCCCGGTGCGTCTGCGAGTCCGTCGAGCTTCAACAATTTCTGGGGCGTACCGCTGACGCTGTGCAACGCCGATCCTTCCGCTTCGGTGTGGGTCGTCGAGATGGGCATGAATCAAAAAGGCGAGATCGCGCGGCTGACGGAGCTGTCGCAGCCGACGGTGGCGCTGGTCGTGAATGTGCAGCCGGTGCATCTGGAGAAGCTCGGCAGCCTGGAAGCGATCAGGAAAGAGAAGGTCTCGATCGCGCATGGGCTGCCGGCTGACGGCGTCCTCGTGTTGCCGGCCGATCTCGCAGCACCGGAATGGACCGGCAAGGTGATCCGCTTCGGTGGCGGCGCTGACGTGCGCGAGCTCTCGCACGACTCGCGCGGCGAGACCTGGGATGTGAGCGCCGACATCGCCGGTCGCCGCGTCGCCTTCACGCTGACGCCGGGTGCGCCGCATCGCCTGCACAATGCGCTGGCGGCACTCGCCTCCATCGCAGCGGCCGGGCTCAATCCAGCGCTGCTCGCGCCGACGCTCGGCGATGTCGGCATCATGACCGGCCGTGGCGTCGAGCAGACCGTCGGCGACATTGTTCTGATCGACGACAGCTTCAATGGCAACCCGGCCAGCATGGCGGCGGCGCTCGACAGTCTGCAGGCGCGACCGGTGCGGGGACGGCGGATCGCCATCATCGGCGACATGCTCGAGCTCGGCGACGAGGCGCCGGCCTATCATCAGGGGATGGTCGCTCATCTCGCGGGGGTCGACGGCGTCTATTGCGTCGGTCCGCTGATGCGTCACCTGTTCGACGCCCTGCCTCACGCGAAGCGGCTCGGCTGGCATGAGGATCCGGTGACTCTGGATCCCGGTCGGGTCGCGGCGCTGCTTGCGCCGGGCGACGTCGTCGTCATCAAGGGCAGCAAGAAGATCTTCTGGGTCAACAAGTTCGTGTCGAAGCTCGCCGCGGCGCTGCAGCGGCCCACTTGAAAAATCGGGCGATATCGCGGCGCGGCAGAAGGATATTTTCCACTGGTGGTCGAAGCGGTCATGCCGGATGGGTCATTCCGCCGGGCTATGATTCGCACCCGGCCCCGATCATGGTTAAAAGAGGCTGGACCGGATTCGCGACCGAATTCGTGTTCGCGGTCTCGGTGAGGCGGCATAGGCGGGTTGGATGTTCTACTGGTTGATCGAGCTGACGAATACGTTTCCGAGCCTGTCCGTCTTTCGCGGATTGCTGAACGTGTTCCGCTACATCACGTTCCGTACGGGCGGCGCCGTCGTCACCGGGGCGCTGTTCGTGTTCCTGTTCGGGCCCTGGATCATCGATCATCTTCGCCTGCGCCAGGGCAAGGGCCAGCCGATCCGCACCGACGGCCCGCAATCGCACATCATCAGCAAGAAGGGCACGCCTACGATGGGCGGCTTGATGATCTTGTCGGGCCTCGTCGTCTCCACCGTGCTGTGGGCCAATCCGCTCAACCCCTATGTCTGGATCGTGCTCGCGGTGACGCTCGGCTTCGGCTTCGTCGGCTTCTATGACGATTATCTGAAGGTGACCAAGCAGTCGCATTCCGGCTTTGCCGGCAGACTGCGGCTGCTGATCGAGGCTGCGATCGCTCTGGTCGCCTGTTACGCGCTGGTGCGGCTCGGGCGCGATCCGTCCTCGACCGGGCTTGCCATTCCGTTCTTCAAGGATCTGGTGATCAAGTTCGGCTGGCTCTATGTCATCTTCGGAGCGTTCGTCATCGTCGGCGCCGGCAATGCCGTGAACCTGACCGACGGGCTCGACGGCCTGGCAATCGTGCCGGTGATGATCGCCTCCGCCAGCTTCGGCCTGATCGCCTATCTCGCCGGCAATGCGGTGTTCTCGGACTACCTGCAGATCCACTATGTCGCGGGCACTGGTGAGCTTGCCGTGCTGTGCGGCGCGGTGCTCGGCGCGGGCCTTGGCTTTCTCTGGTTCAACGCCCCGCCGGCGTCGATCTTCATGGGCGACACCGGCTCGCTGGCGCTCGGCGGCATGCTCGGATCGATCGCGGTCGCGGTGAAGCACGAGATCGTGCTGGCTGTCATCGGCGGCCTGTTCGTGCTGGAGGCCGTGTCGGTGATCGTGCAGGTCGCCTCGTTCAAGCTGACCGGCAAGCGCATATTCAAGATGGCGCCGATCCACCACCATTTCGAGCAGCTCGGCTGGACCGAGCCGCAGATCGTGATCCGGTTCTGGATCATCTCGGTGATGCTGGCGCTGGTCGGTCTCTCGACGCTGAAGCTGCGCTGACATGATCCCCGTCACCGCATTTGCTGGAAAGACCGTCGCCGTGTTCGGGCTCGGCGGCTCGGGGCTGGCCTCGTGTCATGCCCTGCGGGCCGGCGGCGCCGAAGTGATCGCGGCCGACGACGGCGCCGATCGGATGACGGAAGCGGCGAAGGCGGGTTTCATCACCGCCGATTTGCGCACCGTCTCCTGGGCGAACTTCGCCGCGCTGGTGCTGGCGCCGGGCGTGCCGCTGACCCATCCCGTGCCGCATTGGACCGTATTGAAGGCGCGCGAGGCCGGGGTCGAGGTGATCGGCGACATCGAGCTGTTCTGCCGCGAGCGCAGGCGGCACGCGCCGGATGCGCCGTTCGTCGCGATCACCGGCACCAACGGCAAATCGACCACGACGGCGTTGATCGCGCATCTGATGCGCGTCGCCGGCTACGACACCCAGATGGGCGGCAATATCGGCACCGCGATCCTGTCCCTCGAGCCGCCGCGCATGGGCCGCGTCCACGTCATCGAGATGTCGTCCTACCAGATCGACCTGACACCATCGCTCGATCCGAGCGTCGGCATCCTGCTTAATGTCAGCGAGGATCACATCGACCGGCACGGCACGATCGAGAACTACGCGGCCGTAAAGGAGCGCTTGGTGGCGAGTGTCCAGTCCAAGGGCTCCGCGATCGTCGGCGTCGACGACGGTTTTTCGCGCGCGATCGCCGACCGGCTCGACCGGGCCGGCAAGCGCGTCGTGCGCATCTCGGTGAAGAACCCGCTGGCGGACGGGCTGTATGTCGAGCACGAGACGATTGTGTGCAGTGCAGGCGGGGCCCGCAGCGAGGTCGCCCGGCTTGGCGGCATCGGCTCGCTGCGCGGCCAGCACAATGCTCAGAATGCGGCCTGCGCCGCCGCCGCGGCGCTCGCGATCGGTGTGAAGGAGGACGTGTTGCAGCAAGGGCTGCGCAGCTTCCCGGGCCTGGCGCATCGCATGGAGCAGGTCGGCCGTCGCGGCAACGTGCTGTTCGTGAACGACTCCAAGGGCACCAACGCAGACGCGACCGCGCACGCATTGTCGTCCTTCGCCGACATCTTCTGGATCGCCGGCGGCAAACCGAAGGCCGGCGGCATCACCGGCCTCGCGGGTTTCTTCCCGCGCATCCGCAAGGCCTATCTGATCGGCGAGGCGGCCGCGGAGTTCGCTGGCACGCTGGGCGACAAGGTGCCGCACGACATGTCCGGCACGCTGGAGGTCGCGGTCTCCCAGGCGGCCGCCGATGCGGAGGCCTCGGGATTGAAGGATGTCGTGGTGCTGCTGTCGCCGGCCTGCGCCTCCTTCGATCAGTTCCGCAACTTCGAAATCCGCGGCACGCATTTCCGCGACCTGGTGCAGGCGCTGCCGGGCGTGGAGCGGGTGGCCTGAGGCAGCGTTGCCAGCGATTTTCTTAACCCTTCGATAACCATCCTGGGTGCCAATGGGCTGACACTCGGCTCAGGTGGACGCCCGATGCTCTCCCGTGAAGAACGCAATCCGCTGTCCGACTGGTGGTGGACGGTCGACAAGCCGCTGCTCGGCTCCATCCTCGCGCTGATGCTGTGCGGGGTGATTCTGTCGCTCGCGGCCAGCCCGCCGGTGGCGACTCGGATCGGGCTCGATCCGTTCCACTTCTTCAACCGCCACGTCCTGTTCCTGCTGCCGTCGTTCATCGTGCTGATCGGCGTTTCCTTCCTGTCGCCGCGCCAGATCCGGCGCAGCGCGCTGGTGGTGTTCACGATCGCCATCGTGCTGATCGTGCTGACGCTCGCGATCGGCCCGGAGGTGAAGGGCTCGCGGCGCTGGATCACGCTGATCGGCGTCAACATCCAGGCGTCCGAGGCGGCGAAGCCGGCCTTCGTCGTCGTTTCCGCCTGGCTGTTCTCGGAATCCGCGCGGCGGCCCGACATGCCGGCGACCACGATGGCGTTGGTGCTGCTGCTGGTGCTGGTGTCGCTCCTGGTGATGGAGCCGGATTTCGGCCAGACCATGCTGATCCTGATGGTCTGGGGCTCGCTGTTCTTCATCGCCGGCATGCGCATGATCTGGGTTGCGGGCCTCGCGGGCGCCGCCGCCACCGGCCTGTTCGGCGCCTATCTCTTGGTCCCGCACGTCGCCGGCCGCATCAAGCGCTTCATGAACCCGGCCTCCGGCGACACCTTCCAGGTCGACACCGCGATGGAGGCGTTCTCCAACGGCGGCTGGTTCGGGCTGGGGCCGGGCGAGGGCATCGCCAAGCGCAGCCTGCCGGACAGCCACACCGATTTCGTGTTCGCGGTCGCTGCCGAGGAGTTCGGCATCATCCTGTGCCTGGCGCTGGTCGCGCTGTTTGCGTTCATCGTGATCCGCACGCTGTCGCGCGCCTATGCGACCGAGGATAGCTTTGCGCGCTTCGCGGCCTCGGGCCTCGCGATCCTGTTCGGTATCCAGGCGGCCATCAACATCTCGGTCAATCTGCAGTTGATCCCGGCCAAGGGCATGACCTTGCCCTTCATCTCCTACGGTGGCTCCTCGATCGTGTCGCTGGCCTATGGCGTCGGCATGATGCTGGCGCTGACCCGACAGCGGCCGCGGATGGAGCTCGAGGCCGGCGACGCAGCCGGCGCGCTGCGCAATTACGCTTAGGCTGTTGGCTCGCAATGACGAGACATTGCCTGTAAACAAGCGCGCATGACCTCAACCGCGCCTCTCATTCTGCTCGCGGCCGGCGGCACCGGCGGCCATCTGTTTCCGGCTGAAGCGCTCGGCGTCGAGCTGATCAGGCGCGGCTATCGCGTCCGTCTCGTCACCGACGCGCGCGCGCTGCGCTACAGCGGCCTGTTCACCAAGGACATGATCGACGTGGTGCCGAGC
Source organism: Bradyrhizobium sp. SZCCHNS3052 (assembly GCF_032484495.1). NCBI lineage: Bacteria > Pseudomonadati > Pseudomonadota > Alphaproteobacteria > Hyphomicrobiales > Nitrobacteraceae > Bradyrhizobium > Bradyrhizobium sp. SZCCHNS3052. The sequence goes on along the minus strand of NZ_JAUETB010000005.1, from coordinate 165,577 downwards.
GAGACGGTGCGCAGCCGCTCGCCGGTCGCGCTCGCGCGCACCGCGCTGCTGCTCGGTACCGGCACCATCGCGGCCTTCAACCTGATGCGGCGGCTCAAGCCCGCGGCCGTGATCGGCTTCGGCGGCTATCCGACCGTGCCGCCGCTGCTGGCGGCGCGCCTCGCCGGCGTGCCCAGCCTGATCCACGACGCCAATGCCGTGCTCGGCCGCGCCAATCGTTTCCTGTCCGCGCATGTGAAGGCGATTGCAACCTCGTTGCCGGGCGTGCTCGACCGCGATCCCGCGCTGGCCGGCAAGACGACCACGGTCGGCACCCCGATGCGACCTGCAATCCTCGAAGCCGCGGACGTGCCCTATGTCCCGCCGGAGACCGCCGGGCCGCTGCGGTTGCTCGTCGTCGGCGGCAGCCAGGGCGCGCGCATCATGAGCGACATCGTGCCCGGCGCGATCGAGCGGCTGGAGCCGGCGCTGTGGGGCCGTCTGGTGCTGACCCAGCAGGTGCGCCAGGAGGACATGGCGCGGGTGCGCGCGGTCTATGACCGGCTCAAGATCAATGCCGATCTGCAACCCTTCTTCACCGACCTGCCGGCGCGGCTCGCCACCAATCACCTCGTGATCTCGCGTTCCGGCGCCGGCACCGTGGCCGAGCTCGCCGCGATCGGCCGGCCCTCGATCCTGGTGCCGCTGCCGGGCGCCATCGACCAGGACCAGTTCGCGAATGCCGGCGTGCTGTCGGACGCGAGCGCCGCGATCCGGATCGTGCAGAGCGAATTCACCTCCGACAGGCTGGCCTCCGAGATCTCGGCGCTCGCCGCCGAGCCGACGCGTCTCGCCGCGATGGCCCAGGCTGCGCGCACAGCCGGGCGGCTCGATGCCGCGGAACGGCTGGCCGATCTCGTGATCAGGACGGCGGCGCTCTAGTCGCGCAAGCGCACGGTGATCCCATGATGAACCGGAGCTCCGACAATGGCGCTGTCCTGCTTGACGATCATCCGATGCACTTGCGGCGCCATCCGTCCTTTGTGCCTGTGCTCGTCGGATTTTGCGACCAGCTGATTGCGCCGCTGCGCGGTCAACGCCTGATGATCAAGCTGTTCGGTCAGCGCGCTCCGACGGAAATCGCCGCGCACATCGTGATGATGCACATGTCGGCGCGCAAGCCGGTCGAGCGGCCGACCCTGACACGCCTGCAGAGGCGGCTGCCGGGTCCGCGGCAGACGGCGGCGTTCGTCGCGGTGTTGCGCGGTCTGTCGCTGGTGACCGTCGAGCGCGATCCCGAGGATGCTCGTATCCGCTACCTGGTGCCCGGCCCCGTCATCCTCGAGGGGCTGCGAGGCTGGCTTGCCATGCATCTGGATTGCCACGCCCGATTGACGCATGCCGGCGGACTGAGCCTTCGTCTGCAGGATGACGCCGCGTTCTATGCGGAGACGATCCGGCAATGTGCGAGCTGGCTGTGCCGCGACAATCGGCCCCTGACGGGATTTCCCGATCTCGCCTGGACCGACGAGCATGACAGCGGCATCCATCTGGCGCTGATGCTCGTCGCCCGGTCCGCCGTTGGGCGCGAGGCCGTCGCGATTTCGACGGCGGAGCTTGCGACCTCGCTCGGCGTCTCGCGCTCCCATATCCGCAATCTGCTGACGACCATGGAGGGGCGCGGTCTGCTGCGCTTCGCCGACGGGCGCCGGCATCTGATGCTGACGCCGGGTTTCGTGGCCTCCGTGGAGGCCTGGTTCTGCCATCAGGTGTGTTGGCTCGCGGCCGCAGCCGCGCGTGCGGATCGCGTGCTGCGGCCAGCTTGAGCGTCAGATCATGGTGACCCGGCCGGTGCCGATGTCATAGATGCCGCCCACGATCTTCACCTTGCCCTCGGCGACCATGCGGCCGAGAATCGGCTTGGCGGTCGACAGGCGCCGGACGTTGCTGCGCACGTTCTCTGCGGTGGCTTCGGCCAGCAGATCCTGCGGCTTCTTCGCGATCGCAGCCTCGACGCCGGGTTTGAGCGCATTGATCAGTGCGGGCAGGTGGCCTGGCAGCTTGGTGCCGTCCTTGAGTACCTTGATCGTCGCATCGATGGCCCCGCAGCCGCTGTGACCGAGCACCAGGACGAGAGGCGTGCCGAGAAACTTGACGCCATATTCGAGGCTGGCGAGACCGTCGTCGTTGACGAAATTGCCGGCGACCCGGACCACGAACAGCTCACCGGGCGCTTGATCGAACACCAGCTCGGGGGCGACCCGGGCATCGGCGCAGCTCACGATCGCGGCGATCGGGTATTGGGCCGCGGCGCGCGCTGCCCGGCCGGCCGAGAAATCCTTGTTGTCGAGGTTGCCGGCGACGTAGCGCGCGTTGCCATCGACGATGCGCTTCATCGCGTCGTCCGGAGAGATGGCGTTGGGGGGCATCGCGCTGTCGCTCGCCTGCTTGGCTTCTTTGGCAAACGCCGGAAGTGCGCCGACCGCCGCGGCAGCCAGCACTGCGCCGCCGCCGAGCAGCCGGCGCCGGGACAATACGGGAGGGTGCGTTTCACACAGCGAGCACATCGGCGAGGGTTCTCCATCAAAGATTGAAATATGCGTGCCCGGCACGCCGGCCGCCCGCTACTCATGCCACGCGAACTGACGCGGTGAGCGCGCAAAAATTGCAGGTATCCTGTTGGGAGGGGGCAGCGTGGGATCGCGCTTAACAATTTGTGAAAGGTGGGATCGAGCGGGAACTCATGGCCGATCGCGCCGGCTGGGCTGCCAAAATCGGCCAAAATCGGGCGAACGGCTGCGAATTTGGCAGTTCTTACGGCCTGGCCGGACTTGTCCAGGTCGGTCATGTCTTGCAAGAAGAGCTGATGATTCGCGGCCGCTCCCTCCCGCCGGGCGCCCGGAACCCTTGAGACGAGATGCCCCCATGAGACTGCCGCGCGAGATCGGACCCATCCACTTCGTCGGGATCGGCGGCATCGGCATGAGCGGCATCGCCGAGGTGCTGTGCAATCTCGGCTATACGGTGCAGGGCTCGGACGCCTCGGACAATGCGAACGTCGCACGCCTGCGCGAGAAGGGCATCACCGTCAGCGTCGGCCACAAGGCCGAGAACGTCGCGGGTGCCGACGTCGTCGTCGTCTCGACCGCCATCAAGCGCGACAATCCCGAGCTGATGGCGGCGCGCGCCCAGCGCATTCCCGTCGTCCGGCGTGCCGAGATGCTGGCCGAGCTGATGCGGCTGAAGAGCTGCGTCGCCATCGCCGGCACCCATGGCAAGACCACGACGACATCGATGGTCGCGGCGCTGCTCGATGCCGGCGGTCTCGATCCGACCGTCATCAATGGCGGCATCATCAATGCCTATGGCACCAACGCGCGGCTTGGCGCCGGCGAATGGATGGTGGTCGAGGCCGACGAGAGCGACGGCACCTTCCTGAAGCTGCCGGCGGATGTCGCGATCGTCACCAATGTCGATCCCGAGCATCTCGATCACTTCAAGACCTTCGAGGCCGTGCAGGACGCCTTCCGCGCCTTCGTCGAGAACGTGCCGTTCTACGGCTTCGCCGTGATGTGCATCGATCATCCGGTGGTGCAAACGCTGGTCGGAAAGATCGAGGACCGCCGCATCATCACCTACGGTGTGAACCCGCAAGCCGATGTCCGCCTTGTCGACCTCGCGCCGATGGGCGGCGGCTCGTCGTTCAAGGTCGTGTTCCGCGACCGCAAGAGCGGTGAGACGCACGAGATTGCCGACATCGCGCTGCCGATGCCAGGCCGGCACAATGCCTCGAACGCAACGGCGGCGATCGCGGTCGCGCGCGAGCTCGGCCTGTCCGACGAGGCCATCCGCAAGGCGATTGCCGGCTTCGGCGGCGTCAAGCGCCGCTTCACCCGCACCGGCGAGTGGAATGGCGTCACCGTGATCGATGACTACGGTCACCATCCGGTCGAGATCGCGGCGGTACTGAAGGCGGCGCGCGAATCCACCAATGGCAAGGTCTTCGCCGTGGTGCAGCCGCATCGCTACACCCGGCTGCAATCGCTGTTCGAGGAGTTCTGCACCTGCTTCAACGACGCCGATGCGGTCGTCGTTGCCGACGTCTATCCGGCCGGCGAGGCGCCGATCGAGGGCATCGATCGCGATCACTTCGTTCTGGGCCTGCGCGCCCACGGCCATCGCGACGTGGTGCCGCTGCCGAAGGCCGCCGATCTCGCCGGCATCGTCAAGGGTCTCGCCAAGCCCGGTGACCTGGTCGTGTGCCTCGGTGCCGGCAACATCACGCAATGGGCCTACGCGCTGCCCGGTGAGTTGAAGGCGCTGGGATGAGGGCTGTGTCGTTGGGCGAGCTGGCAGCTACGCGGCATACTCTGCTCTCTCCCCCCTTGTGGGGGAGAGGTGGAGAGGGGGGGACCACGAGCGCCGGCGCCTGGGGCTCACCCCCCTCCCTGACCCTCCCCCACAAGGGGGGAGGGAACGGAGAGTGCGTGCCGACCCTGACGATGTCGGCGCACGATGTGAGAGCAGCCGCGTGAGTTTCCCCGACATTACGCCCGAGCTCAAAGCCGCAATGCCGGAGCTGCGCGGGCGGCTCCTCGCCAACGAGAGTCTCGCGCCTCTCACCTGGTTTCGCGTCGGCGGACCGGCGCAGGTGCTGTTCACGCCGGCGGATGCTGACGACCTCGCCTACTTCCTCAAGAACCTGTCCAGTGATCTGCCGCTCTACGTTATCGGCGTCGGCTCCAACCTGATCGTGCGCGACGGCGGCGTGCCGGGCGTCGTGATCCGGCTGGCGCCGCGCGCGTTCGGCGAGGTCAAGGCGGAGGGCGACATCGTGACCGCCGGCACCGCCGCGCTCGACAAGCGCGTCGCCGAGATCGCGGCGTCGGCCAATCTCGCGGGCCTGGAATTCCTGTTCGGTATTCCCGGCACGATCGGCGGCGCGCTGCGGATGAATGCCGGCGCCAATGGCGGCGAGACAAAGGACATCCTGGTCGAGGCGATCGCGATTGACCGCCATGGCAAGACGCACCGCTTCAACAATGCCGAGATGAAGTTCACCTATCGCGCGAGCGGCGTCGATCCGTCGCTGATCTTCACGGTAGCGCGCTTCCGCGGCACGCCGTCGGCGCCGGAGGCGATCCGGGCGCGCATGGCCGAGGTGCAGGCGCATCGTGAGACGGCGCAGCCGATCCGCGAGAAGACCGGCGGCTCGACCTTCAAGAATCCGCCGGGACATTCCGCCTGGAAGCTGGTCGATGCCGCAGGCTGCCGCGGTCTCAAGGTCGGCGGCGCCCAGGTTTCAGAAATGCACTGCAACTTCCTGATCAACACCGGCAACGCCACCGCTGACGACATCGAGACTCTCGGCGAGACCGTGCGCGAGCGGGTCAAGGCGAGTTCGGGCATCGAGTTGCAGTGGGAGATCAAGCGGATCGGAGTCAAGGCGAGCTGATCGCCCCCCTGCTCAAGTGACGTCAGCGCAATCGCGACTGCGGTTGTGAGATCAACCGAGAAGACATTGATGCGCACCACGATTTTGTTCGGCGGCTCCAACAAGGAGCGCCTCGTCTCGGTCGCCAGCGCCAAAGCGCTGCATGCCGCGCTGCCCGAGGCTGACCTCTGGTTCTGGGAGGCCGACGACACGGTGCATCAGGCGAGCGGCCCGGCGCTCACGGCTCATGCCAAGCCGTTCGAGGAGCCGTTCACCGCCGATGGTGAGAGTATCGGCACGCTCGCCGAGGCGCTCGATCGCGCCAGGGCCGAGGATCGGGTTCTGGTGCTCGGTCTCCACGGCGGCCGGGCGGAGAATGGCGAGCTTCAACTGATGTGCGAGCTTCGCGGCGTGCCGTTCACCGGCTCGAGCTCGGCCGCCTCGCACCTCGCCTTCGACAAGGTTGCCGCCAAGCGCTTCGCCGTGCTCGGCGGGGTCACAGCGGCCGAGGGTGTCGCGTTCGATGACGCCGAAGCGGCGCTGGCGCGCTACGGCCGGCTGATCGCCAAGCCGGTGAAGGACGGATCGAGTTTTGGGCTGATCTTCGTCAACGCCAGCCAGGACCTCGTTGCCGTCAAAGCGGCGGCCGCGACCGAGGAGTATCTGATCGAGCCGTTCGTCACCGGAACGGAAGCCACCTGCGGCGTGCTCGAACAGGTAGACGGCTCGCTGATCGCGCTGCCGCCGATCGAGATCCTCCCCGCCGACGGCGCCTTCAACTATTTCGCGAAGTACCTCGCCGCGGCGACGAAGGAGATCTGTCCCGGCCGCTTCAGTCCGGAGGTGACGGCCGCGCTGCAGACGGAGGCGATCAAGGCGCATCGCGCGCTGTCCTGCGGCGGCTATTCGCGGACCGACTTCATCGTCTCGGCCAATGGTCCCGTTTATCTCGAGACCAATACGCTGCCCGGGCTGACCGCGGCCTCGCTGTATCCCAAGGCGCTCGCGGCGCAGGGGATCGCTTTTGTCGATTTCCTCAATCAGCAGATCGCCTTGGCGGAGGGGCGCAGCCGTCGATCCGGCGTTCGGTAGACGCCCCGCAGGAACCCGGCCCGGCGTCTCCCGGTGGTTCCTGTAACCCGTAAAATGCTTAAGAATTCCGGGCAAGGTCCTCATAAATCGGAGAAAAAATTCGTCTCTCCGGACCGATTTTACTTTTTGTTTACCAGGACGTCCGAAGGTTAACGCTGGCGCCTCAGTGGTGCTCGGCTGCCGGGTCGTGACGTCACGCATCGCGACGTCACCAGCGTCCGGCCGGCCGGGAGCGCAGGCGTGGGTCCGCGAGTATCTGCGGGCGCAACAGTTTGATGAGCTCGTGCAATGGATGGTGCAGGACGCCTCGCTCGATCGCAGAGGCCTCAAGCGAACCTGAAAGCCGCTGCCCTTGGCGCGGCAATCCTGCTGCGCGAGTATGTCTCGGCCCGCCTTCCGCGTATCCGCTTCGCGCACGGCGGCACGAAGCAAGGCAGGCGGTCGAGCCGAAGAGATCTGGCGTCGATGCAGGCCGCGCGCGCGCCGATGGTCGAGCGCGAGGCGCCGCCGCGCGTGGTCGAGCTCGTCGAGCGCTATCTGCCGCGCCGGCTCGGCACCGTGGCGACCGTGGTGCTCTTGTTCGGCAGCGTCTGGCTCGGCATCGTCAAGGGCGGCCACGCCCAGGACGTCAGCGCGGCCCTGTCCGACACCCGCAATGCCCTGGCCAATGCGGCCGGCTTCCGCATCACGGCCGTGGCGATCAATGGCCGCAAGCAGCTCACCCAGGACGAGATCCTCGCCGTCGGCGGCGTCACCGGCCGCTCCTCGTTGCTGTTCCTCGATGCCGCCGCGGTGCGCGACAGGCTCAAGGCCAACCCCTGGATCGCCGACGCCACGGTGCAGAAGTTCTTTCCGAACCAGCTCCAGATCGACGTCGTCGAGCGCAAGGCGTTCGCGCTCTGGCAGCAGGAGGGCCGCCTCTCGGTCATCGCCGATGACGGCGCCGTGCTCGAGCAATATGTCTCGCGCCGTTTCCTGACCCTGCCGCTCGTGGTCGGCAAGGGAGCCGAAAGCCGGGCGCGTGATTTCCTGGCGCTGCTCGCCCGCTACCCGCAGGTGCGCGCGGTCACCAAGGCCGCCGTGTTCGTCGGCGAGCGTCGCTGGAACCTGCGGACCAAGGACGGCCTCGATATTCGCCTGCCCGAGCACGATGTCGGTAATGCGCTCGCGACCCTGACCCAGCTCGACCAGGACGACAAGCTGTTCTCGCGCGACATCGTCGCCATCGACTTGCGGCTGTCGGACCGGCTGACGGTGCAACTGTCCGAGGACGCAGCGAAGGCGCACGACGAGCTGTTCAAGGACAAGAAGTCCAAGAAGAAGGCCGGTGACGCATGACCGGCTTCGATCGCCAGACTCCGAAGACGCGCCCGATGGGCCAGAAGCGCACCGCGCTTGTGGCCTCTCTCGATGTCGGCACCAGCAAGATCGCCTGCATGATCGCGCGGCTGAAGCCGGCGCCGCCCAGCGACGCGCTGCGCGGCCGCACCCACACGGTCGAGCTGATCGGCTACAGCCAGATCCAGTCGCGCGGCGTCAAGGCCGGCGCCGTCGTCGATCCCGTCGAATGCGAGCAGGCCGTGCGGCAGGCGGTCGCGCTGGCCGAGCGCATGGCCAAGGTGCGGGTCGAGTCCGTGCTGCTGCCGGTCGCCGGCGGCCGCGTCATGGGCCATCTGATCGAGGCCACCTCGGACATTCGCGGCGGCGCCGTGACCCAGGCCGATGTCAGCCGCGTGACCTCAACCGGCATGCACCACGCCACCGGCGACGGGCGCGCGGTGCTGCATGCCTTGCCCGTCGGCTACACGCTCGATGGCGTGAAGGGCATCCGCGACCCCCGCGGCATGCTGGCGCGGCAGTTCGGCGTCGACATGAACGTGGTCACGACCGACGCCACCGTGGCCAAGAACCTGATGCTCGTGGTGGAGCGTTGCCATCTCAACGTCGAGGCCATGGCGGCAAGCCCGTATGTTGCCGGGTTGTCGGTGCTGACCGACGACGAGGCCGATCTCGGCGCGGCGGTGGTCGAAATGGGGGCCGGCACCACGACGATCGCGATCTATTCCGGCGGCCGCTTCGTCCATGCCTCCGGTTTTGCGCTCGGCGGGCATCACGTGACCATGGATCTTGCGCGCGGACTATCAGCGTGCATTGCAGATGCCGAGCGAATCAAGACGTTATATGGCACGGTGCTGACTGGCGGGTCCGACGCGCGTGAGTTGATGTCTGTTCCGACGGCCGGTGACAACGAGCGGGATGTTCCGCAGATCGTGTCCCGCGCCACCATCGCGAACATCGTCAGGCACCGCGCAGAGGAGATTTTTGAAATGGTCCGCGACCGGCTGAAGGATTCGCCCTTTGCGGCAGAACCCAAGGCGCGCGTCGTCCTTAGCGGAGGCGCCTCCCAGCTGACGGGGCTGGTCGAGCTTGCGACCCGGATCCTCGACCGCCCGGTGCGCGTCGGCCGTCCGCTCGGTTTCGGCCGTCTCCCCAACGAGGCCAAGAACGCCGCCTTCGCGGTGCCCACCGGGCTTCTGGTCTATCCGCAATACGCGCACCTGGAACACGTCGAACCGCGGCATACGCGGCAGGTCGGGACAGGAACCGACGGCTACTTCGGAAAGGTCGGACGATGGCTACGCGAGGGCTTCTGATGACCGGTTTCCACCCCATGCGATTTTCAACAACACCAACCGCGGCCGGCGGCCGGGGCGAACCCACCCGCGCGTGATCGAGAGGCAATCATGGCACTCACTATTACCCCTCCTGATATCCACGAGCTGAAGCCCCGGATCACCGTGTTCGGTGTCGGTGGCGCGGGCGGCAACGCCGTCAACAACATGATCACGGCCGGCCTGCAGGGGGTGGACTTCGTGGTCGCCAATACCGACGCGCAGGCGCTGACCATGTCCAAGGCTCAGCGCATCATCCAGATGGGCACGCAGGTGACCCAAGGCCTCGGCGCCGGCTCGCAGCCGGACGTCGGCGCCGCCGCCGCGCAGGAGGTGATCGACGAGATCCGCGATCATCTCTCGGGCGCCAACATGGTGTTCGTGACCGCCGGCATGGGTGGCGGAACGGGCACCGGTGCAGCTCCGGTCATTGCCAAGACCGCGCGCGAGATGAACATTCTCACCGTGGGCGTCGTCACCAAGCCGTTCCACTTCGAGGGCGCGCGCCGCATGCGCACCGCGGAGTCGGGCATCTCCGAGCTGCACAAGGTCGTCGACACGCTGCTGATCATCCCGAACCAGAACCTGTTCCGGGTCGCCAACGAGAAGACCACCTTCGCCGACGCCTTCGCGATGGCCGACCAGGTGCTCTATTCCGGCGTCGCCTGCATCACCGACCTGATGGTCAAGGAAGGCCTGATCAACCTCGACTTCGCCGACGTCCGCGCTGTTATGCGTGAGATGGGCAAGGCGATGATGGGCACCGGCGAAGCCTCCGGCGACAAGCGCGCGCTCACTGCCGCCGAAGCCGCCATCGCCAACCCGCTGATCGACGATTCGTCGATGAAGGGCGCGCGCGGCCTCCTGATCTCGATCACCGGCGGCAAGGATCTCACGCTGTTCGAGGTCGACGAAGCTGCGACCCGTATCCGCGAGGAGGTCGACCAGGACGCCAACATCATCGTCGGCGCCACCTTCGACGAATCGCTCGACGGGCTGATTCGGGTCTCGGTGGTCGCGACCGGCATCGAGCAGGCGCAGTTCAACCGGAACGTCACGACCTCACAGCCGGCGGCGGCTGTCGCTCCGATTGCCGCCGCCCCGACCGCTGCCGCGGGTCTCCCTGAAAGCCGCCTCGCCGATCTGACTGCGCGCCTGCGCGCCGACAATCAGCGCCTGGCTGAACGCGCCGCCAAGCTCGAGCAGCAGGCGTCGCAGGCTCCGGCCGTCGCCGCCGCGGCGCCCGCGCCGATGGCGCCTGCGCCGCGTCCGGCGCCGAATCTCGAGCGCGACACGCTGGCCGCCGTTGCCGCCGCAATGGCAAGCGAGCCCGCGCCCTCGGCTGCCCCGGCGCCGGCAGCCTCTTATGGCGACGTGACGGTCCGCCCGATTGCGCAGAAGCCGTCCCTGTTCCCGGAGCCCGAGGCGCAGCGCGCGGCTCCGATCGAGCCGGCGGCCCCGCCCGAGACCTTCATTCCCCAGGCCGCTGAGCGGGTTCCGGTCCGCGCGCCGCGCATGCCCAAGTTCGAGGACCTGCCGATGCCGGCCCAGGCCGAGATCCGTCAGGCGAGGGGCGACGAGGGCGACGAGCATCCGCAGAAGACCCGAATGTCGCTGCTGCAGCGTCTCGCCAATGTCGGTCTCGGCCGCCGGGACGAGGACGCCGAGCCGCCGCTGCCGGTGCGGACCGCGGGTCCTGCCATGCCGCAGATGCCGCCCCTGCCGGAACGTAAGTCGCAGCGGAACGTTGCTCAGCAGGTTGCGAGCCACGAATCGCCTGTCTCGGAATATGCCCGCCGTCCCGCGCCGCAGGGTCTGGACGTCCATGGCCGTCCTGCGCCTGTGTCCCCGGCGCCACAGGGAGACGACCATTTGGATATCCCGGCCTTCCTCCGCCGGCAGGCAACCTGAGAATTGTTACAGCCCTGATGGTGCTGAACAGGCCCGGCTCGCGAGAGCCGGGCCTTTTCCATGGGCCGCCGGGGCTCCGTGATTGCCGTTCAACTAACTGATTTTAAATGATTAATTATTCTTTCGGTGTTTAGATCGGGAACCGGGAGGGTTAAGGCCTCGTTCCAGTTTGGTTAAGGGTTGGCGCGAATACGGCAGAGATGGGGTAACAATCCGTAAAGAAGCGTGAGTTGGCGCTCTTTGGGGCTCTCGTTAAGTTCTGCCGTGACTTGGGGATGCCTGAAAGTGAGTCGGTTCGCGAGGGGCGGGCTGACGAGGGGATCAGGCGGGGTCTTGGGCGATCGTCGATGAAATTCAGCCGGCAAACAACGCTTCGTTCGCAAGCCACCGTCACCGGTGTAGGCGTCCACTCTGGCGCGCCTGTCAGCCTGACGATCGGGCCTGCGCCGATCGATGCGGGGATCGTGTTCCTCCGCACCGGCCTCGATGGCGCCGACCGCGAGGTCCAGGCGTCCTTCGGCTCGGTGATCGCCACCGAGTTGGCGACGGTGCTCGGTGACCGCAACGGTCCGCTGGTGTCCACCGCCGAGCATGTTCTCGCCGCGCTGCGCGGCATGGGTGTCGACAATGCGCTGATCGAGGTCGATGGTCCCGAGGTTCCGATCATGGATGGCAGTGCGGCACCGTTCGTCGCTGCCATCGACCAGGCCGGGATCGTCAATCAGTCGGCTCCGCGGCGCTACATTCAGGTGCTCAAGCCGGTCCAGGTGACCATCGGCGCCTCCACGGGCGAGCTGCGTCCAAACAGCTCCGGCTTCTGGGTCGAAGCCGAAATCGATTTCACCAACCCCGTGATCGGCCGCCAAGCCTATCATTTCGAGCTCAGCCCCGAGCGCTTCCGCCGCGAGATCGCCCGCGCCCGCACCTTCGGCTGCATGAGCGACGTGTCGCGACTGTGGAGCGCCGGCTTCGCGCTCGGTTCGTCCTTCGACAACACGCTTGTGTTCGACGAGGACCGCCTGCTCAATCCCGAAGGTCTGCGCTACGCCGACGAATGCGCCCGCCACAAGGTGCTGGATGCGATCGGCGATCTGGCGCTGGCCGGCCTGCCGATGCTCGGAACCTATCGTTCGGTCCGTGGTGGTCACAAGCTCAACCATGCGGTGCTGACTGCTCTGATGGCGGATCGCACGGCTTGGCGGATCGTCGAAGGCGAGACCGTGCGGCGTCCCCGCGTGGCCGCGGAGGTCGTTGGCGGCATGGTCGGTGGCATGGTTGCGCCGGCCTACGGCCCGGACGTGTCCTGAGCGCCGTCCTGCCGCTCGGCTGATCCGTCGACGGGGTTGCGCGACGCGCGGCATTGCCGGGAGCTTTGCTTTCGACTTCGTTCGGTTTTTTCCGGCTGCTTTTTTGTCAATGTTTGTTACTGGCCACGTCTTCTCCGTGGCTGGATCATCGGCATTTCGATGTTTTCCAACGGCTTCTTCAGCGGTAACCATGATGCGCGGCGGCAGCCTCGGTGTTGCCTTAATCCGGGCGGATTGGCTTCCTATGCGGTTGGTTGATGAAGTGTTTTCGGCTAGAGAGGCCGGGGCCGCGTGATGCGTGCCACTGGCGGGGCTCTTCCTTCGCGGTCATGAAGCGACCTTCATGGTGCACGGCGTAGATCAGATCACAGGCATCGGGTTCCAAAGAAGCATGTCGATACAGCGTCTCACGCGCGACCTCCGTCATCCCGCAGCAAGCATCGGCCGGCTCCGGCTCGCCGCGTCGCTGATCCTGCTGGCGCTGCCGTTGAGCGGCTGCGGCACCGGCGGACTCTGGGACAAGTTCCTCGCCAAGGACGACACCTTCGTCGATGAGCCCGCGGACAAGCTCTACAATGAGGGCTTGTACCTGATGAACGAGAAGAAGGACGTCAAAGGCGCGACCAAGAAGTTCGAGGAGGTCGACCGCCAGCATCCTTATTCCGACTGGGCCCGCAAATCGCTGCTGATGTCGGCCTACGCCTCCTATCAGGCCGGCGACTACGATGGCTGCATCGGCGCCGCCACCCGCTACGTTACCCTGCACCCGGGCAGCCCGGACGCGGCCTATGCGCAATACCTGATTGCTGCCTCGCATTACGACCAGATCCCGGACATCAGCCGCGACCAGGGCCGGACCGAGAAGGCCATCGCCTCCCTCGAAGAGGTGGTGCGTAAATATCCGACCTCCGAATACGCCACCAATGCCAAGGCCAAGATGGAGGGCGCCCGCGACCAGCTCGCCGGCAAGGAAATGGATGTCGGCCGCTATTACATGCAGAAGCGCGACTACACGGCCGCCATCAACCGCTTCAAGGCGGTGGTGACGCAGTATCAGACCACGCGGCACGTCGAGGAAGCGCTGTATCGCCTGACCGAGGCCTACATGACGATCGGCATCGTCGGCGAGGCCCGGACCGCGGCGGCCGTGCTCGGGCACAATTTCCCCGACAGCAAGTGGTACAAGGACGCCTACAATCTCGTGAAGTCGGGCGGCGTCGAGCCCGAGGAGAACAAGGGCTCCTACATCTCGCGCGCCTTCAAGAAGCTCGGCCTGGGCTGAGCAATCGGCCGGATCGCTCGTTTGATCTGGCTTTGTTCTATATTCTTGTTTTGTTCTCTATTTGCTGCTAGCATCGAGTCGTTCGCTCAGGGGCGTTCCGCCCCGTTACGAAGGACTTCGGTTCCATGCTGGCGCGACTGTCGATCCGTGACATCGTCCTGATCGAACGACTCGATCTCGAATTCTCCCATGGACTTGCGGTGCTGACCGGCGAGACCGGTGCCGGCAAGTCGATCCTGCTGGACGCCTTCGCTCTCGCGCTCGGCGGTCGCGGCGACGCCAGCCTGGTGCGCCACGGGGCCGACCAGGGGCAGGTCACGGCCGTGTTCGAGATCGGCAAGGATCATCCCGCGGCCAGGATCCTCGCCGCCAACGGCCTGGATGCCAATGGCGAGATGATCCTGCGCCGCGTCCAGTTCGGCGACGGCCGCACCCGCGCCTTCATCAACGACCAGTCGGTCAGCGTGCAGACGCTGAAAGCGATCGGCGCCACCCTGGTCGAGATCCATGGCCAGCATGATGAACGTGCGCTGGTCGATGCCGCCACCCACCGCCGGCTGCTGGATGCCTTTGCGGGCCTGGAGAAGGACGTCGCCGCGGTCGAGGCCCTCTGGGCGGCCCGCCGGACCGCGGTCACGGCGCTCGACGAGCACCGGGCGGGCATGGAGCGCGCGGCCCGCGAGGCCGACTATCTGCGGCATGCCTCGGACGAGCTGAAGAAGCTGGCGCCGAAGGAGGGCGAGGAGACGCAGCTCGCCGCCCGCCGCACGGCCATGATGCAGGGCGAGAAGATCGCAGGCGATCTGCGCGACGCGCAGGATGCGGTCAGCGGCAACCAGTCGCCGATCGCCGCGCTGGCCGCGGCCGTTCGCCGGCTGGAGCGACGCGCGGTCAGCTCGCCCGCGCTGGTCGATCCGGCGGTGAAGGCGATCGATTCGGCGATCAACGCCCTGGAGGAGGCCGATCAGCATCTGACGGTGGCGCTCGCGGCCACCGATTTCGATCCGCTGGAGCTGGAGCGCATCGAGGAGCGGCTGTTCGCGCTGCGCGCGGCTGCGCGCAAATATTCGACGCCGGTGGATGGGCTGGCGGCCTTGGCTGCCAAATATGCCGCGGATGTCGTCCTGATCGATGCCGGCGCCGAGCAGTTGAAGAAGCTGGAGGCGGCGGCGGCAACAGCCGATGCGCGCTATGCCGCGGCGGCGGCCAAGCTGTCGGCGGCGCGGACCAAGTCGGCAGAGAAGCTGAACCGGGCCGTCCATGCCGAACTCGCCCCGCTCAAGCTGGAGCGCGCCAAGTTCATGACCCAGGTCGACAGCGACGCCGAGGCGCCGGGGCCGGAGGGCATCGACCGTGTCGAGTTCTGGGTCCAGACCAATCCGGGCACGCGGCCGGGCCCGATGATGAAGGTCGCCTCGGGCGGCGAGCTGTCGCGGTTCCTGCTGGCGCTCAAGGTCGTGCTGTCCGACCGCGGCTCGGCGCCGACCTTGGTGTTCGACGAGATCGACACGGGTGTTGGCGGCGCGGTCGCGGATGCCATCGGCGCCCGGCTGGCGCGGCTCGCGCACGGGGTTCAGGTGATGGCCGTGACCCATGCGCCGCAGGTCGCGGCCAGGGCGGACCAGCATCTCCTGATTTCCAAGGATGCGCTGGATCGCGGCAAGCGTGTCGTCACCCGGGTCAACACGCTCGCCACCCTGCACCGCCGCGAGGAGATCGCCCGCATGCTGGCCGGCGCCGAGGTCACCGCCGAAGCCCGCGCCGCCGCCGACCGGCTGCTGGAGGCTGCGGCGGCGTAGCTGGAAACGGAGCGGGCCGAACGCTTTGGCTCCGGCGTGCGCATTGTGTACACCGTCGTTTCGGAACGGCCTCCGGGCCGTCCCGCAACGACGAGCAGATCATACGCATGCCCAAGACAGCAAAACCGAAGCAGCTCATCGACGTTGCCGATCTCACCAAGGCCCAGGCCAAGGTGGAATGGAAACGGCTGGCGCTGGAGCTCGAGACCCACGACAGGCTCTATTATCAGGATGACGCGCCGAAGATCTCGGACGGCGCCTATGACGAGCTGCGTCGCCGCTTCAATGCGATCGAGAAGCGTTTCCCTGAGCTCGTCAGCAGCGAGTCTCCGTCGCAGAAGGTCGGCGCCGCGCCCTCCGGCCGGTTCAAGAAAGTGCGGCACGCGGTGCCGATGCTGTCGCTCGACAACGCCTTCGCCGAGGAGGACGTGCGCGACTTCGTCGGCCGCATTGCGCGCTTCCTCAAGCTTGCCGACGATCGCATCGATTTCTCGGCCGAGCCGAAGATCGACGGGCTGTCGATGTCGCTGCGTTACGAGGGCGGCGAGCTGGTCACCGCCGCGACGCGTGGTGACGGCGCCGAGGGGGAGGACGTCACCGCCAACATCCGCACCCTGAAGGACGTGCCGCACAAGCTGCACGGCCGCAACCTGCCCGACATCTGCGAAGTGCGCGGCGAGGTCTACATGACCAAGCAGGCCTTCCTCGCGCTCAACGAGCGCCAGAAGGAAGCGGGCGACACCATCTTCGCCAACCCGCGCAACTCCGCCGCAGGCTCGCTGCGGCAGAAGGATCCGGCCATCACCGCCTCGCGTCCCCTCGGCTTCTTCGCCTATGCCTGGGGTGAAATGAGCGCGATGCCGGCGGAGACGCAGAGCGGCATGATCAAATGGTTCGAGCGCTGCGGCTTCACGACCAATCCGCTCACCAGGCTCTGCCACTCGGTGGAGGAACTGATCGCGTTCCATCGTCACATCGAGGAGCAGCGTGCCGAGCTCGACTACGACATCGACGGGGTCGTCTACAAGGTCGACCGCATCGACTGGCAGGAGCGGCTCGGCTTCGTGTCACGCACGCCGCGTTGGGGCATCGCGCACAAGTTTCCGGCCGAGCGCGCCATGACCGTGCTCAAGGACATCGAGATCCAGGTCGGCCGCACCGGCTCGTTCACGCCGGTCGGCAAGCTTGAGCCGGTCGGTGTCGGCGGCGTCATCGTGCAGAACGTGACGCTGCACAATGAGGACTACATCAAGGGGATCGGCAACAAGGGCGAGGTTCTGCGCGAGGGCCGCGACATCCGGATCGGCGACACCGTCGTGATCCAGCGCGCTGGCGACGTCATCCCACAGGTGGTCGACGTCCTCATCGACAAGCGGCCGAAGAACGCCAAGGAATTCCATTTCCCCAAGACGTGCCCGTGCCCGCTGCATACCGACGTCGTGCGGGAGGAGATTGCGACCGGCGAGGAGGGCTCGCGCGCCCGCTGCACCGGCGAGTTCGCCTGTCCGTTCCAGAAGATCGAGCACCTCAAGCTGTTCGCCTCGCGCCGCGCTTTCGACATCGACGGCCTGGGCGAGAAGCAGATCCAATTCTTCTTCGACCAGGGCTGGGTCAAGGAGCCCGCCGACATCTTCACGCTGGCCGCGCGCAACGCCAAGCTGAAGCTCGAGGAGATTGAGGGCTATGGCGAGACCTCGGTGCGCAATCTCTTCAATGCCATCGACGCCCGGCGCGAGATCGCGCTGGAGCGCTTCATCTTTGCGCTCGGCATGCGCCATGTCGGCGAGACCACGGCGCTGGCGTTGGCGCGCGGCTACGGCTCCTGGGATGCGTTCCACGAAGCCTGTCTCAAGGTCGCCAACGGCGACGAGGAGGCGATCGCGGAGATGGATGCGCTCGACCAGATCGGCGACACCGTGATCAAGAGCGTCGCCGCCTATTTCGGCGAGGACCATAATCGCGGCATCGTCGAGCGGCTGACGAAAGAGGTGAAGATCCTCGACGCGGAGAAGCCGAAGCGCAATTCGCCGATCGCGACCAAGACCGTGGTGTTCACCGGCACGCTGGAAAAGATGACGCGCGATGAAGCCAAGGCGACCGCCGAGCGGCTCGGCGCGAAAGTCTCGGGCTCGGTGTCGAAGAAGACGGACTACGTCGTCGCCGGTCCCGGCGCGGGATCAAAGCTGAAGGACGCGCAGAAGCACGGCGTGCAGGTGCTCACCGAGGACGAGTGGCTGCAGCTGATCGGGGAGTAGCAGCTCCGCGGTGTCGGTGCGACAGACGCTGGATGCGCCCTAACAATTGTCATCATCCGCGAAAGCGGATGATCCAGTATTCCAGAGGCATTTGTCATGGAGCCAGGACGCTTCGGCCTGCTGGTTACCCGCCTGCGCGGGGTATGACGCCGACAGTGACGCGCGGTCGTGCAGTCGCTCACGCACCTCCCTCACATTACCCCGGCTTCGTCCTCTTCCGCCGTCTCGATCAGCTCCTTCGTCACCTTCATCTGCGTGCGCGGGACCAGGAAGATCATGCTGCAGGCGCAGGCGAGGGACAGGGTGAGCATCGCTGATGTCAGCGGCAGCGTGCTGCTGAAATGGCCGCCGAGCCAGGCGCCGAGCTGCGACGTCAGCGCGCCCACGCCCATCTGCAGGAAGCCCATCGCGCCGGAGGCGGTGCCGGCCGCGCCCGGCCGGACGCTGATGGCGCCGGCGGCGGAGTTCGCCATCACGGCGGCATTGGCGAACATCAGCAGCATCTGCGTGCCGAACAGCACCGAAGGCACCTGGTTGAAGCCGAACAGGCTCCACGTGAAGTTCAGCGCGGCGCTGGTGAGCTGCAGCCCCAGTCCGAACCAGATCAGCCGATCGAGCGAATGGCGCGGCGCGTAGCGCACGCAGAACAGGTTGCCGACGAAATAGGCGAAGCCGGTGGTCGCAAACCACGCGCCATACTCCGCCGAGGAGCGGCCCATCTGCACCTCGACGATATACGGCCCGCCGCCGGCGAAGGCGAAGATGATCTGCGAGGCCAGCACCTGGCACAGCATGTAGCCGAGGAAGGCGCGGCTCTTCACCAGCATGGCGACGTCGCGGCGGAAGCTCGCGTCTTCGACGCGGGCAGGGCGGGTCTCCGGCAGCGCCATGGTCACGGCGATCGCGATCACGATCGACAGCGCGGCGACGACGTAGAAGATGGCGTGCCAGCCGAACGCGATCTCGATCAGGCCACCGGTCAGCGGCGACAGCATCTGCGCGATCATCATGACCGCGACGACGAGGCTGATCATCGCGCCGATGCGCTCGCGCGGATAGAGATCGCGGATGATGGCGCGGCTGATCACCATGCCGCTGGCGCCGCCGAGCGCCTGGAAGAAGCGCGCCGCGATCAGCTGGGGCAGGGTGTCGGCGAAGATGCAGCTGACGCTCGCGACGATCGACAGCGCGAGCCCTGCGAGCATCACGGGGCGGCGGCCGAAGCGGTCCGACAGCGGCCCGAGCAGCAGCTGCGAGATCGCGATGCCGGCCATGTAGAACGACACCGTCATCTGCACCACGGAGGCGTCGCGCCCGAACGTGGTCGCGAGCATCGGCAGGGCTGGCACCAGCAGGTATAGCGAGATCGGCGCCAGGCCGGTCATTACGACCAGCAGGACCAGCAGCGTGCGCGAGGGAGCGGCGCGCGGTGGCGCCGCCCCAGGCGGTCTGCTGATCATTCCATGCATGCTGCCGCTCAAATCGGGTGAACGCCCTGACTGTAGCGGCCTTCCGCTTCGCGGAAATGCCTGTTTCGGCATGCGCCCATGCGGGCAGCGGGACAGTTCGTAGCTGGACAGTCCGGATGACTACAGTGGCGCAGTCGCCTGATCGAGCCAGCGCTGGTCGCTGTCGTCGAGCGCTGCACGGACGGTTTCCCTGACCCGGGCATGATAGGCGTCGAGCCATGCCCGTTCCTCGGCGGTCAGCATGACGACATCGATCAGGCGGCGGTCGATCGGCGCCAGGGTCAGCGCCTCGAAGCCGTTCATCGGCTTCTCCGCGCCTGCGACGTCCTTCGCCACAACGAGCTCAAGGTTCTCGATGCGGATGCCGAAGGCGTCGGTCTTGTAGTAGCCGGGCTCGTTGGACAGGATCATGCCGCGCTTCAGTGGCGTCGTGCCGAGTTTCGAGATGCGCGCGGGTCCCTCGTGCACGGACAGATAGCTGCCGACGCCGTGGCCGGTGCCGTGCTCGAAATCGATGCCCGCCTGCCACAGGAACTGCCGCGCCAGGGTGTCGAGCTGCGCACCGGTGGTGCCGTCGGGGAAGATCGCGCGTGCGATCGCGAGGTGGCCGCGCAGCACGCGGGTGAAGCGGTCGCGCATCTCCTCGGTCGGCGCGCCCACGGCGATCGTGCGGGTGACGTCAGTGGTGCCGTCCTGATATTGCGCGCCGGAATCGATCAGCAGCAGATCACCCGGCATGATGCGGCGGTTGCTCTTGCGGGTGACGCGATAATGCACGATGGCGCCGTTGGGACCGGTGCCCGAGATGGTCGGGAACGAGACGTCCCTGAGTGCGCCGGTGTCGCGGCGAAAGCTCTCCAGCGCCTCGACCGCATCGATCTCGGTCAACGTGCCCTTCGGCGCCTCGCGATCGATGAAGGCGAGAAAGCGCGCCAGCGCCACCGCATCGCGCTGATGGGCGCGCCGCGTGCCGTCGATCTCCACCGCGTTCTTGGCGGCCTTGAGCAGGCTGACCGGATCGGCGCCGCGCACCGCCTTGCCGCCGGCGCCCTGGATCAGCCGCGTCAGGGCATCGGCGGCCGTGGCGCTGTCGAGCGCGACGGCTGCGCCGGATTGTGCGAGCTCGCTCAGGCGCAGTGTCAGCGTGTCCGGCTCCGCCACATCAGCGCTCTGCTCGAGATGATCGCGCGTCAGGTTCGAGAGCTTGCGGGAATCGATGAAGATGGTCGGACGTCCGGCCTTGGGCACCAGCGCATAGGACAGCGGCAGCGGCGTGTGCGAGACGTCGGCGCCGCGGATGTTGAAGGTCCAGGCGACGTTGTGGGAATCGGACAGCACCAGCGCCTCGACCCCGAGGCGCTCGATCTCCTGGCGGATCCGGCCGAGCTTGTCCGCCTCGCTCTCGCCGGACAATTCCGCGCCGTGGATGGAGACGGCGCCGAGCGGCGGCAGCGGCCGTTCGGTCCAGATGCTGTCGACCGGGTTGCGCTCGACCGGCACCAGCTCCGCGCCCGCCTTGGCGCAAGCGGCGGCCAGACGTTCGGCCGCGGCCGTCGTATGCAGCCACGGATCGAAGCCGACGCGGTCACCGCTCTGCAGGTGTCGCGTCAGCCAACTCTCGGGCGGCGGCTCGATCAGCGATTCCACCATCCAGGCCTTGCCGTCGACCTGCTTGCCGGCCTGCAGCGTATAGCGGCCGTCGACGAATATCGCGGCTGCCTGCGGCAGCACGATCGCGAGGCCGGCCGAGCCGGTGAAGCCGGTCAGCCATGCCAGCCTTTCCTCCGATGGCGGCACATATTCGTTCTGCTGCTGGTCGGCGCGAGGCACGATGAATCCGGTGAGCTTGCGGCTGGCCAGCTCTTCGCGGAGCGCGGCCAGCCGCGCGGTCAGCGCCACGCCGGTTTCGGGTTCTTCGAACGTCTGGAACAGAGCTTCGAACATCGGTCTCATACTTTAGAAGTGGATCCTGCCGCAGAAGTGGATCTTGCCGCGTCGGCGACGAATACTCCTTCAGCCGACAGTGCAGTGCACGAAGAATCTCCTTGCATTCGCCTGTGCAAAAAGATTTGCTGTCGCATGCCAGTCATCCGAAAGAGGTGCGGCGAGGAAACGTATGGACGTGACGACCGCGATCGTAAAGATCATCCGCGGTCGGTCGCATGATCCGGGGAGTGCCTCAACTCAACGGCGAGGGGATGCACGATGCCTGCTTTTACCTTCGAAAAACTATCGGCGCCCGCGCCAAGCGGACCGGCGTCCGCACCGGCCGAGAAGCCGCGCAGCGCGCTGGCCGATCTCGTCAATCGTCTCGTTGCGCCGCGCGGTCGACGTGCCTCGCGTAATCAGTCCGACTCCACCTCCCAGCAGAGCCAGCCGAAGACGTAGTCGCGAGCTTGCCGCACCAGCGTGAAGGTTACCGTGCAGGTTCGATCCACGCCGCGAGCTGATCCGCCTTACTGCTGCTTCTGCAGCAACAGGCTGCTCCACCCCTCGATTCTCAAATGCCGGATCGGAACCAGGCCGCGAGCACGATAGGCGGCGCGGACGGAGCGTGCCTGCGGGGTCAACAGGCCCGACAGGATCACGAAGGCTCCAGGCGCGAGGTGGCGCAGCATCGGCGCGGCCAGCTGGCGCAGCGGGTTGGCCAGGATATTCGCCAGCACCAGGTCGAACGGGCCGCACCGGGCAAAGTCCGGGGCGGCGAAGCCGGTGGCGCGGATGACCCGGACCAGGGGGCCTGCGCCGTTGAGCTGGGCGTTCTCCCGCGCCACCATGACCGAGGGCGCATCGATGTCGCTCGCCAGCACGGACCGGTGCGTCGCCTTGGCGGCGGCGATGGCGAGCACGCCGGTTCCGGTGCCGAGGTCGAGCACCCGTCGCGGCGCGCGCGTCTTGAGCACGTGATCAAGCAGCAGCAGGCAGCCGCGGGTGGTGCCGTGGTGGCCGGTGCCGAAGGCGAGCGCCGCCTCGATCTCGATCCCGAGCTTGTTGCCGGGCACCCGCTGCCGGTCATGGCTGCCATGGACCATGAAGCGGCCGGCCGGCACCGGAACGAGGTCGTCCAGGCTGGCCTTGACCCAGTCCTTGGCCTCGACGACCTCGAACGCCAGGGTCTGGGCCACGTCGGAGCCTGCCGCCCCGCCGACCAACTCGCGCACCAGCGCCTGGTCGGGCGGGTCGGCAAAATGAACCGTGACGTCCCAGCGCCCGTCCGGACGCTCGAACGCCGCCACCGCCGCGTCGCCCTCGAAGAACACCTCGGTCAGGACGTCGACCGCCGGGCGGGCGGTCGCTTCATCGGCAACCGTGAAGCTGGCCTTGTGGGTGGCGGGCGTGGTCGTTGAGGTCATCAAGGTGGATCCTGGCGAGATTTGACGGCGTGGTTAAGGGAATTGCCTGCCAACGCAAGCGATAGGGCCGCAATGCGGCCGGATCTGTGCATCCGGCGGTTGTATAATGCCTTTCCTGATCCGAATAAAAGTTGAGGTTCAATTGCAGCGAAGAATCTCTGCAACTTGAACTGGGGGCATTATCCCGACTTTAGGGTCCTGGCCCCTAATTTTCCCGTCATGGGAACCGGATGATCCTCGGTTCCTGGGTTGGGAAACGAGGTTCAGATGAAGTCCATTCTGTCGAAGTTCTTGCGTGATGAATCCGGCGCCACCGCCATCGAATACGGCCTGATTGCAGCGGGCATCTCGCTGGCGATCATTGCCGCCGTCAACGGCCTGGGCAGCTCGCTCAGCAGCAAGTTCGAATCGATCAACACGTCGCTGAAGTAATCCGACCGCCGCGGCGTCCTCGAAGAACCGGGCCTCAGCGCCCGGTTTTTCTGCTCTTGAGAGGGCGTATCGAACGCCGGGTCCACAGCATATCCACACGGCCGTGCACTGCTTCTTTGGCGGTTGATCCACCGCTTGTCCACAGGGGTGTGCCGCGCCTTTCCACCCCTTATCCTCAGCCGAACAACGCGCGATGGTCCGCCAGGATCGCCTGGGCCGCATTGTGGCCGGGGGCGCCGGTGACGCCGCCACCGGGGTGGCTGCCCGAGCCGCAATGGTAGAGCCCCTTCAGCGGCGAGCGATAGTCGGCGTGACCGAGCATGGGGCGGGCCGAGAACAACTGGTTCAAGGTCAGCGCGCCGTGGAAGATGTCGCCACCGATCAGCCCGAACTGGCGTTCGAGGTCGAGCGGTGACAGCACCTGCCGGCCGAGCACGCTGGCCGCAAAGCCCGGCGCATAGCGGTCGACGGTCGCGATCATCAGGTCGGCGACCTCGTCGCGATGATTGTCCCAGGAGCGGCCGTCCGGCAGCTCGGGCGCGACATGCTGGCAGAACAGGCTGGCGACGTGCCGGCCCGCGGGCGCCAGCGTCGGGTCGAGCGTGGAGGGGATCAGCAGTTCGACCACGGGATCGCGGCTCCAGCCATGCGCCCGCGCGTCGAGATAGGCCTGGTCCATGTAGCCGAGGCTCGAGCCAAGGATGATTCCCGCGGACAGATGGTCGCCTTCGCCCGGCAGCGCGCTGAACGAGGGCAGCCGGTCGAGCGCCACGTTCATGCGGAACGTGCCCGAACCGCAGCGCCAGTTCCGGATGCGGCTCAGGAACGGCTCGGGCACGGCACCGGCCGGCACCAGGCGCGTATACAGCAGCTTCGGGTTCACGTTGGCGACGACATGGCGGGCGCGGATGGTGCGGCCATCCTCGAGCACGATGCCGACCGCGCGGTCGCGCTCGACGATCACCTCGCGCACGCCGGCCTCGACCTCGACCAGCGTTCCCAGCTCTTTCAGGCACCCGGCCATCGCCTGCGTGATCGCGCCCATCCCGCCGATCGCATGGCCCCAGACGCCCTTCTTGCCGTTCACCTCGCCGAAGGCGTGATGCAGCATCACATAGGCCGAGCCGGCAGCGTAGGGGCTGGCATAGTTGCCGACGATGGCATCGAAGCCGAACAGCGCCTTCACCAGGTCGGTCTCGAAGATCTCGTCGAGCATCTCGCCGGCCGAGCGCGTGAAAAGGTCGAGCAGGTCGCGCTGCTGCTCCAGCGACAGTGCGCGCAGGGTGTTGGCGGTGCCGAGCGCGTTGAACGCCTCGCGGATCGCCGACAGCCCGAACTGGGCGACCAGATTCGGTGGCGCCCGCAGCACGAGGCTGCGAAGCACATCCGCGATCGCCTCGAGCCGGGCCGAGAACGGGCCGATCGCGTCGGCGTCGCGCTGGCTCAGCCGCGCAACCGAAGCCAGCGTGCGACCCTCGCCCGTCAGCAGATAGCGACCGTCCGGCGAGGGCAGGAAGTTCTGCGCCCGGCGCTCGACGATCTCGAGCCCGTGCTCGAGCAGCTTCAGGTCGGAGATGACGCGCGGATTGAGCAGGCTCACCGTGTAGGACGCGACGGAGTTGCGGAAGCCCGGATGAAACTCCTCGGTCACCGCAGCGCCGCCGACCACCTTGCGACGCTCGACCACATGCACCCGCAGGCCCGCCATGGCGAGATAGGCCGCACAGGTCAGGCCGTTGTGGCCCGCGCCGATGATGATGGCGTCGGTTTCATTCATGTCAGCTTCAAGAAGCCCTGTTTAATGGCCCGCACCGGGAACCTCGGCTGGTGCTGTCGCGCCGGAAGGCTGCGACGTCAAGGAAAACTCCATTTTGCCTCAGCTGCTCGCCATACCGCCCTGCGATCCGCTATGTCTCGTCTGCTCATCGCGGTCCGGCCTCGGCATCTGATGCCGGCCGCGCTGCTGCCGGAGTTGTCATGACCTCAATCGCCTCGCCCGCCGCCGTCGCTCAGCCCTCCGCCGCACGCAACCGGCTGGTGCTCATCGTCTATACCGCCGCCATTTTCGTCAGCGCGCTGCTGTTGTTCTCGGTGCAGCCGCTGTTCACCAAGATGGTGCTGCCGCGACTCGGCGGCTCGCCGGCGGTGTGGTCGGTGGCGATGGTGTTCTTCCAGACCCTGCTGCTGGCGGGCTACGCCTATGCGCATTTTCTCACCCAGCTGCGCAGCCGGGTGCTGCCGATCGCGATTCATCTGCTGCTGCTCGGTTTCGCCATCCTGGGCTTGCCGCTGTCGATCGCGAGTAGCTGGGGCGATCCGCCGACCTCGGGCTACGGGCTGTGGCTGCTCGGCCTGTTCACCGTGTCGATCGGCCTGCCGTTCTTCGCGCTCGCCGCCAACAATCCGCTGCTGCAGGCGTGGTTCGTGCGCACGGGTCATCCGGCCGCGCCCGACCCGTATTTCCTCTATGCGTCGTCGAACATCGGCAGCTTTCTGGCGCTGCTGTCCTATCCTCTGCTGATCGAGCCGATCTTCAGCCTGCGCATGCAGAACCTGATCTGGACCGGTGGCTATGGCCTCCTGATCGCGCTGATCGCCGGCTGCGGCGTCCTGCTGCTGCGGTCGCCCGTGATCGTGACGAGCCTGCTGCAGACCGAGGAGAGCCATGCGCCGGCGCCACGCTGGCTGCTGCGCCTGCGCTGGATCTTCCTGGCCGCAGTGCCTTCCGGCCTGCTGATCGCGGTGACCGCGCACATCTCCACCGACGTCGCGGCCGCCCCCTTGCTATGGGTGCTGCCGCTGTCGCTCTATTTGCTGACCTGGGTGCTGGTGTTCCAGTCGAGGCCGCTGCTGCCGCACAAATGGATGCTGGCGCTGCAGCCGCTGGCGATCGCCGGCGTCGTCGTGCTGCTCGCCTTCGGCGGCGAGCAGAATCTCGCGCTCACGCTCGGCGGTCACCAGCTCTGCTTCTTCATCATCGCCATGGCCTGCCATGGCGAGCTCGCGCGCACGCGCCCGCCGGCCAAATATCTCACCGGCTTCTATGTCGCGCTGTCGTTCGGTGGCATGGTCGGCGGCCTGTTCGCCGGCTTGATCGCCCCCTTCACCTTCTCATGGGTTGCCGAATATCCGATCCTGCTGGCGCTGGCGGCGCTGTGCCGGCCCGCGGCCAACGAGCGCTTGCCCGGGATCACGCGCTGGTACTGGCTCCCGCTCGCGGTCATCGCCGTCGCGCTGCTGGTGCCCGCCGGCATGACCGGCAAGGTCACGACCTATCTCGAGGACCACCGCGTCTATGTCGCGGGCGCCGTGGGTGTGCTCGCAGCGCTGCTCGCTCTGCTGCTGAACGGTGGCCGCTGGAAGGTGTTCGCGACGGCCGCGCTCGCGCTCGTCCTGATCCGCGCCTATCCGGCCGATGACGGCCGCGTCGAGACGGTGCGCAGCTTCTTCGGTGTGCACAAGATCGTGGTGACATCGGACGGGCACTACCACGTGCTGATGCACGGCACGACCATTCACGGCGCGCAGAAATATCTCAACGCCGATGGCTCCAAGGTGACGGGGCGGCCCGAGCCGATCACCTACTATCACAAGGACGGCGGCATCGGCCGCGCCATCACCGCGATCCGGGAGCGCAAGGGCGCGCCGCTCAAGGTCGCCGTCATCGGCGTCGGCGCCGGCACGCTCACATGCGCAGCCGAGCCTGGCGAGAGCTGGAAATTCTTCGAGATCGATCAGACCATGGTCGACACCGCCAGCGACACGAAATATTTCAGCTACATCAGGAACTGCGCGCCGGACATCAAGCCCGTCATCGGCGATGCCCGGCTGACCTTTGCCAAGGAGCCGGACGGCGCCTACGATCTGATCATCGTCGACGCCTATTCCTCGGATGCGATTCCGATCCATCTGGCGACGGAGGAGGCGATGGCGATCTACAAGGCGAAGCTGGCGCCGCAGGGCGCCGTCGTGATGCACGTCTCCAATCGCCATCTGGAGCTGGAGAGCGTCGTCGTCGGCATCGCCGACGCCAACGACCTGAAGAGCTGGGTCTACAACGAGGACTCCGGCCGCGACGACGAGTACATCTTCTCCACCGACGTCGTCATCAGCGCGCGCGAGGACGCCGACGTCGGCAAGCTGGCCTCCTCGGACAAGTGGACCGAAACTGAGCCGACCGACGGCGAACGGGTCTGGACCGACGATTATTCGAACATTCTCGGCGCGGTGTATCGGCGGCTTCGCGACGGCGAGTAACAGGGCACTGCCGCCGTTCGACGTCGCCGGGCCTGGATCGCCGTGATGATGGCGTCTGCGCCCAAAGAGGTGCGCGCCTCGTCAGCGGCGGGCCTCGGTTGCATTGCCGCATCGATTTCTCGAGCGTCTGATCGCCGACTTTGCTGTACCGCATCGCAAAACGCAGTGGTTTCGCGCTTTCTGCGCGGGCCTCTGTTGCGTGCCCGTCATGACCATGCTACCTTGAGGTGCGCCCCTCATTTGAGGTCGGTACTTTGCGCGTCTTCGAATGGGGGGTTGGGGCACGCACGCGCAGTCGAGCTGGATCGCAAACTGAGCGGTGAGGGACCGGTCTGGTCGTCTTGCCCTGAGCGAACGATCGCGCGGACGCTGTCCAGATCGAGGTGCTGTTCGTCCGGGCGGAGCCAGCGGTTCGGACGAGAGACGACTGTTCGCGACTAGATATCGTTCGACTACCAAATGCCGGCCGCATCAAAGCAGGCCGGCTTCACATGGGAGGGGTTCAATGAAGCGTCTTTGGATTGCCGGTGCGTCTGCCTTGTTGTCGATGGCGCTCGGTCTCGGCTCCGCGGGAGCCGCGGACAAGAAGGTCCTCGCCTTCGTCGTCAACGGTGCCTCCGACTTCTGGAAGATCGCCGAGGCCGGCGTGAAGAAGGCGCAGGGCGAGCTGCCCAATTACAACCTGCAGCTCAAATATCCCGAGCAGGCGGCAGCCGCCGTGCAGCAGCGGATGCTGGATGACCTCGTCGCGGCCGGGGCCGCCGGAATCATGGTGAGCGCCGTCGATCCGAAGAACCAGACTGAGCACCTGAACAAGATTGCCGCACAGACGGTGCTCTTCACCACCGACAGCGACGCCCCGCAATCCAAACGCATCGCCTATATCGGCTCCTCCAATACCGAGCTCGGCAAGGATGCCGGCAAGCTGATGCTGAAGGCGCTCCCGAACGGCGGCAAATGTGTCGGCTTCGTCGGCCTGCTCGGGGCTGACAACGCTCGCGAGCGCATCGAAGGCGTGAAGGAGACCATCAAGGGATCGAAGGTCGAACTGGTCGACGTGCGCGGCGACGAGATCGACCAGACCCGGGCCAAGCGCAATGTCGAGGACATCCTGGCAGCGATGCCGGACGTGAGCTGCCTGGTCGGCTTCTATTCCTACAACACCCCGCGCATCTATGAGGTGCTGAAGGAGGCCGGCAAGCTCGGCAAGATCAAGATCATCGGCTTCGACGAGGATCCGATCACGCTCGGCGGCGTCAAGGACGGCGCGATCGAGGGCACCGTCGTGCAGCAGCCGTTCGAGTGGGGCTATCAGGGCATGAAGCTGATGGCGAAGGTCGTTGAGGGCGACAAGTCGGGCGTGCCGGCGAACGGCATCATCATCGTGCCCGGCAAGGTGATCGAGAAGTCGAACGTCGACGACTTCATGGCGCAGATGAAGCAGATGCTGAAGAAGTAGCGCGACGGCCGGCGTGCGCGAGCCCTTCCTCGAGCTGATCGACATCGGCAAGACCTATCCTGGCGTGGTCGCGCTCGACCACGCCAGCCTGTCGGTCGCGCCCGGCGAGGTGATCGCCCTGGTCGGCGAGAACGGCGCCGGCAAGTCGACCTTGATGCGCGTGCTCGGCGGCGTCGTCGAGCCGAGCAGCGGCACGATCCGGATCGATGGCACGGCGCGGACCAGCTACACGGTGGCGGACGCGATCGCGTCCGGCATCGCCTTCGTCCACCAGGAGCTGAACCTGTTCGACAATCTCGATGTCGCAGGCAACGTCTTCATCGGCCGCGAGCCGGTCTATGGCGGTCCGCTGCGGCTGATCGACCGGGCGACGCTGCGAGCCAGGGTGCGCCCGCTGATCGCGCGCCTCGGGGCCGATTTCGAGCCGGAGACGCCGCTTGCCGAGCTGTCTTTGGCGCAGCGCCAGCTGGTCGAGATCATGAAGGCTTTGTCGCTCGATGCGCGCTGCGTGATCATGGACGAGCCGACCTCCAGCCTGACGCTGTCGGAAACCGAGCGGCTGATGCAGGTCATCGCCGGCCTGAAGGCGGGCGGGGTCAGCGTCATCTTCATCACGCATCGCTTGAACGAAGTCATGCAATGCGCCGATCGCGCGATCGTGCTGCGCGACGGCCGTATGGTTGGCGCGCTCACGCGGGACGAGCTCAGTCCTGCCGCGATGATCCGGCTGATGATCGGCCGGGACCTGCGGTCGCTCTACGTGCCGCCGGCCGCGCCGCCCGGCGATGCCGTGCTCGACGTGGTGGAGGCCGTGACCGCGACCTATCCCAACCAGGCCGTCAGCCTGCAGCTCCGGCGCGGCGAGATCCTCGGGCTTGCAGGTCTCGTCGGCTCCGGCCGCACCGAGCTCGCGCGCGGCATCTTCGGCGTCGAGCCGCTGCTGGCCGGGGGCATCAGCCTGGAGGGCGAGCCGATCCGCATCTCGACGCCGCGCGCGGCGATCGATCGCGGCATCTATCTCATCCCGGAAGACCGCAAGGCCTGCGGCCTGCTGCTCGACCTGTCGATCGCCGAGAACATCTCGCTGCCGGATCTCGCCTCCTATCTCAGCTTTGGACTTGTCGACATCAGGCGTGAGACCGAGAATGCCGACCGGCAGCGCGAACGGCTCAAGATCCGGGCGTCCGACGTCAAGGTCTCGGTCGGCACCTTGTCCGGCGGCAACCAGCAGAAGGTCGTGCTCGCCAAATGGCTGTCGATGCGGCCAAAGGTCTTGATCTTCGACGAGCCGACCCGGGGCATCGATGTCGGCGCCAAGCAGGAGATCTACGACATGCTGCGGCGGCTGGCGGATTCCGGCGTCGCGATCCTGATGATCTCGAGCGACATGGAGGAGGTGATCGGGGCGAGCGACCGGATCGCCGTGATGCATGAAGGCATGATTTCGGGCTTCCTGGCCCGCAACGAGTTCAGCGAGCACAACGTGCTTCAGCTCGCCGTCGGCCATACCGTCTGAGCGAGGGCGCCCGTGCAGAAAAAAGATCTCAGCCTGCTGATCCTGATCCTGGTGGTCGGCGCCGTCGTCGCCTTCATCAACCCGCGCTTCCTGCTGGTCGGCAACCTCTCCAATACCGCCAACCAGGTCGGCATGTTCGGAATCTTCTCGATCGCCGAGGCCTTCGTCATCATCGTTGGCGGCATCGAGCTCGCCGTGGGCTCGGTGATCGCGTTGCTCGGCGTGCTGTTCATCGACCTCATCGTCAACCGGGACGTCGACTGGGTCGCCGCCTTGTTCCTCATCCTCGCCGGCGGCGTCGCCATCGGCATGGTCCACGGCACGCTGGTGACCAAGATGCGCATCCAGCCCTTCGTGGTGACCCTGTGCGGACTTTTGATCTATCGCGGCGCGGCCCGTTATTACACCGAGGATGCCACGGCCGGCTTCGGCTACGGCGCGAGCTTCCCGGCGCTGGAATGGCTGGCCGCCGGCCGCACCGATGTCCTCGGCTTTCCACTGCCGCATAGCGTCGTGGCGCTCGCCATCGTGGCCGGCATCGCCTGGCTGGTGCTGCACCGCTCGGTGTACGGCCGCTATTTCTACGCGGTCGGCAAGAACGAGGAGGCGGCGCGCTACTCCGGCATCCGGTCCGATCGGGTGACGATCGCGGCCTATGTGATCTGCGGCGCCCTGACGGCGCTCGCCGCGGTCCTGCTGGCGATGTACACCCGCTCGATCTCGCCGGCGGTACACGGCTCGTTCTACGAGCTCTATGCGATCGCCGCAGCGGTGCTCGGGGGCTGTTCGCTGCGCGGCGGCGAGGGCTCGGTCATCGGCGTCGTGCTCGGCACGATCCTGCTGCAGATGCTGCAGAACCTGGTCAATCTGCTGGGCATCCCGAGCTCGCTCAATTTCGCCGTGATGGGCACGGTGATCCTGATCGGCGTGCTGGCCGATCAGTATTTCGTGCAGCGGCGCGCGCGCATGCCGACGGCCCGCGGGCAGGCCAGCGCCGATCGTGCGTCCGCCTCGCTCGAGCGGGTCAACGCCGAGTGAGGAGGCGCCGATGCGCTGCGTAACAGCGCCCGGCCGCGAGGATCAATGCGCGATCAGTCCTGATAGGTGTAGTAGCCGCGCGGCTGATAATAAGAGCGCGGCTGGTAATAGCGCGGCTGCGCGTAGCTCGGATTGCCGTTTTGGTAATCGTACTGCTGCTGCTGCGGATAGGCCTGGGCGTCATAGACGCGCCGGGCCGTGCCGCGCGGCGCCGGATAACGCACGCCGTTGTCGCTGCCGTCGGCGGGATAGATGTAGCCGTCATCGGGCCGCTGCTGCGGAACGACCTGGCGTCCGGGCAGCATCTGTGGCTGCGGCGTCAGCACGACCGGCTCGCCACTGTCGTCATACTGCTGCGGCACGTCGCGGCGGGCAACAGCGGTGCCGCGGCGTGGATTGCGCGCCAGCGCCACCTCGGCCGAGCCGGTCAGGGTCACCGTGGTGTTGAGCACGCCGTCCTTTTGCACCAGGTCGTAGAGCGTCGTGGCATTCGCCTTCGACAGCCGGACGCAGCCGTGAGACGCGGGGGTGCCGAGCCGGCCCTCCGAATCCGTGCCGTGAATCGCGTGACCGACCTTCGTGAAGAAGATCGAATGCGGCATCGGTGCGTCGTCGAATTCCTTGGAAAAATGATCGGCCTCCATGCGGAAGGCGCGGAACGAGCCATTCGGCGTTTCCCGTGAGGGAATGCCGGTCGAGACTGGCCATCGATAGCGCTCGACGCCATCGACGGCGACCGTCATGATCTGGCTGTTCTTGTCGACCGTGATGTCGATCTTGGCCAGAGCCGGCGTGGCCGACAGAAAGGCGAAGCCGGCAACTGCAAAAAGGATGGTACGCATCTAACCTCTGGCCTCCAGGGCCCTCGACTGTGGAGAGACCTCAAAACGGGACTTTAACGCCCAGGTCATCGCCTCGGCCTGCACTATGTCGGAATTGCCGGCTTTGTTCCAGCCGAGGGCAGCCTCAACCTTAATGTCGGGCAGGACCAGGACAAAGGCTCCCCGCGTTCATCGGCGCTGACATTTTCGCGACCGCGGATGGTCTTTCATTCCGGCGTTTTGGGACCTCTCTAATCGGTGCAATTCGTCACGACCGCGCAACTTTTTGGCCGCATCCGCGTTTCAAGGATTCCCCCATGCGGTTCCCAGGACTCAAAATGTTGACGATGAAGGCCAAGACGGCGGTGCTCGATGATCGCGCGCCGCAGAAGCTGACCTACCTGCTGGCTGCGCTCGCGCTGGTCGTCCTGGCGCTGGCCTGGCTGGCGCTGCCGCAATTCGCCCATGCCCAGGGCATCATCCGTGGCGCCCATGAAGGGGCCCACGAAGGCAACCGCATCGCCGGTCCGGTGGGCGGCGTCGTCGGCGGCGCGGTCGGTGCCGGCGTCGGCGGAGCCGTGGGCGCCGTCGAAGGCGTGCTCGGCATTCCGCACCGCTCCTATTACCACCGGCACTATCACTGCCGGGGATACCGCGACGGCTACGGCCGCTTCCACTGCTACCGCTGAGTTGAGGCGCCGGCTCAATGCTTGAGCCGGTAGCCCGTCTTGAAGATCCACCAGATGATCGTCATGCAGATCGCCAGGAACAGCAGCGTCACGCCGACGCTGATTTCCACCCTGACGTCGGCGATCTCGTAGAAGCTCCAGCGAAAGCCCGAGATCAGGTAGACCACCGGGTTGAGCAGCGCGATCGAATGCCAGGTCGGCGGCAGCATGTTGACCGAGTAGAAGCTGCCGCCGAGGAACGTGAGCGGCGTCACTACCAGCATCGGGACCATCTGCAGCTTCTCGAAGCCGTCGGCCCAGATGCCGATGATGAAGCCGAACAGGCTGAAGGTCACGGCCGTCAGCACCAGGAACGACAGCATCCACACCGGATGCTGGATGTGCAGCGGCACGAACAGCCCGGCGGTCGCGAGGATGATCAGCCCGAGAATGATGGATTTCGTCGCGGCCGCGCCGACATAGCCGAGCACGATCTCGAAATGCGAGATCGGCGCCGAGAGGATCTCGTAGATCGTGCCGATGAATTTCGGGAAGTAGATCCCGAACGAGGCGTTGGAGATGCTCTGGGTCAACACCGACAGCATCACGAGGCCGGGCACGATGAAGGTGCCGTAGCTGACGCCCTCGACGTGGCTGATGCGCGAGCCGATCGCGGCGCCGAACACGACGAAGTAGAGCGACGTCGACACGACGGGCGACACGATGCTCTGCAGCAGCGTGCGCCAGGTGCGCGCCATTTCGAACTTGTAGATTGCGGCGACCGCGCGAAAATTCATTGCCGCACCAGGCTCACGAAGATGTCTTCAAGGGATGATTGCTTGGTCTCGAGATCGACGAAGCGGATGCCGGCGGTCCTGAGATCGCCGAGCAGGCTGGTGATGCCGGTGCGCTCGCCCTTGGTATCGTAGTCATAGGCGAGCCGCCAGCCGTCGTCCGACAGCGCCAGATGATAGGGCGCGAGCGTCTCGGGGATGGTCTCGATCCGGTGTTGCAGATGCAGGCTCAGCCGCTTCCGGCCGAGCTTCGCCATCAGCTTGGCCTTGTCCTCGACCAGCACGATCTCGCCCTTGTTGATGACGCCGACGCGATCGGCCATCTCCTCGGCTTCCTCGATGTAGTGCGTGGTGAGAATGATGGTCACGCCGGCGGCCTTCAGCTCGCGCACGACGTCCCACATGCCCTTGCGCAGCTCGACGTCGACGCCCGCGGTCGGCTCGTCCAGGAACAGCACCTGCGGCTCGTGCGAGAGCGCCTTCGCGATCATCACGCGGCGCTTCATGCCGCCGGAGAGCGTGATGATCTTGGCGTCCTTCTTGTCCCAGAGCGACAGGTCCTTGAGGATCTTCTCGATCAGGGCGGGGTTCTTCGGCTTGCCGAACAGCCCCCGGCTGAAGCTGACCGTGGCCCATACGGTCTCGAACGAATCGGTGTGCAGCTCCTGCGGCACCAGCCCGATCAGCGCCCGTGCGGCACGGTAGTCGCGGTTGATGTCGTGGCCGCCGACCGCGACCTTGCCCGCGGACGCATTGACGATGCCGCAGATGATGCTGATCAGAGTCGTCTTGCCCGCGCCGTTGGGCCCGAGCAGCGCGAAGATCTCGCCCCGCTCGATCGCGAGATCGACATTGTTGAGCGAGGTGAAGCCCGAGGAATAGGTCTTCGACAGGCCGGTAACGGAAATGACGGGAGCCATCACGGGGATTCGATGCGAGGGATTCGAAAAGAGCGGGGGAGCTGCGCGGAGGAGGGGGCGCAGGCGAAGCGCTCAGATAGGGACGGCGATGCGTTCGCGCAATCGTGCGCGCCGCCCTCGATCATGTCGCTTGTTGGGCTTTTCCGTGGCCGATATGGCTGAGTGTTGCCGCTCAGCCACGTCTGAGGAGGAACGCCGCCTTGCGATGTCCGACGATGTTGCGTCCGCGAGCATCTTGGGTACGGTCGCGCCGTCTCGACATTTCCGCCGCGGAGAAGGACCGATGACGGCACGCGCCAGCACCGTTCGACCCACCTTCAAGCGCAGCCTCTCGGCGCGCTGCTTTGGCATGGTGGCGCTGGCCGTTGCGCTGGCTCTGCCGCTCGGCACCGGATCGGTCCGGGCGGCGCCGAGCCCGGCGGCCGCAACCGCCGCCAGCACCACGCATGTCTATCTGCTGCGCGGTGTGCTCAACATCTTCTCGCTCGGGCTCGACGACATCGCCGCCAAGCTGGATTCGCAGGGCATTCCGAACACGGTCGCCAATTTCGTGTCGTGGTCGTCGCTCGCCGACGAAGCGGCGGCCGCCTATCGCGCCGGCCGGATCAAGACCATCATCCTGGTGGGCCATTCCTCCGGCGCGACCGCGCTGCCGGACATGATCAACAAGCTCGGCCAGCTCGGGGTGCCGGTGAAGCTCGCGATCGGGCTCGATTCGGTGTTCAAGACCAAGCTCGTCGGCGGCAACGCCGAGCGCTACATCAATTTCTACATCGCCAGCGGTGCCGGCGAGCCGGTCCGCCGCGACGACGGCTTCCGCGGCAAGCTCGAGAATGTCGACGTCCAGTCGGTTCCCGGTGTCGGCCACGTCACGATCGAGAAGAACCAGATCATGCAGCAGAAGGTGATCGGTGCCATCGATGGCGTGGTGTTCGGCGGCCGCGGCCGCCCGGCGGCGCCGCCGACGCGCATGGCCGCGCCGCAGCGCGCGGCCAACGTGACCGGCTACCGGTAGTCGGCGGCCGCGCCACGGGGCGCGCGCCCCAAAATGCTCCCATTCGGCGGCGACAAACGGTATGGCAGGGGGGATATGACCCTGCTTGATCTCAGCCGAGAGCTTTCCCGGGAGCGCGAATGACCAGCGTGGCGCGAATCGCGAAGCGGTGGCTCGGTCCAGCCAAGGTGGCTGCCGGCAGGAGACTGCTCGCGATCCTCGTCACCGCACCTTTGCTCGCGGGACTTGCCGCCCCAAGCATCTCGCGGGCCGCCCAGCCCGGCGCTGCGTCCGCCCCCGCGCCGACCAGATCCGCCAAGGCATCCCCGGCAGCAACCCCCGCGGCGATCCGCGCCGTACCGACTGCGCCGCCCGAGATCAGCCAGCCGCTGCCGCCGCCGCGGGTGTACCTGTTCCGCGGCGCGCTCGGGCCGCTGTTCTCGACCGGGATGGATCGTCTGGCCGAAAAGATCGAGCAGGCCGGCTACCGGGCCAGTGTCTATGAATTCACGCTGTGCGACCTGATCGCGCTCCAGGTGGCCAAGAACTACCGCCAGGAGCCGGGCCCGATCGTGCTGATCGGCCATTCGATGGGCGGGCTGTGCAGCGTCCGCATCGCGATCACGCTGCAGGAGCAGAACATCCCGGTTGCCCTCGTCGTCACCGTCGATCCGGCGCATGCGACCAAGAGCGTGCCGCCCAACGTGCAGCGCTTCATCAACCTGTTCCTGTCCGACAACATTCTCGGCGGCGGCGACGTCAAGCCGGAGCCCGGCTTTCGCGGTCACTACGCCAGTTTCGACATGAAGGATCATGATGAGGTCACGCACATCAACATCGACAAGATGGAGGACGTGCACGCCCAATTGGTCACCATGATCAGCCAATTGTCGCAGACCTCGGCGACCGCCGACGCGGACCCGGTGCCGCTGCGCTACTTGGTGCCGCCGAAAGCCTCCGTGGAGCTGTGGGACAGCGGCACTGCTCTGGCGGTACGGCCGGGCGAGACCCTGGACCAGATCGCCACCAATTATCACGTTCCGCTCTGGGCGCTCCAGCAATCCAACCGCGGCCTCGCCACCCAGCCGTTGGTCCCCGGCCAGCGCATCATCCTGCCGCGCCACCTGCTGCCGCAGGCGGCAAACCAGTCGCCGCAGCCGCCTTCGGAAGCCCAGGCCAGACGCTGAGCGCTCTAGCCCGGCGGCAGGAACGGAATGATCATCGGCACGCGCTGCCGGTAGGTGACGTAATCCGGCCCGAGCTCCTGCGCGAGGAAGACCTCTTCCATCTTTGCCTTCCAGGCCATCCCGAGCGAGATCAGGACGGCGCCCAGCACGGCGGTCACCGTGCCCACCGCGATGCCGGTGGCGATCATGCCGAGGATCAGCCCGGTATAGATGGGGTGACGGACCATGCCGTAGGGGCCGGTGTCGATGACCTTGTGGCCTTCCTTGTGGGTGATCGCGTTGGACCAGAAGCGACCGAGATGGATGCGCGCCCACCAGGTGAAGGCGATGCCGGCCAGGGTGACGACGGTCAGCAGGTAGACGCCGGTCTCACCGGGAGTCCAGAACGGCTTCTCGCCGAGCAGGCGCGAGGTCCACGGCGTGAACAGGATGCCGCCGAGCACGATCAGCGCGTGATAGCGGCTGGTCTTGATCACCGTCACATGCTTGCGGGTCTGCCCCGACCAGAACGAGGCGCCGACCCAGCTCGCGAGCCAGATCAGCCAGATGATGGCCAGCAGCGAGGTGGGCCAGGTGGTGGTCCATCCGCTGAACGCAAACGACGAGATGGGGCTGGCATCGCCGGACATGTGTTGGAACCGTTATGAGACCTGGGACCGGCTGCTCTTAGCTATTCGGCCGCGGTGCGAAAAGGGTGTTGTTTACCGTCGAGCCGCTTTCCCGGCTCGGAACCGAGCAGAAAGCCGATCGTCTCGCGCAAGGTCGGCTCGATCGGGCGCGGGACGTAGCCGAGCTCGCGTTTGGCCCTGTCGATCGACAGATCCGAGGCCGCGCGGGCGATCCGCACCCCCTCGGCGGTGCCGGACGGGCAGCGCTTGGTGAGGTGATCGGAGACGAGCTCGAGCATGCCCGCCGACAGCTCGGCCAGCCGGCCGGGCACGGCGACCGCGACATGTTTGCGGCCGCTGATCGCCGCCATGAGATCGAGGATCCGGCTGAGACGCAGGCTCTCGCCGCCGAACACGTAGCGGCCGCCGACCTTGCCGCGCTCCATCGCCAGGATCAGGCCGTCCGCGACGTCGCGGACGTCGACCAGGTTGACGACGAAGTCGAGATAGAGCTGGAGCCGGCTGTCCAGGAAGTGCCGCAGCATCTGCGAGGGCGGTGTCAGGTTGCTGTCGTGCGGCCCGATCGGCATTGTCGGCGTGCCCACCACGACGGGGAAGCCGTCCGCCGCGGCGGCCATGGCGCGGGCCTCCGCCAGCGCCTTGGAGCGCGTATAGGCGCCGGGCATCGCCTCGGCCGGCGGTGCGGTCGGTGCCGATGCGGCGCCGGTCGAGCCGGGATAGTCGAACAGGATGGATTCGGTCGAGCAGTGCAGGAACCGGCGCACCCGGCCGGCGCGCGCCGCCGCCAGCACCGTCTCCGTGCCCACGCAATTGACGCGGTAGAAGTCCTCGCGGTCCGGCATCCACATGCCGGGCAGTCCAGCCAGATGATAGACCTGATCGACGCCGGCGACCGCCTGCTTCACCAGGCCCGCATCGAGCACCGAGCCTTCGATGTACTCGACGTCAGCGATCATGTGGCTGGGGCAGCGAATATCGAGCACACGCACCTCCGCGCCCCGCGTCGCGAGCGCAGAGACGAGGTGATGGCCGATGAAACCGCTGCCGCCGGTGACGAGGACTTTCATTAGGGGCGCGAGTGCTGATCGCCTTGAAGCCGGTCCGATGCGAGCCGATCCGGCGACCAGTCCGGCGCGATGAGGTCGGACACCGAAGGCCGCAGACCCAACGCCATGTACAATTTCGCCATCACGAACATCGGACCGAGAAAGAGATGCGCCGGATGATCCAGCAGAGATGGATTGTTGCGCTCGAACACCTTGTGGCCCACGGCCTGCGAGACAAAGCCGAAGATGATGAGCGCGGCAAACAGCGCCCAGAAGGCGACGCCATGGACGTGATCGGCGATCATCATGGCCGCAGCAAGGAACAGCACGGCGAAGGCCAGGATGCCGGCCCCGAGTGCGGCATCGAGCAGCAGCCAGTAGAGCAGGACGGGCAGCGCCAGCACGGCGCCGAGGCCGATCCGGATGCCGAACGCGTCGAAATGCCACAAGCTCAGGGGCAGCACGGCGCCCAGGAACAACAGGATGATCCCGAACACATGCATCAGGCCGTTGCGCGGATCGCGATGGTATTCGACGTAGTCGACCATCTGGCGTCGGAACATGGCGTTCATGGCTGGCTCGCTCGTCAATGAGATCGACCGTCGCTCAATCGACGGCCGCAAAGAGGGGGCTATACCATCAAGCGGCTGCATCGACAAACCCGGCAATCACGGCCCAGCAGCATTGCCGCGCGACCCGACTTGAAAACAGGTTCCATTGGCGCCTGTCGGGAATAGCGTATCGGCAACCTGCTGAGACAACAGTCGCACCTGCAGCGCGCTGGGTTCATGGCCTCAGCGCAGGTCTCAATTGCATCAACTGCGATGCTTGCGCGGGGCCTGCTTGTGGGGCGCTGCCGGGGCAGGGGCCGAAGGCGGCGGCGCGGCCTCTTCGACGGTCTTTGCGATCGGGATGATCTGGATCTGCTGATTGACGGCGGCGGTCGGCTTGGACGGGTCGAGCAACTGCTCCTCGCCAAGTCCGATCGATTGCAGCCGCTTGACCGAGATCTTGAAGGTGTTCGCCAGGATGTCGCGGATCGCGTCGGCGCGGCGCTGGCTCAGGATGACGTTGGCCTCGCGCTTGCCGTTGGCCTCGACATGGCCGACGATCAGGAAGGTGTAGGGCAGCAGATCGGAATACACCATCGCATCGGCGATCCGCCCGACGGTCTGGTACGATTCCGGGCGCACGATCGGCGTGTCCACGTCGAACTGGATGTCGACGTTGAAGGCCGGCAGATTCATCAGCTCCGGCGCGATCGGCGGACGCTTCTGCGGCGGTGGCTCGTTGCGCCCGCGCGACCTGGAACGCTCCTGCGTCTGCTGCTTCAGCGCCGGCAGATCCAGCGTGGGTGCGGTTTCGAAGCGGCCGAGCTGGCGCACGATGTCCTCGCGACCCGGCTCCTGCGACCAGGCGGGCGCGCTCGCGGCCATCAGCGAAGCCACGATCGGCCCTGACAGCAATGATCTCGCGGTCCGCCGCATCAGCGATACCCCGCTTCGCCCATCGCCTGCTGACACCGCGCGCTCACGCCGTTGGCCGTCATCAGGCACGGGATCGATTTGCTCGTCTCCTTCGTGGAGCCGCCACACAGCTTGACGATCTCGCGCTGGCAGGCGTTGGCGACCGTGACCCGTGCCGCGATGCGCTTCTGGATCGCCTCGAACGCCTTGAAATAGGTCGCCTTGCACTGCGCGGAGACGACGTCCTGGTTGCGCGAGAGGCATTCCTTGAGGCGGTTGGAATCGAGATTGACGCCGCGGCAATTGGCGGTGATGTCGGCGCCGCAGCTCGACGCGATCAGCCCCGCGGAATCGCCAAAGCTCATCGTCTGCGCCGCCGCCAGCGAGGGCACACACAGCGCGACCGCAACACTCAACAGAATATATCCCCGGACCATGATTGCATCTCATACGATGCACGCTGCCACGGTCAAGGCCTAACCAAGGCGAAGTGTGAAGTTCGATCGCGGCGAGCGGCTACGCGGCAAGCGCAGCGTGGCGGTCAGGTCACGCCCGCTGCACGAAGCTGTCGACGACGTGCTTTTCGCCGGCCTTGTCGAAGGCGATGGTCAGCTTGTTGCCGTCGATCTTGACGACGCGGCCATAGCCGAACTTCTGATGGAAGACGCGGTCGTCGAGGGCGAATTCCGACGTCGTGCCGGTGGATTTCGCCACCAGCTCGCCCTCGATGATCATCGGTCCGCGCTTGCCACGGCCGAAATGACCGCCGAAGCCGCTGCCGAACGGATCACGGCCCGAGAACGGCGACGGCTCTTCCTTGAAGCCGCCCTCCGACGAACCGCGCGCCGCGCCCGGCCGACGTGCCTGAGCGCGCTGCCAACCCGGCGTGGAATAGCTCGATCCGAACGACTCGACATTGTCGAAGCGCGACGGGCCGTAGCCCCCGGCGCCGCCCCAGCCCGAGCCGCCCTTCGACTCGGTGATCTCGACGCTCGGCGCGGGCAGCTCGTCGAGAAAGCGCGACGGGATCGTGGTGGTCCAGGTGCCGTGGATGCGGCGGTTGGTGGCGAAATAGATTTTTGCCCGCCGCCGCGCGCGGGTCAGGCCGACATGGGCGAGGCGGCGCTCCTCTTCCAGCCCGGCGCGGCCCTGCTCGTCGAGCGTGCGCTGGCTCGGGAATAGCCCTTCCTCCCAGCCCGGCAGGAACACGTTGTCGAACTCCAGCCCCTTGGCCGAATGCAAGGTCATCAGCGACACCGCTTCCTCGTCGGCCGCGCCCTCGCGGTCCATCACCAGCGAGATGTGCTCGAGGAAGCCGTGCAGGTTCTCGAACTCCTCCATCGAGCGGACGAGCTCCTTGAGGTTGTCCAGTCGCCCGGCCGCATCGGCCGAGCGGTCCTTCTGCCACATCTCGGTGTAGCCGCTCTCGTCGAGCACGATCTCGGCGAGCTCGGTGTGTGGCGTCACCTCGCGCTGGGCGCGCCAGCGCTCGAACTGCAGGATCAGCCCGCGCAGCGAGCCGCGCGCCTTCGGCTTCAGCTCGTCGGTCTCGACCACCGCGCGCGCCGCCTCGAACAGCGGGATGCGGCGCTTGCGGGCGTGGTCGTGCAGCATCTGCACCGTGGCATCACCGAGCC
Source organism: Bradyrhizobium sp. SZCCHNS3052 (assembly GCF_032484495.1). Taxonomy (NCBI): domain Bacteria; kingdom Pseudomonadati; phylum Pseudomonadota; class Alphaproteobacteria; order Hyphomicrobiales; family Nitrobacteraceae; genus Bradyrhizobium; species Bradyrhizobium sp. SZCCHNS3052. The sequence goes on along the minus strand of NZ_JAUETB010000005.1, from coordinate 124,160 downwards.
CGCGCTTGGGCACGTTGACGATGCGCTCGAAGGCGAGGTCGTCGGCCGGCGAGTTGATGACGCGCAAATAGGCCAGCGCGTCGCGGATCTCGGCGCGCTCGTAGAAGCGCGGGCCGCCGATCACGCGATAGGGCAGGCCGAGCGTGACGAAGCGGTCTTCGAACTCGCGCATCTGGTAGGACGCGCGCACCAGGATCGCGATGTCGTTGAGATGCTCGCCCTTGCGCTGCAGCTCCTCGATCTCCTCGCCGATGCCGCGCGCTTCCTCCTCGGAATCCCAGGCGCCGGTGACGGTGACCTTCTCGCCCTCGACGTCCTCGGTATGCAAGGTCTTGCCGAGCCGGCCTTCATTGTGGGTGATGAGGTGCGAGGCGGCGGCGAGGATGTGACCCGTGGAGCGGTAGTTGCGCTCGAGGCGAATGACCTTGGCGCCGGGGAAGTCGTGCTCGAAGCGCAGGATGTTGTCGACCTCGGCGCCGCGCCAGCCATAGATCGACTGATCGTCGTCGCCGACGCAGCAGATGTTCTTGAGCGGCGGCGTGGCGCCCTGCGCGGCGTCGTCATTCCGGGGCGCACCGCCAGGTGCGAACCCGGAATCTCGCAGTTGGTTATCCTCAGCGCGGGATTCCGGGTTCGGCTCTTCGAGCCGCCCCGGAATGACGGAGGATGGGGCGACGGCACGCGACGAACTCGGCGCCTGCGACAGCAGCCGTAGCCACAGATATTGCGCGACGTTGGTGTCCTGATACTCGTCGACCAGGATGAACTTGAAGCGGCTCTGATATTGCCGCAGCACGTCAGGGTTCTCGCGGAACAGCCGGATGCTCTCCAGCAGCAGGTCGCCGAAATCGGCGGCGTTGAGGATCTTCAGCCGTTCCTGGTAGCTCGCATAGAGCTTGCCGCCCTTGCCGTTGGCGAACACGGCGGCCTCGCCCGAAGGCACCTGGGACGGCGCCAGGCCGCGGTTCTTCCAGCCGTCGATCAGGCCGGCCAGCATGCGCGCCGGCCAGCGCTTGTCGTCGATGTTCTCGGCTTGCAGCAACTGCTTGAGCAGGCGGATCTGGTCATCGACGTCGAGCACGGTGAAATTGGACTTGAGCTGCACCAGCTCGGCATGGCTGCGCAGGATGCGGCCGGAGATCGAGTGGAAGGTGCCGAGCCAGGGCATGCCCTCGACCGCCTGTCCGAGCATCTCGGCAAGCCGCGTCTTCATCTCGCGTGCGGCCTTGTTGGTGAAGGTCACCGACAGGATCTCGCTCGGCCGGGCGCGGCCTTGGCTCAGGATATGCGCGATGCGCGTGGTCAGCACACGGGTCTTGCCGGTGCCTGCGCCGGCGAGCACGAGCACCGGGCCATCGAGCGTTTCGACCGCCTCGCGCTGCTCCGGATTGAGGCCGGCCAGATAGCGCGCGCCACCGGTCGCGGCGGCGCGGGCGCGCGCGGCGATGCCGCCGGCAACGGGCTGGTGGTCAGGCGCAGGAAAGGGGCTCACGCGGTTGGGCTCGGTCATCAGCGAATCAGTCTCGTCCCTCGGATGGCATCATATGACGGCATCACGAGGTCTGCAGGAAGGAGCCCTCATAGCAGGGATTGACGGCTATATGGGGCCGGGTCCGGCGTTTTACAGCCCTAAATCGGGCCAGACGGACGCCGCTCCAGCCTCGCTGGGCATTTGTTCCGGCAAATCGCGAAATTTTAGCGGCCCGCGTGGCCGGAACCTTTGTTCCGAGCCATGATTATTTCGGCAACGGCGCAAGCTCCGCGTCGCTTTGAACCGCAATCGAGAGACAGAGGTCGTGTCATGTTAGGCTGGGTTGTCACCTTCCTGGTTATCGCATTGATCGCCGGCATTCTCGGCTTCGGCGGCGTCGCCGGTGCCTCCATCGAGATCGCCAAGATCATCTTCTTCATCGCCATCGTGCTGTTTCTGGTTTCGGCCGTCGTGGGCCTCGCCCGTGGCCGCAGCCGCGTGTAGTCGGCCTCATCCCTGACAATGAGGTCGGCGAAGGGCGCAGTGCCTCGCAAGAGGTGCGGCGCCCTTTGCGTTTTGAGGAGGTGTCAGGCCGGGGCCGTCAGCGCGACCTGCACCTTGGCGAGGGCGGGATCGAGCGCCACGGAGGCGAGGCGCGTATCGTTGGAGAGCGCGGTCAGAGTGAGCGTCTGGTCCTGCACGCGGAAGATCCGGCACAGCGTCGTCGCCTCCGAGGCGTCGCGCAGCATCACCGACAACGGCGCGATGTGGGTCTCGTCGGCGATCTTCTCCGCCACGAGCGCAAGCCGCGTCGCCGCCGCCGCAAGCTGCTCGGTGCGGTGTGCGGTCGTATTGGCCGCGAGCGGCAAGCCTTCCTCGTTGGTGAGCAGCACGGTCTGGAAGCGGCCGACTTCGGCGATGCGGTCGAGCAGCGGCACCAGCTCGCGGCGCCGGCCCGGCCGGCTCGCGAGCTGCGCCAGATCCAGCGAGATGCGCTCACGCTCGACCAGCGGCGCCAGCACATCTTCGATCGCGCTGCGCAGGCTGGTCTCCCGCTCGATGGCGTCGTGGCTGCTCTGCTCCTGCAACTGGTCGAGGCTGGCCGCCTGCATCTGCACCTGCCGGCGCAACAGCTCGCGGGACAGCGCGCCCTGGCGGGCGCCGAACAGATAGCCCGAGGTCAACAGCAGAATGGCGGCGCCGAGGCCGCTCACGATGGCATAGATCGTCATGGTCGCTTCGTCGCTGTGAGTTGACTGCAATCATCGACGCCCGCAATGCGCAGCACGGCCTTGCGGTCGCCCGCGACCGCCTGGGCATCGCCGCGCGCCTCGCCGGCGCCGGCCGCGCGCACCGACATCCGCTGCGCGGGGAGGCCCTCGCGCTTCAACTGGGCCGCGATCTCCTTGGCGCGCGAATAGCTGAGCAGCACGTTCAGATCCTCGGTGCCGCTGGCATCGGTATGCCCCTCGATGATGATGGTCGCCTCACCATGGCGCGCGAGCGCGCGTTGCAGGATCGCCAGCGACCGCTTCATGTCGGCAGGGTTCGGTCGTGCGCTGCCGCGCTCGAAGCCGACCGCCAGCGGCGCGAAGCACTCGGCGGAGGGCTTCGCGGGGCTCTGGGGCTCCGGGGGCGCTGCCGGGGCGACCGGCGGTGTCGGTGGCGCGACCACGACGGGAGCGATCGCGGGCGGCATCGGCGGCGCCGCGACCGGTGCCGGGTCGACGATCCGCGCCTCCCGTCGCTTGGGTGCCGCGTCGGCAACGGGGGCGTCGCGCTGCGGCACGGCCGTCACCGGCATTGCGGCCGTCGCGACCGGCGGCGTGGCGGTGCCTTGCTGCCAGAGCGCTGCCGACATGACGGCGATCAGGGTGCCGGCGACGGCGAAGGCCGCGGCGAGCCAGACCGGCGCCTCTTCGCCGGCCACGGTGCACGCATCGATGCGCATGGCGGGAGAAGGCAGAGCGGAGTTCGGGGAGGGCGCCAGCATGTCAGCCCACGGGCACCTTGAATTTCGGCGTGATCAGGTCGATGCCGCATTCGAGCCCCGCGCACCACGCGATGAACTGGCGCGACATCGTAGCATCCGGAAACAGCGCGCCGTGCTGCGGGGCGATGATCTCGATGTCGAGCGTGCTGACCATCTGCGCCCACGCCTTCATGACGCGGTTGGAGACCATGTAGCGCCGGTGAAAGCCCTCCATGAAGCGTGTATGCGCCTTGAAGTCGCGCACGACGGTGTAGTCGACGCCGATCGAGGCGCCGAGGTCGCCGCTGTAGAGGATCTTCGAGATCGGATCGTAGAGCTGGAAATTGCCCTCACTGTGCAGGAAGTGCGCCGGCAGCGCGTACAGCCTGCTGCCCGCGAGATCGAACACCATGCCCTCGTCGGGGATCGGCTTCAGCCGGTGGGCAACGATGTGGTCGAAGCCGAAATGCGGCACGAAGCGGGTCCACAGCTCGGAGATGTAGGCGTCGGCGTCGGTCGTCATCAGCCAGCCGTTGATCGCCGCGACGATGTCGGGATCCTGGTGCGACAGGAACAGATATTTCAGCCGCCCGCCCGAGAGCTCGCTGAAGGTCTCGCTGAGCACCCTGGAATAGACCTTGTGGCCGCCCGGATCGAGCAGCATGCCGACGCGGTCGTGGATGATCAGATGCTGGTTCGCCTGCACCGCGTGGTCGCCGGCGCCGAAATCCTCCAGCAGAATGTTCTTGTGAACGCCGTCGTCGTAGAGGACGGTATTGGCCATGAAACTACTCCCGCCGGCGCCGCGCCATCGCAGCGCGCCGGCTCATTGGACGACGGTGCGCTACAGTACCTTCTGCAGCGATCTGACGGCTTCGCGCATGTCGAAGAAGGTCAGCCCGAGCTTGCTGTTCTCGTTGGTGAGCGCGAGCAGCAGCGCGCCGCGGCCGGCGCTGACCAGCACGGCATAGCCGGACTCGCCGCGGATGATGACCTCCTGCAGATGGCTGCGGCCGAGCTCCATGGCGGCGCGGCCGCCGAGCGACAGCAAGGTCGCGGTCATGCCGGCAACCCGCGTCTCCTCCATGTCGGCCGCGAGCACACTCGCGATCATCAGCCCGTCCTCCGAGATCAGCGCGCAGGCCTCGACCCCGAACGAGTCGCTCTGCAGCTTGCGCAGCACCCGGTTGATTTCATCGAGTCGTGACATCGGCTTCTCCTCGACGGCGCGCGGGGCAAACTTGGAATGAAACTGGGTTTGAGCCATGGCGGGGTCCTGGTCATCATCTTGAGCTGTTGAAACGGAAGCGGTCGGAATGTCGATTTGTGCAGTAACGAAGGAGGGATACAGCGGGTCATCCGGGACCAGCGTCGTCGTCTGTTCCGGACTGCCGTCCGGCGCCGTCAGCGCGCGTGTCTCGATCGTATCAACCGCATCGTCGAGCGCGCGCTGCTCGGCCTTGATGCGTGATCGCGAGACCGGCGGATCCATCGCCTGCAACTGGGTCACCAGCGCCTGGCGGGCCGACTGGTAGACTTCGGCGCGGCGTTCGGGGGTGGAATCCGGCAGGCTCTCCATCGCGCGCGACAGCAGGATGAAGTAGTCGGCGGTGGTCACGGGCAGGGCTGCCGCATCCTCATGCGGACCGTGCGCTCGGCTCAGCAGGCTTGCGAGGCGTCCCATCGCTCTCTCGTCACTCTACGCAACTAACGATGCATAAGGTTAGGTCGGTGCAAGGGACAGGACGAATGATCTGAATCAAATTGACTAAAATCAGGACCAGACTGCGTAATCTCGCCCTCAAGTCGACCGCAGCAGATCATCGTGTGGCCACGATTGCCGCCAATGCGCCGTATTGCCGCCGCGTTCGGCGCAACTGCGCCTCGGTCGCAGCCAGAATCAGCTACGATCACGGCGACGAATGGCGGCGCGGGGAGGGCAATGTGAACGTCCGGGACTATGTGCAGCGCGATGCGACGGCGCTTGCCGCCGCGGTGAAGGGCGGCGAGACCCATGCGGCGGAGCTGCTGCAGCTCGCGCTGGCGCAGAACGAGCGGGCCCAGCCGAGGACCAACGCGGTCTGCAGGCTGATGGAGCGCGAGGCCCGCGCGCAGCTCGCCAAGCCCGCCAACGGCCCGCTCACCGGCGTACCGTTCCTGATCAAGGACTGCGCCCAGGACTATGCGGGCCTGCCGACGGCCTATGGCAGCAAGGCGCTATCCGGATTCGTCGCCGGCGAGCATGCCTCGGTCGTCAGGCGGTATCTCGAGGCCGGCCTCGTGATCTTCGGCAAGACCAACCTGCCGGAGCTCGCGCTGAAGGGCGTCAGCGACTCCCGCGCCTTCGGCCGCGTCAGCAACCCCTGGAATCCCGCACATACGCCCGGCGGCTCCAGCGGCGGCGCTGCGGCGGCGGTCGCTTCGGGCGTCGTGCCGATGGCCGCCGGCAATGACGGCGGCGGCTCGATCCGCATTCCCGCCGCCTGCTGCGGCCTGTTCGGCCTGAAGCCATCGCGCGGGCTGATCTCGTCAGGGCCCGGCTTCGGCGAGTACTGGTTCGGCGCATCCAGCGAGGGCGTGGTGTCGCGCAGCGTCCGCGACACCGCGCTCGCGCTCGACGTCATCGCGGGCGGCGAGCCCGGTGATCCCTTTCTCACCGCCGAGCCGGGCGTGGTCTACGCCAACGCGGTAGCCCGCGATCCCGGCCGCCTGCGCATCGGCTACACGGTGGCGTCGCCGATCGGGACCGAGGTGCATGCCGAGGCGAAGCTTGCGGTCGACAACGCCGTGAAGCTGCTGCAGGGCCTTGGTCACGAGGTCGAGGAGGCCTCGCCCGACATCGATGGCGCCGCGCTCGCGACAGCGTTCCTGCACATCTATTTCGGCCAGGTCGCGGCGCTGGTCGCCGACGCGCGCGGCAAGGGCGCAAGGCGCGAGGAGTTCGAGCTGCTGACGCGGGTGCTGTCGACGCTCGGCGGCGCGATCTCGGCCGGCGCGCTGACGACGCAGCTGCTGAAATGGAACGAGTTCGCGCGGGCGCTGGCGCGCTTCCATGCCCGCTACGACCTGCTGCTGACGCCGACGCTCGCGCATCCGCCAATCCGGCACGGCGAGGGCGATCCGAGCACCGCCGAGCAGACCCTGCTCGACATGCTCGACCGCATCGGCCTGCTCGGGCTGATGACGCGCTGGGGCCTGCTCGACGGCATGATCGACAAGATCGCCCGCGACAGCCTGCAATATGTCCCGTTCACGCAGCTCGCCAATCTCACGGGCACGCCGGCGATGAGCGTGCCGCTGCACTGGACCGCCGACGGCCTGCCGCTCGGCGTGCAGTTCGTGGGCCGGCTCGGCGACGAGACGAGGCTGCTGCAGCTCGCCCGCCAGCTCGAGGAGGCGCAGCCCTGGTTCGCGCGCCTGCCGGACTGGGTGATGCAGAGCTGACCACACCCGGCGGGCCGGTTCGAGCAGCGCGGTCGTGCGTCGCACGACGCCGTGCACGTCCATCGCGATTGCGTGCGCGCTGTTTGTGGTGTTCTATCTTAGGTGGAGCGCGGTCGCCTAAGCCGCGCCGGCTCGGCGACGTTCTTCGGACGGCCACGTTCTTCGGACCCGGCACATCGCACGTCGCTGCCGTCGTGCGGAAACTACTCCGCGTCGCTTCCGACGGTCCGCTGGTCCGGTGCCGTGCCATGCACGTTGGTGATACTTTCAGAGGGCGGGATCATGAACGTCACAGTCTATTTCGCGACCAACAGGCAACCGATCACGGCTGAAGGCACGAATCAGATTACCGGGTTCAGCTCCGAGCTCGGTCCCGTCAACGGCTTGAACATCAGGTATGGCCGGGCCGAGATCGCGGTCGATCTGCAGGCATCGAGCTATGCCCTGGTGCCTGGATCGCTTCATGTCGAGGACGAGCAACTGATCTTTCCGCAAGGCTCCCGTGCGGTCCTCGGCAGCAATACGATCTTCGGCGCCCTGCGTGCCGACATGCTGGCGAAGGCGCGGCCGACGCTGGCGTTCATTCACGGCTTCAGCAACAGCTTCGTCGACTCGATCGAACGCGCCGGGTGGATCTCGGCGTTCTACGGGATCGACGCCAACATGTTCGTGTTCAGTTGGCCGTCGGTCGCCTCGCTGGTCGGCGTGCCGCTGCCCTTTGTGGACTACCAGCACGATCGCAAGACGGCGGCGGCATCCGGCCCGGCCGTGGCACGCACGCTGCGGCGGCTCTATGATTTCGTCGACGGGCTGCCCGAGAGTGAACGCTGCAACCAGAGCATTCATCTCATCTGTCACAGCATGGGCGTCTATGTCCTGCGCAACGCGTTGCAGGCCTTGATGCAGATGCCCGACCCGGTCGCCGGCGCGGCCATGGCCGGAGGCGTTCCGGCGATGGTGCGGATGGGCGGGACGCAGCCGTCCCTGACCGGATTGCGCAGGACCTTCGACAAGGTCGTGCTCGCGGCGGCCGACGAGGACGCGGACGCGTTCGACGACCCGGCGAAGCTGAAATATCTGCCGCGCACCGCGAGCAGCGTCACGGTCTATCACTCGACCAAGGATTGGGTGCTCAATACGCTGAGCGCGGGCACGAAATTCAACGGTCCGCGGCTCGGCAACGACGGTCCCGACAACATGGGCAGCATCAGCGACAAGGTCACCGCGATCGATTGCTCGGATGTGACGACGTTCGAGCAGGACCCGCAGCAGCACCAGTATTACCGGATCTTCCCGGTGGTCCGCGACGACATCGTCCAGGTGCTGCAGGGCGTGCCGCAGAACCAGGTCAGCAACCGCGATCCGGTGGGGTCGGGACGCTACCGCATTCGGCCGCAGGCCCGCTTGGCGGTCAGGGCCACCAGTCCCAAGCCGCGCGCCGCGAAGGCGCGCGTCGCCAAGTCCGGTGCTGCGAAGAAGAGGGCGGCCGGCGGGAGCTGAGCGCGGGACGCAGGCGCGCCCGCATGGGCCGGCTCGGCGACGAGACGAGGCTGCTGCGGCTCGCCCGCCAGCTCGAGCAGGCGCAGCCCTGGTTCGCGCGCCTGCCGGACTGGGTGATGCAGAGCTGACGATCTCAGCGTTTGATGATGACCACTTCGAGATACTCCGACGGCACCACCATCGTGCCGTCCTCGGCGCGATTGAGCGTCCCGATCAGGGCCAGCATGTCGCGCTTGAGATCGGCCTGGCGGTCGCCATCAAGCGCAGCGAAGGCCTTGAGCACCGGGCCATAGTAGGTCTTGAACACGTCGACGAAATGCTCAGGCGAGCGGTAGCGCATCGCGAAATGACGCCGATGGCAGCGAATGTCGGTGGCATCGGCGAACATCTCTCGGATGCGTGCCTCGGTGCCCCACAGCGCCGGCGATCTGGCGCCGGCGGGCGGTGGCAGATATTTGCCGAGCGTCTTGAACAACTGGCCGATGAAGCCGTCGGGGGTCCAATTGGCCAGGCCGATCTTGCCGCCGCTGCGGCACACCCGGGTGAGCTCGGCGGCGGCGCGCTCCTGCCGGGGCGTGAACATCACGCCGAATGTCGAGACCACCACGTCGAATGTGCCATCGCCGAACGGAAGCGCCTCGGCATCGGCCTCCTGGAACTGCACGGACAGGCCGTCGGCGGCGGCACGCTGGCGCCCGCGGTCGAGCAGGGCAGGCACGTAGTCGGTCGAGACGACGTTGCACCAGCGCCGCGCCGCAGCCAATGTGACGTTGCCGTTGCCGGCGGCCACGTCGAGCACCTTCTGGCCGGCGCGGATGTCAAGCGCCTCGCAGAGTTCCTCGCCGACGATCTGCAGCGTGTTGCCGACGATGGCGTAGTCGCCGGACGACCACGCGCTGTGCTGGCGTGCCTTGAGCGCGGTGAAATCCGGCTCTGCGGTCGCGCCGGCCTGAATTGCAGCTGATGCGGTCATGATGGTCTCCTCCGGAGAATGCAGCGCTGTTGCGCGCGCTGGTGTGTGGAGACGTACGCGGCAGGCTTCGGGCGGCGCTATCCAGATCGCGACACGGCCATCCGGATCGTGAACTTTTCGAGCGCCGCCGATGACCCATAGGCAATTGGACGTCGTCGCATGATGGACGGAGATCAGGTTCCCCTGGCGGCGCGGCAGCCTTTGCCACGCAGCGTACGCCGCGCGCTCGAAGCGATGCATGACGACCTCGGGCGGCGCTGGACGCTGGCCGATCTGGCGAAGATTGCCGGCGTTTCCGGACGGACCTTGCAGCGCCAGTTCGTCAGGTCGATCGGCCGGTCGCCGCAAATGGTCCGGCAGGAGATCGGCTACGCGCGCGCCCGTGTCGAGTTTCTGCAGGGGCGCGCCGGCGGGAAGGTGATGGACGTCGCGCTGCGCTGCGGCTTCCCGCATTACGGCCGCTTCGCCGCCGGCTATCGTCGCTGCCACGGCGAGACGCCGTCGGAAACCCTGAAGCGGCAGGCGGTCTTGATGGCGCAGCTCGCCGCGTCGCGCACCACCATTGCGCCGGTGCGCGATCGGCCGACCATTGCCTTCGCCATGATCGCCACCGATCCGAGCGTGCGCGAGCTGGCGGACGACCTCGCGGCCGAGCTCACGCTGGCGCTGACCCGCGCGGGATTTGCCGTGACGACCCAGCCGCGCGCGGCGCGCTACCGCATGAACGCGTCGCTCCAGGGTCGGGATGGCGCGTCACGGCTGCTGCTGCAGCTGATCGACCAGGACAGCGGCGGGCTGATATGGGCGCATCGCGGCGAGGTCATGCTGCGGTGGGAGGCCGACAGTCACGAACGGTTGGCCGCCCGCGTGGCGGCATCGCTGCTGCAAAGCCTGCGCCGCGCCGAGATCGATCGGGCGCTGCGCAAACCGGATGAGGATCTGACCGCGCAGGATCTCGCGCTGCGCGCCATGCCCGGCGTGCTGTCGCTCGACGCCGACGGCAACCGCAGTGCGCTCGAGCTGCTGCATCAGGCCATCGCCCGCGATCCCCGTCATGCCCTGGCCACGGCGCTCGCGGCCTGGGCCTACGGCCAGCGCGCGGTCTATCATTTCGGCACCGCGCCCGGGCAGGACCGGCAGCTTGGTCGCGCCCTGGCGCAGCGCGTGCCGACCGAGCTTGCGGATGCGACCGTGCTGTGCGTGCTCGGCAACGCGCTCACCTTGCTGGATGAGCTCGCCGAGGCCGAGCAGGTGGTGGGCCGGGCGCTCGCGCTGGATGGCGGTGCCGCCTGGGCCTGGAGCCGCAGCGGCTGGCTCGATGTCTATCGCGGCGATGCCGCGTCGGCGATCGAGCGCTTTCGGATTGCGCTGGATCTCGCGCCGCAGGACCCGCTCGCCTTCAACGCCATCATTGGAATCGGCTGCGCGCATTTCGCCGCCGGGACCTACGCGGAGGCGGCGCGCTGGCAGCAGCGCGGCCTGCGCGAGCACCCGTCGTCGCTCTGGGTGCACCGGACCATGTGCCCGTCCCACGTGCTGGCGGGCGAGCGATCCGCGGCCCTGCGCAGTCTGCAGGCGCTGCGTGCCGGCTATCCGGACCTGACCCTGGCCGAGGTCCAGCGCGGCATGCCGCCGCTACCGGACGCCTATTCGGCCCGGGTATTCGAGGGATTGTCCGACGCCGGCCTGCCGGCGTAGCGGCGGCCGGTCACCGTCACCTCTTCGGCATGCCGATGGCGCGGCCGAGCCCGTCGGGCTGCGGCAGCGCGGCATGCGCCTGCAGCACGCGGGCGATGTTGGCCTGGATGTCCGGCGGAAACGGCGCGACCTTGCGCTTGGTCATGTCGATATGCACCGACATGCCCTCCGAACTCGCCGAGATCCAGCCCTCGTCGGCGTGGCGGAGCTCCTCGAACGTGTGCAGCCGCTTCTCGTCGGCACCGATCAGCCAGACCGCGACCTGCACCGGATCACCCAGATGGATCTCGCGCAAATAGCGCACGTGGCACTCCGTGATGAAGGTCGAGCCCTGCCGTTCCTTCATGTAGGCCGGTCCGATGCCGAGCTCGGCCCATAGCTGGTCGATCGCGCGGTCGAACATCACGTTGTAATAGGCCATGTTGAGATGGCCGTTGTAGTCGATCCATTGCGGCTCGATCTGCATGATGGACGACAGGAACGGCCCCGCGCCGGCTTGTATGGGCACTGCATTATCGCTCATCGGCTCTTCCGTTTGCTCCCTTGACCCCTGTTGCGTCCTTTGCCACGGTCCGCCCAACTTTCGGAGGACATAGTGGCGACGACGATCCCCCATCACGATTTGAAGCGGCCCGCGCCGGAGGCGCTCAAGAGCGCGCTCGACGCACTCGCGGCTCGCTTCGGCAACCGGCTCATCACCTCGCAGGCCGTGCGCGAGCAACATGGCCATACCACGACCTGGCTGCCGACGCAGCCGCCGGATGGCGTGGTGCTGGCGCAGGAGACCGCCGACATCCAGGACGTCGTCCGCATCTGTGCACCAAAGGGCGTGCCGATCATTCCGTTCGGCACCGGCACCTCGCTGGAGGGCCAGGTCAATGCGCCGGCCGGCGGCATCTGCATCGACATGCGCGACATGAACAAGGTGCTGGAGGTGCATGCCGAGGACCTCGACTGCGTGATCCAGCCCGGCATCACCCGCAAGACCTTGAACGAATATCTGCGCGACCAGGGCCTGTTCTTTCCGATCGATCCCGGCGCCGACGCGTCCCTCGGCGGCATGGCGTCGACGCGGGCCTCCGGCACCAATGCGGTGCGCTACGGCACCATCCGCGAGAACGTGCTGGCGCTGAAGGTCGTGCGCGGCGACGGCGAGATCATCAAGACCGGCACCCGCGCCAAGAAGTCCGCGGCCGGCTACGATTTGACGCACCTGTTCATCGGCGCCGAGGGCACGCTCGGCATCATCTGCGAGATGACGATCCGGCTGCGCGGCATTCCCGAGACCATCGCCGCGGCGTCGTGCTCGTTCGAGACCGTGCGCGGCGCCTGCCAGGCGACGATCCTTGCGATCCAGACCGGCATTCCGGTGGCGCGCATCGAGCTGCTCAATGCGGCGCAGGTCAGGGCCTGCAACGCCTATTCCAAGCTGACGCTGCCGGAGACGCCGCTGCTGCTCTTGGAGTTTCACGGCAGCGAGGCCGAGGTCGCCGAGCAGTCGAAGAACTTTTCCGAGATCGCCAGGGAGTGCGGCGGCGGCGACTTCGCCTGGACCACCAAGCCGGAGGACCGCACCAAGCTGTGGCAGGCGCGTCACGATGCCTATTGGTCCGTGAAGGCGATCCGGCCCGGTGTTGGCGTGGTCGCGACCGATGTCTGCGTGCCGATCTCCAGGCTCGCGGACTGCGTCACCGAGACCGAGGAGGACCTCGCGCGTCTCAGGCTGACCTCGCCGATCGTCGGCCATGTCGGCGACGGCAATTTCCACTGCTCCTTGATGTGCGACGTCGACGACGCCGACGAGATGGCGCGCGGCGACGAGTTCATGCATCGCCTCGTCGAGCGCGCGCAGGCCATGGGCGGCACCTGCACCGGCGAGCACGGCATCGGCCAGGGCAAGCAGAAATATCTCGAGTCCGAGCTCGGCCCGGAAGCGCTCGATGCGATGCGCGCGGTGAAGCAGGCGCTCGATCCGCAGAACATCTTCAATCCCGGCAAGATCATCCCGGCGCGCTGATCGGCAATCCAAGCCGAGCTGGGTTTCGGATTTGGGTTCGGCGTGCAGGCCCGCTGCTCACATAGGGCCGCTACTCACATCTCCCAGCTCGCGGGAGATGTCGGAATGCATCACGATTCACCAAATAGAAAACGCCGCCGCGTTCGACACGCGGCGGCGCTTTGTTTCCGTGCAGATCAACGGCAGACGCGGCGCGGTCCCCACGGCGTCGGCCGCACCCAGCAGGTGCGCGGGCCGTAGACGCCGTAGCCGTAGGGGCGATAGACGCGCGGGGCGGGCCGGCAGCGGCCCCAGCGGTCGGGGAACCAACCGGGACCACAGCCGCCGGCGACGCGCTCGACATTGCTGTCCGGAGCAGCCGGCTGGGCTGGCAGCGTGAAGGCCTGCGCGGCCGACGCGCCCAACATGACGGTCGCGGCGAGCAGGGCGGAGGTGAACAGATTGCGCATTGCAGTGCGGTCCTCTCGTTGGTTTCGAAGCAGTGCAGTCCTTAGACGTCGTCGGGCAAATTTTGGTTTCGCAATATTTTCGAGGTCTCGAAACCTCTTCCCAGTACCATAGAGCTCTCGACGACGCCGGTCGCCCGATGCAGCTCTGCCGATCATGTGGCGCATCGCTGCAGTGTCGACGCCATCGTGCGGTCTTCTAGCAGACATTCGCTGCAAGGAACATGAACGATCAGCGACGCGTTCCGCTGGCTTTCGTCGCAGGCGGCATCATTTTCCGCCTTGCTGCGCCTTTGCGTCCTTCAACGCCGTCCTGCAGCCGTCGGAGAGCTTGTCGAACTTCTCGATCATGCATTGCTTGATGCGGCCGCCGCCCGGGATGATTCCAGTACAGAGCGTACGCACATCGTCGCCGCAGGCCTGGCGCATGGCGCTCCTGTCCTGAGCCTGGGCGGCGGTGCTGGAGATGACTATCAACAGCAGCGGAAGCAGCTTGTGCATGATCGATGATTCCTCTCTCGCCGCGGCCGACGCGCCGGGCCTCGTGAGGCGGTTGTCTCGCCGATGAATTTAGCGGGCATATGTCGACCGTCGCCGCAACGTGTAACGGTTCGTATCACGAGGTCACTGCGCAGAGCGCAAGCGTCCGCCTGCCGCCGGGGTCGTCGTCGACCACGGCGGCGCTCGTGCCGCCATTCCCTCAAGCGTGCACATCCGAGGCACTGCTGCGCAGCTTCTGCAGCGCGTGATCGACGCTGTGGAACACGCGCTCCCGGGGCAGCACATCGTACAGGCCGAACCGTTCGAAGGCCGCCTGGGCCCGCAGCGACTCCAGCCGCGCCACCGCGAACACGATACCGGCCTCGTTGCAGATATGGATCACGTCGCGCAGGGTCTGCGCGGCGGTGAAATCGATCTCGACGATGGCGCTGGCCTCGAACACCACCAGCCGCGGCTTGCGGCTGCGCAGCAGGCGCTGCATGTCGGCGCGGAACGTCGCCGCATTGAGGAAGCTGAGCGGGGCCTGGAAGCCGACCACGGCGATGTCGGACAGTTCCTCGCCCTTGATCTGCGGATGCGCCGGCCACCAGATCGTCGTGTCCGGCACGCGCTGGAAGGCGATGAGGTGGGCGCGCGTCGTGCTCCAGATGCCGTGCAGCAGCGACAGCGCGATGCCGAGCGCGACGCCCTGCTCGATCGGCAGTGCGACGATGGCCACCGCGGTGGCCAGGATGAGCAGGAACTCGCCCTTCGACGCACGATAGACGCTCGTGATCTGCGCGACGCGGATGATGCGCAGCGCGACGAACAGCAGCACGCCGCCGAGCCCCGCCTCCGGGACGTTTGCAAGCAGCCGGGCTCCGAACAGCACGAGCAGCAGCACGATCCCAGCGGCGAGCAGGCCCGCGACCTGCGACCGGCCGCCGGTCTCGACCACGATGCCGGTGCGCGGTGGACTCGCATTGACCGGAAACGCGCCGAACAATCCGGCCAGCAGGCTGCCGGCACCGGCGCCGAGGAAGTCGCGGTCGACGTCGGCCGCGCGGTCGGGATCGGAAGGGAACGAGCGCGTCGTCGCCGACGTCTGCACCATCACCACGACCGCGATCAGGAAGGCGAGCGGAACCAGCTTCGCCCATTGTTCCGGCCCGATCAGCGGCACGGACGGCATCGGCACCGTGCCGGCGATCTCGCCGATGACGGGCACGCCGCGTCCCCGCAGCCCGGCCGAGAGCACGAACAAGGTCGAGGCCGTAAGCGCGATCAGCGCGCCGGGAATGCGGGCGCTGATCCGCTCGCAGACCGTGATGGTCGCGAGCACGCCGAAGCCGATGAGCATCGTGTACCCGTTGGCCTTGCCGAGTTCGCCAGCGAGGGTGGCGATCCGCGCCAGCGTTGGCCCGCTCGGTGACGGCAGGCCGAGCACGCCCGGCAATTGCGAGACGATGATGTGAACGGCGATGCCGGCCAGGAAGCCCACGGTGACCGGCACCGACAGCAGGTTGGCGATGCCGCCGAGCCTGAAGCCGCCGGCCAGCACCAGCATGACTCCGACCAGCAGCGCCAGCGCCGCAGCGAGGCTGCCGTATTCAAGCGTGCCGCTGGCCGCGAGCAGCGCCAGGCCGCCGGCGAAGATCGGCGTGATCGTGGAATCGGCGCCGCAGGACAGGAAGCGGTTGGCGCCGAACAGCGCGAACCCCAGCGATCCCGCCATGAAGGCGAAGAAGCCGGTCTCGGGCGTGAAGCCGCCGAGCTTGGCGGTCGCCATCTGCTCGGGGATCGCGATCGCCGCCAGCGTCAATCCGGCGGCGAGATCGGCGGGCAGGGCGCTGATCCGCCAGCCTCGCAGCGAGCGGAGCATCGGCCAATGATGGTTGCCGTCGTGGCGTGGTTGCTCGATCATGTCGATGTCTCCAAGCGCATCACGGTCGATGTGTTCGTCCGCTCACGCAAGATCGCGATCCCAGGGCGGCTCCGGCGCGAACGCCGCGGCGAGGTGGTCTATGAAGGCGCGCACCTTGGCCGATGGCGTGCGGTCCGGCAGATAGACGGCGTGCACCGCCAGCAGGTCCGACGGCGGCGCGTCGAGCGTCAGCGGCACCAGCCGGCCCGCGCGGATGTCGTCGCCGACGATGAAGGTCGGCTGGTAGATCACGCCCTGTCCGGCCAACGCCGCCGCGAGCAGCGCATCGCCATTGTTGGCGCGCAGATTGCCGCTCACGGTGACATCGACCGCGGCTTTGCCGCCCATGCGCCAGCGCGACGGGCCGGCCGCCGCCAGCGTATAGCCGAGGCAGTTGTGACCGGCGAGATCGGCCGTGGTGCGCGGTGTCCCATGCACGGCGAGATAGGACGGCGCGGCGCACACCATCATCCGGCACGGCGCCAGCCGCCGCGCCACCAGGCTGGAGTCCTTGAGCGTGCCGATGCGGATCGCGAGATCCCAGCCTTCCTCGATCAGGTCGACCAGCCGGTCGTTGAGGCCGAGCTCGACGCTGACGCCGGGATAGAGCGCGGCGAAGCCGGCGAGCAGCGGCGCGATCTGGCGCGTGCCGAAGGCGAGCGGGACATTGAGGCGCAACAGCCCGCGCGGCTCGACGCGGTCGGCCGCGATCGCGCTCTCGGCCGCCTCGAAGTCGCCGAGCACGCGCTCGGCAAGGTCGAGATAGCGGCGTCCGGCCTCGGTGATGGTCAGCCGGCGCGTGGTGCGGTGAAACAGCTTGGTGCCGAGTCGCGTCTCCAGCGCCGCGAGGTGTTTTGTCACCATGGTCGGCGACATGCCGAGCAGGCGGGCCGCGCCCGACAGGCTTCCGCAGCCGGCCACCTTCGAGAGCACCTCCAGTCCGGTCAGCCGGTCCAACACTGGATCATCTCACTCTTGGAGTGTGAACTGATTTTCCATTGTAGCGGATTATCGTCTGAGGGGAAATGATCCATATGGCGGGAAGTCCCCACGGAGGTCCCGATGATCGATTCCCGTACTGCGCCTTATGCCGCGCTCCTGCTCCGCCTCACTCTTGGCGGGCTGTTCCTGGCCCATGCCAGCCTCAAGCTGTTCGTCTTCAGCCCGGCCGGCACCGCAAAGTTCTTCGGCAGCATCGGCCTGCCGCCCGAGCTGGCCTATCTCGTGATCGCCGCCGAGATCCTGGCCGGCATTGCCCTGATCCTCGGCATCGCCACCCGCTGGGTCGCGCTCGCCGCCGTGCCGATCCTGCTCGGCGCCATCTTCACCGTGCATGGCTCTGCCGGGTTCTTCTTCAACAATCCGAAGGGCGGCTGGGAGTATCCGGCGTTCTGGGCCGTCACCCTGGTGATCCAGGCCCTGCTCGGCGACGGCGCCTATGCGCTGGGCAGCCTTCGCAGCGGCCTTGCCGGCGGGCAGTTGCGCAGCGCGCATTGATCGTCATGGTTGGTTGACTGCCGCGACAATCTCAGTGTCGTCCCCGCGAACGCGGGGACCCATAACCACAAGCGGACTTGGGTCGAGCACGCTGGTCGACGCGCAGCCTGCCTCAAACGTCGATCCCGCGGTATGGGTCCCTGCTTTCGCAGGGACGACGGCTGTGGGTTGGGTTGACAGGTGGACATCCCTATATCGCCCGAGGAGAGATGACATGACCCTGCCCAGCATCTTCCTGTCGCACGGCTCGCCGATGCTGCCGCTCACGGATTCGGCCGCCCGTGACTTCCTCGTCGGCCTCGGCGGCAGCCTGCCGCGGCCGAAGGCGATCCTGGTGATCTCGGCGCATTGGGAGACCGACATCCCCGCCGTCAATGCGGTGGCCACCAACGAGACCATCTACGACTTCTACGGCTTTCCCCGCGAGCTCTATCAGTTGCGCTATCCCGCGCCGGGGGCGCCCGATCTCGCGCAGGCCGTCGCGGCGCGGTTGCAGGCGGCCGGCCTGCCGGTCGGCATCGACCGCGAGCGCGGCCTCGATCACGGCGCCTGGGTGCCGCTGCTCCTGATGTACCCGCAGGCCGACATTCCGGTGCTGCAGCTCTCGGTCCAGACCGAGCAGGGCCCTGCGCATCATCTCGCGCTCGGCCGTGCGCTGGCGCCGCTGCGCGAGGAGGGCGTGCTGATCATCGGCAGCGGCAGCTTCACCCACAATCTCGGCGAGTTCCGCAAGCGCCGGCTCGACATCGACGATCCCGCGCCCTCCTGGGTGGTCGACTTCGCCGACTGGGTGCACCAGGCCGCGATCGAGGGCCGCGTCGACGATCTCGTCGACTACCGCCGTCTCGCCCCGCATGCGCGCGACAACCATCCGACCGACGAGCACTTCCTGCCGCTGTTCGCCGCGCTCGGCGCCGCCGGCGAGGGCGCCCGCGTGGAGCGCCTGCACAACAGCGCCAATTACGGCGTGCTGCGCATGGACGTGTATGCGTTCCACGGCGCAGACGAGGCGAAGGCTGCGGCGTGAGCCGTTGACTTGTTAGTTCGATCTGCATCTGCCCGTCGGGCCCATTTTGCCCGACGGGTTACTTTGTCGCAGACGATTTCGCTTGCGTCGTCGGGCAAATCACCGCGATCCTTCCGCGCATCCCGCCTCACTTGCGGAGGGGCGTTGCGCGCGATCGTCACGACACGCGAGGCGGGGAGCGGTGGCCGCGAGAACTCGCAGCATGTCCTTTCGATGTGCGGACGAACGAAGCTCTTGCGGACGTGAAGTTGCAGGGTTCTGATACCTCGACGCTGGTATCACCGCGCAACGCGTGAAACGCGTTGTCGCGCATGGCGGCCAACAAGCCGAGCGCCAGGAAGCCTGCATATAAGCGTGAAGACCATCGCGCAGGGAGGGCCGGGCGATCTCGGCTGAACCTGTGGTACCTGCCGCCTGCATTTTTTTGAGCAGGCGGGCCACGGGCGCGGCCAGCGCCCGGCCTTCCCTGCGCCCTCCTGATTGATGAGGGTGAACGGACGTTGCACAGCCCGGGCATGTCATGCCGCGGAATTGCAGACGCGCGTCTGTTCGATCGATGGATTCAAGCTGTCGCCACAATCGTCATTGCGAGCGCAGCGAAGCAATCCAGAATCTCTCCGCGGCACGAGTCTGGATTGCTTCGCTGCGCTCGCAATGACGAAGGAGAGGAGCTGCCTCCAATCTGTGCGCCGCACACATGACCTCGGAGGTAACTGACACGGGATGGCGCGGCGTAGAAAATCCTTGACCCCTCCGCATGCAGATGATGCGAAGGATGCACCAGGGAGTGAAACAACCATGCGCCTGCCGTTCTATTATGGCTGGGTCATCGTCGCCGTGACCTTCGTGACGATGGCGATCGGGGTCAATGCGCGCACCGCGTTCTCGCTGTTCTATCCGCCTGTTCTCGCCGAATTCGGCTGGGACCGCGGCGTCACCGCCGGCGCGTTCTCGTTCGGCTTCGTTGCCTCCGGAATCGTCAGTCCGCTGATCGGACGGCTGATGGATCGCACCGGCCCGCGGGCCGTAATGGAGCTCGGCGTCGCGCTGATGGCTTGCGGACTGTTGCTGGCGCCGCTGACCTCGCAGCCCTGGCATCTCTACCTCACCATTGGCGTGATGGTCGGCGCCGGCAGCGTCTGTCTTGGCTATTCCGGCCAGTCCCTGTTCCTGCCGAACTGGTTCATTCGCCGCCGCGGGCTGGCGATCGGCATCGCCTTCGCCGGCGTCGGCGTCGGCTCGATGACGCTGTTGCCGTGGGTGCAGCACATGATCGCGCAGACCAACTGGCGCACGGCCTGCACCGCGATGGGCATCGTCGTGCTGGTCGTGCTGGCGCCGATCAATCTCTTGCTGCGCAAGAAGCCGGAGGAGATCGGCCTGCGCCCCGACGGCGACGCCGCGCCGCTCGCCCACGCGGCCAAGCCGGTGTCCAACGTCGTCGACGCCGCCTGGGCCGGCACCGACTGGACGTTGTCGCGCGCGCTGCGCACGGGCCGGTTCTGGTGGCTCGCGCTGGGCTATTTCTTCGGGCTCTATGTCTGGTACGCGGTGCAGGTGCACCAGACGAAATACCTGCTCGAGATCGGCTTCAGCTCGAGCGTCGCGGTGTGGGCGCTCGGGGCCGTCAGCCTGCTCGGGATTCCCGGCCAGATCGCGCTCGGCCATCTGTCGGACCGCCTGGGGCGCGAGGCGGTGTGGGGATTGGGCTGTCTCGGCTTCGCGATCTGCTTCGCCGCGCTGATCGCGCTCAAGGCCGCGCCGTCGCTGGTGCTGATCTACGTCATGGTGGCGACGCAGGGCGCGCTGGGCTACGGCCTGACCTCGGTGATGGGCGCGGTCGCGCTGGAAATATTCCAGGGGGCGCATTTCGGCAGCATCTTCGGAACGCTGATGTTGATCGGGCTGTGCGGCGGCGCAGCGGGGCCGTGGGTGACCGGCGTGCTGTATGACTACACCCTGAGCTACACGCCGGGCTTCGTGATCGCCTTCCTCGGCGCCTTCGTCTCGGCGGCGGCGATCTGGATCGCGGCCCCCCGCCGGGTCCGCCTCGTCGCCGGCCAGTTGCACAGGTTAAAGACGGCGGGGGCGGCGGCATGATGTGTGATCGGGGCCGACTTGCCATCGCGCCGCGGCCGTGAGCTAATCGGCCAATCCAGGGAGAGGAACCCCATGAACGAGCATGTCCAGGCCGCCAAGGCCGCGCCGCTGTTCAATCCGCTGTCGCCGGAGTTCATCCGCGACCCCTATCCCTTCTATGCGCAACTGCGCGACAACGATCCGATGCATGTGACGCCGTTCGGCGCGTTCCTCGCCAGCCGGCACGCGGAATCGAGCCTGGTGCTGCGCGACAAGCGCTTCGGCAAGGACTTCGTCGCGCGTTCGATCCGGCGCTACGGCCCCGACATCATGAAGGAGCCGGTGTTCCAGAGCATGCGGCATTGGATGCTGCAGCAGGACCCGCCGGACCACACCCGGCTGCGCGGCCTCGTCGTGAAGGCGTTCACGGCGCGGCGGGTCGAGGACATGCGGCCGCGCATCCAGGAGATCGTCGACCGCACGCTCGACGCGGTGATTCCGCAGGGCCGGATGGATCTGATCGAGGACTTCGCGTTCAAGCTGCCGGTCACCGTCATCTGCGACATGCTTGGGATTCCCGAGGAGCATCGCGAGGCGTTCTACAAGAGCTCGCGCGAGGGCGGCCGCCTGCTCGAGCCGGTGCCGCTGTCCAAGGCCGAGATTGCCGAGGGCAATGCCGGCAATGCCGTGTCCAAGGCGTATTTCCAGCACCTGTTCGAGCTGCGCCGGAAACATCCGGGCGACGACCTGACGACGCAGCTGCTGCAGGCCGAGGAGGACGGTGCCAAGCTCAGCCATGAGGAACTCACCGCCAACATCATCCTGCTGTTCGGCGCGGGACACGAGACCACGGTCAACCTGATCGGCAACGGCCTGCTGGCGCTGCACCGCAACCCGGAGCAGCTGGCGCTCTTGAAGGCGCGGCCGGAGCTGATCACGAACGCGATCGAGGAATTCCTGCGCTACGATTCCTCGGTGCAGCTCACCGGGCGGGTCGCGCTCGAGGATATCGAGGATCTCGGCGGCCGGCGGATTCCTGCGGGCGAGAGCGTGCTGTGTCTGCTCGGCTCGGCCAACCGCGATCCCGCCGTGTACCCGGACAATCCGGAGCAGCTCGATATCACCAGGCCAAACGTGAAGCCGCTGTCGTTCGGCGGCGGCATCCATCATTGCCTGGGCGCGCAGCTTGCCAGGATCGAGGCCGAGATTGCCATCGGAACCCTGCTGCGGCGGCTGCCGGAGCTGAAGCTGGACGATCCGGACAACCCGGACTGGCGGCCGACCTTCGTGCTGCGCGGCCTCAAGCGGCTGCCCGCCCACTGGTAACCATCTTCGTCAACGGAGTTGTCCAACGCCCCGGAAAGACCGACAGCGCTGTGACTTCGCCATACTTAATCCTATATGATGCAGCGCTCCGGTATCGATGCCAGTGGGCCGCGGCCGCATTGGTTTTAAGGTTGGGACGCCGGAGCGTTGTCCTTTGAGGGAGACCCCGTGCAGACGACCCTGCTCGGCTTGGCGATTGCCTTCATCCTTGCGCTCCTTGCTGCGCTGATCGGCCCGTACTTCGTCGACTGGAACCAGTTCCGGCCGCAGTTCGAGGCCGAGGCGGGCAAGATCATTGGCGTGCCCGTGCGGGTCGCCGGTGCGCTGGACGCACGGCTTTTGCCGACGCCGACGCTGCGGCTGCGCCAGGTCACCTTCGGCGGCGCCAACCACCTCGGCAAGCTGCGCGCCGACAAGCTCGACGTCGAATTCAGCCTCGGCGACCTCATGCGGGGGCAGTGGCGGGCGAACGAGCTTACCATCGGCGGCATGGCGGCCGATCTCGGCCTCGATGCCAAGGGTCAGGTCGACCTGCCGGCAGCCTCCGGCCGCTTCGATCTGGCCGCGCTCGCCATCGACCGGCTCAACCTCACCGGCCGTGTCGCGCTGCACGACGCGGCCAGCCGCTCGACGCTGGAACTGACCGACATCGTCTTCTCCGGCGACGTGCGTTCGCTGGCCGGTTCGCTGCGCGGCGATGGCGCGGTGTCGATCCGCGGCGGCCGCTACCCGTTCCGGGTGTCGTCGAGCCAGGACAAGGACTCCAACGGCCTGCGCGTCCACCTCAACATCGACCCGGGCGAGCGTCCCGTGATGGCCGACATCGAAGGCCTCATCAGCTTCCCCAACCGCTCGCCGAAGTTCGAGGGCGCGCTGACGCTGTCGTCGCCCCCGAAGGAGCAGGGCGCCGACAACGACAAGCCCGCCCAGCCTGTGAAGGAGCCATCCGCAAAGCAGGCTCAACAGGCCAAGGCGGGTCCGCTGAACCAGGCCGGCGCGACGCCTTGGCGCATCGCCACCAAGATCGTCGGCGACCAGGCGTCGGCCAAGCTCGACCAGATCGAGGTCAGCTTCGGCCAGGAGGATCGCTCGCTCAAATTCGCGGGCAGCGGCGACGTCCGTTTCGGCGCCGCCCCCGTGCTGAAAGCCTCACTGTCCGCACGCCAGCTCGATGCCGACAAGCTCCTGGCCGGCGGTGACGACATCAAGGATCGACGGGCGATCGCGCCCGCGCTGGTGCTGCCGGCGCTGCGCAATTGGATCGCACAACTGCCGACCCTGCCGATGCCGGCCAACGTGCAGTTCGCGACCGAGCAGATCATGCTTTCCGGCCGCCCGGTGCAGAACTTTACTGCCGACCTCCACAACGAGCCTTCGGCATGGAGCCTCGAAAAGGTCGATCTGCGCGCGCCCGGCTCGACACGGCTGACCTTCCGGACCATCGGCATCTCGACCTCGGTCACATCGGGCTTCACCGGCGCGCTTGATCTCGAATCGTCGGAGCCCGACACGCTGGTGGCCTGGCTGCAGGGCCGCAGCGACAGCAGCTATCGCACGCAGCGTCCGCTGCGGCTGCGTGGCGACCTCAACGTGGCGCCGGAGCGGGTCGCGATCGACAGCCTCAAGGCCGACATCGACGGCGGCTCCGTTGATGGACGCGTCGCCCTCGTCAACCGGCCAGCGGGGCCGGGCTCGCGTTTCGAGGCGGTGCTGAAGGGCGATCGGCTCGATCTCGACGCGGCGATGGCCGTGACCCGTTCGCTGGTCGGCGTTACCGGCGAGTGGCCGGCGGAGGCCAGCGTGGCGCTGGACGTCGGCCGCGCCAAGCTCAGCGGCCAGGAGCTGCGTCCGCTCACCGCGCGCTTTTCCTACGATCCCAAGACCATCGCCATCGACCAGATCAAGTTCGGCCAAAGCAGCGGCGTGACGAGCGAGGGCTCCGGCCGGTTCGATCGCGCCGATGCAACCGGGCGGCTGGTGGTGACCTCGATGGCCGGCTCGCTCAAGGAGATCACTGCGCTGGTGCAGCCGCTGGCGCCGCAGATCGCCGCCCGCTTCGATGCGCTCGGCACGCCTGCCGGTGCCGCCCGGCTGAAGCTCACGCTCGATCTCGCCAAGGATCCGGCCAATGCCGATCGCAGCCAGGCCAAGGCGGTGCTCGATCTCGACGCGCCGCAACTCAAGGGCTCGGCGACGCTGACGGCAAAACCGTCGGCGGCGGCGCTGCGCAGCTTCGAGCTCGATGCGATCGATCGAACCGAGCTTGGAATCGAGAGCCGGGTGTCGTCGGAGCAGGGCAGTGCCGTGCTGGCGCTGCTCGGACTCGATCGCGTCGCGGCGGCGGGCAACGGTCCGGCCCAGTTCGACGCCAGCGTGACCGGCAGCTGGCGGACGCCGCTGCGGGTGAATGCGAAGCTGTCAGGCGCCGGTCTCGATGGCGATGCGCAAGGCTCCGTCGATCCCTGGGGCGACACCGCCAAGGCCAACGTCAATCTGCGCCTGCGCAGCGCCAACCTGTCGCCGTTGTTCGGATTGAAGCCGCAGGATCCGGCGGCGCAGAACATCCGCCTGTTCGGCCGTCTTGGTCTTTCTAACAATCGCGTGACGCTCGACGACATCGACAGCACGGTCGGCGGATCGCGGCTGCGTGGCCGGCTCGCGCTGGTGCTCGACGACGACAAGCAGATCGACGGCGAACTCGGGCTGGACGCGCTCGACGTGCCGCAAGTGTTCTCGGTGCTGATCGGCGGGGCCGGGCGTGAGTCGGCCGAGCCTTTGGGCGCCGGTCTCTTGAAGGGATGGCGCGGACGCGTCTCGTTTCAGGCCCTCAGCGGCGCCATTCTGAACGGCACTGATCTGCGTCCGCTGGGCGGCGCCATCAAGAGCGACGGCCAGTCGCTGACCATCGAGAATCTCAAGGGCAAGCTCGGCGGCGGCGACGTCAACGCGACCGTGGATGCGCGCTCCAACGCGAATGGTCTCGTCCTGAACGGCCGCGTCGAGTTGGCCGGCATTGACGGCAACGCGCTACGCTATCACAGCCTGAAGATGCCGGCCGGCAAGGTTTCGGCGCAGATGACGCTCGCCGCCGAAGGACGCAGCGTGCAGGCAATGATCAATGCGCTCTCGGGCAATGGCACGGTGACGCTTGACAATGCGGCGCTCCCCAATCTCGACCCGCGGGCGTTCGATGCGGCGTTGCGCGCGGCCGACGCAGGCCAGGTGAGCGACGACGGCAAGTTGCGGCAGGTGATCGAGCCGGTGCTGGCATCGGGGACGTTGCCGGTCACGGCTGCGCAGATCCCCTTCATCATCCGCGATGGCCGGCTGCGTGTCGGCGCCACCACGCTCGAAGCGCAGGGCGCCCGTGCCATCGTCTCCGGTGGCTTCGACATTCCGGCCGATCAGGCCGACATTCGCGTCAGCCTGAGCACGAGCACGGTCGGCAATGCAAATAGCCGTCCCGAGATCCAGCTGTTCGTGGTCGGGACGTCCGAGGCGCTGACGCGCGCGGTCGACGTCACCTCGCTGTCGTCGTGGCTGGCGGTGCGTGCCATCGATCGCGAGACGCGGCGGCTGGATGCGATCGCGCGCGGCGAGGTGCCGCCGGCCTATCCGTCGTCGACGGCGTCGCTGCCCGGTGCACCCGAGGCTGGCCCGGCGGCACCGAGCGCGGCCGACGTGCCGCTGCCCGGTCGTGATCCGCGGCGCGAGCCGCGCACCAAGCTCGGTGGTCCGCGCGCCGTCGTGCCGCCGCTGACCCCGCCGCTCTCGGCTCCCGCCCCTGCGCCTCAGCCGGCGGCACCGATGGCATCGAGCCAGCCGCAGGTCGCGCCCTTGCCGCCGCCGGTCGAGATCAAGCCCGCGCCGGGTGCGCTGCCGCCGCGCCCACGGCCGGTGCCGCGTCCGCCGGTCGTGCTGACGCCGCCGGGCAGTCCATGATGCCGGCTGACGGCGTGCGGAGACCGCGCCGATGATGACCTTGCGACAGGTCGAGGTCATTCGCGCGGTCATGGTGACGGGCACCATCAACGGCGCCGCGCGCCTGCTGAAGGTGTCGGCACCGGGCGTCAGCCGTCTGGTGAAATACACCGAGCGCTCGCTCGGCATCCGCTTCTTCCAGCGCCAGAACGGCCGCTACTTCCCGACGCCCGAGGCGCAGAACATCTTCGAGCAGATCAACAGCGTCTACGAGAAGGTCGACGATCTCAGCTACATCATCTCCAACATCGGCCGTGGCGCGCTGTCGGAACTGCGCGTCGGCTCGGTGCCCAGCATCTCCCAGGTGATGGTGCCGCGCGCGATCGAGCGCGTCCGCCGCCGCTATCCTGATTTGGGCATCGACATCAACATCCTCAAGATCGAGGAGGCGATCGACTATCTGATGCTGGGAAAGGGCGAGTGCGTGGCGATGAGCTACCGGCTCGATCATTCCGGGCTCGAATTCCTGCCGCTGGCCTCCGGCGAATTGTTCTGCATCGTGCCGCCGGGACACGAGCTCGCCGGCCGCAAACAGGTCTCGGCTGCCGAGATGACGCGCTATCCGCTGATCGGCATCGATCCCAACGACCCCTACGGCCGGATCATGGCGGAGATCTTCGCGCGCAACAAACTCAGCTACAACATCTCGATCAAGGCGCGCTTCGGCACCACCGTCTGCGCGCTGGTGAAGGCCGGGCTCGGCATCGCTGTGATCGACCAGTTCACGGTCGCGCATGGCGGCTATCCCGGCATCGAGCTGTTGAAGATCGCCGAGCCGACGCGGTTCGACACCTACATCGCGGTCAAGCGCGGTACGCCGCTGTCGCTCTACGCCGAACACTTCATCGACTGCTTGCGCGCGGAGATGCGCGCGCTGGAGCCCGGCCGACGTCAGGTGGCCAAACCGGCGAAATCCGGTGGCGGCAAAAAATAACATGATGTTAGGTTCAGCCGATATTTGAGTAATTGTGTTAGCGAGCGGACGCGCTATCGTCTGCAACGAATCCGCGCGTGCGGCGCTCGCACGTCACAGCAGCAAGAGACAAAAGCGAACGTGCCTGATCTTTCCGCGCTCAAAGCCCGAAAATTCCTGACCGGCTTGATCGGTGCCCCGATCGCGCATTCGGCCTCTCCCGCCATGCACGAGCACGCCGCGGCGGCGCTCGGCGTGCGCTGCCATTATCAGCTGATCGAGGTCGCCGGCGCGGATCGTGCCGGACTGGCGATGCTGCTGGAGGGCGTGCGCCGGCTCGGCTTTGCCGGCGTCAACGTGACCTATCCCTACAAGGAAGCCGTGGTCGAGCTGCTCGACGAGCTGGCGCCGAAGGCGGCGGCGATGGGCGCCGTGAATACCGTCGTCGTCCGCGACGGCCGGCTGATCGGCCACAACACCGATACCACCGGCTTCGAGCGCGCGGTGGCGCCGCTGGTCAGCCAGAGCCATCGCGGCGTCGTGGCGCTGATCGGGGCCGGCGGAGTCGGCAAGGCGATTGCCTTCGCACTTGCGAACCTCAAAGTCGCTGGGCTGCGGATCTATGACACCGAGCGGGCGCGCGCCGCGAAGCTCGCGAGCCTGCTGCCTGCCGGCACCACGGTGACTGTCGTCGACAGCGTCGAAGACGCGCTTCAGGGAGCGGTGGCTGTCGTCAACGGTACGCCGATCGGCATGCTGCCGAACCGCGGCACACCGGTTCCGGATCATCTGCTGCGCGCCGATCTCTGGGTCGCGGATGCCGTCTACTCGCCGCTTTGGACGCCGCTGCTGAAGGCGGCGAAGGCCAAAGGCGCGCAGGTCCTGCTCGGGCGCGAGCTCGCGATCTACCAGGCGGCCGACGCGTTCGAGCTGTTCACGGGCCTCGCGCCGTCGACCGAGGCGATGGGGGCGGCCTTCGACAATCACATGGCGGAGAGATATCCGGCGGTTGACGCCGCCTGAGCCGACCGCCAATACGCGGCGGAACAAGTCGTTCAAGCAAGAAACGCAAACAAGCGTTTAGAGCAGAGGAGGAAACAACGTGAGATCGATCATCCTGGCCGGACTGTGCTCGGCCGTGCTGCTGTCCGGAGCCGCCTACGCGCAGTCCGGTGCCCCCATCAAGATCGCCAACGTCGCCGAGCTGTCCGGCGGTGGCGCGACCGTCGGCACCAACTGGAAGAACGGCATCGACCTCGCGGTCGAGGAGATCAACGCCAAGGGCGGCATTCTCGGCCGCAAGATCGAGGTGAGCCACGCCGACTCGCAGTCGAACCCCGGCGTCGCCCGTGCCCAGGTGCAGAAGGCGCTCGACGCCGAGCCCTATGTGCTGCTCGGGCCCGGCTATTCCGGATCGGTGAAGGTGACGGCGCCGCTGGCGGCCGAAGCCGGCATCACGCAGATCATGGGCGGCGAGGCGGCCGAGCTGACGCAGGCCGGCAACAAGTTCCTGTTCCGCACCTCGTTCGGCCAGCAATCGTCGATGCCGAAGGTCGCCAAGTACATCAACGACGAGATCAAGGCGAAGTCGGTGGCGGTGGTCTGGGTCAACAACGACTTCGGCCGCGGCGGACGCGACGTCATCACCAAGGAGTTCAACCGCCTCGGCATCAAGGTCGCGGCCGACCTGTCGACCGAAGCCGGCCAGGCCGACTTCGCCGCCGACGTCAGCAAGATCAAGGCGGCCGCGCCGGATGCCGTCTTCATCTATGTCAACGAGGAAGAGAGCGCGCGCATCCTCAAGGAGATCAAGCGCCAGGGCGTGACGGCGCCGCTGATCGGCGAGACCACGCTGGTCGGCCAGAAGGTCATCGAGCTCGCCGGTGATGCGGCCAACGGGGCTCGCGGCCATGTCGGCCTCACCACCGATGCGCCGGTCGAGGCCATCAAGGCGTTCCGCGACCGCTTCGTGAAGAAGTACAACTACGTGCCCGACCATAACGGCCTGAAGGGCTATCTCGCCATCTACATGGTCAAGGCCACGACCGAGAAGATGGGCAAGGTCGACTCCAAGGCGTTTGCCGATACGCTGCACGGCCTGACCATCAAGACATCGGCCGAGCCGAACATCCTGATGGACGTCACCTTCGACCAGAATGGCGACATCGATCGCCAGGGCTTCCTGGTCGAGGTGGTCGAAGGCAAGCAGGTCGTCAAGCAGGTGCTGCCGAAGCTCAACTGAGAACAACGGTCGACCGGCGGCGCCGGAGGGGATGCCAGTGCCGCCGTCACCCAAAGGCTTAGGGGGAAACGATGTCCAATCTGCTCGATCTGATCGTGGCGGGTCTCGCCACCGGCGCCATCTACGCGCTCGTTGCCGTCGGCTTCACCTTGCTGTGGCAGACCTCGCAGACCATCAACTTCGCCCAGGGCGAGTTCGTGATGCTGCCGGCCTTCCTGATGCTCGCGGTGATGCATCTCGGCGCGCCGTTCTGGCTCGCGGTTCTCGTCGGCATCCTGTTGTCGGCACTTCTGCTCGGTCTCGCCTTCAAGATGCTGCTGGTCGATCCGATGCTGCGGCATGGCGTGCTGCCGCTGGCGATCGCCACCATGGCGCTGGCGGTCGGGATCAAGGAGGCGGTGAAGCAGTTCTTCAGCGCCGAGGCCTCGCCTTTCCCTTCGATCGTGCCGGTAGGTGACGTCACCGTCCTGGGCCGGGCGATTTCGCTGCAGAGCCTCGGCGTGCTCGCCGTCGCGATCCTCGCGGTCGTCGGATTGACCACGCTGTTGAACCGCACCTCGCTCGGCCATCAGATGCAGGCGGCCGCGCAGAATCCCACGGTGGCGCGCATCATCGGCGTGCCCGTCGAGCGTATGATCCTCCTGACCTTCCTGATCAATGCCGTGCTGGTCGCGCTGGCGTCGCTGCTGATCACGCCGATCTATCTCGCGAAGTTCTCCAGCGGCGAGGTGCTCGGGCAGGCGGCGTTCATCGCCGCGATCGTTGGCGGCTTCAACCAGGTGCGCGGTGCCATCGCCGGCGGTCTCCTGATCGGCGTCGTCGACAACCTCGCCGCGGCCTACGTCTCCACCCAGTATCGCGCCGCCGTTCCGATGGTGCTGCTGATCCTTGTCATCCTGTTCCGGCCGCAGGGCCTGCTCGGACGCGCCGAGGAGCGTACGGTATGAGCAAGCACAGCAGACTGCTTCTCGTCGCGCTGGCCGTCGTGGTCATTGCGGGTCTGATCATCATCCCGATGAACTTCAACCGCTACGGCCTGTACATCCTGAGCCAGTGGGCCGTGATGACCATCGCCGCGATGGGATTGAACCTTACGCTTGGCTACGCCGGGCAGGTGTCGCTGGCGCAGGGCGCCTTCGTCGGCATTGGCGCCTATGGGGCGGCGATCCTGACCACGCATGGCTGGCCGCTGATTGCCGCGCTCGGCCTCGTCATCGTGATCTGCTTCATCGTCGGCTGGCTCCTCGGCTATCCGGCGCTGCGCGTTCAGCATCACTATCTCGCCTTCGTCACGCTCGCGTTTTCGACGCTGGCGTTCCTGGTGTTCCGCAACGAGAGCTGGCTCACCAACGGCATCTACGGCATCAGCAACATTCCACGTCCCGACATCTTCGGCTTCCCGACCCGCAAGCCGCTGCCGTTCTACTATCTCTGTCTCGGCTCCCTCGGCCTCGTGACGCTCGCGATGTGGTGGCTGATCCGCTCGCCCTGGGGCCGCGCCTTCATGGCGCTGCGCGAAAATCCGATCCGGGCGCAATCGCTCGGCATCGACACGCGCCGCTATACGCTGATGGCGTTCGCGATCGGCTCGGTGCTCGGCGGCATCTCCGGCGTGCTCTATGCGCCGCTGACGCAATATGTCGATCCCGTACCGTTTAACCTGCAGCTCTCGCTCGACCTCCTGATGATGGTCATCGTCGGCGGGGCCGGCTTCATGCTGGGACCGTTCCTCGGCGCCATGATCGCGGTGCTGCTGCCGGAGTGGCTGCGCTTCGCGGAAGGCTATTATCTGATGCTCTATGCGGCCGCCGTGATCGTGCTGCTGATCTATTCGCCGAGCGGCATTCTCGGCATCCTCGACCGCTATCTCAGCTCACGGCGAACCCAGGCGGCGTCCGCGTTGCGGGCCGCGGCTCAGTCCAAGCTGGAGGCCGTGCGATGACCGCAGTTCTCGACGTACGCGACGTCAAGAAGAGCTTCGGCGGAATCACCGCCGTCAACGGCGTCAGCTTCGACGTGCACGAGGGCGAAATCCTCGGTCTCATCGGCCCCAACGGCTGCGGCAAGTCGACCTTGTTCAACTGCATCCTCGGCCAGCTGGTGCCGAGCGCGGGCGAGGTCAGGGTCGACGGCAAGCTCGTCACCGGCCAGCGCCCGTCCGAGCTGAACCGCCTCGGCGTCAGCCGCACATTTCAGCTGCTGCAGGTGTTCCCGAAACTGTCGGTGCGCGACAATCTGATCCTCGCGGGCCAGGAGCATCGCGGCGGCATGCTGTCGCGCCTGTTCGGCCCGTCGGATGCGGGGCTCACGGAGGCGGCCGATCAGATGATCGGCTTCTTCAAGCTTGAGCATCTCGCCAACGAGCCGGCCGGTGGCTTGTCCTATGGTCAGCAGAAGCTGCTCGATGCCGCCATGGCCTTCATGGGCGGCCCGCGGCTGGTGCTGCTCGACGAGCCTGCAGGCGGCGTCAACCCGACCATGCTGGGCGACCTCAAGGAGCGGCTGATCGCGATCAACCGCGAACGCCGCGCCACCTTCGTGGTGATCGAGCACAACATGGAGTTCGTGATGTCGCTGTGCTCGCGCGTCATGGTGATGGCGGAGGGCAAGGTGCTGGCGATCGGCAAGCCCGACGAGATCAGGGCCAACCCGGCCGTGATCGAAGCCTATCTCGGACATTGAGGAGACGGCGATGAGCGATCCCATTCTCGACGTCCAGAACCTCGTCGGCGGCTACGGCAAGATGACGATCCTCAACGGCACGACCTTCTCGGTGCCGGCGGGCTCGATCACCACCGTCATCGGTCCGAACGGCGCCGGCAAGTCGACCGTGTTCAAGGCGATCTTCGGCCTGCTCAAGCTGCGCGAAGGCAAGGTGGTCTTCAAGGGCCGCGACGTCACCGGCTTGAGCCAGCGCGCGCTGCTCGGCGCCGGCATCTGCTACATCCCGCAGGGCCGCAACATTTTCGGCGAGCTGTCGGTCCGTCACAATATCGAGCTCGGCGGCGTGGCCGCACCGCGCGAGTTCGATCTGGCCGCCCGTGTCGAGGCGGCGCTCGACGTCTTTCCCGTGCTGCGCAGGAAGGCGGACCGGCAGGCCTCGACCCTGTCAGGCGGCGAGCAGAAGCAGCTCGAAATCGCGCGCGGGCTTCTGCTCGAGCCGCAGCTCGTGCTGATCGACGAGCCCTCCATCGGCCTGTCGCCCTTGATGGTGCAGCAGACCTTCGACATGCTGAAACAATTGCGCGACCGCGGCGTCTCGGTGCTCCTGATCGAGCAGAATGCGCGCTCGGCGCTGGAGATCTCCGACTACGGCATCGTGCTCGAGCTCGGCCGCACCCGCATCATCGACAAGGCCGACCGCGTGCTGGCCGATCCGCGCATCGGCCAGCTGTTCCTGGGCGGCGCGATGGAGGAGACGGCGGCATGAACCAGCGCTCGATCGCAACGGTCTCCATCTCAGGCGCGCTCGACGAGAAGCTCAAGGCGATCGCCGCCGCCGGCTTCGATACGGTCGAGATCTTCGAGAACGATCTCGTCGCGTTCGGGATGCGGCCGCGCGAGATCGGGCAGATGTGCCGCGACCTCGGACTTGCGATCTGCGCCTATCAGCCGTTCCGCGATTTCGAGGGCATGCCGGAGCCGCAGCGCGCGCGCAACTTCATCCGCGCCGAGCGCAAGTTCGACCTGATGCAGGAACTCGGCACCGATCTGCTGCTGATCTGCAGCAGCGTGTCGCCGGCCTCGCTCGGCGGCATCGACCGGGCCGCCGCCGATTTCCACGAGCTCGGCGAGCGCGCCGCGAAGCGCGGCTTGCGCGTCGGCTACGAGGCGCTGGCCTGGGGCCGCCACGTCCATGACTATCGCGATGCCTGGGAGATCGTCCGCCGCGCCGATCACAAGGCGATCGGCGTCATCCTCGACAGCTTTCATGCGCTGGCGCCGGCGCTGCCGACCAACGCGATCCGCGCGATTCCGGCCGACAAGATTTTCCTGGTGCAGCTTGCCGATGCGCCGAAGCTCGAACTGGATGTGCTGTCCTGGAGCCGGCATTTTCGCAGTTTTCCGGGGCAGGGCGATCTGCCGGTAGGCGCGTTCATGGAGGCGGTCGCCGCGACCGGCTATTCCGGGCCGCTGTCGCTGGAGATCTTCAACGATCAGTTCCGCGCCGGCTCGGCGCCGCGCACCGCGCTCGATGGCATGCGCTCGCTGCTGCTGTTGCAGGACGACCTCGCTGGAAAGACGCCGGCGTCATCGGCCGCGCGCTTCGAGCCTCGGGTCAAGAGCCACGGCATCGGCTTCGTCGAGTTCGCGGTCAGCGAGGACAAAGCGGAGTCTCTGGCGGGACTGTTCGGACAGCTTGGCTTCCGCAAGACGGGGCGTCATCGCAGCAAGGCGGTGCAGCGCTGGTCCCAGGGCGCAATCGAGTTGGTGATCAACTGCGAGCCGGCCAGTTTTGCGCATTCACACTACGTCACGCATGGGGCTGGTGTCTGCGCGTTGGCGCTGGACGTCGACAGTGCCGCTCGTGCCATGGCGCGGGCGCAGTCCTTGAAGACGCGCACCTTCACCCAGCCGGTCGGGCCGGGCGAGCTGGAGATCCCGGCGATCCATGGTGTCGGCGGCAGCCTGCTGTACTTCCTGGATACCCACGGGCGTCACTGGGACGTCGATTTCGAAGCCGTCGCCAGCGACAAGAGCACCGACCGTCTCGTCGCGGTCGATCACATCGCCCAGTCGATGCCGCATGAGGAGATGCTGTCCTGGCTGCTGTTCTATGCCGGGCTGATCGACTTCTCCCGCCTGCCGCAGATGGAGATCGCCGATCCCAGAGGCCTCGTGCAGAGCCAGGCGATCGTCAACGGCGATCGCAGCCTGCGCTTCATCCTCAACGGCTCCTCGGCGACGCGCACCTTGTCGTCGCGCTTCATCTCCGAGTTCTTCGGCTCCGGCGTCCAGCACATCGCGTTCTCCTGCGACGACATCTTCGCGGCCGTGGCCGAGATGCGCGCCCGCGGCGCCGGCTTCCTCGACATTCCCGACAACTATTACGACGATCTCGAAGCCAAGTATGATCTTGCGCCCGACACGGTCGCCGCGCTCCGTGCCAACGAGATCCTGTACGACCGCGACGGCGACGCCGAGTTCTTCCAAGTCTACACCCATATCTTCGAGGAGCGCTTCTTCTTCGAGATCGTGCAGCGCCGCAACTATCAGGGCTTCGGTGCGGCCAATGCCTCGATCCGGCTGGCAGCGCAGGCCCGCGAGGTGCGGCCGGACGCGATGCCGCGGCTTTAGCTCAGGGCTCGGGCCGGATGCCGGGCAGCCGGACGATCTCCTCGGCGAGATAGTCGATCAGCAGCCGCACGCGCGCGATGCCGGCGCGCTCCGGGACGATCAGCATGTTGAGGGGAGTCGATGGCAGACGGTGGTCGGGCAGGATGACCGTCAGCCTGCCAGCCGCGATGAGGTCGTCGACCAGCCACGCATGGCTCCCGCCGATTCCGCGCCCGGACAGCACGGCCTCTCGAACCGCGAGTCCGTGATTGGTGCGGAAGCAGCCTCTGAACGGCACCTCATGGCGTTCTCCGTCGGGTCCCATGACGACGAGCGACTCGCTGCCCGCGACGTTGGTCATGCGGACGCCGTCATGCCCGATCAGCTCCTGCGGCGTGCGCGGCGTGCCGCGTTTCTCCAGATAGTCCGGCGAGGCGACAAGAAGCCGGTGCGAGTAGCCGAGCGGCCGCAGCTTCAGAGAACTGTCGGTGAGCGGAGCGAGACGCAGCGCGATGTCGACACCCTCGCGTACGAGGTCGATGCGCTCGTCGGTCAAATTGAGATCGATCGCGATATCCGGGTAGCGATCCTGGAACGCGAAGACCAGCCGCGTGATGTGCAGGATCCCGAAGGCCGCCGTACAGGAGATCCGGATCGTGCCGGCGGCGGCGCCACGCGCACCGCGTGCCTCGTCGCCGGCCTGGTCGATCAGGCGGAGGATCTGGACGCAGTTCGCGTAATAGCGGCTGCCTTCGTCGGTCAGGGTGACGCGCCGGGTGGTGCGGCTGAGCAGCGGCACGCCGATCGCATCCTCCAATTCCTGAAGGTGACGCGAGATGGTGGATTGGCCCAGCCCGAGCTCGCGCGCCACCGCCGACAGGCTGCCGCGCTCGGCAACCCGGACGAAGCTGCGCATGTTGATGAGGCTGATGCCTGACTTATCCATAAATCAGCATAATGTTATCGATATATGCCATATAGTGGATAGGTGGGCGCGCGTCTATGTTCCGGCTGTTCCAGCAAAGGGATCAAGGCCATGAATGTGCTGCTCGTCTCCGCCCACCCCGAACCCCGCTCGCTCAACGGCGCCCTACGCGACGTCGCGGCCGCCGAGCTCGAATCTCAAGGCCATCAGGTCAGGGTCTCGGATCTCTATGCGATCGGCTGGAAGGCGGCTGCGGATCGCGCCGACTTTCCGCAACTGCCGCCGGATGCGCGCCTCAACGTTGCCACCGCGTCGGGCGAGGCCTTCAAGACGCACACGCTCACTGACGACGTTAGGGCCGAGCAAGAGAAGCTCTTGTGGGCCGACGCGGTCATCCTGCAGTTCCCGCTGTGGTGGTTCACGATGCCCGCGATTCTCAAGGGCTGGGTCGACCGGGTGTATTCCTACGGCTTCACCTATGGCGTCGGCGAGCACAGCGACAAGCGCTGGGGCAACCGCTATGGCGAGGGTGTGTTTGCCGGCAAGCGCGCGATGCTGGTCGTGACCACCGGCGGCTGGGAGGAGCACTATTCGGCGCGCGGCATCAACGGGCCGATCGACGATCTGCTGTTTCCGATCAACCATGGCATCCTGTTCTATCCCGGCTTCGACGTGCTGCCGGCCTTCGTGGCGCACAAGGCGAGCCGGATCGACGAGGCCGGATTTGTTGAGATCGCTGACCGACTGCGCGCGCGGATGCGGACGCTGTTCACGGATCAGCCGATTCCGTATCGGCGGCAGAACCACGGCGACTATCTGATCCCGTCGATGCAGCTTCGTCCTGAGCTCGGCGCGCCGGACGCGCGCGGCTTCGCGCTGCATGTCGACGCCGCGAGCTGACGCGGAGGGCGCGGGCTCAG
Organism: Bradyrhizobium sp. SZCCHNS3052; assembly: GCF_032484495.1. Classification (NCBI taxonomy): domain Bacteria; kingdom Pseudomonadati; phylum Pseudomonadota; class Alphaproteobacteria; order Hyphomicrobiales; family Nitrobacteraceae; genus Bradyrhizobium; species Bradyrhizobium sp. SZCCHNS3052. Next base: position 88,048 of record NZ_JAUETB010000005.1, on the reverse strand, counting down.
CCCGCGCCCATCGCGACCGCGATGTGGTAGGTCGCGAACGCCGCCGCATAGGCCAGCGCGAACATGTAGAAGAAGGTGACAGCCATCCAGCGCCAGCTGCCGGTTTCTCGGCGGATGACGGCGAGCGTCGAGGCGCATTGGGGGGCGAAAATGTACCAGGCGAGCAGCGCCAGCGCCGTGGCGAGGCTCCATTTGCTGGCCAGCACCTGTCCGATCTGCTCGGCGGCCTCCTTGCCGCCTTCGATCGCATAGACGGTGCCGAGCGCGGCGACTGCGACTTCGCGGGCGGCCATGCCGGGTACCAGCGCCACCGCGATCTGCCAGTTGAAGCCGACGGGCGAGAGCAGGGGGGCGATCGCCTGGCCGATCATCGCCGCGAGGCTGTAATTGATCGCGGGCTCGGTCGCGCCCTCCGGCGGCTGCGGGAACGACGCCAGGAACCAGATCAGCACCATCATCGCGAAGATCGTGGTGCCGGCGCGTTGCAGGAACATCTTGGCGCGGGTGTAGACGCCGATCGCGATGCTGCGCAACCGCGGCATCTTGTAGTCCGGCAGCTCCAGCATGAACGGCGCCGGCTGGTAGTCGCGCATCAGGAAGAACTTGACCAGGAACGACACCAGCAGCGCGCTGATGATCCCGGCGGCGTAGAGCCCGAACATCACCAGGCCCTGCAGGTTGACCAGGCCCCAGATCTTCGTCGGCGGGATGAAGGCCGAAATGATCAGCGTATAGACCGGGATCCGCGCCGAGCAGGTCATCAGCGGCGCGATCAGGATCGTGGTGAGCCGGTCGCGCCGGTTGTCGATCACGCGCGTCGCCATGATGCCGGGAATGGCGCAGGCAAAGCTCGAGAGCAGCGGGATGAAGGCGCGGCCGTGCAGCCCGGCGCCGCCCATGATGCGGTCCATCAGGAACGCCGCGCGCGCCATATAGCCGAAATCTTCCAGGAGCAGGATGAACAGGAAGATGATGATGATCTGCGGCAGGAAGACGATGACGCTGCCGACGCCCGAGATCACCCCGTTCTGCAGGAAGCTCTGCAGCAGGCCTTCGGGAAGCTCGTCGTGAACGAGCTGGCCGAGCGCATCAAAAGCCGCCGATAGCACCTGCATCAGCGGCTGGGCCCAGGCGAACACCCCCTGAAACATCACGAACAGGATCGCCAGCAGGATCAGCAGGCCGCCGACCGGATGCAGCGCGATGGCATCGATCCGGGCGGTCCAGGTATCGGGCCGCTCGGGCAGGCTGACCGTCTCCGCGATGATACGGTCGGCCTCGCGCTGGGTGGCGCGCAGCTCCGGGACCGTGAGGGGACGCCAGGTGTTGGCGCGCTCTCCGGTGGCCGCGGCCGCCTGGGCCAGGAGCTCGTCGGTCAGCCGCAGCAGGTCGTCGGTGCCGCCCTTGCGCACGGCGATCGACGTCACGACCGGCACGCCCAGCGCCTGCGACAGCGCGGAGACGTCGACCGTTACGCCGCGCCGCTTGGCGATGTCGAACATGTTGAGCACGAGCGCCAGCGGCCGGCCGGTGCTCTTGAGCTCGAGCAGCAGCCGGATGGTCAACCTGAGGTTGGTAGAGTCGGCAACGCACAACACCAGGTCGGGCAGGACCTCGCCGGTGGCACGTCCCAGCACGAAATCCCTGGTGATTTCCTCGTCAGGGCTGCGACCGCGCAAGGAATAGGTGCCGGGCAGGTCGACCAGCGAGATCTGGCGGCCCTGCGGGGTGACGAAGGCGCCCTCTTTGCGCTCGACCGTGACCCCGGGATAGTTCGCGACCTTCTGGCGGCTTCCCGTCAGCGCGTTGAACAGCGAGGTCTTGCCGCTGTTGGGCGTACCCACCAGGGCCAGATGCAGCAGAGGGCTTTCCATGACGACGCTTTCCGCGCGGCCTATGCCACGATGACGGCCATGGCCTCGCGCCGGCGGACCGCGACGGTGATGTTGTCGACACGCACGGCGATCGGGTCGCGCCCGACGATCCCCTCATGCAGGATTTCGACCCGGGCGCCCTCGACGAAGCCCAGTTCGATCAGCCGGCTCTCCAATTCGACGTCCGGCAGGGACGAGCTTGCGCCGCCCGCAGCCAGATGCTGGATTGTTCCGGTATAGCCTCGCCGGGCGAGACCGAGCGGCTGAGGCGGCCTTGTATCGCAGATTTCGCTCATAGCCTGTATTTTCAATCGCGTGCCAAGAGGTCAAGCGCGGCATGTTAAATGCCGCGGCATCTTAGAGCGATTTTAAACAGGCCGGGCGGATCGCCGTCTGATCTGCCTCAAGGAGCCGCGGCGGCTGCCGTGTGCCGGGTGTCCACCGCCGCCTTCGGCTCGAGGCCTGAAGACGCTGCGGCGCGGCTCTTGAAGTGGTCGAGCACGAACAGCCGGATCGCCGAGGACAGGTTGCCCTGCTGGCGATTGTTGTCGATCTCTCCGACCAGCTCGGACAGGGTCATGTTACGGAGACCCGAAATCTCCTTCATGCCGTTCCAGAAGGCCTCTTCGAGGCTGACGCTGGTCTTGTGGCCTGCGACCACGATTGAACGTTTTACGACGGGCGACTTCATCACGCGTCCTCGCCATTGATACGATGTTGATCGAGTAATTCGTTCGCGCGCTTGTCGCGTTGGGCGTCAGTTGCGCGTTCGGACTTCGTCCTGCCGAAGCGAGCGCGGTTGCTTTCGGCGACCTTCGCTTCCTGATCGCGCTCCACGCGCTTTCTGAAACGCTTCAAGTTGATGACATCACCCATGCTTGCTCCAATCATCTAAGCCATCGAACGTCGCGACGAGAGCATGCGCATTGCGCGGATGAGCCCAGGCGTTCTCCAGACAATCATGTCATCGCTCCCTGATAGTTCGATGGCCATTCGCGTCGTTGCGAGCGGGATTTGTTTACTCAACAAACGCAGCAGAACTTGTAGTCGAGAGTATCCTTTAGGGGTTAACAGCGAGAATTGCATCACCCCCCGTAGTACTACGGGGCTACCGCTACGCTCGCCCCGGCCTTGTCATCCTCTCGGGTTGAACGAGGCGGTCGAATTCGTCCTCGGAGACGAGACCGAGCCGCAAGGCCTCTTGTTTCAGCGTGGTGCCGCGCTGATGCGCTGATTTCGCGACCTTGGCAGCGTTGTCGTAGCCGATCTTCGGCGCAAGCGCTGTCACCAGCATCAGCGAGCGCTCCATCAGCTCGCGAATGCGAGCAGCGTCGGCCTGAATACCGGTTACGCAATGTTCGCTGAATGAACGTGCTGAATCACCTAGTAATTGTATGGACTGCATCATGCAATGTGAAAGCAATGGTTTGTAGACGTTCAGTTCGAAATGACCCTGACTGCCGCCCATGGTGATCGCCGTGTGATTGCCGAACACCTGGCAACACACCATCGTGAGCGCTTCGCACTGCGTCGGGTTCACCTTGCCCGGCATGATCGAGGAGCCCGGCTCGTTCTCCGGCAGGATCAATTCTCCCAATCCGGAGCGCGGGCCTGAGCCGAGGAAGCGGATGTCGTTAGCGATCTTGAACAGGCCGGCGGCCGCCGCATTCAGCGCACCATGGGTGTACACATAGGCGTCGTTGGACGCGAGCGCCTCGAATTTGTTGGCCGCGCTGGTGAAGGGCAGGCCGGTGATGTCGGCAACATGCTTGGCGAACAGCTTTGCGAACTTCGGATCCGCGTTCAGGCCGGTGCCCACGGCGGTGCCGCCCTGCGCCAGCGGCAGGAGATCCCGCGCCGCAATCTCGATTCTTGCGATCGCGCTCTCGACCTGCGCGGCGTAGCCGGAGAACTCCTGCCCCAGCGTGAGCGGCGTGGCGTCCTGGGTGTGGGTGCGGCCGATCTTGACGATGTCCGCGAACGCCTCCTGCTTGGCGCGCAATGCCGCCAGCAGCTCCGACAGCGCCGGCACCAGATGGCCCGAGATCGCGCGCGCTGCGGCGATGTGCATCGCGGTCGGGAACGAGTCGTTGGACGACTGGCTCATGTTGACGTGGTCGTTCGGATGAACGGGCTTCTTGGTGCCGCGCTCGCCCCCCAGCAGCTCGCTGGCGCGATTGGCGATCACCTCGTTGAGGTTCATGTTGCTCTGGGTGCCCGAGCCGGTCTGCCAGACGACCAGCGGAAAGTGGTCGTCGAGCTTGCCGTCGATGACCTCCTGCGCCGCTTGGACGATGGCGTCCGCCATGCGCGGCTCGAGCTGGCCGAGCTCGCGGTTGGTCTGGGCCGCGGCCATCTTCACCAGCGCAAGCGCGTGCACGATGCCGATCGGCATGCGGTCGTGGCCGATGCGGAAATTCTGACGGCTGCGCTCGGTCTGCGCGCCCCAATAGCGATCGGCGGCGACCTCGATCGGGCCGAAGCTGTCGGTCTCCGTGCGCGTCGCTCCGTGCGATGATGGATTTGCTGAATGTGCCATGAAGCATGCCCATGATTGGTGGTGAACCGGCGTCGACCGGTTCAAGCATGCTTCAATCTCGTGGTCCAACCGGCGTTCCGCGCGCGGCGAATGCGCCTACTTCTTGCGGAAACGGTCCAGGCGCACGACCTCGGCGCCTTCTCCCGGCGAGGCTGGCGGGAGCGGCTTGTCGTCGCTGGTCTCGGCCGGTGTCGCAGGCTGCGGACCGGCGATGGCCGATGGCGCCGGTGCGGCCGGCAGCTTCGGAGCTGGCGGCGTCTCGGCAATCGCCTCCGACGGCTCGAACTGCAGTCCGAATTGCACCGACGGATCGAAGAAGCTCTTGATCGCGTGGAACGGCACCACGAGGCGCTCAGGGATGCCGCCGAACGACAGGCCGACCTCGAACCGATCCTCCGAAACCACCAGATCCCAGAACTGGTGTTGCAGGATGATCGTCATCTCCTCCGGATATTGCGCGAGCAGCCGCGGCGACAGCTTCACGCCCTCGGCCTTGGACACGAAGGTGATGAAGAAATGATGCTCGCCCGGGAGACCATGGGCAGCAGCGTCGGTCAGCACCCGGCGCAGCACCCCGCGCAACGCGTCGCGCGCCAGCACATCGTATCGAATATGATCCGTCGCCATGATCGGTCCTGTATCGTGAGGGCTGCGCCCGACGTGTCGAGCGGCCGCGCCCGGCAGGCAGCAGCATTCCCGACTCGCGTCAGTCACATCGTACCCGGCATCGGTGCCGAGGTCAGCAGCCATGCCGGTCGATCGCCAGATATGGGAACGGGTAGAAGCTGGCGGAAGTCCGGTCAACGGAGGAATGAACGGATGACGCGCCAAAAAACTGGGGACAGCACGGCCCGCGACGGGGAGACCGGCCAAAGCGGGGCAAATGAAAGTGGAGGCTTCTGTTGCCAGGTGCCTCCGAACCCCGCCTAACGGAGCTTAACCCGTTAGGACTTTAAGGTGGTCTTTCAAACTGCGTTACGCAGCCTGAGCAACCGGAGCAAAGTTGTCGTTGGCAACTATTGCAGTAGCCCGATAACGGCGGAACAATACCGGGAAAAAGCTCGCCCTTTACGCCCTCGTCGATCCTATTTCGCCCCCGCCAAAACCCATCCGTCGGTGGGCTTTGGTGGAGGCGCCGGGTACCGCCCCCGGGTCCGAATGGTTTATTTCGACGGCGATTTATTTCCATAGCCGGCAAGCCGGCACCCCCTATATAGGCCGCCGGCCGGCGGATGCACAGGGCCGAAACGCCGCGGCGCGCGACAAAAATGTGGGCGGCTGCTGGGAACCTCTGGTTCGACCTTGGCAGCCTGGTTTTCGTCCTCCTACAGTGCGGCATGCCTCCCGAAGCTGCGCAGGTTGCCTCTCCCGCTGCCGACATCGCCAGACACCCGCCCAGCCTCCGCACGCTCTTCTTCGCATTCGCGAAAATGTCGCTGTCGGGCTTCGGCGGCGTGCTGGTGTTCGCGCGGCGTGCGATCGTCGATGAGCATCACTGGATGACGGCGGAGGAGTTCAACGCGACCTTCGCGCTCTGTCATTTCCTGCCCGGACCGAACATCGTGAATTTCTCCGTGGTGTTCGGCGCGCGATTGCGCGGTGTCGCGGGTGGAATCGCTGCCTTTGCAGGCCTGCTCGGACCACCGATGCTGCTGATCACCTCTCTCGGTGCCATCTACGGTCATTTTGGACAAGCCGACACGTGGCGACGGGCGCTTGCAGGCGTGTCCTGCGTGGCCGTGGGTCTGCTGGCGTCGGTGGTGTTTCGCATGATCTCGCCGCTCCTGAAGAAGAGCGACGTGGCGGGCGTTGCCGTCGTGGCTGGCGTGTTCGTGGCGATCGGGCTGGCGCGCCTGCCGCTTCAGGAGGTTCTGCTGGTGGCCGTGCCGCTCAGCCTAGCCGTCACCTATGCCAAGACGCGGTCGGCACGATGAGCGGGGACGACAATCCGTTGTTCCAGCTGTTCTGGACCTTTGCGTTGATCTCGCTGTTTGCGGTTGGCGGCGCAGTGGCGGCGATTCCCGAACTGCAACGTGTTGCAGTCGAGGCCCGGCACTGGATGACGGACAAACAGTTCGCCGATCTGTTCGCACTCTCGCAATTGTCGCCCGGGCCCAACGTTCTGATCGTCACCCTGATCGGCTATTCGGTCGCAGGCGTGGCAGGTGCGGCGGTCGCGACGATCGCGATGTGCGGTCCCACCGCCGTGCTCTCCTATTTTGTCAGCCGCTGGCTCTCGAATGCGCGGGAGGCGCGCTGGCCCGCCATGCTGCAGGCGACGCTGGTGCCGTTGTCGATCGGCTTGATGGCGGCGAGCGCATGGATTCTCGGTCAGGCTTCCGACCAGACGTGGCGGGCGTTCGCGCTGACGGTCCTTGCCGCAGTCGTTGCATCTATGACGCGACTCAATCCGCTCTGGCTGCTCGCCGCGGGCGGCTGTCTTGGTTTTGCTGGCCTTCTCTAGGGAAAGTCGCTAGGCAAAATAGAAGCGCGACCGGTTTGCTCCGGGCCGCCGAACGAAAACAGTGCCGGCCATCAAGGCCGATCGGGGGGGGGCGAGGCATGGCCGAGACCACGGGCCAATTGTCGGGCGAAACGGCGGGCATGTCGGCCGCCCGCAGCGTGACCGGCGCATCGATCATTCTGGTCCTTGCCTTCGCGCCCCAGATCATCGAACTGCTGATCGCCTTGGCCGGTCTTGTAGGTCCACTCTCCGGACGCGGTCCGCTGCAGGTCATTGGAGCCCATGCGTCGGCCTTGTCAATGGCGATCCCGAGCCTGGCGCAGCAATATGCCGCAAGCGGCAAGACCTCGCTGTCTTCCGATGTTCTGCTGGCTCTCATCTACACCTATCCGCTGATCGCGGTCGCGGTGTTCACATTCATGGTACGTCCACGCGCGCCGCAGGACTATTTCGGCGGCGTCGTGCTGATGGCGATCGCGCTGTTCGCGTTGTGGGCCTCCAGCGACCTGCAGGGCATGCGCGGCTTCTCGTTCGGTGCCGGAACTGCGCCGCGGATGTTCGGTCTGCTGCTGCTAGGGCTCGGAGCTGCCGTGGCCGTGATCGGCGTCGTGAGTGAAGGCGCGCAGCTTGCGACCTATCACTGGCGCGGACCGCTGTTCGTCTCGCTCGCGATCCTGACCTTCGCCGTCTCCATTCGCCCGCTCGGACTATTGGTCACGGGGCTTGCAAGCTTCCTGATCGCGGCGATCGGCAGCCCCGAGACGCGCTGGCGCGAGGCCCTGATCGTCGGCATCTGCCTGACCGGCGGCTGCGCGCTGCTGTTCCCCTACGTGCTGGGGTTGCCGATGCCGCTGTTGCCGCGTTTCCTTTTGCAGTGAGGGCGTGATGGATCTGTTTGCAAATCTCGCCCACGGTTTCGCCGTCGCGTTGTCGCCAATCAATCTGCTGATGTGCCTGATCGGCGCGCTGGTCGGCACGCTGGTCGGCGTTCTCCCGGGCATCGGGACCATCGCCACCGTCGCGATGTTGCTGCCGATCACCTTCGGCCTGCCGCCGGTCGGCGCGCTGATCATGCTGGCCGGCATCTACTACGGCGCCCAGTATGGCGGCTCGACGACCTCCATCCTGGTCAACATTCCCGGCGAGGCGACGTCGGTGGTGACCGCGCTCGACGGCTTCCAGATGGCGAAGCAGGGCCGTGCCGGTCCGGCGCTGGCGATTGCCGCGATCGGCTCATTCTTCGCCGGCTGCGTTGCCACCGTGCTGATTGCGATCCTCGGCGCGCCGTTGACCAAGCTCGCGCTGGCGTTCGGCCCGGCCGAGTATTTCTCGCTGATGGTGCTGGGCCTGATCTTCGCAGTCGTGCTGGCGAAGGGCTCGGTGCTGAAGGCGATCGCAATGATCGTGCTCGGCCTGCTGCTGTCGATGGTCGGCTCGGACATCGAGACCGGCGTCTCGCGCATGGCCTTCAATATTCCCGAGCTCGCCGACGGCCTGGGCTTTGCCACCGTCGCGATGGGCGTGTTCGGCTTTGCCGAGATCATTCGCAATCTCGATGCCGGCGCGGAGATGGACCGCGACCTCGTGCAGAAGAAGATCACCGGCCTGATGCCAACCAGGAAGGATCTGAAGGACTCCGCGCCGGCGATCCTGCGCGGCACGGTGCTCGGTTCGATCCTGGGCATCCTGCCGGGCGGAGGTGCGGTGATCGCCTCGTTCGCGGCCTATACGCTGGAGAAGAAGATCGCGCGAGATCCGTCGCGGTTCGGTCGCGGTGCGATCGAGGGCGTCGCGGCGCCGGAGAGCGCCAATAATGCGGCGGCGCAGACCTCCTTCATTCCGCTGCTGACGCTCGGCATTCCGCCGAATGCGGTCATGGCGCTGATGGTCGGCGCGATGACCATCCACGGCATCGTGCCGGGCCCGCAGGTGATGCAGAAGCAGCCCGATCTGGTCTGGGGCATGATCGCCTCGATGTGGATCGGTAATCTCATGCTGATCATCATCAACCTGCCGCTGGTCGGCATCTGGGTGCGGCTCTTGCGCGTGCCATACCGGCTGATGTTCCCGTCGATCGTGATCTTCTGCGCGATCGGCATCTATTCGGTCAACAACGCGCCGGTCGACGTCGTCCTGGCGGGCGCGTTCGGCCTCGTCGGCTACTGGCTGATCAAGCATGATTTCGAGCCGGCGCCGCTGTTGCTCGGCATGGTGCTGGGCCCGTTGATGGAGGAGAACCTGCGCCGGGCGCTGCTGATCTCGCGCGGCGACTGGTCGGTGTTCCTGACGCGGCCGCTGTCGGCCGTGCTGCTCGCGATCGCGGCGGGGCTGTTGGTGCTGGCGGTGCTGCCGACGTTGCGCCGCAAGCGCGACGAGGTCTTCGTGGAGAGCGAAGGCTGACCTGCGTCGGCGGACCGGACGCCGGAGGCGCTCGGGACGCTGGTGAAGGGCGAGATCGTCAAATGGTCCGCGGTCCTCAAGCCCGCGAGCTGGGTACGGAACGGCCATGGATCGGGAGGGGGGGCGGAACGTGCGGTTCCGCCCTTGTCGTTTGCAGCGGTGGCCGACATTTTTCGGGGTATAATTGGCGGCCGGGCCGAGTCGAGGCTAGGGCCGGGCGATCCCTGTCGTTAAATTCGCCGCCTTCTGCGAAAGGCCGCCAGCGCGCACCATGCACCAGTATCACGACCTGCTCGAACGCATCCTGTCCGACGGCGCTGAGAAGCACGACCGCACCGGCACCGGCACGCTGTCGGTGTTCGGCCACCAGATGCGCTTCAACCTTGCGGCCGGCTTTCCGCTGGTGACCACCAAGCGGCTGCCGCTCAAGGCGATCGTGCACGAGCTGCTGTGGTTCCTGAAGGGCGACACCAACATCAAATATCTGCACGACAACGGTGTCACCATCTGGGACGAGTGGGCCGACGCCAATGGCGATCTCGGCCCCGTCTACGGCTATCAGTGGCGCTCGTGGCCGACGCCGGACGGCGGTCATATCGACCAGATCACGAACGTGATCGACATGATCAGGCGCAATCCGGATTCGCGCCGGCTGATCGTGACGGCCTGGAACCCGGCCGACGTCGAGAAGATGGCGCTGCCGCCGTGCCACTGCCTGTTCCAGTTCTATGTCGTGAACGGCAGATTGTCGTGCCAGCTCTACCAGCGCTCGGCCGACGTCTTCCTCGGCGTGCCCTTCAACATCGCATCCTATGCGCTGCTGACGATGATGGCGGCGCAGGTGACGGGATTGAAGCCCGGCGAATTCGTGCACTCCTTCGGCGACGTGCATCTCTATTCCAACCATATCGAGCAGGCGCGCCTGCAGCTCACGCGCGCTCCCCGTCCGCTGCCGACCATGACGCTCAATCCGGACGTCAAGGACATCTTCGGCTTCCGCTACGAGGACTTCGCACTCGCCGGCTACGATCCGCATCCGCATATCAAGGCCGAGGTCGCGGTCTGACGCATGCCGGTTTCGATCCGTAGCGCCCGGCCTGACGACATCGGAAGCGTATTCGCGCTGATCCGGGACCTCGCCGACTACGAGAAGCTATCGCACGAGGTCGACGCGAGCGAGGCCGACATCGCCGGCGCGCTGTTCTGTGAGCACCCGACGCTGTTCTGCGATCTCGCCGAATGGAACGGCGCGGTGGCGGGCTTCGCGGTCTGGTTCGTCAACTTCTCCACGTTTGCCGGCAAGCCAGGGATCTATATCGAAGACCTGTTCGTGCGGCCGGCGTTTCGCCGCAATGGCATCGGCCAGGCCTTGCTCGGTCACCTTGCGCGGACCTGCGTCGAAAAGGGCTGGGCGCGGCTGCAATGGTCGGTGCTCGACTGGAATGCTCCTTCCATCACTTTCTACAAATCGCTCGGCGCCGAGCTCATGGACGAGTGGACGCTATGCAAGGTGACCGGCGAAGCGCTGGCTCAACTGGCGGAGAGGGCGCCGTGATCGAGATCGTGCTGATCGTCGCGGTCGCCGACAACGGCATCATCGGCGCCGCCGGTGCGATCCCGTGGCGGCAGAAGAGCGACATGCAGCGCTTCAAGGCGATGACCATGGGCCGCCCGATCGTGATGGGCCGCAAGACCTTCGTCTCGTTTCCGCGCCGGCCGCTGCCGGGCCGCACCAACATCGTCGTCACCCGCGATGCCGAGTTTCGCGCGCCGGGCGCGATCGTGACCCATACCGTCGATGAAGCGCTCGGCATCGCGCGTGGTGATGCGCTGCGGCGTTCAGCCGCGGAGATCGCGGTCATCGGAGGCACCGAGCTCTTTGCTGCGACGATGCCGGTCGCCGACCGGCTGGAGATCACCGAGGTGCATGCGAGCCCGCCTGGCGATACCGTGTTTCCGGCGATCGACCCGGCCCAATGGGAAGAGGTGGCGCGGGAGCGCCATGCCTCGGGGCCCGACGATCAGGCCGAATTCTCCTACGTCACCTATCGCCGGCGGCGGTGAGCGTTTCGCCGGTCGGATCGACGCGACGGCCCCCTCAAGACCATCCGTTAATGATGAAGTCGCGCAGTTTGGCCGCGTGGCGGAGCTGAGGCCGCGGCAAACCGGCGCTTCCGGCCCTGTTTACATTGACAAAACCCGGTTCGGGCTTAGCTGGAGCGCTACGTTGTAAGGGGCGGGGCCGTCCCTTATAACCCGGCGACCGTCGGGGCCGGCGTTGGTGTACACTCAGCCTCTCGGAGGAGATCGATCGATGGCGTGGAAGAATCAGGGCGGAGGCCCGTGGGGTCAGGGTCCGAAGGGGCCCTGGGGCTCGGGACCGCAACCGGTCGGTCCAAGGCCGCCCGACCTGGAAGATCTTCTGCGGCGCGGCCAGGACCGGCTGCAGCAGTTCGTGCCGGGCGGCGGTTTCGGCACTGCGGGCGTGCTCCTGATCGTGCTCGGCGCCATCATCATCTGGCTCGCCTCCGGCATCTACCGCGTGCAGTCCGAGGAGCTCGGCGTCGTGCTGCGCTTCGGCAAATATGTCCGTGATGAGCAGCCGGGCCTGCGCTATCACCTGCCTTACCCGATCGAGACCGTGCTGCTGCCCAAGGCGCTGCGCGTCAACTCGATCTCGATCGGCATCACCGCCAATGACGATCCCGGCCGGCGCGGCCGCGGCGGTCGCGATGTCCCCGAGGAAAGCCTGATGCTGACCGGCGACGAGAACATCGTCGACGTCGACGTCACCGTGCTCTGGCGCATCAAGCCGAAGGGCGCGGCCGACTTCCTGTTCAACATCCAGAACCCCGAGGGCACCGTGAAGGCGGTGGCCGAGAGCGCGATGCGCGAGGTGATCGGCCGCTCCAACATCCAGCCGATCCTCACCGGTGCCCGCACCGTGATCGAGCAGAACGTGCAGGAACTGATGCAGAAGACGCTCGACAATTACGGCTCCGGAATCCAGATCACCCAGGTGCAGATGCAGAAGGTCGATCCGCCGGCCCAGGTGATCGAGGCATTCCGCGACGTCCAGGCGGCGCGTGCCGACCTCGAGCGTCTCCAGAACGAAGCCCAGACCTATGCCAACAAGGTGGTGCCGGATGCGCGCGGTCGTGCCGCGCAGATCCTGCAGGTCGCCGAGGGCTACAAGGAGCAGGCGATCGCCGAGGCCAAGGGCCAGAGCGCGCGCTTCCTCAAGGTCTATGACGAGTACAAGAAGGCGCCCGACGTGACCCGCGAACGGATCTATCTCGAGACCATGGAGCGCGTGCTCGGTGGCTCGGAGAAGCTCGTGCTCGACAGCGGCGCCACCGGCGGCCCCGTGCCGCTGCTGCCGCTCGGCGATCTCTTGCCGCGCCGTCCGGCGCCGGCCGCTCAGCAGGGAGGCGTCCGATGAGGTCCCCCGTTGCAGGCATCGTCGCGCTCGTCGTCGTGCTCGTGCTCGTCGTCATCGGCTACAGCTCGCTGTTCACCGTGAACCAGACCGAGCAGGCGCTGGTGGTGCGGTTCGGCAAGCCGGTCGACGTCGTCACGGAGCCCGGTCTGAACTTCAAGGCACCGTTCATCGACAACGTGATCTCGATCGACAAGCGCATCCTCGACCTCGAGAACCCCTCGCAGGAGGTGATCGCGTTCGACCAGAAGCGGCTCGTGGTCGACGCCTTCGCGCGCTACAAGATCAAGAACGCGCTGCAGTTCTACCAGAGCGTCGGTTCGATCCAGACCGCCAACGTCCAGCTCGGCACGCTGCTGAACGCCGCGCTGCGCCGCGTGCTCGGCGAGGTCACCTTCACGCAAGTCGTGCGCGACGAGCGCGAGGCGCTGATGCGCAAGATCCGCGATCAGCTCGACAAGGAGGCCGACGCCTATGGCATCCAGGTGGTGGACGTCCGCATCCGCCGCGCCGACCTGCCGGAGGCCAACAGCCAGGCGGTGTACAACCGGATGAAGACCGAGCGGCAGCGCGAGGCCGAGGAGTTCCGGGCGCTCGGCGGCCAGAAGGCCCAGGAGATCAGGTCCAAGGCCGATCGCGAGGCCACCGTGATCGTCGCCGAGGCCAACTCGCAGGCGGAGCAGACCCGCGGCGCCGGCGATGCCGAACGCAACCGGCTGTTCGCCGAGGCCTACAGCAAGGACCGCGACTTCTTCGCTTTCTACCGCTCGATGGCGGCGTATGAGAACGGTCTGAAATCCGGCGACACCCGCTTCCTGCTGCGGCCCGATTCGGAGTTCTTCCGCTACTTCGCCAACCCCTCGGGGAAGCCGGCGGGGGAGACGCCGTCCACCGCCAGCTCGACGGCGGCCGTCGCGGTGCCGGCGCCCAAGCCCTGATGGCGCCTGCCTCGATGCCGGGGCCGTTGATCGGGGCGAATAAGAGTTGACATGGAGGGGGCGAAGCCGTTGCTTCGCCCCGTTACATATCAAGAAGATCGAACGGGAGGTCCGGGTCCGATGAGGTCCATTGCGTTTTCCGATTTCCTCATCGGATTAGGTATCCTGTTCGTGCTCGAAGGCCTGTTGTTCGCGGCCAGTCCGGAGTGGATGCGGCGGGCCATGAAGACCGCGATGACCACGCCCGACAACGTGCTGCGCGCAGTCGGCATCGGCTCGGCGGTGGCCGGCCTGGTCCTGATCTGGGTGATCCGGCGGCCGATCTGAGCGGTGGATTGTCGTGCGTTTGCGTGCCCCGTCGCACAGGAACGAGGCGCGACCGCTGCAATGACGGTCTGCTGCCCGGCCAACGCCATTGTGAGGCGATGGCTGCGCCATTTTGCCGTATTAGGTCGCCCTCAATGATGAATCTGCGGTCCGATCCGGCGTGCTTGCGTCCCCCGCCGGTTCCGGCGCACTGTAACAGTTGAATTTGCCGACTTTTCTGGAGATCCGCCCGATGACCGCAACCCTTGCTTTCAGCCGTCGACTGCGCCCGATCCTGACCGCGGCGGTCCTTGCCGCGGGCTGGGCGCTCGCGCCGGCCCCGGCCTCGGCGCGGGGGCCGGAGGGGATCGCCGATGTCGCCGAAAAGGTGATCGACGCCGTCGTCAACATCTCGACCTCGCAAACTGTCGAGCCCAAGGGCGGCTCGTCCGAGGGGCGGAACGCCAATCCGCAGGTGCCGCCCGGCTCGCCGTTCGAGGAGTTCTTCGACGATTTCTTCAAGAACCGCCGCGGCGGTCCGGGCGGCCGGGGCGGTGCCGACAACTCGCCGCGCCGCACCAACTCGCTGGGCTCGGGCTTCATCGTCGACGACTCGGGCGTTGTCGTCACCAACAACCACGTCATTGCCGATGCCGATGAGATCAACGTGATCCTCAACGACGGCACCAAGATCAAGGCCGAGCTGGTCGGCGTCGACAAGAAGACCGACCTTGCGGTGCTCAAGTTCAAGCCGCCGCGGCCGCTGACGGTGGTCAAGTTCGGCGACTCCGACAAGCTGCGGCTGGGCGACTGGGTGGTCGCGATCGGCAACCCGTTCAGTCTCGGCGGCACCGTCACCGCCGGCATCGTCTCGGCCAAGAACCGCGACATCTCGTCGGGGCCCTATGACAGCTACATCCAGACCGACGCCGCCATCAACCGCGGTAATTCCGGCGGCCCGCTGTTCAACCTCGAGGGCGAGGTCATCGGCGTCAACACGCTGATCATCTCGCCGTCGGGCGGCTCGATCGGCATCGGCTTCGCGGTGCCCTCGAAGACCGTGGCCGGCGTCGTCGACCAGTTGCGCCAGTTCGGCGAGCTGCGCCGCGGCTGGCTCGGCGTGCGCATCCAGGGCGTCACCGACGAGATCGCGGAGAGCCTCAACATCAAGCCGGCGCGCGGCGCGCTGGTCGCCGGCGTCGACGACAAGGGACCGGCCAAGCCGGCCGGCATCGAGCCGGGCGACGTCGTCGTCAAGTTCGACGGCCATGACATCAAGGAGCCGAAGGACCTGTCGCGCATCGTCGCCGACACCGCCGTCGGCAAGGAGGTCGACGTCATCGTCATCCGCAAGGGCCAGGAGCAGACGCTCAAGGTCAAGCTCGGCCGGCTCGAGGACACCGAGAAGGTGCAGCAGGCGGCGATCAAGAAGGACGAGCCGGCCGAGAAGCCGGTGACCCAGAAGGCGCTCGGGCTCGATCTCGCCGCGTTGTCGAAGGACCTGCGCGCCCGCTACAAGATCAAGGACAGCGTCAAGGGCGTCGTCGTCACCGGTGTTGACCAGGCCTCCGACGCCGCCGAGAAGCGGCTGTCGGCCGGCGACGTCATCGTCGAGGTCGCCCAGGAGGCGGTGACCTCGGGCGCCGATATCAAGAAGCGCGTCGACCAGCTCAAGAAGGACGGCAAGAAGTCGGTGCTGCTGCTCGTCTCCAACGCCGACGGCGAGCTGCGCTTCGTGGCGTTGAGCCTGCAGTAGGGCACGATGCAGTAGGGTGGGCAAAGGCGCGCCGTGAGGTGCGCCTGCTAAGGCGCTCTCTCCCGCGCCGCGCCCACCCATCCGGCTCCGAGCTCGCGGCACGGTGGTGGGCACGCTGCGCCTGCGGGCGCTGCTTTGCCCACCCTGCGGCAGCTCCACACTCCGCTGTCGTCCCGGCCTCGAGCCGGGACCATAGCCCCCAGGGAGCAGTTTGGGGCGGGCTGATCATTGGCTGTTTGCTCGTCACGACGGCCGCGGCGTATGGATCCCGGATCGGCGCCCCGACGCGCTGGCGCGCGCCGTGGCTTGTCCGGGACGACGACGGTTCGCAAGGCGAATTCACGGCTCAAACAGCGATCGACATAGCTTTGCAGTCTCGCGGCGCATCGCGCCCGAGGCCTGCGATCAGTTCGTCCCTCGCGAGAATGCAGAGGGCGCAGGGAATGCCGGGTGAAGGCCTCACCCATGGCCCGCCTGCGAAAAAAAATGCAGGCGGCAGGTACCACAGGCAAAGCCGATTCAACCGGCATTCCCTGCGCGACGGTCTTCACGCTTATACGCAGTCTCCCTGGTGCGCCGGGCTTGTTGGCCACCATTGTCCGCGCGGCGCTTCAGCGCCGTCGCGAACGTGACACCAGCATCGGGGTGTCAGGACGCTGCGACTTCACGTCCGCAAGCGATCGTTCGTCCGCGCCCTCGTGAGAAGACGCTGCGATCTCTCGCGGCCATCGCTCCCCGCCTCGCGTGTCGTGACGATCGCGCGCAACGCCCCTCCGCAGTGAGGCGGGATGCGCGGATACAATCATGAATTCCGTAAATACGCAAGGTAATTATTTTTATCAGAAGTTGGTGGCCGCCATCCGCGAACTCCCGGGAGCGCCGGCTCAGAGCGATCGCTGGTTGACCCGCTGCGACAGCGCCTCGGCATTCTCCTTGCGCTCGGAATAGCGGTCGACCAGATAGTCGGCGCGGTCGCGCGTCAGCAGCGTGAACTTGACCAGCTCTTCCATCACGTCGACGAGGCGATCGTAATAGGGGGACGGCTTCATGCGGTCCGCGTCGTCGAACTCCGCGAAGGCCTTGGGCACCGAGGACTGGTTCGGAATGGTGATCAGGCGCATCCAGCGGCCGAGCACCCGAAGCTGATTGACCGCGTTGAACGACTGCGAGCCGCCAGAAACCTGCATCACCGCCAGCGTCTTGCCCTGCGTCGGCCGGACGGCGCCGAGCGACAGCGGGATCCAGTCGATCTGGGTCTTGATCACACCGGTCATCGCGCCGTGCCGCTCCGGCGAGCACCACACCATGCCTTCGCACCAGGTCACGAGATCGCGCAGCTCGCGGACCTTCGGATGGTCCGGCTCGGCGTCGTCGACCAGCGGCAAGCCGCGCGGATCGAAAGTCCGAGTCTCCGCGCCGAAGCGCACGAGAATGCGCGCCGCTTCCTCGGTCAGCAGCCGGCTGAACGAGCGTTGCCGGAGCGATCCGTAGAGCAGCAGGATTCGCGGAGGGTGGGAGGAGAGCGCAGGCTCCAGCAGCTTCGCGCGGTCGATGGCACGGAATGAGGTTTCGTCCAATTGAGGCATCGTGTCAGACAACGCGGTATCCTCCGGCAAAATGATCGGCGTTGGCCGTCCTCGTTCGCGATACGCCGGTACAAGCGCTCAGAACGCGATGTCCGCAGCGACGGCTTCGATGCCGGCCTTCGCGCAGATGTCGTCGTTGTCGCCTCCGGGCGCGCCGGATACGCCGATCGCTCCGACCTGCTGGCCAGCGGCCTCTATTGGCATGCCGCCGCCGACCATGACAACGCCGGGAACGTTGACGATGGCCCGCTCCGCGGCGTCCGGTCGTGCCAGCCGGGCTGCGAGCGTGCTCGTCGCCTCGCGCCAGCTCGCGGCCGTCCTCGCCTTGCCCGTCGCGGCCTCAAGGGTATGCCAGCCGGCGAAACGGTCGCGCAGGGTGACCAGCGCGAGCCCCGACGGATCGCTCACGGTCACGGCAGCCTGCCAGCCGCGTTTGCGGCACTCCGCGAGCGCCGCCTGTGCCGCTTTGAGCGCCGTGTCCGGCGCGATGATGCGCCGCGTCCACGTCGGTTCGTCGGCGCGCGCCACGACAGCCGGGCCGAGCAGGAGGACCGCTGCGAGCAGCGGACGCAACGCCATCACGCCGACAGCCATTTCGCCATGTCCTCGGCCTTCGGCAGCCCGCCCGCATGGACGACTTTGCCGTCGATCACCACGCCCGGCGTCGAGGCGATGCCGAACCGGGCGATGTCGGCGAAGTCCGTGATCTTTTCCAGCTCGATCTCGATGCCGAGCTTGCTTGCTTCAGAGGAGGCCATTGCTGCGGTCTGAACACAGCGCTTGCAGCCGGAGCCGAGAATCTTGACGTTCTTCATGGGGCTTGTCCTTTCATCAGAACAGGGCGTTGAAGAGATAGCCGACGGCGACGATGCCGGCGGCGACGACGCCCGCGAAGACAGCGATCAGCCGGAGCGTCAGCACCTTGCGCAGAATGAGCATCTCGGGAAACGAAAGCGCGATGACGCTCATCATGAAGGCGAGCACCGTTCCCAGCGCCGCACCCTTGCCGAGCAGCGCCTCGACGACCGGAATGATGCCCGCAGCGTTGGCGTACATCGGCACGCCGATCAGCACCACGGCCGGCACGGACCACCATTGGTCCTTGCCCATGATCGAGGCGAGCAGGTCGTTCGGGACATAGCCGTGAATGAATGCGCCCGCCGCGATGCCAATGATGATCCATGCCCAGACGCGGCCGACGATGTCGCGCACCGCATCGATCCCGGCCCGGATCCGATCGGCGGCGGTCGGCGAATCCGGCTGCAGATCCGCCTGTCCCGCGCGCACGTTGCGAACCCATGCCTCGAGCCAGCCTTCGAGATGCAGGCGTCCGATGATCCATCCCGCCACGATCGCGACCGCCAGGCCGAAGGCCAGATAGATCGCGGCGATCCTCCAGCCGACCAGCGCGAACAGCAGGCCGAGCGCGACCTCGTTCACCATTGGCGCCGCGATCAGGAACGAGAAGGTCACGCCGAGTGGGACGCCAGCCGAGACGAAGCCGACGAAGAGCGGCACCGCCGAGCACGAGCAGAAGGGAGTGAATACGCCGAGGATCGCAGCCGCGACATTGCCGAGGCCCTCGCGCTTGCCGGCGAGCAATGCGCGAGTTCGCTCGGCTGAAAAAAAGCTGCGCACGACGCCCATGCCGAACACGACCAGCGTCATCAGCATCAGGACCTTGGGCGCGTCGAACACGAAGAACCGCGCGGCTTCTTCCAGATGGCTGTCGCGGGACACCGGCAGCGACGATACCAGCCATGCCGAGAACGCTTCCAGCTGCCAGTAGACCGCGAACCACAATGCGATCGCAGCTGCCGTCGCGATGATCCAGATCACAGCCGATGCCGACCCGTCAGGATAGGTCGAAGCTTCGGTTTTCATGCTGCACTCCTGTTCGGCTCAGGCATGGCCGCCATGACGGCGTCGAGGATGGCGCGGCGATCGGACGTCAGGTCAGGGCTCAGCCGATACCGGACCCACTGGGCGTCACGCCGGTCGATGACGAGACCGGCGGCCTTGAGGGCGGACATGTGCCGGCTCATGCGCGATGCGCTGGCTCGGAGCTGCCGCATGAGCTCGCAGACGCAGTGCTCGCCGCCGTCCCAAAGGATGCGCAGGGCGGCGAGACGAGTCGGCTCGGCCAGAGCGGCGAGCAGCGGGACGGGATCGGACATGGCGGCAATATATTCGTATTTTCGTATTTGCGCAATAGCGCATATAATGATTGCGGATGTGCGATTTGACCGGCAATCGGCGCGGCGCGTGGCGTCAGGCTGATAATGGCTGGTGATGCGTGGCCCGCGCGGCGACGCCCTGCGAGATCCCGGTTGGGAAATCGGGCGAGCCGGCTGGCGTCGGGTCAATTCACGCGCAGGATGGTCTTGCCGCCGGCGGCCGGAATGTGACTGTGCGGCTGGGCTCGACGACGCGGCCGCCGCGCCGGGTACGGAGGCGGAGAGCGTTGGCGTCGAAGACCCAATAGGTGCAGCGGGCCGGGCGTCTGGGCTGCCCGGCGCGGATGTCCGGGATCTTTACCACGCGCGACGCCACGCGTTATCTCGAACAGGGAGCGCGGCCTCGCTCGGCGAGACGCGCGCTACCTATCCGACGATGGGTTGCCCGCGTTGCCTAGTTGCGGACGCTGCCCACGGTGATCGGAGCGACGAGCGCAGCGCTGCGGTGGTGCTGGGTGAGCACGGCGAGCTGGTGCGGCGAGGCGGCGCTGTCGGCATTCACCGCAATGGTCTGCTGCGCGGCGGATGCACCGACGACGGAGAGTTGGTGCGGGGTGGCCGGCAGCGCGCCGACTTCGTAGCTCGGCAGCTCGCCGGCAACGGCGGCGCCGCTCAGCAGCGCGAGGGCAAGAAGAGAGCCGGGAATGATGTGCTTGATGGTCATCGGGAGGTCCTTCTGTGACGATGATCGATTGCATGGCCTGCAATCGCTTTCGCTTCCTTGGACACTCCCTAGCGTTGTCAGCTTTATATGCGCTGCAGCATGATTTGACAATTCATGGATTGGTGATGCGGTTAAAATGGCAGTTCGCGTCCCGCCTTGATGCGGAAGGCGAATGATCTGATTTGCGATCTGAAATGAGATTGGAATGGAGTTGCGTGCGAGTGCGCTGGATTGAAACAAAATCCTGATGATGCGCTGATCGAGAGCCCATGAAGGCAGGGCTTTGGTAACGGCTTTGCTTGGGCGGCGATTCGCACAGGAGCAATGCGATTGCGATCTTCGAGCGTTCGCAAAACCGCTGCCCTCGCAATGACGGGATCGCGGCTGCCCATGAACGCGTCCTCTCTCACAACCAGGGGAGGGCGCTGTATTGCGCAAAGGCTCGCGCGGCTATTGGCCTGCCGCGCGGCCGCAGTCTCGTCAGTCGACGAACTGATCGCGCGTGTAGCCCTGGGCATAGAGCAGGGCGGTGAGGTCGCCGTGGTCGATGCGGGCCGAGGCTGCGGCCGAGACCGCAGGCTTGGCGTGATAGGCGACGCCGAGACCGGCCGCCTCGATCATGCCGAGGTCGTTGGCGCCGTCGCCGACCGCCAGGGTGTCGATCTCGTCGAGATCGAACGCCTCGCGCAGCTCGATCAGGGTGGCGAGCTTGGCGTCGCGGCCGATGATCGGCTCGCGCACCTCGCCCGTGAGCTTGCCGCCATCGATGATGAGCTCGTTGGCGCGGTTCTCCTGGAAGCCGATCTTGGCCGCGATGGCGCTGGTGAACAGCGTGAAGCCGCCGGAGATCAGGCAGGTATAGGCGCCGTTGGCGCGCATGGTCATCACCAGATGACGGCCGCCCGGCGTCAGCTTGATGCGCTTGGTCAGGACTTCGTCGACGACGCTCACCGGCAGGTCCTTCAGCAATGCGACGCGTTCGCGCAACGCCGGCTCGAACGCGATCTCGCCGCGCATGGCGCGCTCGGTGATGGCGGCGACGCGCGGCTTCAGCCCGGCGAAATCGGCGAGTTCGTCGATGCATTCCTGCCCGATCATGGTGCTGTCCATGTCGGCGAGGAAAAGCTTCTTGCGCCTGACGGCTTCCGCCTGCACGACGATGTCGATCGGCATGTCGCCGCGCAGGTCGCGCAGACGCGCCTCGAGCTTGTGGACCTCGCCGTCGTGGGCGAAGGGGATGTCGATCGCGACCTCGTCGAACAGCCAGCGCGGCGTGCCCGGCGAGGGCAGAACGGCCAGGAAGGCCTCCACGATCGTGGTATCAAGCGCGGGATCGGCGGGATTGCAGATGAAGGTGGCGACGAGAGACATCAGGTGACTTTGCCAGGGATCAACAAAGCGGTGCTTATCGCAGGGCCGACCGCCAGCGGCAAGTCGGCGCTGGCGATGGAACTTGCGCAAAAAGCGGGCGGGGTCGTCATCAACACCGATTCCATGCAGGTCTACCGCGATCTGAGGGTGCTGACGGCAAGGCCGACCTGCGACGAAGAGGCCACCGTGCCGCACCGGCTCTACGGCCATGTCGATGCCAGCGTGAACTACTCGGCCGGCCATTATGTCCGGGATGCCGCGGAGATCCTGAGCGAGGTGCAACGGGCCGGGCGGCTGCCGATCTTTATCGGTGGCACTGGCCTGTATTTCAAGGCGCTGACATCAGGGCTGTCCGCGGTGCCGCCCGTGCCGGACGAGGTGCGCAACGCGGTGCGTCTCAGGCTCGATCGCGACGGCGTCGAGGCCTTGCATGCCGAGCTGGCGCGACGCGATCCGGCGGCGGCCGCGCGGCTGAACGTCCGCGACCGCGCCCGCGTGGCCCGGGCGCTGGAGGTGATCGAGGCGACGGGTCGGCCATTGGCCGACTGGCATGCCGAGGCCACTCCGCCGCTGCTGCCGGAGGGCAGCTATCGGGCGCTGTTCATCGCTCCGGAGCGCGAGGCGCTCTACGCGCGGATCGATGCACGGTTCGATCTGATGCTGGAGCGCGGTGCGCTGCAAGAGGTCGAGCGGCTGGCCGCGCGCGGCCTCGATCCGCTGCTGCCGGCGATGAAGGCCCACGGCGTGCCGGCGCTGATCCGCTATATCAGAGGGGAGATCACGCGGGAGGAGGCGGCCGCCATCGGCAAGGCCGACACCCGCCATTATGCCAAGCGGCAGTTCACCTGGTTTCGGCACCAACTGCCGGAGTTCGAGTGGATGAGCCCGGAGGCGGCGCGGGAGGGGATGGCAGCATTGAAAGATTTTTGATATCGTGATATCAATTAGATGGAGGCTCTTCTGATGGCTGACATCCTGATCCGCAAAGTGGACGACGCGACCAAGGAGCTGTTGCGACTTCGCGCCGAACGCCGTGGCAAGAGCTTGGAGGCTGACCTGAGGGAGACGTTGGAAAAGCTTGCTCGTGAGGAAGCGGAGTCGCCCGACGATATAGCGCCGTTTGGCAGCTGGCTCTTTGCCATCACGAGGCCGGGCGTCGACCTTGATGAGGAGCTCAAACTGCTCCGCGCCGCTCCGATCCGGTCGGTCGATTTCGAATGATCCTGCTCGATACCAACGTCATCTCAGAGGTGTTGAAGCTGGCGCCAGCGATGCAAGTGATCCGCTGGCTCGACGTCAACTTTGCGAATGCCGCGATATCGAGCATCACCATTCTCGAACTCGGCGCGGGTGTTGCGATGCTCGACGACGGACGGCGGAAAGACAGCCTCCAGAACGCGATCAGCCGGACGATCCGTCGCTTCGGAAGCCGGGTTTATGCATTCGACGCTGCCGCCGCCCAGGCCGCTGTTCAGCTGGTTGCAATAGCGCGAGCGCGCGGGTTGCCGCTGCAACAGATCCCGACGAAGCTCGCTGATCTGCAGATCGCCGGTATCGCGTCCGCCTATGGTCTTGACCTCGCAACGCGAAATGCTGGCGATTTCGCTGGGCTCGGGCTCTCGCTGATCAACCCTTGGAACCCCTAAGTCCGCGCGAGCGGTAGGCCCTTTGCGGCAGCGCTGGCCAAATTACCGCTCGCCGAACGGAAAATTCCGCGTTAACATCGCAAAATCGCGCTGACGGGCCGGCTTTGCCTTGACATTGGGGCATCGCCGGCTATGTTTCGCGCAACCTTTGGGAAGCTCGCTCGGCATCATGCGCAACTTTATTTCCATCCTCCTTATCGCCGTCGTACCCAGGCGCACCGCCGGGGATGGCTAGCGGCCATCCAAATTCCGAGCGGTGCGCAGGGCCTTCCAGGGCCCTTTTTTATTGCCTGGAAGCCAGCGATCCGACCGAAACGACCCTGACCCAAGTGACCAAAACCGACTGACCAAGACCGACTGACCAAGACCGACCAGCCGCTGACAGAAGCGATCCGGAGCCCACCATGACCGACAAGAGCCACGATCCGAACCAGATGACCGGCGCCGCGATGATCGTGCGCGCGCTCATCGACCACGGCGTGCAGCACCTCTTCGGCTATCCCGGCGGTGCGGTGCTTCCGATCTATGACGAGATCTTCCAGCAGAGCGAGGTCGAGCACATCCTGGTCCGCCACGAGCAGGGCGCCGGCCACGCCGCCGAAGGCTATGCGCGCTCGACCGGCAGGCCGGGCGTCGTGCTGGTGACCTCCGGCCCCGGCGCCACCAACATGGTGACGCCGCTGGCGGACGCGCTGATGGATTCGATCCCGCTGGTCTGCATCACCGGCCAGGTGCCGACGCATCTGATCGGCAACGATGCCTTCCAGGAATGCGACACGGTCGGCATCACCCGGCCCTGCACCAAGCACAACTGGCTGGTCCGCAACGTCAACGATCTCGCCAAGGTGCTGCACGAGGCGTTCTATGTCGCGACCACGGGCCGTCCGGGGCCGGTCGTCGTCGACGTGCCGAAGGACGTGCAGTTCGCGACCGGCACCTATCATCCGCCACGCAAGTCCGACGTCCACATCTCCTATTCGCCGCGCGTGAAGGGCGACGCGATGCAGATCCGCAAAGCCGTGGCGCTGCTGGCGGGCGCCAAGCGGCCGGTGATCTATTCCGGCGGCGGCGTCATCAATTCGGGGCCGGAGGCCTCGCGGCTGCTGCGCGAGCTGGTCGAGGTCACGGGCTTCCCGATCACCTCGACGCTGATGGGATTGGGCGCCTATCCGGCGTCGGGCACCAATTGGCTCGGCATGCTCGGCATGCACGGCACCTACGAGGCCAACATGGCGATGCATGATTGCGACGTCATGCTGTGCGTCGGCGCGCGCTTCGATGACCGCATCACCGGGCGCACCGATGCGTTCTCGCCCGGCTCGAAGAAGATCCACATCGACATCGATCCGTCCTCGATCAACAAGAACATCCGCGTCGACGTGCCGATCATCGGCGATTGCGGCGACGTGCTCGCCGACATCCTGCAGGTGTTCAGGGCCGAGGCGAAGAAGCCCGACATCAAGTCGTGGTGGCAGGAGATCGCCGTCTGGCGCGCGCGCAACTCGCTGGCCTACCGGCCGAACCGCGACGTCATCATGCCGCAATATGCGATCCAGCGGCTGTTCGAGCTGACGCGCGGCCGCGACACCTACATCACGACCGAGGTCGGCCAGCACCAGATGTGGGCGGCGCAGTTCTACGGCTTCGAGGAACCGCACCGCTGGATGACCTCGGGCGGTCTCGGCACCATGGGCTACGGCCTGCCGGCCGCGATCGGCGTCCAGGTCGCCCATCCCGACAGCCTCGTCATCGACATCGGCGGCGACGCCTCGGTGCAGATGACGATGCAGGAGATGTCGACGGCCGTGCAGTACGAGCTGCCGGTCAAGATCTTCATCCTCAACAACCAGTACATGGGCATGGTGCGGCAGTGGCAGCAGCTGCTGCACGGCAACCGCCTGTCGCACTCCTACTCGGAGGCGCTGCCGGACTTCGTCAAACTGGCCGAGGCCTATGGCGGCGTCGGATTGCAGGTGAGCAAGCCCGGCGACCTCGACGGCGCGATCAAGGAGATGATCTCGGTCAAGAAGCCGGTGCTGTTCGACTGCCGCGTCGCGGCGCTCGAAAACTGCTTCCCGATGATCCCGTCGGGCAAGGCGCATAACGAGATGATCCTGCCGGCGGAAGCGAGCGATCCGGCCGCGGCGTTCGCGGGCGGCAAGGCGCTGGTGTGAGTCTGATAGGTTTGATGGTGCGGTGATGGCACGCGCGTCCGGCAGTCTCTCTCTTAACCTCTCCCCGCTTGCGGGGAGAGGTCGACGCGCAGCGTCGGGTGAGGGGGACTCTCCACGCAGTCGGCCTCGCGGAGAATCCCCCTCTCCCCGCAAGCGGGGCGAGGGAGCTCATCTGCTTGCGCGGCCGCATTGTGCCCATGCGTCAGGGAGTTCTCATGTTCACCCTCGCTGAGCTCGAAGCCGCCCACGCCATCGTCGGCGCCGCGGTGCCGGCGACGCCGGCGCATGCGTGGCCGTTGCTGGCGCAGCGGCTGGGGACCGGGGTCGTCGTGAAGCACGAGAACCACACGCCGGCCGGCGCCTTCAAGGTGCGCGGCGGACTGGTCTATGTCGACAACCTCAAGCGCACGCGGCCGGACGTCCGCGGCCTGATCACCGCGACGCGCGGCAATCATGGCCAGAGCGTCGCGTTTGCCGGCCGTCGCAACGGCCTGCCGGTGACGATCTACGTGCCGCGTGGCAACTCGGTCGAGAAGAACCGCGCGATGGCGGCGTTCGGCGCCGAGCTGATCGAGCACGGCAGCGACTTCCAGGAGGCGCGCGAGGAGGCCGGCCGCCATGCGGCGCGCGACGGCCTGCACATGGTGCCGTCGTTCCATCGCGATCTCGTGCGCGGCGTCGCGACCTACGCGCTGGAGCTGTTCCGCACGGCGCCCGACCTCGATGTGCTCTACGTCTCGATCGGGCAGGGCTCCGGCATCTGCGGCTGCATCCTTGCGCGCGATCTCTTGGGTTTGAAGACCGAGATCGTCGGCGTGCAGTCGACCGAGGCGCCGTCCTACGCGCTGTCGTTCGCTGCGCGGACGGTGGTGACGACCAACAGCGCCGACACCCACGCCGATGGTCTCGCGACGCGCAGCCCGGATGCGGATGCGCTCGCCATCATCCTGAAAGGCGCCTCGCGCATCGTGCAGGTCGGCGACGCCGAGATCGCCGAGGCCGTGCGCATTCTCTGGACCGACACCCACAATCTCGCCGAAGGTGCCGGCGCGGCACCGCTTGCGGCGGCCTTGCAGGAAAAGGGCAGGCTCGCCGGCAAGCGCGTCGGCCTGGTGCTCACGGGCGGCAACATCGATCTCGACCTGTTCAGGCGCTGGGTGCTGCCGGCGGCCACGCATGCCGAAGCGGGGGCCGCATGAGGAGCTCGCAACTCGCCACAAACACCGCTGTCATGCCCGGGCTTGACCCAGGCATCCACGAACCGCGCGCTCGACGCTCGACGTGGAGGGCCGGGAGCGCAGACAAGTTTACGCAGTCTGCGCAAGGCAGACTGCTATGCCCGGCCATGACGGTTGAACTATCACGGGGACACCAATGAACCAGCCAGCGTCAGCCTATTTCCTCGAAGACCGTCACGATCCGAACGAGACGCACACGCTGGCGGTGCTGGTGCAGAACGAGCCGGGCGTGCTCGCGCGCGTCATCGGCCTGTTCTCGGGCCGCGGCTACAACATCGAGAGCCTCACCGTCTCCGAGACCGAGAGCCAGAAGCACCTCTCGCGCATCACCATCGTCACCACCGGCACGCCGATGGTGATCCAGCAGATCAAGCACCAGCTCGACCGCATGATCCCGGTCTACCGCGTCGTCGACATGACGCTGACCAAGCGCGCGATCGAGCGCGAGCTCGCGATGGTCAAGGTGCGCGGCACCGGCGAGCCGCGGGTCGAGGCGCTGCGGCTGGCGGATGCGTTCCGCGCCCGGGTGATCGACGCCACGACGGAAAGCTTCGTGTTCGAGATCACAGGCAATACCGACAAGATCACGCAATTCATCGATCTGATGCGTCCGCTCGGCCTGGTGGAAGTCGCCAGGACCGGCATTGCGGCGATCGGGCGGGGATCGGAAGGGATGTGAGCCATGCTGGCGCGCGACTGGTACTACAACGAACGCAACCGGATCGGGCTCGATCATGCCGTCGCCTCGATCTACGGCTCGGGCGATGATGCCGACGAGCGCGCGCGCGCTGCTCTGAAGATGCTCGGCGTCAAGCCGGGCTGGCGGGTGGCGGACATCGGCTGCGGCAACGGCGTGCTGGCGACCGAGGCGGCGCTGCTGGGCGCCGTCGTCGACGCCATCGACATCTCGCCGGCGATGCTGGCGCTGACCCGGATCTACACCCGCGACCGCCGTACCGCGGTGCGGATGCATTCGGCGGGGCTGCTGTCGTTCGCCTATGAGCCGAACTCGTATGACCTGATCGCCAGCGAGTTCACGCTGCATCATCTGCCGGACTTCTGGAAGGCGGTGGCGCTGGCGCGCATCTTCGCGGCGCTGAAGCCGGGCGCGCAGTTCTTCCTGCGCGACATCGTCTATGTCAGCATGCCCGACGGCGTCGAGCGCTCGGTCGAGCAGTGGGCGGATTTCAACATCAAGAACCACGACCTCGCCCGCGACAGCGTCATCACCCACATGCGCGACGAGAACTCGACCTTCGCCTGGGTGATGGAGCGCATGCTGGCCGAGGTCGGCTTCGTCACGGTCTCCGCCGACTACCATGCGCCGATGCACGCGACGTACGTGCTGCAGAAGCCGGCGGGGCAGGGCTGAACGAGCGGTGTTGATGTTTGCGCGAGATGGTGAGGTGGCCCCGCTGCCACCCTCCCCTGGAGGGGGAGGGTCGGTTCACATCGCGCGAAGCGGCGATGTGAACCGGGGTGGGGTGATGCCTCCACGCGCGAGCTGTGCCTGGGGCCCACCCCACCCCGATCGCGCATTGCATGCGCGATCGACCCTCCCCCTCCAGGGGAGGGTGAAGAGTCCCCGTATCGTGGGAGCGTCCTGATGTCCCAGCAGCTCCTCATCGCCTTTGTCACCTTCGCCTTCGTGATGGCGTTCACGCCCGGGCCGAACAACATCATGCTGCTGTCGTCGGGCGTGACCCATGGCTTCCGCCGCACGGTGCCGCACATGATGGGCGTCAGCTTCGGCTTCGCCTTCATGGTCGGCGCGGTCGGCTTCGGCCTCGCGACGGTGTTCATCCGCTATCCCCTGCTGCAGGACGTGCTGAAATATCTCGGCGCGGCCTATCTGATCTACCTCGCGGTCGCCATCGCCTTGTCAGGATCGGCCGAGCCTGACGACGCCAAGCCGCGCGGCCCGATGTCGTTCTGGGGCGCGGCGCTGTTCCAATGGGTCAACGCCAAGGGCTGGGTGATGGTGATCAGCACCATCACCGCCTATGCCGCGATCGCGCGCTTTCCGGCCAACGTGGCGCTGCAGGTCGCGATCAGCTTCGTGATGGCGGTCGCCTCGACCATCACCTGGACGCTGTTCGGCACGGCCTTGCGGCCGCTGCTCAGCTCCGAACGCGCGGTCCGCGGCTTCAACATCCTGATGGCGGTGCTGCTGCTGGCCTCGCTCTATCCCGTGTTCATGGACGCATGAGGGATCGGGCCGCCATGCGAGATCGGGGTTTCCAAGCAGGCCCAAAATGCTCTAGACACGGGCCGGATTTCGTCCGGGCGCAGCCGCCCGTGCCTCACCCAAGCGTCTGACTTTCCAGCCAATTCCGGCCATCTCAAAGAGGAAACGACAATGCGTGTCTACTACGATCGCGACGCCGATCTGAACCTGATCAAGGGCAAGAAGGTCGTCATCGTCGGCTATGGCAGCCAGGGCCATGCCCACGCGCTCAACCTGAAGGATTCCGGCGTCAAGGACGTCGCGATCGCGCTGCGCAAGGGCTCGGCCTCCGCCAAGAAGGCCGAAGGCGCCGGCTTCAAGGTGATGGAAGTCGCCGAGGCCGCGAAGTGGGCCGACCTCGTGATGATGCTGACGCCGGACGAGCTGCAGGGCGACATCTACCGCGAGCACCTGCACGACAACATGAAGCAGGGCGCCGCGCTGGTGTTCGCGCACGGCCTCAACGTCCACTTCAACCTGCTGGACCCGCGCGCCGATCTCGACGTGCTGATGATCGCGCCGAAGGGCCCCGGCCATACCGTCCGCTCGGAGTACCAGCGCGGCGGCGGCGTGCCCTGCCTGATCGCGATCGCCAAGGACTCCTCGGGCAATGCCCATGACCTCGGCCTGTCCTACGCCTCGGCGATCGGCGGCGGCCGCGCCGGCATCATCGAGACCACGTTCAAGGAAGAGTGCGAGACCGACCTGTTCGGCGAACAGGCGGTGCTGTGCGGCGGCCTGGTCGAGCTGATCAAGGCCGGCTACGAGACGCTGACCGAGGCCGGCTACGCGCCGGAGATGGCCTATTTCGAGTGCCTGCACGAGGTCAAGCTGATCGTCGACCTGATCTATGAAGGCGGCATCGCCAACATGAACTACTCGATCTCCAACACCGCCGAATACGGCGAGTACGTCACCGGCCCGCGCATCATCACGCCGGAGACCAAGGCCGAGATGAAGCGCGTGCTCGACGACATCCAGTCAGGCCGCTTCGCGCGCGACTGGATGCTGGAGAACAAGGTCAACCAGACCTCGTTCAAGGCGACCCGGGCCAAGCTTGCCCAGCACCCGATCGAGGAAGTCGGCGCCCGCCTGCGCGACATGATGCCCTGGATCAAGAAGGGCGCGCTGGTCGACAAGTCGAAGAACTGAGGTCTTGCGGCGAAACCGAGAAATGAAAACGGCGGGCAGAGGCCCGCCGTTTTTGTTTGGGGTCGTTGAAGGTCCGCCGGCGCGTTCAGGACGCCGCGCGGCGCGACGCCACCGGCGTCAGCAGGCGGACGATCTCGCTGACGGCGACGAGGCCGACGAGCCAGGCGGCGCTGGTCAGGCCGAGGCGGGCGACGATCGGGAGCGCGAAGCTCGCGGCGCCGCCGAGTGCGGGCGTGGCGGCCAGCAGCACCAGCTCATAGGCGGCGTAGGCACTGGGGAGCGCGACGGCAAGCGCGACCGTCGCTGGTGCTGTGCGCAAGGTCGCCAGGGCCATGCGGGCCACAACGGTGGCGCTGAGCGCCGCCACGCCGATCATGGCGCCCCAGGCCAGCGTGTTGGCATCGACCGGATAGTGCAGCGCGCCGAAGCCGATGCCCTGGTTGACCAGCCAGGCGCCGAGCATCACCGGCAGCGCCGCGCGCAGCGGCAGCATGGCGGCGGCGATCACGGCGAAGGCCGCAAACGGCGTCGCGCAGGCGAACACAAGGCTCGCCAGCGCGCAGGCCCCTGTCAGCAGCGCGAAGCAGAACGCAGCGGCGTGCCGTTGCGGAACGGGCGCGAGGCGAGCCTCGGTACCAGACCGGTCGAGGACGTCGAGAGTCATGGAACATCTCCTTCTGTTGCGATTGTAGTCCATTTCGGCAGCTTCTGTCAGCCGCCGGGAGGTTGGTCGGCAGCGTCACTGCACGCCGAAGCTCGCCACCCGGATGCCGCCGAACACGCCGAAGCCCGGCGCGAGGAATCCGGTCGGGTTCTGGTAGTGATGGTTGAAGAGGTTGTCGATCCGGCCGAACAGCTTGACCTGGTCGGACAGCGCGTAGTCGCTGCGCAGGTTGACGACCGTATAGCCGGGCGCGACGAGGCCGGTGGTCATGCCGTCGCGGCTGACGTCGAGCCAGTCGCCGATGTGCAGCAGCGTCGCTGACAGCGTCAGCGCATCGATCGGCGCCCATGTCGCGGTGGCGCTCCATTTCTCCTTCGGCCGCCGCAACAGCTGCAGGCCGGTGGCCGCATCGACCGCGCGGGTGAACGTGTAGTCCGCACGCAGCGAGATCCGGTCGGTGAGATCAGCGGTCACGAAGCTCTCGGTGCCCTCGGTCGTCGCGAGGCCGACATTGGCGTAGGAGGTGAAGGTCGCGTTGAAATTGATCAAGTCGGTGATGCTGTTGTGGAAGTAGGTCGCGCCGAAGCGGAGACGATCGTCGAACAGCGGCTGCTCGAAGCCGGCGTCGTAGCCGGTGCTCTGCTCCGGCCGGAGGTTGGGATTGGCGAAGAAGTTGAACGCCGGAAAATCCTGGTGCAACTGGCTCAGGGTCGGCGCCTTGAAGCCGGTGCCGTAGCTCGCCTTCAGCTTGGTCTCGGTCACCGGCAGGATCACCGCCGGCGCGATCCGGTAGGTGCCATGGCCGCCGAACTGGTCGTTGACGTCGTTGCGCAGGCTCGCCACCAAGAACCAGCGCTTCACGAACTCGGTCTGCAGCTCGACGAAGCCGGCCTTGTTGCCATTCTCGGCCGAGAGGTCGGCGGTCTTCAGCCGCTCGGTCTGCTGCTCCAGGCCGACGACGAGATTGTTATGCGGCGCCAGCTCGGTCACCGCGTGCCAGTCATACTTGATGCGCTCGCCGGTCGCGACCGCCGCCACCGGATTGCCAGCCGTCAGATCGGACGACCGGTTGTTCACATAGTTGGCGCCGAAGTAGTTCCGGATGCGGCCGCCGAGCAGCGACCACACGGCTTCCTGGCGTGTTGCAAGCTGGTGGACGGTGTGGTTGCTCTGGGCCGCGTCGGGAAAGCTCGGAAAGCCGCTGTCGCCGGTGAACAGCAGCGTCGCGTCGGTGTATCGAATCACCGAGTTCAGCGTCCAGGCCTCGTTGAGGTCGACGCCCAGCTTGGCCGAGGCGGTGACGTTGTCGTAGGCATTGCCGATGGCCTTCTGCCCCGCAGGCAGCAGCTGCCACGGGGTCACCGGAACGTCGCCGGCGTGCAGATGCGCGACATTGATCGCGTAGTTGATATTGTTTTGTGAGCCGCTGACGCCGGCTGACTGGTTGAAGGTCTTGAACGAGCCGCTCTCGACCGAGGCGGTCGCGCGCGCCGGGCCCTCGCCCTTGCGCGTGATCACCGAGATCACCCCGCCGATCGCATCCGAGCCGTAGAGCCCGCTCTGCGGCCCGCGCAGCACCTCGAACTGCTGGATGTCGGCGGCGAGCAGATGCGCGAAATCGAACGCGCCATTGCCGTTGGTGACATCGCCGACGTCGATGCCGTCGATGAAGAGCTTGGTGTGATTGGCGTTGGTGCCGCGCATGAAGACGTTGGTCTGGCCGCCCGGGCCGCCGGCCTGCACCACGTTCAATCCGGGGATCGTGCTCAGGATGTCCGGCACCGTGCGGGCCTGCTGCCCGGCGATGTCCTTGTCGGTCATCACGGTGATCGCATTCGCGACGTGGGCGACTGGCGTGACGACACCGGTCGGGCTGACGGCGACGGGGGGGCTGGCCGGCGCGGCCGGCTTTGCCGCCGGCACCTGCTGATGCGCGGCGTTGCCGGTTCTGCGGGGGATGGCTGGTTTCTGAGCGATCGGCTCGCGCGGCGGGTCGACCTCAACCGGGGGCAGAAGGTCGGGGGAGGCGGATTGCTGCGCTGCTGTGGACGAGGGGCCGAGCAGGGCGAATGACGAGAGGACGCAGAACGACGACAGAAGGGCGCGACTGCGCCTGGCATGGGGAACGGGAGACACGAGGAACCTCGGCATGACGTCAGTGGCACGTCACCGCGAACGAGGTCTCATGCAGGCCTTCGCAGGCTTGCCTGAAAACGATGCCAATAACGCCCCGACCGGCATCCTCGCGTGTGACCACGGCTGACGGCAGGTCTCCTGGCTCGCGGGTCATCACCTCCACGTCGCCTTCCCGGGACCGAGATTTCCCAGTGGCCTTTGACGCGAGATTCGCCGCTTACAGTTGCGGGGGCAGCTGCGGCCTTCAGTCACGTCCCTTGCGAGACGCATCCGGCACCGCATTCCCTTTTGAGCCCCGGTCGAGGGGCACCGTCGCGATCACCGTAGGAGTGCGGGCGCACCAAAGTCAATCCGGCGCCCGGCGATCTCCTGGCGATAACGCTGGCCGGTCGGCTTGGTGATGCCCGGCCGCCTGCGACAGCCATAGCCGTCGTCCCTGCGTTCGCAGTGACCCATAGCCACCGGCGGTCGTGTGGCGAAGGACGACGATCAAGACATTTTCCGCCAATTCACATCACGCGGTATGGGTCCCTGCGTTCGCAGGGACGACAGCGGAGTATGAGAAGGCTCGAGAGTCGTTGCTGATGAGGATCGCGTCTTGTGAGCGCCCGCTCACTTCTCGACCTTGTTGTGCACCATCCAGAATCGCAGCGTGCGCTGGGCGGTGTCGAGCGACAGGCGGCCGTAGTCGCGTTCCGCGAGCTTGAGCGTGTCGCTGTCGATGGCGTGCTTGATTGGCCGGTGGGTCAGGATTTTCGCCACCACCGACCAGGCCAGCCCGGCGGCACGGCAAGGGATCAGCACGATGTCGGTGCGCGGGCCTTCGAGCACCTTGGCCATCATCTCGGTCGGGACGTTGTTGAGCAGGCCGAGTGCGGCGGAAACCTCGCCGAAGCGGCGGGTCTCGGCGAAGAAGGCGATGGCGGCATCGTTGAGCTCGTTCAGCCCCTTCATGCGCTTGACGGCCTCTTCGGCCAGCGTGAAGTCGCGCCCGACCAGGCCGCCGTCGCTGCGCGCAACGTCGGCGATCGCCTTGAGGATCTTCTTGATCTCCTGTTGCAACGCCGGCGGCGCCGAGGCCATCAGCCTGGCGCGCACGGCTTCGGTCGCGCGGCGCAGGAGGTCGCGCAGGTGCTTGGTGGGCAGGTCGACGCGCAGCCCGATGATCTCGGACAATTCGTCGTCGTCCTCGGCATGCGCCATCATCCCGGAATAGCCGGACTCGGAGAAGCGCGCGGTCTGGTTGTTGGCGAGCTTGCGGATCACCCGGCGCTCGCCGCGGTCGACGATGATGTCGGTCACCGCCTCGGTCAGATGCGGACGGCTGGAGATCGCCATCAGGTGATCCTGGCCCTTGGTCGCCGCGACCTCCACCAGCGTATGCTCGGTGAGCCGGCTCGAGTGCATCAGCACGTTCTCGGCCACCGAGATCTCGTCGTCGCGGGCGAGCTGCTGGATCAATTCGACGGGCGCGTAGTCGACCGGCGCGAGATGCTTGCTGAGCTCGGCTCGCGCGCGGGTCTCGACCCGCGAGACCAGCATGCACAGCACGTTGTCGAATACCTTGATCTGGTCCTCGCTGAGGCGTTCGCCGTCATGCAGGAACAGGTTGGTGACCTGGCGCAGCGTGTTGACGCGCTTCGCCGAGGTGCCGCTGCGGACGGCCTCTTCGAGTTCGGTGATGATGGAGTCTTCTGAAGGCGGAAGCTGTTCTGGCTGTGACACGATCGCGCTCGTTTGTCCGGATTGCCGGAGCGACAGCAACGCGATTGTGATCCGCTGCAAGGCTTTCGGCCGGAGCAGTTTTCGGCACGGGCGATAACAATGCGTTAGGGGCCGAAGGCGTAGTACTCCGGAGAAACACGGATACGGAAAATTAAGACGATACATATAGGGGGGATGACGGGCTGGAGCCCGGTCTTCCGGAGATTCGCCGGACAGGCGATGGAATGAGGTGCGAACACCTCCCCGCAGACGCGGCGACGACAGGCCAGCGAAGCGGAAAGGTTAATGATCTCATAAGGTCACAAACCTTCCTTCATCCAACTTGCTCGCTGCCCTCGATCTCACGTCAGCTGTCATCCTCCCAAGCCTTGAAACTTAAATCCCATTCTTGCCGCGGCCATTTTGCCGACGCGCCGTGCGATGCGTGGCGTCACCCGATGTTCCGGGGCAGGCTCGGCGGGCGATGACCTCGCGCGAAAAATCAGCGCCAGCATCCTGCCGCATCTCGTGCGATAATCGCCGCGCAAATCGTTGAGGTCACCATGAAATCCGTCGTCATCACCGGCGCATCCACCGGCATCGGGTTCGCCTGTTCGAAGCTCCTGCTCGCGCGCGGCTTTCGCGTGTTCGGCAGCGTTCGCAAGCAGGCCGACGCAGACCGTCTGCGCGGCGAGCTCGGCGCCAACTTCATGCCGCTGCTGTTCGACGTGACCGACGAGGCGGCGGTGAAGGCGGCCGCCGGCGAGGTGCGAGCGGCGCTCAAGGGCGAGACGCTCGCCGGTCTCGTCAACAATGCCGGCATCGCCGTCGCCGGTCCCGTGACGGAGCTGCCGATCGCGCAGTTCCGCCATCAGATGGAGGTCAACGTCATCGGCCCGGTCATCGCGACCCAGGCGTTCGCGCCGCTGCTCGGGGCCGATCCAGCCATGACGGGAGAGCGCGGCCGGATCGTGATGATCAGCTCAGTCGCGGGCCGCAACGGCAACCCGCTGATGGCGCCCTATTCGACCTCCAAGCATGCGGTCGAAGGGCTGTCCGAGAGCCTGCGCCGTGAGCTGATGCTGTTCGGGATCGACGTCATCGTCATCGCGCCGGGCGCGGTGAAGACGCCGATCTGGGCCAAGGCCGACGAAGTCGACCTGTCGCCGTATCAGGCCTCGCCGTTCTTCCCGGCGCTGCAGAAGATCCGCGCCTTCATGCTGCATCTCGGCCAGTCCGGGCTGCCGGCCGAGACCATCGCCGCGCGGGTGGCCGACGCCTTGACCTTGCCGGCGCCCAAGGTGCGCTACGAGATCGCGCCCGATGCCATGAGGCAATGGATCGTGCGGGTGCTTCCGAAACGGACCGTCGATCGCATCATCGCCAAGCGGCTCGGCCTGATGCCCGCGATCAGGCCCTGATGCCGGCGATGACGACCATCGGCAAGACCCAGGCGGAGCTGACCCGCCTGGTCGAGGAGGAACTTCGCGCGCAGCCGGGCTGCGAGACGGCACGCGTGCCGGCCGTTCATGCGCTCGACGTGCGCAGCGGCCGCAACTGGGAGATCCCGCACGTCGTTCTCGGCGACAGCCTGATCAGCGACGTCGACCGCGCCGTGATGAGCGTGCAGCGCCGGCTCGGGCGCGCATTTCACCTGATCGACGATCCGGTCACGGCGCCGGAAGCGGCAGCGACGCCGCAGGGCAACGCTGGCGACTCCTGACAATCCTGGCGGGGATGTAAGCCCTGCGGGCTCAGGTCAGCAGGCCCTGCCGCAGCGCCAGCCGCACCAGCTCGATGTCGCTGGCCACGCCGAGCTTGTCCTTGATCAGCGAGTGCAGGTTGGCGACCGTCTTCGGGCTGAGATGCAACGCTGACGCGATCTCGTCGGTGGTGCGTTCGGCGAGCAGCATCTGCATCACCTCGAACTCGCGCGCGGACAGGACGTCGGCGGCCGCGCGCTCGCCGGCGAGGCGGCTGAGCGCGAGCTCGTGATCGATGTCGGGGCTGATCGCGATGCGGCCCGCGAGGACGTCCATGACGGCGCGCACGAGCGTCTCCGGCGGGCTGCTCTTGGTGACATAGCCGCGGGCGCCGGCGCGGATCGCCTGCACCGCGAAGCCGGCATTCTCATGCATGGTGAAGACGAGGATGCGCGCGCCGCGATCCCATTGCCGGATGCGGCGGATGCCCTCGATGCCGCCGACGCCCGGCATGGTCAGGTCCATGATGACGAGATCGGGCCTGACCTCCTTGAACAGCCGGTAGGCTTCGGCGCCATCGGCGGCTTCGGCGACCACGCGCAGCCCCGGCTGCTTCTGCAGCATCGACCTGTAGCCCTCGCGGACCACGGCATGGTCGTCGACCAGCAGGATGGTGCCGGCGGGGGTCGTCATGCCGCACATGCCGTTTCCGGCTGGGTCGGC
Source organism: Bradyrhizobium sp. SZCCHNS3052 (assembly GCF_032484495.1). NCBI lineage: Bacteria > Pseudomonadati > Pseudomonadota > Alphaproteobacteria > Hyphomicrobiales > Nitrobacteraceae > Bradyrhizobium > Bradyrhizobium sp. SZCCHNS3052. The sequence continues at coordinate 51,107 of NZ_JAUETB010000005.1, read as the reverse complement.
GCAGGCGAGAGGGCCGGGACCGGAATCTCGACGTGGAGGCGCGCGCCGCCGGAGGTGGCGGCGAAGCTCATCTGGCCTCCCATGGAGGCGACGCGCTCGCCCATGCCGAGCAGGCCCATGCCCGGCTTGTCGGGAGCTTCGCCGAGAAGACCGTCGTCTTCGACGGTGAGCAGGGTCGCGCTGACCGGCCCCTCCTGAAGCGTCAACTGCAACCGCACCCGCGTCGCGTCGGCGTGTTTGACGGCATTGGTGAGCGCCTCCTGCGCGATGCGGTAGATATTGGTGGCGATGATGCCCGGCAGTCGGTCGACGTCGCCCGACAGGTTGATCTCGAAAACGGTGCGGCCGTGCTGGCGCCTGTTCCAGCCGGCGACGAGGCCCTCCAGGCTGCCGGCGAGGCCGAGCTCGTCGACGTCCGGCGGGCGCAGCCGCATCAGCGCGCCGCGCAATTGCTCCATCATGTCGCTCGCGGTGCGCGCGATGCCGTCGCATTCGCCGACCAGAGCGGGGCAATCCTGCGCCGCGCTGTGACGGATCGATGCCGCGAGCGCCCGGATCGCCGCCAGCGACTGGCCGAATTCGTCATGCAGCTCGCGCGCCAGGTGGCGGCGCTCGTCGTCCTCCAAGGCGATCAGGCGCCGGGTCAATTCGCCGCGCTGGGCCAGCGCCGTCTCCAGCCCCTCGGCGAGCTGGTTGAAGGCAGCGCGGATCGCCGAGAGCTCGGCGAGGTCGAACGGCGGCAGCCGCGCCGACAGATCGTTGGCGGCGATCCGCTCCAGCCCGGCGCGGATCAGCCGGGTGGGGCGCAGTGCGCGGGCCAGCGCGGCGTAGGCCAGCGCGCACAGCAGCACCAGCGCCGTCCCGAGCACCGGCAGCAGCCGGCTGAGCTCGCGCCAGGCGTCCGCGGTCATGACGCCGGCGTCGATCCAGACGACGGCATCGCCGGTCGTTTCGTCGCGAAACCTGACCGGCCGTGCTGCTTCGCGGCCCGGATCGAACAGCAGCCGATACGGCATCGCGAAGGCGCGGGGCGGTTCGTCCGTCTGCGCCTCGGCGCCGCCGCAGATCCGCTGCACGATCGCGCCGTCGCCGCCGCGATAGGCGATGCACAGGCCCGGTCGCATCGCCGCCGCCGCGACCGCATCGAGGTCGGGAAAGCCGGCCGGCGGACTGTTGACCCAATGCATCTTGCTTTGCTGCAATTGCAGCGTCCGGGCCGTGATCTCGGCGATCCGCTCATTGCGCGCATGCACCGAGCGGTCGATGTCGAACAGCACATAGGCGCAGATCGCCGTGAAGCAGAGCGCCGAGACCACCGAGATCCGCAGGGTCAGGCGGTATTTGAGGTCGTAGCGGGTCCACATCTTCGGTGTGTCCATGACAGCCCAGCCGGCCGGCATTTAACGGCAGAACCGTCCGGGCCAAAAGCGCCGCGGCCCGGTGGACGGTGCGGTCGTGAAATTTTCCCGTGCCGCGCCGGGACCGTGGCCGCTGCGGCGATGGCACGGCAGCGTCTAGCTTCCGACCGCCAGACATCGTTGCAGGGGGATCCCATGTCGAACCGTCGCGTCGTCCGTTGTCTCGTTCTCGCGCTTGCTTTCGCGGCCGGCCCGGTCCGCGCCGCCTCCGGCGATGTCCCGGCCGTGCTGGTCGACGATTTCAGCTATCTCGACACGTCCGGCGAGCCGGTCGATCAGACCGCCGCGCATCAGCGGCGGCTGGATGCGTTCATCGCCGCGCTCCGCCGCGATGTCGCCGCCGACGCGCGGCTGCGGCCGGTCAGCCCGTCCTGCGCACCGTCCTGTCCGACCGATGCGTCCCCGGAGGCCCGGCTGCAGATGGCGGCCGCGGCCGGTGCCACCGTCGTGATCACCGGCGGAGTCCAGAAGCTCTCCACCCTGGTGCAGTGGGCGCGCGCATCGGCCATCGACGTCGCCTCCCATCGGGTCCTGTTCGACAAGATATTCACCTTCCGCGGCGACAGTGACGAGGCTTGGCAGCGCGCCGAGATGTTCGTCTCGCGCCAGGTCCGTGACGCACTGGCGCCGCCGGAGCCGATCCGGCTGGCGCTGCTGCCGTTCGAGCTCGACGACACCAGCGCGGGCGCCGCGCTCGGCGAGACCGAATCCGACCAGAAGGGGCTGCAGGAGACGACCGACGCGGTGCGGCAGCTGCTGGCACAGTCCGGGCGCTATCGCCTGGTGGACGCGGCCGGCGAGATCAAGCCGGGGCAGCCGGTGCGCGAGTGCGACGATTGCGAGGCGCGGGTGGCCCGCGCGCTCGGCGCCCAGCAATCGCTGCTCGGCATCGTGAGGCGGATCGGCCGCACCGAATACATCATCGGCTTTCGTGTCCGCCAGGCCGACAGTGGCGCGCTCGTCGTCGCCGGCGATAGCGGATTGCGCCTCGGCGCCAATTATTCCTGGAGCCGCGGCGCGGTGCGCCTGGTGCGCGAGCGGCTGCTCGAGACCGGCGCCCAGAATTGAAAAAGGGCGAGGATCGGTACGCGAGGACGGCAGTGATGCCACCTCTCGTCGCGGCGTGAGACGACACGCCGCCCTCCGTGCAAATCCGGGCTGTTGTGATTTGTGACGATTTCATTACGGTCGGATGACAGGATAGCCTTCCTTGATCTGTCGGCATACGCCGGCGAAGGGCGCCTGCTTTCGATCGCCTGATGTCACTGACCCCGAACGACCAACCGATCACCACGCTCGCCGCGGCGAGCGCAACGCGCTCCGCGGCGGTCCGGCTGTCCGCCGTCGCCGCGCCGCATGTCGCGGCGCTGGCCCTGATGCTGCACACCGAGACCGATTTCGGCTCGCGGCTCGGCTTCGTGCTGGCCTGGGGCATCCTGAACGGCTTCTGGCTGGTGCTGCTGCGGCGGCCTGCGGTGTCCGGCGCGCTGGCGCTGACCATGGTCGTGGTGCTGGTGCTGCTGTCGCAGCTCAAGCACGCCGTGGTCCAGATGACGGCGAACTTCGTCGACGTGATGCTGATCGACCACGACAGCGCGGCGTTCCTGTTCACGATCTTCCCGAACCTGAAGCTGTCGGTGCTGGTGGCGGCCGCCGTCGTGCTGCCGCTGATGGGGCTGCTGTGGTGGGCCGACCCGTTCCGGGTCGCGCGGCTGCCGGCGCTGGCCGGCAAGCTCGCCTGCCTTGCTGCGCTCACGTTGTATTCGCTCAACTGGCGCGACGAGACCTGGCGTGGCTATTATGACGACGGCTATCTGTCGAAATTCGCCCGCTCCGGCGTCACGGCGGTGTCGGACTTCCTCGCCAACGGCTTCATGGAATCCGACGCCACCGCTGATCGAAGTCTGGCTGCCTTTGTCCCGGATTCCTGTCATCCGGCCGCGCGCCGGCCGAACATCGTGCTGATCCACGACGAATCCAGCTTCGACATCCGCTCGGCGCCAGGCATCAAGGTACCAGCGGGCTATGGCAGCCATTTCAAGTCGTTCGACGGCAAGGCGCGGCAGTTCATGGCCGAGAGCAATGGCGGGCCGAGCTGGTTCACCGAGTACAACGTGCTCGCCGGCCTGTCGTCGCGCTCGTTCGGCCGCTTCGCCTATTTCGTGACGCGGATCGCGTCCGGCCGGGTCGAGCGCGGCCTGCCGCTGGCGCTGCGCAATTGCGGCTACGACACGGTGTCGCTGTATCCCGCGCAGGGCGCCTTCATGAGCGCGCGCAGCTTCCAGACCACGGTCGGCGTCGACCGCTTCCTCGACGCGCGCGATCTCGGCGCCAAGGGCGTCGAGCCCGACGGCTTCTTCTACGATGCCGCGCTCGATCTGATGCAGCACCGGCCGCGCGGAAAGCCGCTGTTCATGTTCGTCTATCTCGCCGCCAACCATTTCCCGTGGGAGACGACGTTCCGGCCCGACCTGACGCCATCCTGGCGCGCGCCCGGCAACGTGCCTTCGATCGATGAGTATCTGCGCCGCCAGGCGATGAGCGCGACGGACTATCAGCGCTTCCTCGCCAGCCTGAAGAAGCGCTTCGGCGACCAGCCGTTCCTGATCGTGCGCTACGGCGATCACCAGCCGGAGTTCTCGCCGCACATTCTCGATCCCAAACTCGACGAGGCCGGCATCGGCGAGAAGCTCGAAAGCTATGATCCGCGCTATTATCAGACCTATTACGCCGTCGATGCCGTCAATTTCGAGCCGCGCCAGAGCGCGGTCGTGATGGACCGGATCGACGCCGCCTATCTGCCGCTGGTCACCTTGGAGGCGGCCGGCATTCCGCTCGATCCGTCCTTCGCCGAGCAGAAGGACATCATGCTCCGCTGCAAGGGCGTGTTCTACGCCTGCGGCGACGGCGCCGAGGCGCGCCGGTTCAACCGCATGCTGATCGACGCCGAGCTGATCCGGGGGCTCTAGACTCTCACCGCCCGCGACGGGTCGGTGGCTTCACGGGATTGCGATCGATCCGTCATTCCATGGGAGGATTGTCGGGACGGCCGCGTTGGGCTACCCCGTGCGCTCCGTGTAAGCGAGAGGTTCGACATGTCCACATCCGTCAAGGAACTGATGGCCGCCGCCAACGCGGTGGTCCCCAAGATCACGCCGGCCGAGGCGCAGGCGATGATCGGCAAGGGCAACACGCTCGTCCTCGACGTGCGCGATGCGCCGGAGGTCGAGAAGAGCGGCAAGATCGAAGGCGCGCACCACGTCTCGCGCGGCATGCTCGAATTTCGCGCCGATCCGGACTCGCCCTATCACGACAAGAATTTTAGCAAAGACAAGAGCGTCATTCTGTACTGCGCCTCCGGCGGCCGTGCCGCGCTGGCGGGCAAGGCGCTGAAAGACCTCGGCTACGACAAGGTGTTCAACGTGGGCGGCTTCAAGGACTGGGCCGACAATGGCGGCGCGGTGGAGAAGCCGATCGAACCGGGGATGTAAGCGTAAACTGCTCACTAGGGTCAGGACCCATTTAACCGACAGAACGCTCGGGCGAGCGGCTCAATCCCACAGGGAGATGGCCGGCTTCAACCTTTCGTATTCGAAAGCATGGCCTTCAATCTCTCTGCCGCCGGCACTTTGGGAGCGCCACTTCTCGTGATCGCAAAGACTTGACGCCTACGACGCGGTTTAATGGAAATCTGTGCAATGGCCCTGCTATCGGCGGGAATGGCGAGCTGTGGCATGATGGTTATGCCGATATCTTGGCTGACCATGTTTACGAGCGCTTCGGCATCTCGCACCCGCAGCACAATCGGCGGATTGATCTTAGCTTGATCGAATATTTGACGAATGGCGGGCTCGCAGCCGGACGCGGACATCAAAAATGGCTCGTCGGCCGCATCTGTCAGGCTAATTTGCCCCCGGCTGGCAAGACGATGGTCTGATGCGACGACGACAACAAATTCATCCTCCATGATGACGATGGGCTGCACCGCCGGCGTCGTCTCTCCCGTCAGGCCGAGATCAATGATGTCTTTCTCAACCCATTCGCAAACTTCCGCATCGGTCCCCTCGATCAGACTGACCGTGATGCGTGGGTACATCCTTTTGAACTCCGCGAGTCGAGCCGGCAGAAGCCGCGCTGCAACGCTCGATACACTGCCGATGCGTATATGCCCCGCGAGCAATCCATTGACCGCGCTGCAGGTTTGTCGAATGCGTTCGACGGCTTGAAGTGCAGCCCGGGCGTCGGCGAGCACTGCCCGACCAAGTTCGGTGATTCTGATTCCGTCACGATGCCTTATAAGCAGCTGCCCGCCCAATACCGCCTCTAAATGCTTGATGCTTTGGCTGACCCCTGACTGGGTGAGGCCGATCTCTGTGGCTGCAGCCGAGAAGGTGCCGCAATCCACGACGCTGCTGAGCACCCGAAGGTGAGCGAGAGATATATTAGTAATTGTCATATGCAGCTGCTGTCGAAGTAATTTTACATATACATGACCGGCATGCTCTTACAAGGCGGAACTACAGCCGGAGAGCGATCATGTCCGACGCCATAGCGATTGCGCTTGTTGGCGAATTCACCCCTTCCTTCCTGCCTCACACCGCAACCAACGATGCGATTGAGCATGCTCGGCTGACGCTGGAGGGACGAATTACGGCGGAATGGATCTCAACCGTCCAGCTGGAGGCCGGGGCAGCCGAACAGCTTCGGCGTTTTGATGCGATCTGGATTGTTCCCGGGAGCCCATACAAGAGCCTTCTCGGAGCCATCAATGCAATTCGTTACGCGCGCGAGAGCGGCGTTCCGCTCTTGGGGACTTGCGGGGGCTGCCAGCACGTTGTGATCGAATACAGTCGCAATGTCCTGGGCTTCGAAGACGCCGCGCACGCCGAATATGATCCCTACGCCTCCAACCTCTTCATCACACCATTATCGTGCTCGCTCGTGGGGCAGACGATGGAAGTCAAAATCGAGCCGGGCAGCCTCGCAGATGCGATCTACGGGGGGAAGAATCCACGCGAGCAGTACTACTGCAATTTCGGACTGAACCCGGAGCATCAGCAGAAGCTACATGACGCAGGATTGAGAATCATTGGCACGGACGCATCCGGCGAAGCGAGGATTCTGACTATCCCCGCGCATCGCTTCTTCATTGCTACTCTCTATGTACCTCAGCTGACTTCGAGCATCACCCAGCCTCACCCGGTGATCCTTGAGTTTATGAGGGCTGCGATGGAATCTAACCGATGAGGTGCGGTTCTCGCGATGTCGGCAATCCGTTCGACGCAATATCGTAAGGTGCGGCTCTGGTCTCTCCTCTCTTGCCAGAGGCTGAGACTCTGATCGCCGACAAGGGGCTATGACAGCGATGCCTTCCGAGCGGCTCTCGCTAAGCGAGGAATAGAGCCTTGCATTCCGCCGCGGGCTGGGCGCAGATCGCCCCTAACATATTGCAAATCCCTGTATCGGCAGCGTCACAAGGTCGAGAATATGTTCGCCGGACTTAAGGACTGGCGACGTCTCTCCATGCGTTACGACCGCTGCGCTCACACATTCTTCAGCGCCATCTGTATCGCGGCAACTGTTATCTTCTGGCTCGATCAATGAGTCCTGACCCTAGTGCGTGTGGAGGTTGCGCCAACCACCACCGTCATTGCGAGCGAGCCGAAGCAATCCAGAGTCCTCGTGACGCCCTGGATTGCTTCGCTGCGCTCACAATGACGCGGCGAGACTGTGGGGCCTACTTCGACGTCTTGCTCCACAGCCAGCGCGCCACCGCTTGCGGCGAGGACTCCGCGTCACTGCCGGAGGCGCGCAGATTGGCCTGCTGCATGGTCGCGATGTCGATGCGGCCGAGCAGCGGTCGTAACGCATCCTGCAACGCGCGGTCCTCGGTACGCTTCGGCGACAGCAGCAGGATCGCGTCGTAAGGCGGGATCGCCTGCTTGGGATCGTCGAGCACGACGAGATCATATTTCGCGATCAGGCCGTCGCTGGTGTAGCCGGCGATGACGTTGACCTCGCCGGAGGCGGCGGCGGCATACATGAAGTCGGGCTGCATCTGGCGCTGGGCGCGGAAGGCGAGGCCATAGGCGTCGCGCAGGGCCGCCCATTCCGGGCGCGAGAAGAACTCGTAGTCGCCGGCGATCGACATGTCGCTGGCGTGGCGCGCGAGGTCGGCGATCGAGCGGATGCCGAGCGCCTCGGCCGTCTTGCGCGGCATCACCAGCGCGTAGGCATTCTCGAAGCCGAGCTCGCCGAGCAGGGTGACCTTGTCCTTGGCGAGATCCTGCTTCAGCGCATCGAGCAGCGCGGCGCGCGGCAACTGCTCCTTGTGGTGGAACTGGTTGGTCCACAGCGTGCCGGAGTAATCGACGTAGGCGTCGATGTCGCCGTTCTTCAGTGCCTCATAGATCACGCTGGAGCCAAGCCCGGCGCGTGTCGTCGCCGAGAGACCGGCTGCCTGCAGCCGCTCGCTGATCAAGGCCGACAGCACATATTGCTCGGTAAACGTCTTGGCGCCGATCACGTAGCGTGCCGAGCCGCCGGCCAGCGAGGGCAGGAGACTCGCGCCGACCATGAGCGCGATGGTTGCGGTGCCAAGCCCGACACGGGCACGGCTGCGCCTGCGCAGGCCATCCTCGATCAGCGCCAGCAACTGATCGATGGCAAGCGCCAGCACGGCGGCGGCAATGCAGCCGAACACGACCAGCACCCAGTTCTGGGTCTGCAAACCTGCAAAGATGTAGTTGCCGAGCGAGGTCTGGCCGATCGGTGTCGACAAGGTCGCGGTGCCGATCACCCACACCGCAGCGGTGCGGATGCCAGCCATGATCACCGGCAGCGCCAGCGGCAGCTCCACCATCGTCAGCGCCTGGCGCTCGGTCATCCCGACGCCTTTGGCGGCCTCGATCAGGCTTGCGTCGACGCCGTTCAGCCCGGTGATGGTGTTGCGCAGCACCGGCAGCATCGAATACAGCGCCAGCGCCAGCATGGCCGGCAGGAAGCCGAAGGCTGAGAACGAGAGCCCGAACCAGCGCAAGGTGAGTGCCGTCAGCGCCAGGAGCAGCGGATAGAACAGCGCCAGCAGCGCCAGTCCCGGCACCGTCTGCACCACGCTGGCGACGCCGAGCAGCAGATTGCGCAGGGCAGGGCGATTGCGCGCGAGCAGCGCCAGCGGAAAGCTCACGGCAAGGCCGAGCGCCAGCGCGGCGAGGCTCACGCGCAGGTGGCTGCCGAGATAATCCGTGAGATGCGACAGCGCCTCGGTGAAGCGTGGATCGGACAGTGCGCTCATACTGTGCCGCTTTCGGGCAGCAGCGCGGCCAGCCGCGCCGCCTGTCGGCGCGGCGTCGTCATCAGCTCCGTCACGTAGGGGTCGCGGCTGGCCGCGAGCTCGGCCGGCGTGCCGATCTCGATCAGACGTCCGCCGCGCATCACCGCGATGCGGTCGGCGAGCAGCAGCGCCTCGGTGATGTCGTGCGTGATCATGATCGTGGTCAGAGCGAACTGCTCATGCAGGGCGCGGTAGTCGCTGCCGAGCGCATCACGCGTCAGCGGATCGAGCGCGCCGAACGGCTCGTCCATCAGCACGATCTTCGGCCGCGCCGCGAGCGCGCGGGCGACGCCGACGCGCTGGCGCTGGCCGCCCGAGAGCTCGTGCGGCAGCCGGTCGCGATGCGCCTTGCGGTCGAGCCGCACGAGGTCGAGCAGCTCGTCGACACGGGCGGCGATCTCGTTCGCGGGCGTACCCAGCAGCCTGGGGGTGATGCCGATATTGGCGGCAACCATCATGTGCGGAAACAGCGCCCCGTTCTGGAACACGGTGCCAACCCGGCGACGCAGGCTGACAGGATCGAGGCCGGCGATATCCTCGCCGGCAATCCGGATCGCGCCGCCGTCCAGCTCGATCAGGCGGTTGGCCAGCCGCAGCAGTGTGGTCTTGCCCGAGCCGGAGCCGCCCACGATCGCCAGGAATTCACCCTCGGCGATCTCCAGCGAGACGCCGTCGACCGCGGTCACGGCGCCTGCCGGGCCGGGGAAACTCTTGCGGACGTTGGTGTAGACGATGAACGGCGTGCGCGGCATGCGGCCTTGCGGAATGTTGGCCTTAAGGTTGGCCTTAAGGTTGGCCTTGGGCTCAGTCAGACGACCTAGCACGTCCGGCCGCCGCGTTGAACTTCGCCGCGCAAGCGGCTAAGCCGTCCCGGCCATTCTCGGGGGAGGAACTTGGACGTGACGATGCCCACCGCCGCCGCGGTCGCGCTGGAGCGAACGACGGTGGCATTCCGTCTCGCCGGCGGACGCACCTACACCGCCGTCGAGACGGCGGATCTCAGCGTCGCCGATGGCGAGTTCGTCGCCATCGTCGGGCCGACCGGCTGCGGCAAATCCACCCTTCTCAACGTGGCGGCGGGACTGCTGAAGCCGGCCGCCGGCCACGTGCGCATCTTCGGCCAGCCTCTGGCCGGCCTCAATCGCGACGCCGGCTACCTGTTCCAGGCCGATGCGCTGTTCCCATGGAAGACCGCGCTGGAGAACGTCGCGATCGGGCTCGAGGTCGCGGGCACGCCGTCGAAGGATGCGGCCGCCAAGGCGCAGCAATGGCTGACCTCGGTCGGCCTCGGCGCATTCGGCAACCGCTATCCGCACATGCTGTCGGGCGGCCAGCGCAAGCGCGTGGGCCTCGCCCAGGTGCTGATCCGCAATCCGCGCATCATCCTGATGGACGAGCCGTTCGGACCACTGGACGCGCAGACGCGGCAGATCATGGGCAATCTGCTGCTCGATCTCTGGAATGCCGACCGCAAGGCGGTGCTGTTCGTGACCCACGATCTCGAGGAGGCGATCGCGCTCGCCGACCGCGTCGTCATCATGTCGGCCGGCCCGGCCTCGCGCATCATCGGCGACTGGCGCGTGACCCTGCCGCGTCCGCGCGACATCTTCGAGGTGCGCATGAAGCACGAGTTCCACGAGCTGCATCGCGAGATCTGGCAGACGCTGAAGGCGGAGGTCGAGAAGACCTACAAGCAGGCGGAGGCGGTGTGATGGGAGCCGTGACTCATTCGATCATGAGAGCCTCGCTGTTTCCACTTGGACAGTGCACTCCCTCCCCCCTTGTGGGGGAGGGTCGGGGAGGGGGGTACCCCGGAAAGACTGTTGGTTGGAGTACCCCCCTCCCCAGCCCTCCCCCACAAGGGGGGAGGGAGCGGAGTGGCGTGCGCGGCTCGCGCTTTGTCTCTGTCACCACGGGCGCGGAGTAGCGTAATGTCGCGTCTCGGTCTGCTCGCGCTGCAATTGCTGGTCGCGGTCGTCGCGATTGCGCTGTGGCAACTGCTCGCCACCGTGCCCGTGTTCGGGCGCATCTGGCTTCCGCCGTTCTTCTTCTCCAATCCGGTCGACGTGTTCGCGCAGGTGATCAAATGGTTCGCCACCGGCGCCATCTGGAAGCACCTCGCGATCACCTTGTGGGAGTCGATCCTGGCGTTCGCGATCGGCTCGCTCGGCGGCGTGCTGGTCGGCTTCTGGTTCGCGCGCAAGCCGCTGGTCGCCGCCGTGTTCGATCCCTACGTCAAGATGGCCAATGCGCTGCCGCGCGTGGTGCTGGCGCCGATCTTCACGCTGTGGCTGGGGCTCGGCATCTGGTCCAAGGTCGCGCTCGGCGTGACCTTGGTGTTCTTCATCGTGTTCTTCAACGTCTATCAGGGCGTGAAGGAGGTCTCGACCGTGGTGCGCGACAACGCCCGCATGCTCGGCATGAGCGAGCGGCAACTGATGCGCCACGTCTATTGGCCGTCGGCGCTGTCGTGGATGTTCTCGTCGCTGCACACGTCGGTCGGCTTCGCCGTCGTCGGCGCTGTCGTCGGCGAATATCTCGGCTCCGCGGCCGGCCTCGGCTATCTGATCCAGCAGGCCGAAGGCATCTTCGACGTCGCCGGCGTGTTCGCCGGCATGTTCGTGCTGTCGGCATTCGTCATCCTGATCGACATCTGCGTCACGCTTGTGGAGCGGCGGCTGCTGGTGTGGCGCCCGGATGCGGCGGATGGACGGTGATGGGCGCGGTGTCGCCACACCCACCGCTGTCGTCCCGGCGAACGCCGGGACCCATAACCACCGGCCGTCGTTTGTGGCACGCGCGATGACCAGTCTTCTCCAACCGCGACATCACGCGGTATGGGTCCCGGCGTTCGCCGGGACGACAGCGGCAATTCGGGGCGGCCTTCTCATTCACAGCACACACGCCTAGTCTGATCGACAACATGAACGGAGGAAACGCATGAACAAGATCATCGGCCGGGTCACCGGCGCGCTGCTGGCGCTGACGTTGAGCACTGGTCTCGCCAGCGCTGCCACCAAGGTCACGATCGCAATTGGGGGCGGCGCCTGCCTGTGCTATCTGCCGACCGTGCTGGCCAAGCAGCTCGGCGAATACGAGAAGGCCGGGCTCGAGGTCGAGCTGGTCGACCTCAAGGGCGGCTCGGATGCGCTGAAGGCCGTGCTCGGCGGCAGCGCCGACGTCGTCTCCGGCTATTTCGATCACTGCGTCAATCTCGCGGCCAAGAAGCAGGAGATGCAGTCCTTCGTCGTCTACGACCGCTATCCCGGTCTCGTGCTGGTGGTGGCGCCGTCGCACAACAAGGAGATCAGTTCGGTCAAGGATCTCGCCGGCAAGAAGGTCGGCGTCAGCGCGCCGGGCTCCTCGACCGACTTCTTCCTGAAGTACATGCTGAAGAAGAACGGCCTCGATCCGTCGGGCACCGCGGTGATCGGCGTCGGTCTCGGCGCGACCGCGGTGGCCGCGATGGAGCAGGGCCAGATTGATGCTGCCGTCATGCTCGACCCCTCGGTCACCGTGCTGCAGGGCAAGCATCCGGACCTCAAGATCCTCAGCGACACCCGCACCCAGCACGACACGCTGGAGGTGTTCGGCGGCGAGTATCCCGGCGGCGCGCTGTATTCGACCGCGGCTTGGATCGCCGGCCATGACAAGGATACGCAGGCGCTGACCAACGCCATCGTGGCGACGCTGGGCTGGATCCATTCGCACACGCCGGAGGAAATCATGGCGAAGATGCCGGAGGAACTCGTCGGCAAGGACAAGGCGCTGTATCTCGCGGCGCTCAAGAACACCATCCCGATGTACTCGCAGACCGGCAAGATGGATCCGAAGGGCGCCGACGCTGTGCTCGCCGTGTTCAGCACCGGCTCGCCCGATGTCGCCAAGGCCAATGTCGACGTCAGCAAGACCTTCACCAACAAGTTCGTTGAGCAGGCGAAGGGGGCGAAATAGCGGATGACGGACGTCGTCATCCACCGCGTCACCACGCTCGACCTCAAGGTCGAGCCGTGGGACTGGCCGTTCGCGAAACAGCGCCGCGACGACATCGCGGCGCATTTCGCCGAATGCCAGCGCGCCAGGCCGGGGCTGTGGAACGGCCGCGTGCTGCTCGGGCGCAACCCGCGCTTCGCGGATAGCCGGTTCACCGCGAGCTATTTCGAGACCGATTTCGCCAGCCTGCTGGCGTGGCGCGACTGGGGCTTTCCGGATCGCACCGCCTTCAACGGCTTCGGCATGGGCGCGCTGCGTGCCGCCGACGGCGCCTTCGTGCTCGGCGAGATGGGCGCGCATACCGCCAATGCCGGCCGGCTGTATTTTCCCGCCGGCACGCCGGATCTCGCCGACGTCAGCGACGGCGTGCTCGATCTCGCCGCCAACGTCGCGCGAGAGGTCGAGGAGGAGACGGGACTCGCGCCATCGGACTATCAGGCCGCGGCGCATTGGGACTGTGTCGTGACCGGCGCGTCGATCGCGCTGATGCGCGTGCTCGACGCCTCTGACATGGGCGAGGCTCTGCAGCGCCGCATCGAGGCCAACCTCGCGGCTCAGGACGAGCCGGAACTATGCTCGATACGGCTGGTTCGAAGCCGGAATGATCTGACTGCGGCGATGCCGCGCTTCGTGACCGCCTTCCTCGAAACGCAATTCAGCCCCGGAGAGCCGTCCTCATGAGCAAGAAACCGCGCACGCTGGCCGATGAGCTCGATGGTTTCATCTCGCCGTTCCGGATCGATGGCGGGCACAAGTTTCACCTCAAATCGCACAAGACCAAGGTCAAGGGCGGCCTCGCCAAGGAGGAGGGCGAGGCGATCATCGAGCAGAATCGGACGCGGCTCGCCGATTTTCAGGAAAGGCTTTATGCACAGGACCGCTGGTCGGTGCTGGTGCTGCTGCAGGGCATGGACGCCTCCGGCAAGGACAGCGCGATCAAGAGCATCTTCGAGGGCGTCAATCCGCAGGGCTGCGAGGTCACCTCGTTCAAGCAGCCGACCTCCAAGGAGCTGGACCACGACTTCATGTGGCGCAGCGCCATCGCGCTCCCCGAGCGTGGCCGCATCGGCATCTTCAACCGTTCCTACTACGAGGAATGCCTGGTCACGCGGGTGCATCCGGAGATCCTCAAGGCCGAGAAGCTGCCGCCGAGGCTGGTCACCAAGAACATCTGGCGCGAGCGCTTCGAGGACATCTGCGCCTTCGAGCGTTACTTGTCGCGCAACGGCACCGTGATCCTGAAGTTCTTCCTCAACATCTCCAAGGAGGAGCAGCGCGCGCGCTTCCTCGACCGGCTGGAGGAGCCGGCGAAGAACTGGAAGTTCTCGATGGGCGACATCACCGAGCGCGCGAAGTGGCATCGCTACCAGGCGGTCTATCAGGACATCGTGCGCCACACCTCGACGCCCTACGCGCCGTGGCACGTCGTTCCGGCCGACCACAAATGGTTCGCCCGTGTCGTCATCGGCTCGACCATCGTCGCCGCGCTGGAAAGCCTGGATCTGCACTTCCCGCGCGTCGATGCCGGCTCGCGCGAGGAGTTCAAGGCGGTGCGCAAGGCGCTCGAGAGCGAAGCCAAGGGCGGGAAGAAAGGGTGAGGGCGTAAGGCGCGGGCTGAGGCGAGAAGCCGAGATGCACCTGCACTCTCTCGTCATTCCGGGGCGCGCGCAGCGCGAGCCCGGAATCCATAACCCCGATCGCCTGCGAGGGAGCAAGGTCCGTGCAACAGCGCGCCGTTGTCACCAACGACCGCCTGTGGCGATGGATTCCGGGCTCGCGCTGCGCGCGCCCCGGAATGACGGCGGAGAGAGCGGTTGACCTGCGTTAGCTTCGAGCGTGAGACCTGAGCCTCACGCCGCGCCGGCTTGGCGCATCTCGTCGTCCACCGCGAGGAATCGCTGCGTGAAATCCGCCGCCGGCATCGGCTTGCCGAAGTGATAGCCTTGGCCCTGCTCGCAGCCGAGCCGCAGCAGGAACTCGGCCGTCGCCGCGTTCTCGATGCCCTCGGCGATCACGGACAGCCCGAGCTGCTTGCTCAGGCTGACCGTCGAGCCGACGATGGCCGCGTCGTCGGCCTGGGTCAGCACGTCGCGCACGAAGGAGCGGTCGATCTTCAGGCCGTCGAGCGGGAATTTCTTCAGGTAGCTCAGGCTCGCATAGCCGGTGCCGAAATCGTCGAACACCAGGCTGACGCCGAGCGCCTGCAGCCGGTTGAACGTCTGCAGCACGCCGGGTTCGTCGTGCAGCAGGATGTCCTCGGTGACTTCGAGCTCGAGCAGGCGCGGCGACAGGCCGGTCGACGTGAGCAGCTTGCTGACGAAGGCCGCGAGGTCGCCGGACTGGAACTGGGACGGCGAGAGGTTGACGCCGACGCGGATGTCGTGGCCGGCGAGCTGCCACTCCCGCGCCTGCCGGCAGGCGGTCGCCATGACCCAGGTCGCGACCGCCTCGGACAGATGCGAGGTGTTGACGACCGGAATGAAATCACCGGGAGGCACGAGGCCGCGCGTCGGGTGGCGCCAGCGGATCAGCGCCTCGGCGCCGATCACGCGGCCGCTCAACAGCTCCACTTGCGGCTGGTAGAACAGCTCGAATTCGTTCCGCTCGACGGCGAGCGCAAGCTCGGCCTCCAGCGTCAATCTCTGCTCGAGCTCGTGGCGGATGGCGCTCTCGAACAGCACGTGGCTGCCCCGCCGGTCCATCTTGGCGCGACAGAGGGCAAGGTGGGCATTGCTGAGCAGCTCGTCTGCCGAGTGCCCGCCCTCGGGATGCACCGCGATGCCGAGGGTGACCTTGACGCGCTGTTGGCGCGTGCCCGCGTCCAGCGGCGCCTCGAACAAATGCGACAGATGATCGGCGAGCTCGGCCACGGTGCCGCCGACGGCCGAGCAGGGAATGGCGACGGCGAACTCGTCGCCGCTGAGCCGGGCGACGCGGCCCATGCCGCCGATCTCGGTGCGGAGCCGGTCGGCCGCCGCGCGCAAGACACTGTCGCCGTAGGCATGGCCAAGCGTGTCGTTGATGCGCTGGAAGGCATCGAGCCCGATCACCAGCAGCGCGACCTGGTCGGCCGCGGCATCCGCGGTCTCGATCATGGCGGCGAGCTCGCTCTGCAGCGTGTTGCGGTTGACCAGGCCGGTCAGCGTGTCGTGCTCGGCGAGGTAACGAATGCGCTCCGCCTTGCGCTTGCGCACCGAGACGTCGCGCAGGATCACGCCATATTGCAGGCCGTCGGCGCCCTGCCAGGCGGAGAAGCTCGCCTCGACCGGAAACACCTCGCCGTCCTTGCGGCGGCCGTCGAACTCGATCGTGGCTCCGCCGGGCAGCAACGTCGCCGGCAGCGCCGCCTCCTGCTGCGGAAACAGGTCATGCGTATCGCTGCCGTCGGCGCGCAGGCGCGCGAAGGGCTGGCCGATGATCTCGTCGGCACCGTAGCCGAAGATCGCGACAGCTCCCGGATTCCACACCGTGATGCGCCGGTCGCGGTCGGTACAGACCAGCCCGTCGCCGATCGACATCGCGATTCGCTCGAAACGGCTCTCGGCGACGTGCCGCAGCAGGCCGCGGAAGTCGATCTCGTCGAGGGCCGTGGCAGCGAGATAGGCGACCAGCGCGATCTGCAGCAGCGAGGTGTCGAGCACCAGGGCGTAGCGGTCGTGCAGCAGCAGCGCCACGGCCTCGATCAGGACGCTGATCATGGCGATCAGCAGTGCGCGCCGCGCCGCCGAGAGGTGCCGCCAGCTCGCCAGCATGATGATGACGATCAGCAGCAGGCCGCCTACGGCGGCCGTCGTCGACGTCGACAGCAGGGTGCGGTGCTGAATGATGGACTCGGCCGCCAGCGCCTGCAGCATGACGCCGGGCAGAACGCGGCCGTTCGGCACGCTGTAGTAGTCACCGAGCTCGATGGCGGTCGCGCCGACGATCACCCGCTTGTCCTTGAGCCTGGACAGCGCCGCCGCGTCGCCGCGGACGACATCGACATACGACACCCGCGGCAGCGACGACAGATCGATGCCGTAGTCGACCAGGAAAGAGCTGTCCTTGACAGCATCGCTGCCGGCGAGGAACGCACCCATGGATTGCAGGAAGGTTTTCGCGCCGGCGGTCTCGCTATATTCGCCGAAAGCGTAGCTTCTGACGCGGCCATCGCGCGCCACTTCGATGTTCACGAAGGCCGACCATGCGAGCTGCTCGAACTGCGGCAGCGGCCGGTTGAGGTGAATGGCGGTGTCCTTCCCCGCCGCATCGAGCTGCCTGAAGGTCGGCAGCACGACCGAGCTCTTGGCATTCTGGAGCGCGGTCAGGAAGGCCTGATCGCCGGCCGCGTCGGACGGCGTGCTGAAATCCACGTCGAAGGCGACGTCGCGGACGCCGGCCCGCTGCAACTGCTCCAGCAGGCGCGCATGCTGGGTCCGCGGCCACGGCCAGACGCCGATGGCTTCGATCGAGCGCGGGTCGATCGCGACCACCGCGATCTCGCCGCTGGCGGGGCGATTGTCGAGGCGTAAGCGCAGGTCGACGAGGGCGTTGCTCAACAACTCGTGGCCGCCCGACAGGCCGACCGTCAGCAGCGCAACGACCACCAGAATATGCGGCATGAACCGCCTGAGCATGCCCTCTCCCGAATGTCTGCGTGCCACGTCGACGCCCGCGTTCGTGATCCCAACTTCATCCCGCTCCGACCGCAGAGCCATGGAACCCTGCAAGCCCGCGCTCCCCCATGACGACGCATGACGCAGGCGTTACGCTCGATCGGGACTCCCTAATTCTTGCTGTGGCCGTAAGCGTGGGCGTTGCCGTTGCCATGATTGCCATTGTCATGGTCGCCGCTGTTGCCGTTACCGTTGCCGCTATTTCCGTTACCGCGGTTACCGTTACCGCTGTTACCGTTGCCGCTGTTGCCCTGGCCGTTGTTGCCGTTGCCATTGCCGCCATTGTTGCCGCCGCGGCTGCCACCGTTGGCGTTGCCGTTGCCGGCGTCGCCATTTCCGGCGGCATTGGCGCTGGCGGATCCGCTTGGCGAACCGACCGCCGCGGTGACGGCGGCTGCGATCGAGGAATCTCCCGACGTGCCGCTTGCGGTGGCCGAGTTGCCCGTCGCATTGCCGCTGTTGCCGCGCGCTTCATTCCAGGCGGTGCTTCGCCCTCCACCGGCGGCCGGCGTGTGGGCGCCGTGGGCGAGGCCGCGTGTCGCCTTCTGGATGTTCAGGTTGACCTCGCCGATCGATGACGAGATCCGCACCACGCCGGGCTTCGCGCTGCCGAAGGCGGCCGCAGAATGCTGCTGAGCGGCGACCGTTGTACCGGGGCGCGCGGCCGAGCCGTCGGCGTTCAGCGCGTGGATCACGCTGCCCTTGGCCTCGCGCGGCGCCTGCAGGCCGTCGCGCGGCACCGGAACACGATCGATCGTGGAGGCGCGCGGGCGGCCCTGCTCGATCGGGCTGAAGGTGCCGGCGCCGGACAGGCTCAGGCCGGCGCGGCCGGTCGCAAAGGCGGTGGCGGCCTGACCGGGCATCACCTGGGCGATCTGGCCGGTCTTGAAATCCGACACCTGCACCTGGCCGCGGCTGACCTCGACCTTGGTGCTGCGGCCTGAGATCGTGACGCTGAACTGCGTGCCCTTGACCACGGCGGCGAGATAGGGCGTCTCGACCTCGAAATGCTGGACGTTGCGTTTCTCGACGTCGAGCAGGATCGAGCCGGCGCGCTGCAGGATGGTCGTCGCCATGCCGTCCTTGGGCGCGGCGGGCAGGCCGACCTCGGAGTTCGGCGCGATCACGATCGTCTCGGCGCCGCGGGTCAGGCGGACGCGGCCGGTCGGCCCGGTGCGGATCGTATCGCCTGGCTTCAGCGGGTCCTCGCGACCGAGCGAGACCTGCGCTGCGCCCTGGGTGGTGACCCAGACCTCACCGGACGATTTGCTCACCAGCCACGGCTCACCGTCGGCCGCGAATGCGGCCGGCATCGCACCGAAAAGGCACGCGGCGATCAGTCCCGGTATCAGGAAGCGCTTGGATGACATGGCACGAACTCGCATCGTTGGCGGCTTTTGAAACTAATCGAAATGTTTCAAGAGACCCTTAGGAGTTGCAGCCGTGTTTTCCTCACGCATTTACGCTTCGTTGACCTTAACAAACTAAAAACGAGGCATGCGCGCTGGTTGTGTCGACGGAACTGGGAGGACTGCGGGTTGGCGCGACTTCGCGGCCGTACCGCACGGCTCGCGACGGCTGCACGGAACCGCGATCGCCGCCGGCATTTCCCTGTCGGCGTTGCTGTTTGCAGCGACGGCCCATGCGCAGCAGGTCGGCCAGCCGAGCTTCGATCCGCGGCAGACCGAGCGATATTTCGACGAGCAGCAGTCGCGGTCGACGCAGCCGCCGCCGCGGCCGCGTGCGCCGCAATTCGCGCCCCAGGGCGGCGGCGATCGCAAGCCCTTGTTCACCATGCGCGGCGTCACGCTGACGGGAGCGTCCGCGCTGCCCGCCGAGCAGCTCGCCGCGAGCTATCAGCCCTATCTCGGCAAGCCGGTGTCGCAGGCCGACCTCGCGGCGATCACGACCGCGATCAGCGATCAGTACCGCGCCGCCGGCTACCATCTCAGCCGTGCGATCATACCGCCGCAGGACATCCATGATGGCCGGGTGCGCATCCAGATCATCGAAGGCAGCATCACCGAGGTGACCTTGAAGGGCGCCGGCGCGGAAGAGTTCGGCATCAGGCCGATGCTCGGCCCCGTGCTGGCCGAGCAGCCGTCCCGGCTCGCGACATTGGAGCGGCAGTTGCTGCTGATTAACAGCCGCGGCGGCGTCCGTCTGGTCGATTCCGCACTGGAGGAGATCGGCGGCACCACCGGCCGGTTCCGCCTGGTGATCGAGCTGCAGACCTGGCACCTCTACGGCTTCGCCGGCGTCGACAATCTCGGCTCGTCGACCGTCGGTCCCTGGCAGAACTACGCCACGGCCGCCTTCAATTCCTATCTGCTGCCGGGCGACACGCTCACCGCCAACCTGTCGACGACGCCGGGAGATCCGCGCCAGCTCGCGTTCGGCCGGCTGTCCTATGAGGTGCCGGTCGGCACCGACGGCGCCTATGTCGGCGCCTCCGCGCTGTACAGCGAGGTCCGGCCGGGCGACCGGAGACGGCTGTTCAACGACAACACGGTGACCGAGACGCTCGAGCTGCGCGGCGGCCTCGTGCCGATCCAGTCGCAGCGCGCCTCGCTGAAGCTGAATCTCGCGGCCGCCTTCAGCGACGTGACCGAGCGCGACCTGTTCGGCATCTGGTATCGCGATCGCATCCGGACGCTGACCTTCACCGCCGACTACCGCTGGAAGGATGATGTCGGCGGCGACAGCTACCTGACGCTGGCCTACCGGCAGGGCCTGAACGCGTTCGGGGCGACGCCGCTCGACGATCCCCTCGCGTCGCGCGCCGGCGCCTCGCCGAGCTTCTCGGTCTTCAACGGCTGGTTCGCGCGCTATCAGACCTTGTCCGAGGCGTGGTCGCTGAAGCTCGCCGCCGCCGGCCAGCTCGCCTCGGGTCCGCTGTACAATTCGCAGCAGTTCTATCTCGGCGGCCTCGCCTATGGCCGCGGCTATGGCAGCGCCGAGATCAGCGGCGACAATGGCGTCGCCGGCACGTTCGAGGTCCGCTTCGAGCAGAAACCGAACTGGCAGTATCTCACGAGCTATCAGCTCTACAGCTTCTTCGATGCCGGGCTCGCCTGGAACGACGGCTTCCGGCCGTCCGACGGAGTGGCGCTGACCTCGGCGGGTGCCGGGGTGCGCTTTACCTTCCCGAACGACTGGCGCGCCGATCTCGGCGTCGCCGCGCCGCTCAGCTATCGCGCGCCGGGCAACACGACGCGCAGCGCGCGTCTGCTGCTGACGCTGTCGAGCGTGCTGAAGCTGTGCCCGCAGCGCGGGCAGGGGCCGTGCATTTGAGGCCCTCGGCGGCGGTCAGACCGGCTTGCCTTGGCCGTGGAACAGCCGGCCCTTCTCGGTGATCAGCACGATGACGAGCGCGCTCGACGTGCAGGCCAGGAAGCCCGCGGCGAACGGCAATGCCGTGCCGTCGAACGCCTGGCCGACGACGGCGCCGGCGGCCATGCCGAGCAGGGTCGTGATCGAGCCGTAGAGCGAAGATGCGGTGCCGGCATTGGCGCGCTGCGGCTCCATCGCCAGCGCGGTGAAGTTCGCGAACATCAGGCCGAACGAGAACATCATGCCGGCCGACAGCAGCATGAACAGCCACAGCGGCAGCGTGCCGAGGATCGCCGCGCTGAAGCAGGCCAGCGCGATGACGACGCTGCCGACCAGCGCGCCGTGCGAGATCATGCGCATGCCGAGCCGCCCGACGAGGCGGGCGTTGAGGAAGCCGGCCACCGCGATGGTCACCGCGATCGCCGCGAAGGCGAGCGGGAAGTAGTGGCCGAGATGATAGACGCCGGTGAACAGTTGCTGCGAGGACAGGACATAGCCGAGCACGGCGCCGAAGATGCCGCTCGCCGCGAGCGCATAGCCCAGCGTCTGACGATTGGTGAGGGTGTTGCGGAAGGCCCCGACGATCTCTTTGACCGAGAACGGCTTGCGCTCGCTCTCCGGCAGCGTCTCGGGCAGTCGTGCGGCGGTCCACAGCAGCGTGACGATGCCGTACAAGGTCAGCACGACGAAGATGCCGCGCCACTGCGTCAGCAGCATCACCGCCTGGCCGAATGACGGCGCGATCACGGGAATGGCGATGAACACCATCATCGCCAGCGAGACGACGCTCGCCATGCGGCGGCCGGCGTAGCAGTCGCGCACGATCGAGGTCGCGATCACCCGCGTCGCCGCGGTGCCGAGGCCTTCCAGCGCGCGCGCCAGCAGCAGCATCTCGAAGGACGGCGCGGCGATCGCGAACAGGCTGGCGACCGCATACAGCACCATGCCGCCGATCAGCACCGGGCGCCGGCCGAAGCTGTCGGACAGCGGGCCGATCACGAACTGGCCGAGACCGAAGCCTATGACGAACGCCGTCAGCACCGTCTGTAGCCGGTTGGCGACGTCGATATGGAACGAGGCGCCGATGTTCGGCAGCGCCGGCAGCATCATGTCCATCGCCAGCGGATTGAGCGCCATGATCGCCGCGACCACGATGACGAATTCGGTGAAGCCCATCGGCCGGTGGCGGACGATCTCGATGGTGTCGGCACTGGTATCAGCCAAGGCGCGGGCCTTCCATGGTGTTGGGAATGCGGGAGAGATCACCGATAAGTATCGGGTTTGCTGCGTCGCACAAGGCGTGTTTCGGAATGGCTGGTCACCGGCGCCGGCGCTTTCGCGATTGTGACCGGTTGTGACCCGCTGAAAATTGCGCCAGCGGCGACGCGATGGTAACGGCCGTGTGATCGACGTCCGGATCCAGGCCAGCATGAAGACCTACAAGATCGTCGTCTATGTCCCTGAAGCGGCGGGCGACGCCGTGCGCCGCGCGATGGGCGAGGCCGGCGCCGGCCGCATCGGCAATTACGACCACTGTTCGTTTACCGCGAAGGGCGTGGGCCGGTTTCGTCCGCTGGCAGGCGCCAACCCGGCCGTTGGCGCGGTCGGCCAGCTCGAGACGGTCGAGGAGGAGCGCATCGAGACCGTCTGCGCCGAGGACCGGCTGAAAGCCGTGCTACAGGCGATCCGCGCTGCGCATCCCTATGAGGAGCCGGCGATCGATGTCTACCCGATCGAGGTGGTTGCGTTGCGATCCGCCGACAGTGCTTGATCTCATTGAGGAGCCGTTCGACTTTGTTGCGTCCCTGGTCATTTCAGCGTCGATTTCGCGCTCGCTCCATTTGAGGTTCTCGGGCGCCCTTTGTGAGCTCAAGCAGGAGAGCCAGCTATCTTAGTTTGGCTTGTCAATCTGCCGCCTGATCTCGCCGATGAACGCCGCCAGATTCCGGTCGTCCGGCGTCATGATTGCGAGCCTTTCGGCGTAGCCCAGCGCCGCCCTTGCATCGCCTGTCGCGCGGCTGAGCGAAACCAGAGCGGACAGCACGTCCCTATCATTGGGATGGCTTTCCAGAGCTTCCTTTAGGACCGTCATTGCCTCGTCGGCTCGCCCGCCGGAATGCAGCGCCACCGCGTAGACATAGATATAGCGAGCGCGACCCGGTTCGAGTTCGGTTGCTCTGCGCAACTCGGCGAGCGCCTCGTCGTGCCGCTTCAGCCGGGTCAAGGTCAGGCCGAGTGCGTGATGCGCGGCCGCGTCGGTAGGTGATGCCGCAATTGCTCCGCGCAGAACGGTTTCTCCGTCGCCGTCGCGGCCAATTTGGCGATAGAGGTCGGCCAGATTGATGGCGGCCGCCGCATAGTGCGGGCTGAGCCTGAGGGCTGCCTTGTACTCGGTCTCTGCGTCCCCGATCTGTCCGCGCAAGGCCAGGAAGTTTGCCAGTGCGGTGCGGGCCTCGGGCCGTTCGGCATTGGCGCGCTGCGCCGTGATGAATTCGTGTGCCGCCTGATCGAAGCGTGCGCGATCGGGCAGCGGCTGGCTTGCGGTCGGAACGGAAGCGAGCAGGGAGGCGACCCTGATCCGCACGCCTCGCACGGGATCGGTGAGCAGCGGCGAAACCAGCGGCCAGATCTGGCCGGCGGGCACGTTTTCCAGCATGTCCAGCGCGCCGATCCGCACCATGGGATCGGGATCGACAAGGCCTGCCCGTGCGGTCGCAATGTTCGCCGGAGCGATGCGCGAGGCGAGTTCGCCGAGCGCGCTCGCACGCGCCACGGCCGGCGCGTTCCTGTCCGCGGCCAGAAGGCCAAGCAGCGCGGCGGCGTCGGCCTGGTCGCTGCGTGCTGCGCGGAACGCGGGCCCATAGGTCTGGAAGCCCTTTCGGTCGGACCCGAACCATTGCTCGATCGCGGCGGCGGCCCATTGCGCCGGCTTGTCGCTGTGGCAGTCGTTGCAGGCGTTCGGGGTTCCCAACGTGACCGAAAGATCGGGTCGCGGAACGCGGAAGGTGTGATCGTGACGCAGGTCGATCTGCATATAGGTGCGCGCCGGCATGTGGCACGACATGCAGGTCGGCGCCGGATCGGCGTCCGCGTGATGGCGATGCTTCGCATCGGCGTATTTTTCGGACGCATGGCATTGCAGGCAAACGCCTTCGCCGGAGACTCGGAGCTTTGCGCCGTGCGGCTCGTGACAATCGCTGCAGGTCACGCCGGCGGCAAACATCTTGCTCTGCTTGAACGGCGCATAGTTATAGGGCTCCTCCACATCGCGGATCTGGCCATCGGCATGATAGGTGGTCCGCGCCAGCGCCTCGACAATATGGGTCTGGGACAGCGATTGACCGGGTGTCCAGTCCTCGCTGAAGCCGGCACGGCGCGCGTGGCATAGCCCGCAGGTCTCGATCTCCTTTCGCAACGCGGCCGGCGCGGCTGAACGCGTCGCATTTCCGCTCCGCGGATCGATCGGCCAGGTGACGCCGCGCCGTTCGTCGAAACGGACAAGCAATCCCCTGCTCGGATCCTCGTGCTTGCCGAATGGCCACCAGCGTTGCTTGTCACGCGCCCAGGCGGCGTGGGCGGAGCCCTGACCGTGACAGGTCTCGCAACCGACGCTGATTTCCGCCCATGTCGTCGCGAAGCGATCCGTCGCGGCGTCGTAATGCTTGCGCACGCCGGTCGAGTGGCATTCCGCGCACATGAAGTTCCAGTTCTGGTTCAGCTTGGTCCAGTGCAGGACGTCGTCATGCTTGATCTCTTCTTCGGGATGGAGATGGAACCAGCGCTGGCCGCCTTTGTCCTTGGGCCGGCCGTCCCATGCGATCGGCAGCGCCTGGATGCGCCCATCTGGAAATTCGACGAGATATTGTTGCAGCGGATCGACACCGAACGTGTACTTCACCTCAAACACGGCAAGCTTGCCGTCGGGCCCGTCGGTTTCGATCATGAATTTTCCGCCATCGCGGAAGAGGCGGGAATGCACACCGAAGTAGTCGAAGCTCTTGTTGAAATCGCCGAGCACCGTCTTGTCGGTCGCGTGCGCCATCGCGGCCTTGTGCTGCGAAATATCCCATAATTTGGCTTCCGCCTGATGGCAGCCGGCGCAGCTTTCGCTGCCCACATAGGTGGCGACGAATGAGGCCTGCGCCGTGGAGGCCGGTCCGTCGGCCTTGAGGAGATGAAAAACCATGCCGACCACCAGCACGAGCGCGATCGTGACCGCTACTGCTATCCAGATCGCGCGCCTGGAGAAGGCCGTTTCGCCGGACGCAAGCCGATCCGCCGGCGCAGCCGGTGATGGGGCCGCGGCGGATCCCTTCCGCGGTCCCTTCGTGCCGGCTTTTGGCGGCCTGCGTGTCAACGCTTGTACCTCACGCCCCAAATTGGTGAGCTTGCGATCAAGCTGCTCCGTCGGTCATCTCCGCACATGCAGGAATGTCTGCCAAGGTTGCTTGACCTGCATCAAGGTGTGCCTCCCGGAGGGGCCGATAATGAGCTTTCCGATGGGAGGATGCCAAGATGAAATTATCAGTTGCCCTGACAGGGCTGTTGCTGGTGACGGGGTTCGTAGCCGCGAGCACCGAAAGGGCAAGTGCCGTGGTGTATTGTCAGTATGTCGAGTATCCCGTCGGCTGCGTCGTCAGGCCCGGCGTCGTGCTGCGGCCCCGCCCGGTGGCGCGCGCCGTGGTGGCCCCAGGCGTGCGCGTGCGGGGAACGCCGATGAATCGAGGCGGGCCGGTTAATCGCGTCGGCAGACGCTAGAATTATAGAATTATCGCTCTCCGCGAGCCGGTTGGGCCGGCCGAACGTCATTGCCCGCGCCGATGATCGCGGTTTGCGGGCAGGATCGTTCCGGCAGCGAGAAGCCGTGTCAATTGTGTCATTTGTCAATTGTCTCATCCAAAGGCAGTGATCATGAAGCGAATGAAGTTGGCTGCGTCGGTGCTGTCGTTGACGACGCTACTCGTGCTTCCAGCATTGGCCCAACAGTCGGCGCCGCCGAGTGCTGTGTTGCCGACCGAGCGATCGGTTCTGCCGATTCCTGAACCGAACCCTCCACACAGCACCGTATTCGATGCGCGCGATGCGCCGCCGCCGCCGCGGTTTGAAGTCAAGGCGCCGGCCGGTGCACCCAATGTACTGATCGTGCTCATTGACGACATGGGCTTCGGCCAGTCGAGCGCATTTGGCGGCCCGATCAGGATGCCGACGGTCGACCGCCTCGCCAACGAGGGTCTCCGCTACAACGAGTTTCACACCACGGCGCTTTGTTCGCCGACCCGCGCGGCGCTGCTCAGCGGCCGCAACCATCACATGAACAATTTTGGTTCGATCGCGGAAACCGCGACGTCCTTCCCGGGACAGACCGGTCAGCGTCCCAACAATGTCGCGTCCGTCGCGGAGATGCTGCGGTTGAACGGCTACAGCACGGCGCATTTCGGCAAAAATCACGAGACCGCGGCATGGGAGGTCAGTCCCTCCGGCCCGACCGACCGCTGGCCGACGCGCCAGGGCTTCGACAAGTTCTATGGCTTCATGGGCGGCGAAACCAATCAATGGGCGCCGCTGATCTACGATGGCATGACGCAGGTCGAGCCGTCGACGGACCCGAACTATCATTTCATGACCGACATGACCGACAAGGCGATCGACTGGATGCGGTCGGAGAAATCGCTGACGCCGGACAAGCCGTTCTTCATGTATTTTGCACCCGGCGCCACCCATGCCCCGCATCAGGTGCCCAAAGAATGGATCGCCAAGTACAAGGGCAAGTTCGATCAGGGCTGGGACAAGCTGCGTGAGGAGACGTTGGCGCGGCAGATCAAGCTCGGCGTGGTGCCACCCGATACCAAGCTCGCCCCGAAGCCGGACGCCATCCAGGACTGGGACAAGCTGAGCGCTGACGAGAAGAAGCTGTTCGTGCGCCAGATGGAAGTATTCGCCGGATTTGGCGAATACACCGACACCGAGATCGGCCGCCTGATCGACGCCATCAAGGCAACGGGCCAACTCGACAATACGTTGATCTTCTACATCGTCGGCGACAACGGCGCGAGCGCCGAAGGCGGCGCGAACGGCCTGTACAACGAGATGACCTATTTCAATGGAGTGCAGGAAACCGTCCAGGACGTCTTGAAGCACTATGACGAACTCGGCGGTCCCAACACCTACGGCCATTACGCGGCCGGCTGGGCGGTCGCTGGCGACACTCCGTTTACCTGGACCAAGCAAGTGGCCTCGAGCTATGGCGGCACCCGCAACGGCATGGTCGTCCATTGGCCGAAGGGGATCGCGGCGAAAGGTGAGCTTCGTCCGCAGTGGCATCACGTCATCGACATCGTGCCGACCATTCTCGAAGCAGCGAAGCTGCCTGAGCCCAAGAGCGTAAATGGAACGGTCCAGACTCCCATTGAAGGCGTAAGCATGGCCTACAGCTTTGCCGACGCCAAGGCGCCGAGCAGGCATGTGACGCAGTATTTCGAAATCTTCGGCAACCGCGCGATCTACAGCGACGGCTGGCTTGCCGGCACTGTGCACCGGGCGGCCTGGGAAACCAAGCCGCGGCGGCCGCTCCAGCAGGATATCTGGGAGCTTTACGATGCGCGATCGGACTTCAGCCTGAGCAACGATCTGGCTGCCAAAAATCCGGACAAGCTGAAGGAGATGCAGGAGCTGTTCCTGAAGGAAGCAGTGAAATACAACGTGCTGCCGCTCGACGACCGCACCCTGGAGCGCACCAACGCGGCGCTGGTCGGACGTCCCGACCTGATGGCCGGCCGCACCAGCCTGACGGTCTACGAAGGCATGATCGGGATGACGGAGAATGTCTTCATCAACCTGAAGAACCAATCGCACGCCATTACCGCCGATCTGGACATCCCGAAGGGCGGAGGCAATGGCGTCATCATCGCTCAGGCCGGACGGTTCGGTGGCTGGACCTTCTACCTGAAGGACGGAAAGCCGACCTACACGTATAATTTTCTCGGTCTGCAGCGATACACCGTAACCGCCAAGCAGGCTCTTCCGGCAGGCAAAGCCGCACTGCGCTTTGAGTTCGCTTATGACGGTGGCGGCCTGGGCAAGGGTGGCGTGGGTACGATCCTCGTGAACGGAAAGACCGTCGCGACCGGCCGGATCGAACGAACCCAATGCTGCTTCTACTCCGCGGACGAAGGCGCAGACGTCGGTGCCGATGAAGGCACACCTGTTACCGAGGCCTACAAGGTGCCGTTCAAGTTCACAGGGAAGATCGGCAAGGTGACGATCGATCTAGTGGGTATGAAGAAGGCCGACAATGAAGAAGCCGTCCAGGCCCGCAAGGCAGCGGCTTTGAAGAAAGGACTGTCCGATTGATGCGCTCTTCGTGCTCGCCAGGTCAGTGGTCGGTCCCTTGAGAAGGAGCGTGCAGTGCAAGTAGCCAATCTGGCGACGATCCTTCTGGCCTCAAGCTGAGGGGGGGCCGTCGGGCAGAATGCAAGCACCGTGGAGCCGAGGTTCTCGGGTGGAAGTTCCGGATCAAGACGCTTGAGAAAGATCTGACCGAGGGTACCCAGAAGTGGCATCGCTACGATCATGTCGGACGAGTTTTTCAACGTCTACGACAAGACCGGACGGGGGATGAGCGACTACAAGCCGTAGTCGTCGACGACAACTCAGGCATGCCGCCTGAAATGGGAGCGTGGGGGGACTACGATTGCAGCGCGATAGATCGGGACGCAGGTCCGGCTTCCTGCGATTGTGGCTGAGCGGCGTTTTCGCGTCCGCCGCGGTGGCTTCTTTTTCGCCTCTGGTCGCCCATGCCGATGAGAGCGGCATCTCGTTCTGGCTGCCGGGATTGTACGGCAGCCTCGCCGCAACGCCTGCCACGCCGGGCTGGTCGGTGGCTGCCATCTACTACCATACGAGCGTGGGTGCCTCAGGCGCGGCCGCGGCGTCGCGCGAGTTCCAGGTCGGACGATTTTCTCCAACCGTCAACATCGATCTCAATCTGGCTTTGCGCGGCCAGGCCGATCTGATGTTCATCGCGCCGACCTACACGTTTGCGACGCCGGTACTCGGCGGCCAGTTGTCGGCGACGCTGGCCAGCGTCTACGGCAGAAATTCCGCGAGCATCGCTGGTACGTTGACGACGGTTGCCGGTCCGATCGTCAGCACGCGCACCGGATTCCTCGAAGACGCACTCGTCTCTTACGGAGATCTCTATCCGACCGTGAAGCTGAAGTGGAATAACGGCGTCCACAACACCATGGTCTACGGCGCCGGCGATATTCCCGTCGGCGACTACAGTCGGAACCGGCTGGCCAACATCGGCATCGGTCACGGCGCCATCGACTTTGGCGGCGGCTACACTTATTTGAACCCGGTGACCGGCACGGAATTTTCGGCCGTCGGGGGCTTGACCTACAATTTCAAGAATCCCGATACCCGGTACCAGAGCGGCATCGATTTCCATCTCGACTGGGGCGTGTCGCAGTTCCTGTCGAAGCAGGTCTTCGTCGGTTTCGTTGGCTACGCCTATCAGCAGATTACCGACGACTTCGGTCAGCCCGCCGCTCTCGGCGGCTTCCGCTCGCGCGTCCTCGGCGTTGGCCCGCAGATCGGATATATTTTCCAGATCGGCAGCAATCAGGCGTTCCTGGGGCTGAAGGGATATGGCGAGTTCGACGCCGCCAACCGGCCGTCGGGCTGGAACACGTGGCTGACGTTCTCGATCTCGGAGGCCGCGCCCGCCGGCACGATTGCGCCGACTTGGCACAAAGTGTCGAAATAGAATAGAGAAGTATCGACCGCCCGCATTGGACTGAATTCCGGCATTGTCATATCGGGTGGTTCCGCGGCGGTCCAGCACGTCCGTCGCTTCGGATCAAAGCGGGATCGAGCGACCGTTACCTACTCCGGATTGATGAGCACGTGTCCTAGCATGCGGGAGCTTCGTTTCACGTTGCGCGGCTTTCGCGCGGTTTTGGTTGCAGCGCTGCTGGCGCTGTCGGCCCATGCGGCATTTGCCGGCGACTCCGCGCCGGCCGATCAGATCTCGGCGTTTCGGCTCGCGCATGGCGAAGGCCGCGTGACGCGCGACGCGACGCTCGACCGCATCGCGATGGAGCAAGCGCGCGCGATGGCCGACAAGGACGATCTCAGCCACGAGGTGCTCGGTCCCTTCACCCGCCGTGTGGCTCCGTCGAAGGCCGGCCGTGCGGCCGAGAACATCGCCTATGGCTACGACAATTTCGACAAGACGCTGGGGCAGTGGATCAACTCGGCGGGGCACCGCAAGAACCTGCTGCTTCCCAAGGCGACCAAGGTCGGCATCGCCAGCGCAAAGAACGCCAGCGGCAAGCGGACCTATTGGGCGATGGTGATCGCGGGCGACTACGAGACCGACAGGCCGAAGAGCAAGGCCAAGGCCGTCGTCGCGCAGGCCGCGACCCGATCCGCGAAAGGCGACGCCAAGCCGGCGACGCGCTGGGGCGCCAAGCCGCCGGCGTCCGCCTCCAAGGACTGCCACCTCAGCATCAAGGTGATCGGTCTCTGCATCTGAGTGCGTGGGCCTCGGCTGGACGCCACGCCTGCCGCGCGATCACGGCGTTGTGCGAACAGCGCACGTTGTCGGGGTGAGCTTTATCAGATATACAATCAATGGTTGTCTTTTGGGCAGCCACTATTGTGAAGATTTTTCATCTCATTTTGTAAGGAGACAATCATGGCAGTCATTGAGCAGACCTCGGCCACCAGCACCAATCCGCAGACCGTCTCGGCGTCCTACCAATGGTCGCTCACGTCCTACGAGGAGCAGGGCAATCTGTGGCTCAAGTGGAGCACGAACTCGCCGTTCCGCGCGCAGCAGGGGCAGATCTCCGTCTACAGCGGCAGCAGCTTCCCCTCCGATCCTCAGAAGGACCGCAAGGCCTGGTCGTGGGACAACGAGCACGGCGGCGGCTCGGGATGGGACACGGGCTTGCGCTACGGCTCCGACTGGCACTGCGCCTGGATCGCCGAGAAGAGCCCGAACGGGCCCTACGCCTACGTGGTCAAGCTCATCACCAAGGTCGCCTGAGCTGACGCGCGCAACCGTTAAAGGTGGGAGTCGCGAGCCCACGTGAGTGGCCGCGCTGAGACCTGTGCCTCAGCGCGGCTGCTTCTTCAGGTGCAGATAGCTGGGATCGAACTCGCCGATCGCGCATAGCCGCGTCCAGTCGTGCACCGTCAGCAGGCCGCTGCGGAAATCGACAGCGCGGCTGGCGCGCAGCTCGACCAGCGTGCGGTTGACCGTCGCGATCGCGATGCCCAGTGCCTCGCCGAGCTGCACCAGGCTGACCGGCAGCCGCAACTGATCGTGCCGGACATGGCCGAGCGCGCGGGCGCGATAGAACAGCTCGCAGAACATGTGCGCCATGCGCGCCGGCTTGCTCCGCGCGCTGTTGTTGGTGATGGCCTCGCGGAAGATCGACGCATCGATCAGCGTCTCGCGCCAGATCGCAAAGCCGAGCGTCGGCCGCCGGCTGATCGCGCGGGTCAGCTCCTTGTGCGCAACGCTCGCCACCACCGCCGGCCCGATCGCGCAGACGGCGTGATCCATGCAGTCGAGGAAGATCGACTGGGCGTCGGGCCAGTCACCGGGCATGTGAAAGGAGAGATACTGCCGCTGCCCGCCGGACAGCAGGTGATAGCGCGCCACCCATCCGGAGATCACGACGACGGAACGGTCCGGCTCGTCGCCCTGGCGGATGAGGTCCTCCTGATCGGCGAGCTCGCGCAAAGCGGAGCTGAAATTCCGGATCTCGGCGATGTCCTCGCCGGTCAGTTTCGAATGCTCCCTGAGCTTGTTGGTGACGATCCGGTCCGCATCCATGAAAATCCTACCGTCCGGGCGGGGTTGCGTATCAAATGAGACGACGGAGCCGGCGTTACCGACTAAGGTCGCCGTCAGCAGATGCGGTCGAAGGTTGCCGGTCGCCGCATCGGGAGAACAGCCGTGCCCCACATCGCGTTCCTCAACCGGCTCCGCCGATTGTTCGGTGGCGCGGGGCCGCATATCGAGACCATCGCAGCCGCCCTTGCCGACGGCCGCATCAAGCAGCCGGCTCATCCGATGTCGGATCAGGAGCTGTCGCGCGCCATCCGCGAGTTCCAGAGCCGGCCGGCGTCGGAGGAGGCCTTGAAGAAGCTCGCTGAGCGGCTGGAGGCCGCCAAGCCCGACGGCCCCTCGTGACGGCCCTCATGACGATTTGGCGGGATCCGGCTCCAGCAGGAACAGCATCAGCCGCACCAGTTCGTCCTCGAGCTCGCGTGTGCCGACGAGGCGATGTTCGCGCATGACGGCAGCCCGGATCGGGCCCAGCGCAGCGCGGACCAGGATGAAGCGGCGCGCGGCCGGCATCGCTTCGCTCCGCAATCCCACCGTCGCGATCAGCCGTTCGGTCATGCGGTCCACCATCTCGTGCAGCGCCTTCTGCAGCTCCGCGTCGTTGCCCAGCAGACCGAGAAGATAGCGCCGCACACGGTGACGGCCGGCGAACGGGGCGAAGCCCTGGCGCACCGCCGCGCGCACGATCGCCTCGCGTCCAAGCCCGCGATGCGCCTCCAGCGCCTCCCCGAACTCCGCCTCCTGTCGAGCGAACTCGCGCAGCACCAGCGCACGCAACAGTGAGGTCTTGTCCCTGAAATAGCTATAGAGCGTGCCGATCGAGAAGCCCGCGCGCTCGGCGATGGCGTTCGTGCTCAGGCCCTTGCCGCCGCCGCTCTGCAGAAGTTGAGCGGTTGCCTCGAAAATCACGTCGAGGGTCTGCCGCGTGCGCTTCTGCACCGGGGTTTTTCGAAGCATTTCAGGAGCTTGCTGCACGGTCTGGACCTCGGCTGGCGGACGGGCGAAATCGAGTAGGCGTTGCTGCCGGCTCGGGTTAGATCAGAGCCCGCATGCGGGCGGCCGGACACTGAGTGGATGTGCTCCGGACCGAGCCCGCTTGCGCCGGGCTGAACCTCATTTGAACGAAGGACTGATTGCCATGCTGCGCGTCGCATTCCCGTTTGTCACATTCGTCGCCGTCTCCCAATGTCTTCTGTCGCAGGCCGCGCTGGCCGGCAACCGCGCCGCCGCCGACAGCTGTGCCGCCAAGCTGTCGCCCGTGGCGAAGCAGATCTACGACGTCGCAGCTCCTGCCATCGGCCCGGACAGCGTCGTCAAGGACGTGATCGTCGAGCGTGTCAGGCCGCTGGTGATGGCCGGCAAGTTCGATCGCGACACCGCCCGCGCCAACGCCACGCCGGCCGGCGAATGCCTGGTGCTGCTCAAGTAGGTCGCGCCGCGCCCCGAAAGGTTTGGAGGCTGCGACAGGTCATCACGCCGCAGCCTCCCGGCGCGGCGGTGTCCGGGCAACCCGGCTTGGCAAGTTCAGCCGACTCGCGCATCACTCGCTGATGCTGGACCTTCTCTCCCGTCACTGGGTTGCCGGTGCCGCGTTCATGGCCGCAGCGCTGCTGGCGCTGGTACCGCTGCTGGCGGCCGACTGGCCGCTCGCGCTGCTGCTGATCTTCCTGCATTCGCCGGGCTACATGATCCATCAGGTCGAGGAGCACACCGGCGACCGCTTCCGCAGCTTCGTCAACAACGTGATGTTCGGCGGCCGCGAGGCGCTGACCACGATCGACGTGCTCTGGGTCAATTGCGGCGCGGTCTGGGGCATCGACCTGATTGCGCTCTATGTCGCCTGGATCGCCGGCCCGGCCTGGGCGCTGGTCGCGCCCTATCTGATGCTCGTCAACTCGCTCGGCCATATCGGTCCGGCGCTGCGCTTCCGTGGCTACAATCCCGGCCTCGTCACCGGCATCGTGCTGTTCATTCCGCTCGGCCTCGTGACGGTCCTCACCATCCCGGCGACGGCTGCCCAGCATGCCCTCGGCTTCGGCCTGTCGCTGCTACTGCACGTCATCATCGCGGCCAACGCCATCCGGCGCGCGTCGCATGCCCGCGCCGCAGCCTGAGCGCGCGGCCTCATTCGCCGGGAACGAGCTGGACAGCGCGTGCCGACTGCGTCGGCCGCCGCAAGCGCCGCCGCGACAGATAGAGCAGCGTGCCCGTGACAGCGAACAGCGGCATCAGCGCGGCGGCGAGCATGAAGGCGAGCTGGCCGGGCCAGCCGAGAATGCTGCCGCGGTGGATATCCAGGATGCGGGCGAGCACGCGCTCGCCGGCGGTCTTGTCGGCGTAACGCTCGGCCGCGAGCAGCCGGCCCGTCGCGCCGTCGATACGGAATTCGTCGCGCCGGCCGTCATGCGCCTCGCTCGGCCAGGCGCGCACGCGCACCGCCGCGCCGGCGCCCGCCGGCAAGGTGAGCTGCATCACCGCGAAGCGATCCCCGATCTGCTCACGCAACGTGGCCCAGACCAGATCGAGCGCGACAGGCTTTGCTTCTGCAGACCCGGAGCGACCCTCGCGCGGAGCCTTGCCCGGCATCGGCGCTCCTGATGTCGCCGGCGCGAGCAGCCAGGTCAGGCCGTCCTTGTACCAGGCGTAGGAATAGGACAGCCCGGTCAGCGCGATCACCAGATACACCGGCAGCACCCATGTGCCGATCACGCTGTGCAGCGAGCGATGCAGGCCGCGGCCGCTCAGTCCGAGCTGCGGCTTCAGCCACAGTGCTGCGCTGCTCGCCCGGCGGGGCCAGCGCAGCACGAGGCCCGTGATCAGCAGCACGACGAGTCCGAGCACTGCGGCGCCGGTGATCTGGCGGCCGGCGCCGTTGCCGTCGCCCGGCAGCAGCAGCCAGCGATGCAGGTGGCGCACGGTCGTGAAGAACGCCTCGCCGCGGGGCTCACCGAGCACGCGGCCGTCATACGGATCGACCAGCAGCGAGGAGGAGCGGCCGCCGTCATCCTTGCGCGCGAAGCGGACGAGCGCGGCGACGGAGGGATCGCGCGACAGCGTGATCGCCGAGACCTTGCCGAGCGCCGGATCAGCCTGCAGCCGCGCCACCAGCTCGGCGGGCGAAAGCGGCGCTTCCGTACGCGGCGCGACGTGGGACAGTTTGGCGTTGAGACCGGCCTGGATCTCGTCCTCGAAACCCATGATCGCGCCGGTGATGCCCAAGAGGGAGAGGATCAGCGCGGCCGCAAGACCCAGGACAGAGTGGATCTGCAGCAGCGCGGGTTTGATGCTGAAGGACGTCACGCACGCTTCTCCTTGGCTCAGAACTTCACCGTCGCCGACAGCGACACCCGCCTCGCATCGCCGACCGCGACGGTCAGCGCGCTGTTGGCCGAGGGGTAGTAGACGTTGTCGAACAGGTTCTTGACGTTGAGCTGGTAGAGCACCGGCAGGTTATGGTGCTTGGTCTCGTAGCTCGCGAACACGTCGGCGACGACGTAGGACGGCAGCACGAAGCTGTTGGCGGCGTCGCCGGCGCGGTCGCCGACATAGCGCGCGCCGCCGCCGAGCCTGAGCTGGCCCGGCAGCGCCGTGCCGAAATCGTAGACGAGGTAGAGCGAGGCGGTGTTGAGCGCGACGTTCTGCAGGCGGTTGCCGCGATAGACCGGGTCGTCCGTGACCCTGGCATCGGTGTAGCCGTAGCTTCCGATCATGGTCCAGTGCTCGGCGATCTTGCCGCTGACGTCGACCTCGGCGCCGCGCGAGCGCACCTTGCCGGCGGTGGTGTATTCGACGACGTTGCTGGCATTGGTCTGCGACACCAGCACGTTCTGCTTGTCGATGTCGTAGACCGCGACGGTACCGGACAGCCTCTTGTCGAGATCGAACTTGAAGCCGGTCTCCCACGCCGTGCCTTGCTCCGGTGCGATGTTGGAGCCGAGCACCACGCCGCCCGTGAGCGGCGCGATGGTCGAGTTCGGTTTCAGGCTCTTGGTGTAGCTGGCGTAGAGCGACACCTGCTCGTTGAGCTTGAGGATGGCGCCGCCGAGCGGCAGCACGGTGTCGGCGGCGACGTTGGTATTGGCCTTGAACGGCCGGCCGCGGCCGGCGATCTGCTCGTAGTCCATGTAGCGCACGCCGCCGACGAAGGAGAGCTTGTCGGTGAGATGCAGCGTGTCCTGCACGAACAGCGAATACTGGCCGAGCTTGTCGGTCTGGTCGCTGTCGCTGGCCGAGACCAGCGTGCCGGGTTGGATCAGCCCGTAGACCGGGTTGTAGACATTGAACACGCTCGTGACCTTGTCGCGGATCAGGTCCTGGCGATAGATCGTGCGATATTGCGCGTCGCCGCCGAACAGCACCTCGTTGCGCAGGCCGCCGAGCCAGAAGGCGCCCTGGATGTAGGACGTGCCGTAGCTGACCCGGCTGAGCGAGCCCCAGGTGCCGTCGTTGCTGCGGGTCTCCTTGCCCTTCGCATCGATCGCGGTGATGCGCAGCTGGTTGGCGCTGGAGCTCTCGGTGTTGTAGCTGTAGGCCGCGGTGAGCTTCCAATCGTCGTTGAGCTTCTGCTCGACCGAGGCCTGGACCAGGTCGGACTGCCCCCATGTGTTGTTGAAGGGCTCGTCGAGCCGCCGCGTCGCGGGGATCGCGAGCGGTGCGCCATTTATGAAGGCGGTGCCGCGATCGAACGGGGTGATGAACTCGCGATGCTCGTAGTTGAGCTGGACCGTGGTCGTGTCGCCGTACCAGGCGAGCGACGGCGCCACCAGCATCTCGCGATGGCGGCCGAAATTGCGCCAGTAATCCTCGCTGACGCCGTAGCCGATGAAGCGATAGGCGAGGCCGCCGTCGCCGATCGGGCCGGTGACGTCGATCGTGCCGTCGGCGCCGGTCCGGTTGTTGGCATAGGCCGAGCCGAGCAGCGTCACCGAGCCGTGCTGATAAAGCTCGGGGCGCTTGCTGATGGTGTTGACGATGCCGCCGGGATCCATGATGCCGTAGAGCAGCGAGGCCGGGCCCTTCAGCACCTCGACGCTCTCCACGGCCGCATTGAGGCTGCGGCTTTGCACCAGCGGCAGGCCGTTGCGCATGATCGAGCCGTCGCGGTTGTCGCCGAAGCCGCGACGCATCACCGCGTCCTGCGTGCCGGCGAGCGTGTTGGCCTGGGTGACGCCGCTGA
The DNA here is from genome assembly GCF_032484495.1 of Bradyrhizobium sp. SZCCHNS3052. Taxonomy (NCBI): domain Bacteria; kingdom Pseudomonadati; phylum Pseudomonadota; class Alphaproteobacteria; order Hyphomicrobiales; family Nitrobacteraceae; genus Bradyrhizobium; species Bradyrhizobium sp. SZCCHNS3052. Next base: position 14,335 of record NZ_JAUETB010000005.1, on the reverse strand, counting down.
TATTGGCGAGCGCGTCGTCGATGTTGCGCGGCAACTGGTCTCTGATCACCTGTTCGGGCACGACATTGACGGATTGCGCGGTGTCGAGCGGCGAGGCGCCGCTGCGCAGCGTGGTCGCGCTCGGCATGGCGCGGTAGTTGAGCTTGGCGGCGTTGAGGAGTACGGCCTCTGCCGCGGCGCGTTCCGCGCGTGTCGGCATCGGCGGCGGCGGCATCGCGCGTCGTGACGGCAGCGCGCGCGCCTGGCGCTGCGGCGCGCTGGCGGCGCTCGCAGGCTTGCGCTTCGGCGCCGGCACGTCGACCGTCACCGGCGGCAGCGTCGCCTGCGCAAACACGGGAGAGGGGGACCAGAGGAGGTCTGCGGTCAGAGCACTCACGAGCGCAATCGCGCCACGCATGCCGGTACGAGCGCGCGCATCGCGCCGGCCTTCACACTTCGTCATCGTCTACTGCACTTCCACGTCGCACCGTTCGAGGGAACGGTCAGCTCGATGCGACGTCTAGCAACGCAGTGCAGCGAAAGACACAACGCGCCGGATTGAATTGCTCTAAGCCATGCGGTGTTGAATTGTTCTAATTGGTTCGGAGATGCGCAGGTCGCGGCGTCTCTGCGGCATTGCGCATTTGATGATCACGATCGACGCGGAGTGATCCATGATCGTGCACGATATGATGCGCGATAAGCGCCCGACCCAAGCTGCGGACGGAGCGCTGCTGGTCTCGTTTTCCGGGACTGCGTGCCGAGGACTCTCAACGCTTGGGACCGGTCGTTGATGCGGGCGCGCCCCCGAGCCTATTGTGCGGCGGCGAGTTCCAGCTCGGCCGGCTTGCCTGGTCCGATCAGCGGAATGTCCAGCGTGATGCGCGTGCCCTGCTGCGGCTGGCTGTCGAGCTCGATGCGGCCGCCGAGTGTGGATGCCACGAGGTTGAAGGCGATGTGCAGGCCGAGGCCGGCATTGCCCTTCTCGCGGCGCGTGGTGAAGAACGGGTCGAACACCCGCCCGCGAACCTGGTCGCGCATGCCGACGCCCTGATCGGCGCAGACGATGCGCACCGAATCGTCGCCGGGCTGTGCGACCTCCACGGTGAAGACGCCGCTGATGTCGCCGGGATAGGCATGCGTCGCCGCATTGAAGGCGAGGATGCTGATGACCTGTCCGAGTGCACCGGGATAGCTGGTGAGCACGATGCCCTCCGGGCAAGAGAGCACGACCGTCAGGCCCTGGCGCATCAACAGCGGGCGGAGCTTGGCGACGTGATCGGTCATCCAGCTCTGCAGCTCGAAGGTCTGCAGCGCCTCGTTGGCCTGGTCGACGGCGACCTGCTTGAAGCTGTGTACCATCTCGGAGGCGCGGTGCAGGCTCTGCGTCGTCAAATGCAGGCCCTGCTGCAGCCGAGCGACGCCCCTCGCCAGATCCGAGCGCCGCACCGGGCCGCCGCCAAGCATGCGCGCGATCGCCTCGACGTCGTCTTCCATCGCCGTCGACGTGGTCAGCGCCAGCCCGAGCGGCGTGCTGACCTCGTGGCCGACACCGGCGACGAGCTGGCCGAGCGAGGCCAGCTTCTCCGCCTGCACCAGATGGGCCTGCGTGGCATGCAGATCGCGCAGCGAGGCCTCGGAGCGCTCCTTCTCCCGCTGCAGCGCCTCCGCGGTGCGGAACTGCTTGCGCGCCTGGTACTCGCGCGCGCCGACGGCATAGAGCGAGAGCAGGCAGGCATTGCCGACCAGCGAATGATCGATGAAGCGCAGGCCGGGCGGCAGCGGCTCGGTCGCGAGACTCTCGGCCACCGCCAGCGCGCTCCAGCTCGTTGCACAGAAGATCGCGTAGGAGCCGGTGCGCAACGGCAGCATGGTGGATACGAACAGGATGACGATGATCATGCCGGCTGCAGAATAGGTGAAGCCCGACGGCAGCACCCAGTAGATCGTCGGCAGCACGCAACCGGGGATCACGCAATAGACCAGGTGAATCGGCTCGGCCCATCGGCGCGCCGGCGTCGACAGCAAAGCCGTCAGCGGCAGCAGCACCAGCGCGGCGGTCCCGCCGCGGATCGCGAACGTGGTCGGCACGATCTCGGGATAGAGCACCCAGTCCCACAGCGTGTAGCCGGCAAAGGTGAGGGCGCCGAGCAGCATCGCGATCTGCGTCCAGGCGGTGCTGCCGCGGACGTAATGGTCGACGAAACGCCGCTCCTCGACGGTATCCTCGAAACGGAGACCCAGACGCTCCAGCAATCTCAACATTATGCCACCGCAATCGAAAAACGATCCCCCGCCGCGGAGTGAGAGCCTCGGCGGGAGGGCAGACATACACGAGATGATCTGTTTGAGAAAACGACGGGAGATCGCATCCGCCGCCCGCGGCACGCAGAGCGCTATGAGAACTGTTCCAATTCTCGCCGTGCGGCATGTCTCCGCCCAGCCGAACGGAGCCGATCAGTGCTGCAGCATTTGCGCTCGACTTTCGTCAGGCCGCGCAGAGCCGCCGAGGACTCACGGCGCCGCATGACCCTCGACCACTACGTCCTTGCCGTAGCGGCCCTTCGTTCGGAACGTCACCTTGTCGCCGTCGAAGCTGAGCCGCCAATTGCGCTCCTCGCCCTGGCCAATGAACTGGGCGTCGATCACGAAGGTCGTGGCGTCGATCCAGCTGCCCTTCATGGCCCGGTAGGTGAAGGGCTGCCAGGGATGGGGCGGCGCGGTCTTGCGATAGAGGCCATCGAGGCCGATCGGGCTCTGCAGATGCACCGTGCCTCCGGCGCGGTCCCGCGAGGGGATGTCCCAGGTGACCTGCGGTTCCGGTCCCGTGAGGTCCAGCTTGATCGTGTTGATGCCGAGCGGGCCGGGCGGGAAGCTGTAGGTCTTGCCCGAGATGGAAGCCGCCATCTCCGGCACGGCTCCGACCGGGCCTCGGGTTTCCGTCGCGACCTCGCGGACATCAGCGGCGAGCGCGGCTGCCGCTTCCGGCGCCGCAGGCAGGGCGCTGTCAGATGTCACAGTCGCCGAAATGGTGTTGGCGAGCTTGCGGAATGGACAGAACTCGCGCGCGGTCATCACCGCCACGATGTCGCGGTCGGGCAGCACCATGATGACCTGGCAGTGGTAGCCGACCGCCATGAATACGTGTTTGTCCGGCAGGGTCCAGAACTGATCGGCGTAGGAGAGCCCCGGATCGAACTTCGCATTCATGCTGACGGTGGCGTGGTTGACGGCTTCGATCCAGTCCGGCGGCAGCAATTGCTGCTCGCCCCAGCGGCCGCGCCGCAGATAGAGGTAGCCGATCTTCGCCATGTCGCGCGGCTTCAGCGCCAGCCCGAAACCGCCGGCGGAAATTCCCTGGGCATCCTTGAACCAGGCGTGCTCGGTGATCCCGAGCGGCCCAAACAGCCTCTCCTTGGCGAAGTCCTCCGCGCTCTTGCCGGTGAGCTTCGTGACGATCGCGGAGAGCAGATGCGAGTTGCCGCTGTTGTAGTAGAACGTCTCGCCGGGCGCTTGCGCCATCGGCCTGTCGAGGATGTACTGCACCCAATCCGGACTCCGGCCCATCTCGTAGAGGGATGTCTCGGCGCCGCCGCTATAACCCTCGTCCCAGTCGAACCCGGAGGTCATGTTGAGCAGGTGCTGCACCGTGAGCGCCTGCTTGCGCGCGTCGACATTGTCGATCTTGCGGTCCTTGAAGAAGTCGAGCACCGGATGATCGAGACTGTCGAGCACGCCGTCCTTGAGCAGCATCGCAATCAGCGTCGAGACCACGGCTTTGGTCGCGGAATTGATGATGTGCGGCTCGTCGGCCTTGTAGGGCGCGTAGCTGGCATCGACCACGATGCGGCCATGGCGCGTGATCAGCAGGCTGTCGAACCTCATCGCCTTACCGGAAGCGACGAGTTTTGCGAGGGCCGCCGAATCCATCCCTTCGTCCTCAGGCGTGGCGGTCGCCCAGTCGGATTGAGGAAAGCGGGCGAGGCTCAAGTCCTCGGCGAAGGCTGCGCTGGAGAAGAGCCGGGCCACCAGCAGCGCCGAGAACAACCAAAGTCCGGTCTTGAGACGCGCCATGTCGAATGTCTCCGATGAGCGACTTTCAGGTTATGGTATCAGAGGACCGCAATCCATCAAAGATTGTGTGATAGCCGGCGCGCACGTCGAAGAGCCGGCCCATTGCTCGGGCGTATATTGAGATGAGGATTGAAGTGACCATGCAGGCCGGCATACTTCGACGTTTTCATGACGTTTTTCTTGGTGTTGCATTTGCCGTCGCGGCTCTGCTCACGGTCCTGGCGCGACCTGCTTCGGCCGAAGGCGAACGCGTGATCGCGGTGCCCAAGCTGCATGCGATGACGCCTGAGGCGGGAGATGATGCCGCCCTTCTGACGAGCGCGCTACGCGCGCGATTCCACGCAATGCCGTCGCTCCGGGTCGTCGAAGAGCCTGTCCCGATGGCAAGCCCAGGTCATCCGGATATTCTGCTGCCGCAATTCGAGAAATCGCGAGATCTGCACTTTGATCTCGTGCTGGTCGGCAATGCCGCGCTCCTCAGCGATGGCCGTCACAAAGTCTCGCTTCGGATTTGGAACGTCGAGAAGCAAACTCAACTCCTCGGGCAACAATACGTGTTTCGCGCATACCCCGGCCACGAGCAGGAGATTGCCAATGTAATCGGCGATGCGCTGGTCTCAGCCCTGTCGCAATAGGACTGGTGCTCATTCCGCCCAATACGCCCGCAGCACGGCCGCGATGCTCTGCGGCCGCTCGACGATGCTCCAGTGGCCGGCGTCCGGCTCGACATGAAGCCGCGCGCCGTGCGCTTGCGCGAACCGGCTGAGCGTGTCGAGCGGCACGAACGGATCCTGTGTGCCCGAGATCACCAGTCCACGCCGCGGCAGCTGTTCGAGCCGCGCGATCCAGTCGCCCTTGAAGCACAGACCGTCGGCGGAGCGATACAGCGCGAGGATCGCCCGGCGCATCGGAGCCTGCCATGCCGTGGCTTCGCGCGCCGCCAGCTCCGATGGCAATCCGCTCTGCCGGAACATCCGTGCCATGGCAGCTTGCGACGACACCGCCATGAATATCTCGCCGAGCACGGGCGTATTCCAGATCCGCGCGATGCGATGTCCCCGATAGTCCGGATCGAGTGCGCCGCCAGCGACCGCCCAGGAGCGCACCAGCCCCGGCCGCAGCGATGCCGCGCGCAGCACCAGCAGCGCGCCCCAATCATGCCCGACCAGGTCGAGCGGCCCGACCGCCGCATGCTGCGCTTCCAGCAGCGCGACCAGCCAGTCGGCGTAGGCGTCCTTGGTGCAGGCGAAGCCCGGAGGTGCATCGCCGTCGAAGCCGGGCAGGGCAGGCACTGCCACGGTCTCGCCGAGCGCCGCGATCAGCGGGCCCCAGATTGCGGGCGTGTCCGGCACGCCGTGGACGAAGATGCGGTTTGTCATGAGGTCATGGTACCACACGCTCGATCTTCGTATTCGACGAAATTTCCTCTTTCCTTTTTTCAGAAAACGTGCTTCTCTACGTCATCCCGCCTCATCGAAGAGGGGCGTACGCGTCGTCACGATACGTGGAGTGCGGGGAGCGATGGCCGTGAGGCGCCGGTGGACGACCGGCGTTTTGCGGACGGCGAAGTCGTGTGGTCCTGGCCTCCCGATGCTGAGGTCAAGTTCGTGCCGTTGCGCGAAGCAGCGGTGCGGATGATGGGGGCAAGAAAGCCCGGTCCCCAGGGAGAGCGCGAAGTAAGCCGTAAAGCCGTTGCGCAGGGAAGGCCGGGATGTCCTGGCCGATCCTGTGGTTCTTGCCCCGTGCATTTTCTATCGCACGGGGGCCGCGGGTGTCGGCAGACGCCCGGTCTTCCCTGCACCCTCTGATGGAAGAGGGTACGATGCGGGTGAACAACTCGGGCACGGATGTGTCGCGGGAGCGTGAAATGCGTGCTGGTGCAGATGCCGACAACCACACCCTCACCGTCATCCCGGACAAGCGCGCGGTCACGCGTGCGCCGATCCGGGATCCATAACCCCAGGGAGATCTGCGAGGCAGGATGGCCGCTCCAACTCGCCCAGCCAAATCCGCCGCGGCGTACGGATCCCGGGTCGGCGTTCACCAACGCTGGCGCGTTGGCGGCCTTGCCCGGGATGACACTGTTCATAGGGAGAGATTTATAGGGAGAGCGGCGCGGGACTGCCCGAATACGTCACCTCTCCTGACCATTATTCGGCGTTGCGAGACCCTCCCATTCCCAGTAAAAGCGCTGTCGAGGGCACCTCGGCAACAAACCGTCAACGGTTTTGCCGCACAGTTTTCGTGTTCTCGCAAAGGGTTTGGCAATGCTGATTCGCAGCGCAGAGATCGAGGCCATCGCCGGGGCAGACGCCCGGACGATCGCGCTCGCCGCGCTGCAGCCCGCCGACCTGATCGGCGCGATCGAGCTTCTGCTTCTTAGCTGCCCCTGAGGGCCGGCTGGGCGGGATGCGCCTGGGCACTCAGGGGGCTGCTTCGACACCGAAACACCCTTCAGCGCCTCTGGAAGCCACGCGCACCACCCGAAAAGTTCGAGGAAAGCAGATGTCCAATCCCGTTCAGTCCGACAAGGACCGCGTCGTCATTTTCGACACCACTTTGCGCGATGGCGAGCAGTGCCCCGGCGCCACCATGACGTTCGAGGAGAAGCTCAACATCGCCGCCATGCTGGACGGCATGGGCGTCGACATCATCGAGGCCGGCTTCCCGATCGCCTCCGACGGTGACTTCGAGGCCGTCAACGAGATCGCCAAGCGCACCCAGAACGCCGTGGTCTGCGGCCTGTCGCGCGCCGGCGCCAAGGACATCGACCGTTGCGCCGAGGCGATCCGCCCGGCCAGGCGCGGCCGCATCCACACCTTCCTGTCCACCTCGCCGGTGCACATGAAGTACAAGCTGCAGATGGACCCGCAGCAGGTCTACGAACTGGTGATCTCCTCGGTGACCCGCGCGCGCAACCACACCGACGACGTCGAATGGTCGTCCGAGGACGGCACCCGTACCGAGTTCGACTTCCTGTGCCGCTGCGTCGAGGCCGCGATCAGGGCCGGCGCGACCACCATCAACATTCCGGATACCGTCGGCTATGCCGTGCCGGAGGAGTATTACGACCTGTTCAAGCGCGTGCGCGAGAGCGTGCCGAACTCCGACAAGGCAGTATTCTCGGTCCATTGCCACAACGACCTGGGCATGGCGGTCGCCAACTCGATGGCCGGCGTGCGCGCCGGCGCCCGCCAGATCGAATGCACCATCAACGGCATCGGCGAGCGCGCCGGCAATGCGGCCCTGGAAGAGGTCGTGATGGCGATGCGCGTGCGCAACGACAAGCTGCCGTACTGGAACAAGATCGACACCACGCAGCTCACCCACGCCTCCAAGGTGGTCTCGGCCGCGACCTCGTTCCCGGTGCAGTACAACAAGGCCATCGTCGGCCGCAATGCGTTCGCGCATGAGAGCGGCATCCATCAGGACGGCATGCTGAAGAACGCGCAGACCTACGAGATCATGCTGCCGGAGACGGTCGGCGTGAAGCAGACCTCGCTGGTGATGGGCAAGCATTCCGGCCGCCATGCCTTCATCCACAAGCTGGAGGAGATGGGCCACAAGCTGGCGGGCAACCAGGTCGAGGACGCCTTCGTCCGCTTCAAGGCTTTGGCCGACCGCAAGAAGCACATCTATGACGAGGACATCGAGGCGCTGATCGACGAGGGCATGGTGAGCGCCCATGACCGCATCAAGCTGCTGTCGCTGTCGGTGATTGCCGGCACCCGCGGCCCGCAGCGCGCCACCATGAAGCTCGACGTCGACGGCGTGACCAAGATCGAGGAGAGCGAGGGCAACGGGCCGGTCGATGCCGTCTTCAATTGCATCAAGTCGCTGGTGCCGCACGAGGCCAAGCTGGAATTGTACCAGGTCCATGCCGTGACCGAGGGCACCGATGCGCAGGCCGAGGTCTCGGTGCGGCTGTCGCAGGACGGCCGCTCGATGACCGCGCGCGCGGCGGATCCGGATACGCTGGTGGCCTCGGCCAAGGCCTATCTGGGGGCGCTCAACAAGCTGGTCATGAAGCGCCAGCGCGACGTGGCGCAGGGCGCGGCGGCCGCAGCGGCGAGCTGAGTTCACGATCGTCGGTTGGGGCCGAACCTTGCTTCGTCGTTCCGGGGCGACGCGCAGCGTCGAGCCCGGAATCCCGAGCTTGGCTTGCGCCCGCGCCAATAACCTTCGGATTCCGGGCTCAGCCGCTTGCGCGGCTGCCCCGGAATGACAGTCATCACCATTTTTGCGCTGCGGCATGGGAATCCCCGCCTCTGCGGCTAACGGTCAATGGCATTCCGGCCGGCGACCCGCTAACAATGTCCTTGGCATACAAAGCGGGGGCGTCATTGCAATGTCCCCCGAAACGTCGGGAGGACACCTTGCACTTCAAGTTTCGCCACGTGATCGCCACCGCCGCCTCGCTCGCGGTGCTCGCTCTGGCCGGCCCGGCCCTCGCCGCCGACAATCCGATCGTGATCAAGTTCAGCCACGTGGTGGCCTCGAACACCCCGAAGGGCCTCGCCGCCGACAAGTTCAAGGAGCTGGCCGAGAAATACACCGACGGCAAGGTCAAGGTCGAAGTCTATCCGAACTCGCAGCTCTACAAGGACAAGGAAGAGCTCGAGGCGCTGCAGCTCGGCGCGGTGCAGATGCTGGCGCCTTCGAACTCCAAGTTCGGCCCGATCGGCATCAAGGAATTCGAGGTGTTCGATCTGCCCTACATCCTGCCCGACCTCGCCACCCTGCGGAAGGTGACCGACGGCCCGCTCGGCACCAGGCTGCTGAAGCTGCTCGAGCCCAAGGGAATGATCGGGCTCGCCTACTGGGACAACGGCTTCAAGCAGATGAGCGCCAACAAGAAGCTCGTCGATCCCGCCGACTACAAGGGTCTGAAGTTCCGCATCCAGTCCTCGAAGGTGCTGGACGCGCAATTCCGCACCCTCGGCGCCATCCCGCAGGTGATGGCCTTCTCCGAAGTCTACCAGGCGCTGCAGACCGGCGTCGTCGACGGCCAGGAGAACACGCCCTCGAACATCTATACCCAGAAGATGCACGAGGTGCAGAAGTACATCACGCTGACCAATCACGGCTACATCGGCTACGTCGTGGTCGTGAACAAGAAGTTCTGGGACGGCCTGCCGCCGGATATCCGCGCCGCCTGCGAGAAGGCGATGAAGGAAGCGACCGCCTACGGCAACAACCAGTCGGCGAAGGAGAACGACGACGCGCTCGAGGAGATCCGCAAGTCCGGCAAGACCGAGCTGGTCAAGCTGACGCCGGCCCAGGACGAGGCGATGCGCAAGGCGATGATGCCGGTGTACAAGGACGTCGCGGGGCGCGTCGGCCAGCCGCTGATCGACGAGTTCCTGAAGGAGACGCGCGGCTCGACCAACTGATGGCGTGAGACGAGCGGTGCGCGGACAATGGCCCGCGCACCGAGGGGGCGAAGCACTCGGCGCGCAAGAAGGCAGACGGCGCAGCCAAGCGCCGCGGACGTTTTGATTGTGGGGGAGGGGACTTGGGCTTTCTGTTGCGCATCCTCGATCGGCTCGAGGAGATCCTGATCGCATTCCTGATCGCGGCGGCGACCTCGATCATCTTCGTGGCCGTGCTGCACCGCTATCTGGTCGGCGTGCCCTTCCTCTATCCCATCCTGTTTCCGATCGACCTGTCCTGGGCGCAGGAGCTCTGCATCTACATGTTCGTGTGGATGGCCAAGTTCGGCGCCGCCTACGGCGTGCGCACGGGCATCCATGTCGGCGTCGACGTCGTCGTCAACATGATGCGGCCATCGCTGCGCAAGGTGACCATCCTGTTCGGCCTGCTGTGCGGAGCGCTGTTCACCTCCATCATCGGCACGATGGGCGCCAAGTTCGTCTACGGCCTGTCGCAGACCGACCAGGTGACGCCCGACATGGAGCTGCCGAGCTGGCTGGTCTATCTCTGCATCCCGCTCGGCTCCTATCTGATGTGCTTCCGCTTCCTGCAGGTCGCCTGGCACTATCTGCGCCACGACGAGCTGCCGCATCACGACCACGCCTATGTCGAAGGCGTCGACCCGACGGCGACGGAGGCGCTGCGATGAGCAGCCTCCTCATCTTCAGCCTGCTCATTTTCCTGATGCTGACGGGCATGCCGATCTCGATCGCGCTCGGCCTCACCGTGCTGTCGTTCGTGTTCTTCATGACGAACGTGCCGACCGAATCGGTCGCGCTGAAGCTGTTCACGGGCATCGACAATTTCGAGATCATGGCGATCCCGTTCTTCATCCTCGCCGGCAATTTCCTGACCCATGGCGGCGTCGCCCGAAGGATGATCAACTTCGCGACCTCGATGGTCGGGCACTGGTATGGCGGCCTCGGCCTTGCCGGCGTCGTGGCCTGTGCGCTGTTCGCCGCCGTCTCCGGCTCCTCGCCGGCGACCGTGATCGCGATCGGCTCGATCATGCTGCCGGCGATGGTCAAGCAGGGCTTTCCCAAGCGCTTTGGCGCCGGCGTCATCACGACGTCAGGCGCGCTCGGCATCCTGATCCCGCCCTCGATCGTGATGGTGGTCTATGCGGTCGCGACCGGCGGCAGCATCGCGCTCGATCCGGCCGGTCATCGCGTCTCCTCGGCCTCTGTCGGTCAGCTGTTCATCGCCGGGGTTATCCCCGGGCTGATGCTGGCGAGCCTGCTCGGCCTCACGACCTTCTACCGGGCCTGGAAGAACGACTATCCACGGATGCCGCGGGCGAGCTGGGCCGAGCGCTTCACGGCCTTCCGCAAATGCGTCTGGGGCCTGCTGCTGATCGTGATCGTGCTCGGCGGCATCTACACCGGCAAGTTCACGCCGACCGAGGCCGCGGCCGTCAGCGCCGTCTATGCCTTCGTCATCGCGGTGTTCGTCTATCGCGACATGTCGCTGAAGGACGTGCCGAAGGTGCTGCTCGGCTCGGCCAACATGAGCGCGATGATCCTCTACATCATCACCAATGCCGTGCTGTTCTCGTTCCTGATGGCCAATGAGAACATCCCGCAGCAGATCGCCAACTGGATGGCGGCGGCTGGCGTCAACTGGATCGTGTTCCTCTTGGTCGTCAACATCCTCCTGCTGCTCGCCGGCAACGTGATGGAGGCGACCTCGATCGTCTTGATCATGGCGCCGATCCTGTTCCCGGTCGCGGTCAAGCTCGGCATCCATCCGGTGCATCTGGGCATCCTGATGGTGGTCAACATGGAGGTCGGCATGTGCCACCCGCCCGTCGGGCTCAACCTCTACGTGGCCTCCGGCATCGCCAAGATGGGCATCACCGAACTGACCATCGCCGTCATGCCCTGGCTGCTGACGATGCTCGGCTTCCTCGCGCTCGTCACCTACGTGCCGGAAATCTCGCTGTGGTTGCCGCGCATGCTGGGGATGCTTTGAGGCGCGGCAACAAACTGAAACTGATTTGCAAAAACAGAAAGGTATTTGAAGCAATTACATCTTCGTAAGGTCGTACACTCTGTCCAAACTGTAAGTTGAAGGCGCGGAACGGCAGGCTCATGCTGATCCGAGTTTCCAAGGAGGTTGGCATGAGAAGGTTCACCATCGCCGCAGTCGCCGTGCTCGCCATCGCCGGCTCAACCGCGGTCTACGCCCAGCGCGGCTGGTTTCATGATCACATGCATCATGCGCGCATGAATCCGGAAGATCGCGCCGCCATGCTCGATGCGCGCATCGCTTCCGTCCATGCCGGCCTGAAGCTGACGGCGGAGCAGGAGAAATTGTGGCCGCCGGTCGAGAGCGCGGTGCGCGATCTCGTCAAGCTGCGGTTCGATCGTGCCAACGCGCGGATGAAGGCAGCCGACGAGGCGCAGGACAAGGATGTCGATCCGGTGGCGCGGCTGCGCGAGCGTGCCGACACCATGGCGGTCACGGCGGATGCGATGAAGAAGGTCGCCGACGCCGCCGACCCGCTCTACAAGACGCTCGACGATGGCCAGAAGCGCCGGCTGTCGATGCTGACCCGGCCGATGGGGCGCATGATGGGACCGGACGGTCTGCGCCATCACCGCTGGATGGAGCGCGGCGAGGGCGGCATGGAGGATGGTCCGCGCTTCGGCGAGCATCGCTTCGGCCCGGGACCGATGGGCCACATGGGCTGGTCCGAGGAGGAACGCGAGTCCGGGCGGCTTTGACAGCCGTTTGACGATCCTTCTGATTTCATTTGGGGAAAACCGCCGCCCGCCGGCGGTTTTTCTGCATCGAAAGTGCCGAAAAATGCTCAGGGATCGCTGGACATCCTGGAATCGCTTTGCTAAACGACCGGCTCTCGCGGAAGGCTTTCTCCGGATGCAAGATCCGGGCGCATAGCTCAGTTGGTAGAGCAGCTGACTCTTAATCAGCGGGTCCTAGGTTCGAGCCCTAGTGCGCCCACCAAGCCTTTCAAGGACTTATGATAGAGTCGGCCAAGTCATTCCGACAAGCGGTCAGCGGCTATTCCGACAAACCGACTGCTTTTGTTCGCTCCTCCCGGCGCTTTTTTGACCCCGAGATCAACTGTTTGCGGGTCCGCTTCGCATAGGTTGGCAGTTGTCGACTCGACCTGTGTCGGCCTGCGGCACGCAACTCAGCGTCTGTCAGGTCGCTGTCTGCCCCTTCCGTGAAGCCGCCGTGGCGGAATGAAGTGAAGGACAATTCGCTTCGCAGAGACGCGGCTCTGATGACCTTTTTGACCACGGCCCGCAGATACCGCAGATCTCGCCGCTGGGTGATCCAGGGCACGAGCGCGCTCCCTCGGCGACTTTGGTGATCGCGCCGAAACATCAGGCCCGCCGCCATTCTCGATTTGATCTCATCGAGTTCGGCCATCAACTCGGGGAACAGCGTCTCGCCTGCGTCGTCGAACAGAGGCCACCAAGCCTCCTCCCCATTCTTGGGGTGGACGACCTTGACACTGTTCGGACGCTCCTTCGGCCGGTAGTGGGAAATCTCGAACGCGCCGAAGACATGCTCCTCGCGTTGCAGCCATTCCCAGCTGAGAAGAGCGGCGGTCGCAACCGACCGATAACCCATCTCTTTCGCCATTCGACGAAAGGCGACGAGTTCTTCCCATGTGGCGGTTGGCGTCTCTCGTGCTGCTTGGTTTGGCGCACGAGCTTTCAGGCCCATGCGAGAGAACGGATTGATGGCTGGGACGTCCTTCTCCCTGGCGCGGTGGCCAACGAACCAGGCTCGCCGACAAGCGACCATGGCGGCGTTCGCAAAACGCCGACGTTCGCGATGAATGATATTGCCGTCCTTGTCTCTTTCTTCAACAACGAGCAGCTTTGCATAGACAGCGTCGACGAAGCCCTTAGTGAATTGACCGATCTGCTTTGAGCCCGCTCGAGTCCCATCCTTGAGCATGTGGTTGGCGAAGAGCGACAAGCCTTGATCATAAAGTCGTTGGGTCTTGTGATCGATCTCTTTCCATTTCTGATGCGACTTGAAGATGCCCACCAGCCAATCAAACGTCCCTGGGACAAGGGAAGGCGGACCAAGATCGGTCAGTCCTCGCGAGCGCCAGCTGTCGAATGCTGGAAGGAGGATCGTTTCGGCTCGCTCTACTGCAGCCATGTAGTCCTCGCCTAAGGCCTCAGCTTTGATCTCGCAGCCCTGTTTGCGTGACCAGGTCGGCGGCTCGAAAAAGTAAGCCCATCGCCCATTCTTCAATGGCTTGCGCCGGCAGTAGCGCGGCAACTTCAACGCGGTGCGAGGTGGTTTCATACAAGGGATGCCAAGTCTTCTCGATTGAGCGAATCGGAATCCGACTTGATGAAATTGTCAATAGCAGCCTTTGACCAGATTGGCTCGCGAGCTCTTCCAGTGCCGTGGTAGCCGGTTGGACGGGGGGCTTCTCCGCGGAGCACAGCACATGCGAGCTCTTTCGTGTCACCGTAGTCCAAGTACGCCGCCGTCATGTCCGCTCGCATGACAGCGGGCCAAACGGAGCCGGGCGGATACCGAGGCGGCAGGGGAGATCGTGCCGGCATGGCGATTGCCCATTCATGCGAATAGAAAGTCAGCAGAGCATCTCGCGATCATGGGCACATGGACGGGACCTTTAAAGTCTCGTCTGCAGGTGTCGAATTTTAGCGCAGGAGCGAGGAGGAATGCTGAAAGTAGCGAGCTCTAGGTCAGTAGGGTTGGATCAAAATAGCTGAGGCGCAAGCTGTGACCTTGCCCCTCGGGCCTAATCCAGTTTGAAGTTCGTTCTGGCCCCAACGAGGACCAGAGCATGAAGCGCAGCCGCTTTACGGAAGAGCAGATCATCGGGATT